>NZ_LMPR01000016.1:506-13025 GCF_001423925.1 Exiguobacterium sp. Leaf187 | reverse complement strand
TGGAAAACTGCATACGAGGTCTTTTCCGAAGAAGTGTTGCGCTTAATTTGACAAACCGTCATACAAAATAATTGGTTTCTTTTACTTCCTTTAAGTAATTTATGTGAATCATCTTCCTTTTCCATTCTTTTTTATGGTATATAATCCCTAAGGAACCATTTTCAACAATACCCTATACCACAATAAGATAATCTCTATTTATTAATAAATACCTTATTGTAAGTGTATTTCAATAAAAATTACTGAATGGTTTTGAATGGATACGCTCGTTTTTCTTGAGAAAACAGTGTTATCACATTTTCGTCGAATTATTAATGGAGGGTTGAAATGAGGATCACACAATATACCGATCATACGATTCGATTATTGCTTTATTTAGGAAGTAATCAAGAAGACTTTAAAAAGATAGAAGATATTGCAGATCACTATATTATTTCATCGAATCATTTACGAAAAGTGATGCGACACTTTCATCGCTGGGATATACGGAAACAAGACGGGGTCCTTTAGGGGCATTCGTTTAAGACGACGTCCACATGAAATCAACATCGGTCGACTTTTTCGAGAAATAGAACCTCTTCATTTAATTGAACAAATAGATAGCCCACTGTTTCCCTTTAGTAATATAAATGAACGCTGGAAATCAATGTTTGATCAAGCGTTAGATGCCTTTTTGAGAGAACTAGATAAATATACGCTGGCAGATCTTATAGATAATCCAGATGAACTCTTTACCCACCTTTCATTAAAATGATTCTTTTATTAATTACTATGTCAAGTTGTGAATTGTGATTTTTCCATGCGATTAAAAACCATTTTCTCCTTTCACTCCATTCACTCACTTTCATCTCTTCAATCAAAAATTAACTACTTAAGAGTCTTTAATCCATCATTAATTGCTCATGTTGTATTTCTCTCTTGCCTATTTGGAAGGCTTCAAGCACATTCAAATACCAACTGTTGATAAGAATATAGTGTATCATTGGCTAGGGAAGAGGAAATGAGGAGCTTTATATTGAAAACAGAACAGTTTCAATTGATTTGTATGCAAATTGCACTTGAAGAATTTACTATTGCTTATGATATATTACTTTATAAAGAAAGCATTACGCTTAAAAAATAAATAGCCCTCAATCTAATGCAGCAAATTCGTTCGGAATTTGATTTTTTTTGAATGGATAGTCGCAAAACACCTTTTATGAGTAACGTTTTTTGTTTATATGCACAATTGAAGATACTATCATTCTGAAAGTATGAACACAATTTTTTTAACCATGCCTTCTTAAAATGTTAAACTCATCTATTTATCAAGAGTTTTTTTGCCTTTATTTTATAACGCCATAACTTAGGTAGCTCAAAATCATGAAAGGTTCTTTAGGAGGAGAAATTATGTCTTTTTTATCCATTATTTTTGTTTTAATTGTTTCGTTAGAACACTTCTACATACTTGCTCTCGAAATGTTTTTCCTATCTTCTCAAGCAGCTAAACGTTCTTTTGGTCTCAGTGATGAAGCTGTAGCGTCAAAACAAATTCAAACACTTTTTGCTAATCAAGGACTATATAACGGTTTCTTAGCAGCCGGACTTTTATACGGACTGATTCGTGAAGATCAGGGAATTGTGATCTTTTTCTTATCTTGTGTTATTATTGCAGCTTTATATGGGTCTATTACCTCTAATCGATCTATTTTAATAAAACAAGGTTTACCAGCAATCATAGCTTTGTTACTTGTACTTTTGGTATCATAAAGAACAATTGATATTAATATTTTTAAAAAAGTATAAGTTAGACTGTGTAAAGTCTAACTTATACTTTTTTTAGTTTATTATCTTTAATAAAGATATTTATTTAACCTTTTAAAAATTAAAATATGAAACAATGAAAGAATTTTATTGAATTTTCTATGGTAATCTTTTGTATGGCATATGAATTTTTCTAAAAAAAAGCTATATTTTTTACATGTTTGGGTACAATTAGATAAGAACATTATCTATAAATACTTTGTTATTCTGTTCCATTTAAAATTGTCCAAAGGAATGGTTTTATGTCTCGAGACAAAGATAGTACAAAAAAATATTTTTATTTTTTACCTACACGAAAGAAAAATTTAAACTATTTTTCAATCGTCCATGACGAAAGCAAAGTGTCTGAAATTGGGAGCTTTATAGAAAAAGCAGCTGCTAATGGAGATATCATATCTATTGCAGCCATCGATTCTTATCGGATTCTATACTTTGATGCTTACATTGAAAATTTTGACTCTTTTCGGCATGAAGTTTATCTCATTAAATCAAATCTTGAATTAAAAGTACTCCCTTATAAAAATATATTGCATATCAAAATAAAAGAAATTTAAGCTTATTTCTCATATTCGTTTGTAAAATCTACTGTCCTCAATAATAAAAAGATTACGATGATCTCCAAGTTTGTGTATACTTTAGCTAAAAACATATAAATATAATATATGTTATATTCTACAGAAACATGAGGTTAATAATATGATATCTTCACCAGTTCATCCTTTATTAAGTGAATTAGATGAATATGAAAAGAGTTATTATAGACATCATCAAACTATGAACAGCTGGTCCATTCTCCAACTCTATAGACACCTTATTGATAAGAGCAATGAGTTTCTTGATTTTGCAGAGCAATGTGAGTTCGCCCCTCCTTTAGCTACGAAAGGACGAACACGATTCGGGAACTTAGTTTTCTTATATGGTGAAGTTCCATGGGTACGTATAAGGTTTCGAGATGATCTTGATATCGAATTAGAAAATAATTTAGATTATGCTATTCTTAAGGAGAGCGCAAGACAATTAGTTACACGTATCGACCAAGTTAAGACACACGCTCAAACAATAGATTCTTCAAGAAAAATTTATCAAGAAGAACTTGGTTGGTTAAATGTATCCGACTGGCTTGAATGGTTAGATATTCATTTACAGTATCATTTAAGAAAAAGATAGATATTTCATCAACCAGTATTCATTATGTATGAAATTAATAGATCTTCCTGTTTTTCCTGAGCATATAAACTTTTCTTCTTTTATAAAAAAGAGCATCCTTGTCGGACGCTCTTTTTTAAGGGTTAAATATTTAATCCTTATTTTGAAAGATTTCTGTGTTTTCAATACGAATTGAATCTACGATACCGCAATCCATACAAAACGAAAATATTTTATGAGCACCTTGAAATGATCCTTTTGTTGGTTTTAGTGGAATGTAGTCTGTTGCTTCGTGAAATTTAGTACTTCCGCAGGATGAACAAATTTTATTTTCCATTTAGTTAACCTCCATTAAACATTATTAAGATAAGTATTTATTTATAATCTTTGTTTATCATTCGTATCGTTCTGACACTTACTTCTTTCATGATATTTGTCTTATATGCTTTTAACACTACGTTTTCTTTCCTATTACGTAACTTATAAGCAATTATCCCTTTATTTCGATCATAAGTTTCAGAATTAAAAAGTCGTTTTGAAGATGTTTTTATAGAAGTAGAGACGTCTTCAATATCTAAAGCTTTTCCTCCTTGTTCTACCTGAAAGCACTCTAACCAAGATATCATTTCATTTTGACTTTCCATCCTAAGATTTTTAATTTTAAATTTAATTAGTAGCAATGGCATCGTTTTATTCTCGATAGGATTAGGTGGAATCATTTCAATCGTTTTTATGTAGATACTAAATTTATTACTTATATATCGCCTACCATCAAAAAAGTCGTTCTGATCCATGTAAGAAAGATTTTTCATTTTTATTCGTTTTTCAGCTTTACTTGTCTCGTTTTCTGATTGGGTAAGACTCACACAAAAGATCACTAGAAAAAAAAGTGAAGTTATTGGTCTGACCAGTAGCATAGTATCACTCTTCCGCTTTTTCAATTAAGTTGATAAAGGTCGATTTTCTCTCACTCTCATTTTTATTTTAATGCAAAAAAGCGTTTTCTTTTTATATTCTACTTTATCTTATCTTTCTAGTATAAAATAATCAAATAATTGCATCATTATCAATATTATTGAACTCAATTTATTTCTTCAGAAGAATTACTTTATATCACCTGGAAATAGCCGATAATTAAAGAGAAGCTTTTTATTAGGAGGAAGCAGTTTGAATAGTGTAACTAAGTGGCCATTCCTAATTTTAATAGGAATCAGTGTCATGTTTTGGTATGGAAATATGGTCTATGAAGGGTCTGAGTGGATTCGTTTAACTTTTCTTAACACTATTCAACTTATAATTGGAATAGTGAGCACGTTTTGGATTTTACGCCTCTTAAGAAGTCTTAGTACTTCATTAAAGCTATTTTGGCTCTTCCTGAGTATGGGTACAGGACTCTCCTTTATCGGTACTTTAGTTTGGATCATTAACCTCACAATTACAAAACAGGCATTTGAAGCCCCTCCACTTTCATATTTTTTGTGGGCACTATGCTATATATGTTATTTTATTGCTTTATTATACAGACTAAGAAGAGCTTCTATTCAGTTTGCGAATATGACTTATTTTTTTAACACGATGATTTATATGATTGCTGCCATTTCAATCAGCTATTATTACTTGCTTTATCCTTTATATCGTATTGAAGAGCACTCATTAGGAAAAATTACATACACTGTTATTTTTCAAATTGCTGATTTGGGCATTTTATTTTTTATCATTACTCTCTTTTATCTAATTCAGTTTAATAAGAAAAATAAATCCCTGAATTATCTGATCATAGGCCTATTCCTACAAATATTAGGTGATATGCTGTTTGCTCAAATGATGATTAGTGAGAACTATCAAAGCGGAAAGGTTGTCGACTTCGTTTGGACGATTGCTTTACTATTTATAGGTTGTTCCGCATACTTCTATAAAGATGAATCAAAGCTTACGATTGAGCCTAGAACTGCCTTTTTCCCTACATTAAAAAAGGAGTTCCTCTTTCCTTATTTAAGTATTTTAGTTTTATCAATTTTAATGATGGAAAGTTACGATTGGTCACTAAATGCACTTAGCTTCGGATGGATCATGATTTTCCTATTGATCATTGTAAGGCAAGGAATCACGACCTCAAAAAATAATAGATTAGTTTTAAAACTTAATGAAATTGCTTATACGGACATGCTTACCAAGCTAGGAAACCGCGCGGCATTTTTTAAAGAAACACAATATGCAATGGACATGAGTCAACAAGATTTCACTTTTATACTTTTACAAGTAGAAAGAGTAAAAATGTTTAATGATGTTTTCGGTCATCAAACGGGTGAGAAACTTATTAAAGAGGTCTCCAATCGCTTAAAACATACCATTGATATGAATGTTAAATTATATCGTTTTAGTGAAGATGAATTTATGATCGTAACACCACATAAATCCATTGCAGATATTCTGTTATTAAACGAGTCTATTTTTAATGTATTACAGCCGACATTCAAAACATCTGATTTCGAACTGAACATCATTGGACATATTGGCATCACCCATTATCCGAAGCAAAGTATATCCTTGGAAAAAGTTCAACAACATACGGCTGAAGCGCTCTATCAAGCAAAACAGTATGGTAATTATTCTTTTGTTATTTACAACAATGAAATAGAATCAAACCTGCTACGTAAATTAGAAATGGAGTCTCACTTAAAGAACGCAATCAATAATAATCAGCTTTCCGTATATTATCAGCCTAAAATTGATCTCACCTCTGGATGTCTCGTCGGTATGGAAGCATTATTACGATGGGAACATCCAAAATTCGGATGGATTTCACCTGCTGAGTTCATTCCTTTAGCTGAAGAGACTGGATTAATCAATGAAATTGGAGAATGGGTATTATACACGGCTGCACAGCACAACAAACAGTTACAACGAATCGGATTTAAACCATTATTGGTTTCAGTGAACGTATCCGCTCTTCAGTTTCAAAACCCTCATTTTTGCAGCATGGTGGGAGAAGCCCTTGCAAAAACAAAATTAGATCCTGAATGGTTAGAATTAGAAATTACAGAAAGTATTGTTCAAAACATTAAAGAAAGCTTTAACATAATGCAACAAATAAAATCAATGGGTATAAAAATATCCATTGATGACTTTGGAACTGGTTATTCTTCTCTAAATGTTTTAGAACAACTTCCCATCGATACCTTAAAGATTGATAAATCTTTCATCGATCGAGTTTCATATAATAATCCTTCACCTATGGTAAAAACAATCATAGAACTGGCATTAAATCTGGAATTAAACGTTGTAGCGGAAGGCATTGAGACAGTGGAGCAAAAAGAAATCCTTTATAGAAATGGATGTATGATTGGTCAAGGCTATCTCTTCTCAAGACCTGTTGATTACTATACTTTTGTTGACTTCCTTACATCGTATGCACAGTCAAATGTCACTTCGTCCTGAATTAAGATGCATAAAGCAACCGATTGATATAATCGTTGCTCTATGCATTTTATAGTTTATATACCATTACTAATCATTGATTGTTGTCGATTTTCTAAATATTTTTACATCTGCTATGAATCATACACCTATTTTTAGAAGTCATAAATCATCTCTGTTCTTTTACATCTATACTAGTGAGATTAACGTTAAAAGGAGTACGAATGCGGTATGTTCAATAGAATCAATCTGCGTTACTTTATTCTCGTTTTGTATTTACTCGGTTATTATTGCTGGATTTTGTTATATCCAAACTCTCCTTATCAATCCATTGGAAGCAGTATCTGTTCAATCATTGGCCTCTTGATTGCTTTGTATTTTTTGATCCTTACTCTTTTGAAAACCATAAATAAAGAACGCACATTCTGGTCCATCATCACTCTAGGCACATTTTTTTATTTAGCAGCGGAAATTTTATGGATGATATCAGACACTATGTTCGGTAAAGAAGTAATTTTTATCAGTTGGTCGGATGTTTTTTATCTCTTACAAATCATCTGTATTCTCAGTGCATTATTTTATAAAATCATGCATCAAACCAAAATGATCATGCATTTATCTTTCATGTTCGATTTCCTTATTATTCTCATTATCGCAACGACATTTTCTTGGTACCTTTTAATTTCTCCGGTTCTTGCAAGTAGTGCAGCTACACCTTTAGCATTTATCATTTCCCTAGCTTATCCTATTGGTGACCTTGGGATGTTAATTGCAGCTGTCTTTTTAATGATGCATAGATCGTCTCGAACCCATACGTCCTCTATGATTGTGATTATCTTAGCCGTATGTATACAGGCAATTGCAGATTCAGCCTATCTCTATTTAATTTCTATCGATAATATCTCTTCAGGTAGTGTGGTTGATCCACTCTTTATCTTGAGTATAATCTTATTAAGTTTTGCAGGAAGAACGAAAACTTCTAAGTTCGTTATTAAACATTCTTCTATACAACTGGAAAAACTAAACATCTTTCAAGTTTTAATTCCTTATAGCGGGATTTTATTTTTATTTACTTTCATGGTATTTCATTCCAATAGCTTTGACATTATTTCAGCGGGGTGTGGAATATCGATTTGTCTTGTACTCATTCGACAAATTGTGATTGTTCTAGAAAATCAAAAACTTGTCGATAAATATATTCATCAGGCTAATGCGCTAGAAGTAAGCGAAGAACGATACAAGTCGTTGTTCGAATATCATCCTCATCCAGTTTGTTCGATGGATTTAGAAGGGAACTTTGAAAGTGTAAACGAAGCATGTAGTCAGTTATTTAATCTTAGTTCTGATGAATTAGTCGGTCAAAATAGTTTAGCCTTTATTGAAAAAAAGTCGAAAACGATAGTGCTTCAAGAACTCGAATTTGTCTTTAAGGGCTCCCCACGCAGCTATGAAGTCAAAATTCTTAACAGTGAAGGAGGAATCATCTGTATGAACCTCACAAACATCCCAATCATTGTACAAAACGAGATAGTCGGTATTTTTGCCATTGGAAAAGATGTTACAGAGGAAAAAACTATTGAACAACAAGTGAAATATCTCGCTTATCATGACCAATTGACAGGCTTGAGTAATCGATCTGCATTTGAAAATCATTTAACTTCTCTTATAGAAGGAACATTCAAACAATCAGATTTTAAGTTAGCGCTATTTTTCATCGATTTAAACGACTTTAAACATGTTAACGATACCCTTGGTCACGATATTGGAGACTTATTATTGCAGGCTGTAGGGGGACGTCTAAAATCTATAGAGAAACAGTTTGAAATGATTGCACGTCAAGGAGGAGATGAGTTTACTCTACTACTTAAAAATGTGCTGACACAAGAACAATTGAAACAACGAGCCGAGTTAATTCTTTCTGTTTTAAAAGCACCCTATTACATTAACGGCCAAACCATACTCTGTCCTCCAAGCATCGGTATATCATCCTCTCTCACTGACGCAACAACTGCTATGGAAATCATGAAACAGGCAGATATAGCTATGTATCAAGCGAAAAAGAATCGTTTAGGTGCTTATGTTTTATATAGCGACCTCCATCTAACATCTAAACAAAAGTAAATTTAATTTTTTTATTTTCCAAACACTATATTTTCAAAAAAATGCCTTTTAATCCCTTTAATAAACATGTATACTTTAATCATGTAATACATGGGGGGGGTTAAACGTTGCATTTTTTTTGAAAAAACGTGTTGTCTCTGAACGATATTGGATTCCTCAATCTGAGTGGCAACGAACATGTGCACGTCGTAACGTAAAAATGCAAACACGTCCTTATGAAACGTTTGTTGGATTAGCCTACAACAAAGAAGAACAACTTGTTCAGATTACCAAAAACACCTTAGCTTCAGCCTCTATTTTTTATGTAACTCTTTTGGAAGAACAATCGATCCATCCGAATATCTTGAACCAGCAGTCTTCCTTAAGTGTTCAGCAGGTTCACCCAGAATCTAAACTTATTGACAGCGTTTCAGAGTTCGAGCTATTGGATTTATATGTAAGAAAAGAAGGGATTGGCGAAAGGGGATTGTTGCTTGAAGCTTTAATTGACGACCTTCAATGCCAGTATAATAAATTTTCTATCCATGGAAGTTATAATCATATCTCGCATTCTGGATTGATCTCTTTAGAATGTTTTTCTCGCTATGGATTTAAATTGGAAAATGGACAATTAATCTACCAAAAAACATAAAAAACGTCTTTAGCCGTGTGCCCCACGAACAAAAGACGTTTTTTAATTAGTATTTTTCATTAAAGTTTATAGCTAGCTTTGCTTGGTTGGTAAAATGACTTGAATGATTGTACCTTTACCAAGTTCGGAACTTAACTCAATTTTCCCATTGTGTGCCTCGACAATTTCTTTACAGATGGCAAGACCTAAGCCTGTCCCCTCAATTTTAGGATATGAACTCGTGTGTGCTCGATAAAACTTATCAAAGACTTTTAATTGATCGTTTTCAGAAATCCCAATCCCCTCATCCCGGACTTGAATAACTATCATAGCCGCTTTCTGCTTCATCCAGATCTCTATAGACCCACCTTCCGGAGAATATTTTCTCGCATTATAGATCAAATTTGTGAATAACTGTGCCATTTTTTCTTGATCTGCTTCGACCTCCATTTTTTCCTGTTCGTTTATTTGAACATTCCATATGTGGAGTAAGTCCTCCTCACGCTGTACCGTTACTATGTTCTGAATGATTTCCACTAAATCTACCGTCTCTATCACAAATGATTGTTGATTTGATTCCATACGTTGTATGTCTAAGAAATTATCAACCAACAAAGATAATCTTTTTGTTTCAGAGTGTATCGTTTCCAAGTATTTCTTCTGACGATCCATATTGTACGATTTAGCTAATAGCAATTCTGTAAATCCATAAATCGATGAAAGTGGTGTTCGTAACTCATGCGAAACAGTTGAAATAAGTTCTGACTTCAGACGATCCACTTCCACTTCATGCGTGACATCTTTTAACACCAACATGATTCCTTTCAAAGATGCATGATAGCGAACTTCTTCTGCATAAATTGTTACTATTTTCGCTCCATCATTTAATGTGATTTGAATGTCTTCTTGTGGAATTGAATTTGAATAGACTTTATCAATGAATTCATTAAACTTTTCTTTCTGATCTACTCGTCGAACTAATAGTTCATTTTGAACGTCTAATGAGATGAGACCCCGGATATTTTGCTTTTCATTATTCTGTTGACTGTAATCAAATAAATTTAGCAGTGCATGATTAGCAAGTACTTTATTGTCTTCAAAATACATCATTGCCTCGCGAATTGAATGGATCAGAGTCGTTGTTTTTTCTTTCTCGACTTGCATCTCATCAAATACCCTCATGCGTAAGAGTGATAACGCAATTTGGCGAGCAAAGGACATCATATCTTCTAGTTCATCTGTTTCAAACGGCATTTTATAGCGACCAAGATAGATACAAGCCAATACTTCATCAGAATCAGCGTCTAATACAGGTACAGCTGATTCGTAGATATAGTACGGGTGTGGTAACGGGTGATCTAGTGCAATCTGTTTAGTAGAGTGCGTACTGCGTTTTAAAAGTTTAGCTCGCTCTAAGAGTGAACCAGGCATCGCTATCTTTCCAAGTGAGGTTTCTGTAATACCGAATGAAAAGATCTGCTCTAAATGTTCTCTGTCATAAAAAATGATTGCTCCAAATTCTGCATGTGTAATGGCTACTAGCTTTTCAATGATTGTTTCATAGGCTGTATATGCTTCTCGAGATGCCAAGGTTTCGGTCAGTTCATTTCGATACTTTAAATGTTGCTCATTTTGAAGTGTAACATTCAATGCTTCTTCGAGCTCTTCTTGTTGAGCATGTAACTCTTCCTGTTGGGCAAGCAGTTCTTCACTTTGCATTTGTAATGCTTCGTTATTCAACTGCAAATACTTTTTTTGTCCAATAATCGATGCTGACATTTGATTGAATGTTTTAGTGAGTTCTCCTAGTTCATCCTGTTCATTTAGAACTGGTATTGGCTCCGTATCACTTCCTTGAGCCAGTCTATCTGCTTCTCGATTTAAACGTTTTAACTGTCGTGTAAGTCGTGTTGTAAAAGGTCGTACAAAGAGTAACGTCAATAGAATCAATATCCCAATATTAACTCCTCCAAGAACTTGAGATGCATTGACTAGGCTACCCAAACTTTTTTGAGCAGCCTTTTCTTGTTTATTTATTTCGTTTCGATAGGTTGTAAATGTTGTTTCCATATCTAAAATGTTTTCTCTCATGTCTAAAGAAGAACTATTACTATTGGACAATTGTTGATTGTCGTTGCTTGCAGCTGGAGTCAACTTCGACAATGTATTTTGTTGTAGGAAAGGCTCATCGATTTTTCCATCTTTTTTCTCTTTAACATAATTGATGACGCTCGGTATGACACGATTTGTATAGGACTCATAAAGGAATCGTGTATCCTTGGCATATTTCGCATCTACTTCAGTTGTCTTATTTAGTTTAAACCAATTTGTTTGTTCTTCGATATTTGCTTTTTCTTTATTGATTTCATTTAATACAGAAGTTTCACCATAAAGTGCGTAACCTCGAACGTCATATTGAAGCATTAACCACGACTCATGTAAGAGAGTAGCTTTCGTCCGGTGTTCACTTAAAGTATCTAATTGTTTCTGTGAATCAATCATTTGGTTTTTTGTATAAAAATAGATACAAAGGGTAGATAAAAGTAATGTTATAAATACGCTATAAAACGCAAACATGATTTGTCTTCCAATGGTTCGATTTAACCAAATTTTCATTTAAAGTTCCTTTCCGTTACTTACATTTATGAGATAAGTTTCTCATTAAAATAAATCTTGCCATCTATTTGTTTTGATTTTGGATAATTGTTATTCAATTATTTTCGAATGTTTATACCATTTGTACCTTTGAAAAAATTATAAGGAGGCGTAGACATGAAGCCATTCCAACTAAGTGTCATATATCTAAAAAATCTGTACTATATTGATGATTACCGGATTGATTGGCATCGCCGGTTTTGGTGTTTCTTTATTACTTGATGGTTTAATGAACAAATTATTTTTTGAAAAACCAGGATATACTTTATTGATTCTTTATTACCTAGCACTGGTACCCTTTCTTTATTCTTTATTTCATGTGTTACGCATTCTCCGATTTATTTCTTTAGACATAATTCCGTTCATCCAAATTTATCAATCGATGCAATCGATCAAAACTTAGCTTTTTATAACAACAAATATAGGAATTCTTATGTTCCCTGTATTTTTTATATCGCACAAGCAGACAATGCAACCGGATTGATACTTATCAGTATTGCTCTGATAGTCATTCCACTAGCATTAGATGCTATCATTATTTGTTGTTAACATGTAATAAAAAAAAATTAACTTTATTAAAGAATAAGTTAATAGAATTCTTTTATACCATTTTTAGAAGAAATAAATATAAAAAAGCTAAATAAATAAAAATATTTAAAATTAAATATTCAGAAAATTTAGTTTTATTGTATTATCTCATTAATTTTCGGGAATAAATAAATATTTATTTCATGTATATTTTTATTTTAACTCATTACGGAGGTGAA
>NZ_LMPR01000016.1:0-460 GCF_001423925.1 Exiguobacterium sp. Leaf187 | reverse complement strand
CTTGCTTGGAGCGATCATCATTTTCTTGATTGGATGGCTCATTGCCAAGCTGATCGCGAACGGAGTTCAAAAAGCGTTAGAGAAGTCTGGGGTCGTCAACAAGTTCTCACTTCAAAAAGAGGGTACGCCACCAAAGAAGAAAAAGTGGACACCTGAAAAAATCATCGGGACCGTCGTCTTCTGGGTTCTCATGGTCTTCGTTCTCATCTTGGTCTTCAACATCCTTGATCTGAACATCATTGCGGGACCACTTGCGGATACGATGAGTACATTACTCGCGGCAATCCCGAACATCTTGGAAGCAGCTCTCATCCTTCTCTTGGCATACGTCATCGCGGTCGTTCTCCGCATGATCATCGTCAAAGCAGGAACGAAGCTGATGGCGAACGACAAAGTACGTTCGAACAAGATGCTTCAAGGTCAGACGGATCTTTCAGCTTATCCAAAAGTAGCAGGGGAG
>NZ_LMPR01000015.1:769-1045 GCF_001423925.1 Exiguobacterium sp. Leaf187 | reverse complement strand
GCACTTGAACGCCGAAAGTAGTTGGGGGCTTCCCCCTGTGAGGATAGGACGCTGCCAGGCGATCGTTCCGCAATAGCTCAGCGGTAGAGCAACCGGCTGTTAACCGGTAGGTCGTAGGTTCAAATCCTACTTGCGGAGCCATTTATTACTTCTTCACCACGTACAATGGAGAGCTGTCCGAGTGGCCGAAGGAGCACGATTGGAAATCGTGTAGGCGTCAAAAGCGTCTCAAGGGTTCGAATCCCTTGCTCTCCGCCATCATCACTTTCAATTCAT
>NZ_LMPR01000015.1:0-586 GCF_001423925.1 Exiguobacterium sp. Leaf187 | reverse complement strand
CCCCCCCCACCACCATAGGGGCATAGTTTAGCGGTAGAACTACGGTCTCCAAAACCGTCAGCGCGGGTTCGATTCCTGCTGCCCCTGTTTACCATGGCGATTGTGGCGAAGTGGTTAACGCACCGGATTGTGATTCCGGCATTCGTGGGTTCAATTCCCATCAGTCGCCCTCTTATTATTGGGCTGTAGCCAAGTGGTAAGGCACTGGATTTTGATTCCAGCACGCGAAGGTTCGATCCCTTCCAGCCCAGCTTTTCAANCAGTGGTAGAATACGACCTTGCCAAGGTCGGGGTCGCGGGTTCGAATCCCGTCTTCCGCTCCAATGAGTGGCGCCATAGCCAAGTGGTAAGGCAGAGGACTGCAACTCCTTTATCGTCAGTTCGATTCTGACTGGCGCCTCCAACTATTTCTCAATTAAATAGTTTTGCAAGAGATTGTGCCGGTGTGGCGGAACTGGTAGACGCGCACGACTCAAAATCGTGTTCCTTTGGAGTGTCGGTTCGATTCCGACCACCGGTATCTTGCGGGTGTAGTTTAATGGTAAAACCTCAGCCTTCCAAGCTGATGACGAGGGTTCGATTCCCT
>NZ_LMPR01000014.1:345-104164 GCF_001423925.1 Exiguobacterium sp. Leaf187 | reverse complement strand
CTCGTTGTGTGACCGAAGTCACGATTGACGAAGCTTGCGCTTCATTCGTTTTTGTATTCCGTAAAATACGATTTTTGCCTCATCGTTCAGTTTTCAAAGTTCGTCTGCCGCCTTAGCGACTTTAATAGATTAACAGGTTGTTTTGATTATGTCAACCATGCTTTTTAAAAAACTTTTCAGCCCCAACGAACCGTTTATAAAAGGCGTCTCGCTGGAACATTTATTAATATAACAACAAAATTCGACAAACACAAGCATTATTTTAAAAAAACTTTGCAAAGAGTTTAAATCCTCTTCGCAAAGTCTTTACCTTCTTAACATGGCTCCTACTGTAAACGCGATATTCGCTGGGCGTTCTGCTAACCGTCTCATCAAATACGTATACCAGTCCACACCATGCGGAACGTAGATAACGACACGATACCCTTGTCGAACTAACTCTTGTTGTCGTTTCGGTCGCATGCCTTGAAGCATTTGAAATTCAAACCGTGATGGATCAATCTGTTTCATTTGAGCAAAGTCAATGATTTGCTGGATGATCTGTTCATCATGTGTCGCGATTTGCGTGTAGTTCCCATTTAACAAATTAACTTTTACTAATTGAAGGTATGTCTCATCTACTGTCTTCTTCGGTTGAATATAGATTTCATCGTCTCCATCGTATGCCCCTTTGACGATACGTACTGTTGCCTGAAGACGTTCTAGATCAAAACGACTACGGAATACATTTGCCTGTAGCGCAATTCCGACGTTTGGATAATGTTCATGTACGCGTTCGAATACTCGAACGATCGACTCGACCATCATCGCTTCTTCCATGTTGACTGTCACGCGCATGTTTCTCTGATAGGCAATCTCTGCAATACGACTCAACTGTTGATAGGCGATATCCGGATCGATTCTTAATCCGATCGATGTTAGCTTTAGAGATACTTGTGCGTCTAGACCATGTTCTTTGATTTGCCCGATGACTTTAATACATTCATTTGCGATGTCTACCGCGTCCTGCTCTGTCTCAATGAACTCTCCTAGACAATCCACTGTAGCGGCTCGTCCATCTTGATTAAATTGTTTCACGGTATCGAGGGTCTCTTCTGCGCCCTGTCCTCCGACGAATAATGTTCCACCAAGCGGCAATCCGACTTTTTTCGCTAATTGAATCAACAGTCTATTCTCAGCCAAGTATTCGAATACAGCTCCAGTAATCTGCTGTAACATCTGAATCACCCTCTCTCTTCTCCCTTACCCTCTCCCAATAAAAAAACGTCTTTCTTCTATATAGAAGAAAGACGCAGTTTGGATTAATGCAACCAGATAAAGTAACCGAGGAATCCGAGTGACAATACGTACATGATTGGGTGCACTTCTTTTGCTCGTCCTTTCGCGATCATCGTGACCGGATAGAAGAGGAAACCGAATGCAATCCCTGTTGCGATTGAATACGTCAACGGCATCATGATGACGGTCAAGAAAGCGGGAACCGCATACTCGAATTTTTTCCAATCGATTTGGAGCAGTGAAGCTGCCATCAACACACCAACGATGATCAATGCGGGTGCTGTGACCGGTGCGGTGATGATTGCGAGCAATGGTGAGAAGAATAAAGCGAGACCGAAGAATAAAGCTGTGACGATCGCCGTCATTCCTGAACGACCACCTGCTGCAACCCCTGCACTTGATTCGATGTAAGAAACCGTCGTCGACGTTCCAAGGATCGAACCTGCTACTGTTGCTGTTGAATCAGCGATCAATGCGCGACCAGCGCGTGGTACTTTATTTTCTTTGATCAGACCGGCTTGGTTTGCTACCGCAACCAGTGTACCTGCTGTATCAAAGAAATCAACGAAGAAGAAAGTTAAGATGACGATCATCATTTGAACCGTGAAGATTTCATCGAAGTGAAGGAATGCTTGTCCAAATGTAGGTGCGATGCTTGGTGGTGCTGAAATGACTTCACCAAGACTTGTTGGAATCGGAATCAAACCGAAGATCATTCCAGCGACTGCCGTTAGGATCATTCCGAAGAAGATCGCCCCTTTGACACCACGCGTCATTAGGACCGCAGATACGACAAGACCAAATACCGCGAGAAGCGTTGTTCCTTTACTTAAATCACCAAGCGAGACGAGTGTTGCTTCATTCGCCACGACGAGACCACCTGTTTTTAATCCGATGAACGCGATGAACAATCCGATACCTGCTGCAACTGCCATTTTCAATGGTTCTGGAATCGCATTGATTATCATCTCACGAATACCTGAAGCTGTTAATACCATGAAGACGAGACCTGAGACGAGAACGCCTGAAAGTGCGGTTTGCCATGGAATACCCATTCCGATGACGACGCTGTAGGCGAAGAAAGCATTTAGTCCCATTCCTGGTGCGAGCGCGATTGGATAGTTCGCCAGTAATCCCATCGTAACGGAACCGATGATCGCAACGAGTGCTGTGGCACCGAAGACTGCTCCTGCGTCCATTCCTGCTTCGGCTAATGTATTCGGATTAACGAATAAGATATACGCCATCGCGAAGAATGTTGTCATGCCGGCGATGAACTCTGTACGCATGTTCGTACCAAGCCCATTGAAATCAAAGAAACGCGCAATCGCATTTTCTTTTGCTTTCGGTTGGTGTGGCTGTTTCAATTGTGTGCTCATGATTGCCTTCCTTCCAAATAAGCCGTCTCCTTGAAAACAAAAAACGGCCCTTACCTAAGCGGTAAAAGCCGTTTCAATAAGCGCACGATGCTGCGTGTGCGCCGTAGTAGGAACCTTTACGGTGTTCCTGTAGAGACTTCCGGGCCCTATCCCCAGAATTATACGGCATTATTTATGTTTTTTTAGTGGTATGAAAAATAAGAACAGACACATCGTAGCACGGTCAAATTCATGGGTCAACCATAAAAGCGAAATTTAACTACTTATTTTATCCGAACGTTCGGTTTTGAAAACGGTTTTTTGAAGGCTATTTCATGATTGTTAGAAATCAGCCCTATCACTGAGCGTATATACTCTTAAAGTAGTCGGATAATAGTCCCTCTCCTTTAAAACGATCCTCTAAAACATTCTGTACCTGTTGCAATTCATTTTCACGTGTTCCGTAAGCATTTGAGAACGATCCAAGATAAGAATAAGCATAAATTGCTTCATTCGGACATAATTCATGAGCACGTCGTAACATGGATGCGCCTTTTTCTTCCCACTCGTTGTACTCTCCAAAATAATAAGGGGTCATCGAAACCATATAACCAAAACACCATAGAAAGTCCTCATGGTTCATAAAATGACGTAAACCATCATGTGTAACTTCCTTTAGTAAAGATTCTAATTCCTCAATATCTATATTGTTCTTTGTAATTCCCAATGGTCCATGTTCAAAGGAGACGTACCAACAAAAAAAGCCCAGTCGAATGACTGTTTTGAGATCTTCGGGATGTTGTCTCCAAGAATTCAAAAGATATCGTTTAGCTTCATTCCATTTTTCTAGTTTTTCTAATTGATCAACTTCAGTCCATGTCCAGTCTATCATGAGGCAGTATCCCTTTTTTCCATTAGATGATGTATTCCATAATACAGGAAGAGTCCACACATCTCAGCAAACTAGAACTAAAGTACCTAAATTCGTCGGTTTAGTTTAAAAACGTCCAACGGTTTCATAATTTCGTTCACAAAAAGCCCCCTTCCATTCACAAATCATGCGAACAAAAGAGAGCTTTCTTTTGAAATAAAGTGGTTGAAGGTGAAACAGATTCATCTTCACCTTTCTCCTTTAAAAGGGTGTTACGACAGGATTCATGAGACGAATCGTCTCAGTAAGCCCAGTACTTATTCCCACTCAATCGTTGAAGGTGGTTTCGACGTCACATCGTACAGGACGCGGTTAACGTTCTGAACTTCATTGACGATTCGAACCGAGATCTTCTCGAGCACGTCCCATGGGATACGTGCCCAGTCTGATGTCATTCCGTCAATAGACGTGACAGCGCGGATTCCGACGGCATAGTCGTATGTCCGCTCATCGCCCATGACACCAACCGAACGGATTGGAGGAAGGACTGTGAAGTATTGCCAGATTTCGCGCTCGAGTCCAGCTTTTTTAATTTCATCACGAAGAATGAAATCAGATTCGCGGACGATTTCGAGTTTCTCATCTGTGATTTCACCGAGGACACGAATTCCGAGACCTGGTCCTGGGAACGGCTGACGCCACACGATTTCATCGGAAAGACCGAGTTCTTTCCCGAGTTCACGGACTTCATCCTTGAACAACGTGTTGATCGGCTCGATCAATTCAAACTGCATGTCTTCCGGCAATCCACCGACGTTGTGGTGTGACTTGATCGTTTGTGCCGTATCCGTACCACTCTCGATGATATCTGTGTAGAGCGTACCTTGGGCAAGGAAGTCCATGTCCGTTAGTTTTGAAGCTTCTTCATCAAAGACGTAGACGAACTCGTTGCCGATGATTTTACGTTTCTGCTCTGGATCTGAGATACCACGGAGTTTGTCGAGGAAACGGTCCTGGGCATCAATCTTGATGACGTTCATGTGGAAGTGATCCGCGAATGTCTTCATGACGCTCTCCGCTTCACCCTTACGCAGTAAACCGTGATCGACGAACATACATGTCAATTGATCACCGATTGCTTTGTGAATCAAGGCTGCGACGACAGACGAGTCGACACCACCAGAAAGTGCACAGAGGACTTTTTTGTCGCCGACTTGTTCTTGAATCTTCGCTACTTCGATTTCGATGAAGTTCTCCATCGACCAATCGCCTGCACATTTACAGACTTCAAAGAGGAAGTTCTTGAGCAATTCTTTTCCGAAGACCGTATGGTTCACTTCCGGGTGATACTGCACACCGTACATTTTCAATTCTTCGTTCTTGATCGAAGCGATCGGACATGACACGTTCGTTCCATCGACGACGAATCCGTTTGGCACAGATGTGACGAGGTCGCTGTGGCTCATCCAGACCGTTTGTTCAAGCGGTAGGTTCGCATACATCGGTGACGGGTCTTGTAACGTCAATGTGGCTTTTCCATATTCACGATGTCCCGCACGTTCTACTGTTCCGCCGAAATGTTGTGACATGAGCTGCATGCCGTAACAGATCCCGAAGATTGGAATACCGAGGTCGAAGATTTCTGGGTCACACCGGTACGCATCCTCTGCGTAGACGCTACGTGGACCACCTGAGAAGATGATACCAGCAGGTGCGATTTCCTTTACTTCTGCTGCAGTGATTTTATGCGAATGCAATTCACTATAGACACCAAGGTCCCGAATACGACGTGTGATCAATTGATTGTACTGTCCTCCAAAATCGAGGACGAGAATCATTTCCTGGTCCAAATGTGCTTCCAAATCTGTTCCCGCCTTTCTGATTTCATGCGCACCCTATGAAAAAAGCCCACTCTTCGCCCATGGATAAAATGGAAAAAGAGCAGGCCGCTTCACAAAAAAATGTATACGAAGGGTCTGCTCCTTCATAGTCAGGTCGTTTAAGGTGACCCGGTAGAGACTCTCGCGCCATATTCGCGAGTATATACAAAGGAGATTGCATGTGTGTGATTTACGTTGTTCCCATTGTAACTGTATCGTTTCGTAAATATCAACCCTCTACATGACGAATGATATTTTCGAAATATTCACGTTTTTTCTCGGCAGATAATGATTCTCCACCATAGACCATCCGTTCGTAAGCATCCGTCAACGGTCGCATCGCGTACGTCTCGTAGTACCCATCGACTTCGTGAGCGAGTTCCGCAAGCGTCCGACCATCTTGATAATGGAATCCTTTTTTATCAAGACGTCGCAAGAGGTACCGGTACATCCGTCGGAATCCTTCTGGTCGCTCGATTTGTCTCCGGAAGAAGAGAATCGCGAGTGTTCGAATGATTGGTTTTCGGAACAGGTAAAGGAACAAGAGAGCGAGTGCCGTCATAAGGATTGGCCAAAACGGAATTGACTTCTGCTCCGTCTGTCCGGCGCTAGTCGTCTGTTCTTCGTCGAGAAGATTTTCCTGCGGACGATTTGGTGTCGTCGTCTCTGTATTATTTTCTGTTTCGCGTTGTGGATTTGTTTGCTCCGTCTCGTTGTTCGTTTCTCGGTCAATCGTATATTGACCTGCTCCGTCGAAGCTAACAGTCGGCTCAAGCGGTACCCAGCCTGGTCCTTCAATGTAGACTTCGACCCACGAGTGGGCATTTTTATTTCGTACCGTATAACTGGTCACGGCGGAGCCGATGACATCGGACTCGCCTCCCGTGAACCCTTTTACCCAGCGTGCGGGTAATCCAGCTGCCCGAAGCAACACAGCGGCGGACGTCGAGAAGTTATCACAGTATCCGAGCTTCGTTTCGAACAGGAATTGATCGACGTAATCTTGATTTTCTCCTGGTACGGCGACTTCCTCCGTATTATATTCGAAGTTTTCTTCTTCGAAATAGTTTTCAATCGCTCGCGCCTTGTCCCACGGTGTTTCTTCACCCTCAACGATTTGATTCGCTAAATCACGGACACGTTGTGGTAATCCATCTGGTAGCTGCAGGTACCGACGTGTGTCATCCGCTGATAAATCGAGCGGCTCATCTGTCTGTAACTGCTCTTCTGTGAAGAGTGGATAGGCATATTCGATTTGATAGTTGCGCTGCTGATTCGTATCGTCGAGATACGAGATTTTTTGATTCTCAGGATCAACCAGTACATTTTGTCGTTGCTGGTCGACCGTCAACCGAACATTATCACCATTGTACGGAACGAACGGCAGTTCACGTGCCATCTCAAACGTTGCCGTCTCATTTCTTGTCTTGACCTCTTTTCCGAAATGCGAGAAGAAACCACGCGCATCGATTTCCGGATTCGATTCCGACAGCACCCACCCCTTGCCGGTATAGATATCTTTCGTCTCGACTCGCCAGTAGCGGTTCCCTTCACTTTCGACTTGGAAAACTTCTCGATCGTCCATCTGAAACGGTCCACCGAGTTGCTCATCATTGTTACCGTAGCCGACCTTTTGAATCGCATTTGACGGCTCTCCTTCACCTTCAAGACCGGACGTCAAATCGTACCAACTGTCTTGCCATGTCGCATTGATGACAGGACTTTGGACAGCAGCGACGATGACAGCACCCATGATGAATAAAGCACTCAGCGGACGAACGTAAGAAGCGCGCGGTCGTTCGTTAACTTCCGTCGCATAGAGTAATAATAAAGATAGAATGATCGGATAGAGAATGAAAGTCTCTCCCGAATAATCCGTCCACGTATCGCAATAGGCGATAAATCCGATGACACCGAAGGCAAGACCAAACACAAATCCGCGATTCGGGAATGTCCGCCGTGCTAAATAAGCGATCAAGAAACTGATCAGTCCGATCGAGAGTGCAAAGGCTGGTCGTCCCGGTAACTCACCATTGATGACACTTTGAACATCTGAGCTGATTTCCGTAAAGATGCCCCATGGTGCTGCTCCCGGCGTCAAAATCAAATAAAACGATAGGAGTAGTCCACCGAGACTTCCGAGTAAAAAGTAACGCCGCGATAGATGCGACAACAGCAACGGCAGAAACAGCATCGGTAAGAAGGACCAAAGATGTTCGAACGTCGTCAGTTCAAGAAGTGGTGGCATGAAACAAGTCAGGACGGCTGCCGCGATAGCGTTCCAAAGTAAGCGTCGCATCATCGCACTCCCCTCCGTTCTGGTGTATAGACATGAACGGTGGCTTCTTGATTAATCTTCGAGATCCATAGTTCATTGTTCGATTCAAGATCCGGCGTGATGAAGAGGACGTTGCCACTCAATCGAAGCGCTTTTGACGAGTACTCCCATGACTCGATGAACGTCCGCGTCCGACTCGGTTGCGCCGTCATCAAGTAATGCGTCAGTTTCGCACCCTCGAGTGGTAACGATAACGATTGAACAGCATGTCCGACGAGGTGAATGCGGTAGCTCAGCCGTCTTTTATTTAGCTGATCCGTCGCTTCTGCCAGCATCGAGATGACGCGTTCGAAAGCTTCACCCGCTTCCGTCCCCTCATCAAAGACGATCGTCGTCTCCCGTTCCTGCTCTCGTTCAAACGTTTTCGTCATTAAACCTTGGCGTTTTGCTGTCGCTTTCCAATCGATCTGATTCATCCGGTCACCACTGACGTATTCCCGGACCCCGACGACAGTAAAGGACGACTGACGAAGATCAAGCGACACAGGGGAGATTCCTCCATCGCCGCGATCCTCCTCATGCGGAAGTTGAACGGCAAGGCGTGCCGGTTCAATCGCAAGATACGTCTCGACCGGAAACATCCGTTTCCGCTTGAACAGACCAAACGGATCCGTAATTTCAACGATACAGCCAGGAATCTGGTAGACTCCTCGACGAATCGATGGAATCGTGTAGTCGATTTGCTCTGTCTTCCGGTAGTGGGCACGGAGCGGACGGCTGATATCGAGTTTTTCTTCGCTGAGTTCGTTTGGAATCGCCTCCGTCACCTCGACGGCTCCGACCAAAAACGGAAAACGCCGGCGAACCCGTAAGGAAACCGGGATATCTGTTCCGGCAACGAGCATCTTATTCGAGACTTCGCGCGTCGCCAGTGCCTGCGTGACGGGCCAAACGAGGAAGAGCGTCCAGTAGACAGTCAGACCGGCCATGACATAAAACAGCAAGGAAGCGACATTTCCGCCATCGACGCGCGCATATGTCCATAAGGCAACCGTCGTCAAAAGGAGTACAGCGTAACGCCAACCAATTTGCCACTTCGTCATAGGGACTCCACGTCTTGTTGGATAGGTACAGCAACCTCTTTTTTGATTTGTTCTAAAATCCGTTCAGACGATTGACCGTGATAACGCGCGTCCGCTGTCAAAATCAAGCGGTGTGACAGGACCGGAATCAAGAGATGTTTGACATCATCCGGTAAGACGAAACTGCGTCCTTCCATGTATGCCCACGCTTGCGCGACTTTCATCAAAGCAATCGAAGAACGGGGACTCGCGCCGAGATAAAGTGAACCGTTCGTCCGGGTCGCTTGGACGAGATGGACGATATATTTTTTGACGGGCTGTGAGACATGGACGTTCTTGACTTCTTCTTTCATCTGGAGCAATTGCTCGCGACCAATCACCGCTTCGAGCGTTTCAATTGGTTCATCCCGTTCGAAACGTGTCAGTAGCTTCATTTCCTGGTGGAAATCAGGATAACCCATTTTGACTTTGACGAGAAAACGGTCGAGTTGTGCTTCTGGTAACGGATACGTTCCTTCGTGTTCGATCGGGTTTTGTGTCGCCATGACGAAAAAGGGATTCGGAAGCGTATGAATCTCACCATCGACGGTGACGTTCGCTTCCGCCATTCCCTCGAGTAAGGCAGATTGAGTTTTTGGTGATGTTCGGTTAATCTCATCGGCTAAGACGATGTTTCCCATTAAAGGACCCGGTCTATATTCGAATTGGCTAGTTTTCTGATTATACATCGATACACCCGTCAAATCTGACGGAAGTAGGTCTGGCGTGAACTGAACACGTTTGAAGGTCAACCCGATCGATCGGCTGAACGCACGAACGAGCATCGTCTTCCCGACTCCCGGTACGTCTTCTAATAGGACGTGACCGCCCGCTAGTAATGCTGCCAATGATTGTGTGATGACATCTTCCTTACCAATGATGACTTTCTCTACGTTGTCGATAATCGCTTGAATCTCCTTAGTGTATGTTCGCATTGTCAGACCCCTTGCTCTCGTAGTAGTTGAATTTTCTGACTTTTTATATCATCTCATATTCCGCTACGCTTTTAAAGAAATACGAGCAGTTTCTAGCACATGAAAAAGGGGGAACGCCGTAGCGTTTCCCCCTTATTTGTTTCAGGAACGAACACATGCCGTGATCCGTTCTTGAACCGTGCAGTTGCACGTAAAACACGAATACATCCGTGTCAATGGACAACGTTCGTCAAGTCCGGTGATCCTCTTCTTTCAGAAGCGACATGCGATCGTTCCCTCTACATTGGTAATCATTCATGTGCATCACCATCCTTTCATATATTGAATATTACCGAATATGTTATAAACGAAACGTCGAATTTTAATTATTTTTTTCGATACCGTGCATAGGTCGTCGCGAGTGCGACCGCAAGGACCAGCCCTTTGATGATATTCAACGAATAGTATGGAACAGACAGCATAACGAGACCATTTTCAAGAATCCCGACGAGACAAGCCCCGACGAGTGTGCCAAGCGCATTCGGCTTCCCTTGTCCCGCGAACGACGAGCCGATGAATGCGGCTGCGACCGCTGGCATCAGATAACCGGAACCGGCATTAATTTGTGACGATCCGACTTGTGACGCAAGTAAAATTCCACCGATTGCCGCAAGTAATCCAGCAATCAGATACGCGAGTGCCCGGTAGCGATTGACACGAATTCCTGTCAGGCGTGCTGCTTCTGGATTCCCACCGATGATATAGAGAAAACGACCGTGTCGCGTATGGCTTAAGAAGACATGTGTCACAGCGACGACGACGAGCATGATGACGATGATCCAAGGCGCCTGGCTGATTTTCGCGAATGCCTCCGGAATCGTGCCGACTGTTGGTGTACCGTCCAGGCGCGGCATTCCGGCACTGATTGAACCACCACCGGTATACGTCATCGCGACACCTTCGACGATAAACATCGTCGCAAGCGTCGCAAACAAATCCGGAATCTTAAACCAAACGATGAGTAAGATGTTCACCAGAGCAACGCTAAGAGATAAGAGAAGTGCTAAACCAATCGAGACACCGAGCGGCAGACTGTACCAGACGAAGAACGAAACGACGAAAGAACTCGCAAGCGTCGCGGTCGAACCGACCGATAAATCAAATCCATTGACCGTCAAAGAGACGGTCAAGCCGATCGCGATAATCGTCACGATGGAGATACTTCGTAAAATATTAATCAAATTCGTCCCTTGTAGGAATGTTGGAGCCGTCGTCGCAAAAAACAGGACGAGGGCAAGGATCGCGAGGACGATCCCCCAGTCGTTCAAGAATCCGAGGACAGGACGTAACCCCTTCCCTCGGTTCGTTTGTTTTGATACTACCTCATTCATCGTTGCCCTCCTCCTGTCGCATACCACAACAAGGTTTCTTCTGATGTATCCGCCGTCTTCGTTTCATGGACGATCCGTCCATCGAACATGACGTAGATTCGGTCCGTGACGGTCAAAAGTTCATCCCATTCACTCGTCGCGTAAAGGATCCCTTTTTGTTGTTGCGCGAGTCCGTCAATCAGACGATAGATATCTTGTTTGGCTCCGACGTCGACACCTTTTGTCGGTTCGTCCAAGACGAGTACAGAAACATCGGTCAGTAACCATTTTCCGATGGCGACTTTTTGTTGATTCCCACCGGATAGTTGACCTACTTCCTGTTTCACGTCTGCCACTTTAATGCCCAGCTCCTTGACCCATTGCGATGCCTGATCTGCTTCTTTGCGACGATTCATCAGCCCCCAACGGTTGACGAAATCATGAGCTGCCGCTGCTGTTAGGTTTTCTGCGACAGAATCGGCAACGAGGATCCCTTCTTTTCGTCGTTCTTCTGGAACGAGACCGATCCCCGCTTGAATCGCAGCTTGTGGATTGCGAAGGCGATGGGCTTTTCCACCTATCCGAACCTCCCCTTCCTGAAACGGACGATCACCGAACAATGCTTTGCATAATTCCGTTTTACCGGCACCGACAAGACCCGCGATACCAACGACTTCACCTGCTTGAACCGTCAAGGAGATATCGTGGACGTCCGCATTCGCAGCACTCTCGACCGTCAGTACGTTCGTTGCATTTACCTGTGACGTTTTCGCAACAGACGTAAGCTGACGCCCAAGCATTTGCTCAACGACATCTTCCTTCGTGATGTCTGTCAAAAGATGTCGCGAGATGAGTTGACCGTCGCGCATGACCGAGATGGAGTCGCAAATCTCATATAGTTCCTGTAAACGATGCGAGATGAAGATGATCCCAAGCCCCCGTTCGGCTAAACGACGCACGACTGAAAAGAGATGGCTTGTTTCCGCCTGACTGAGCGGTGCCGTTGGTTCATCTAAAATCAAAAAACGGCGTTCTTGGACGAGGGCGCGAGCAATCAGTACGAGTTGCTTTTCAGCAAGCCGCAACTCCTCGACACGTGTCTTGACGGAAATATCCGCCTGTAATGTTGCTAACGCTTCTTTGGCACGCTGTATGTAACGGCGTTGGGATACGAAGCCAGTCATCGTTCCGTCCGTCAACAGATCGAGACAGATATTCTCAGCGACCGTCAAATACGGGACAAGCGCCACATCGACCTCTTGTTGGACGAGGTCGATTCCAATCTGTTTCGCATCACGCGGTGACGTGATGGTCAACTCCTTCCCGTCGAGACGGATCGTTCCTTCGTCCGCTGTTTCCGCTCCGGATAAGACTTTCATCAACGTCGACTTACCGGCACCATTCGCACCGACAAGCGCGTGGATTTCACCGGATTTCACTTCAAACGAGACTTGTTTTAAGGCTTGCACTCCCGGAAACGCCAGTGAAATCCCGGTCATCTTCAAGTGATGATTGGTAGACGTCATTGTTTCTTATGGACGTCACGCAACCGGTCCATCCACGGTTCATTGAATTTGTCCGATGTACTCCATCCTTTGATGATCGTATCGAGATTGTACATCGTCGTGTCCTGCTTCAACGCCTTCTGCTCCACGAGTTTCGCGTCGAGATCAAAGCTATCCGGTGTCTTCTCGCCAGCGATTTTCTTAGCCAGTAATCGCATGTCCGTTTGTCCAATCAAGAATGGATCCACCGCACTCGTCGAGACCCAGTTACTGCCTTTTTCACGCATCAGGTTGATATCCTGATTCGAGACATCGATCGAGATTAGCGGGATTTCTTGACGTTTATTATCCTTGAGCGATTTGTAAGCCCCTTTTGCGACTTCGTCCCACGCTCCCCAAACCGCATCAATGCTTCCTTTCGGATATTTCGCGAGAATCGCATTCATCTTCGTTGCGATATCCCCTTGGACATCTTGGAAATTTGTCGGTCCAACTGTCTCAAGCGTTTTGATTTTACCGTCTGCTTCGTACGTCTTATAGATTTCCTGACGACGATCGAGCGGGGCAAAACCTGGTCCGAACCAAAGTTTGATGACACGGACTGGCTTTTTGTCCGTCACCTTCGTCACTTCATCAAGCGATAGCTTCGCGAGTTGATGATCGTTTTGGAACGTTTCCGTCACACCTTTTAACGCCGTTCCTTTTTTCTTCGTGACCGTATCGAACGTCACGACCTTCAGCCCTTTGTCGACCGCTGGTTTAATCATGTCATAGGCGTAGTCTTCCTTACCATGCGAGATGATGAGCCCATCATAATCTTGCTGAATCGCTTGCGCGACAAGCTCCTTGAACTTGACGTCGTTACCTTCCGAAATGAACGTGCTGACTTTAAAGCCAAGCGCTTCGCCTTCACTTCGTGCGCCATCAAGGAATTGTTTCGTATGGTCGTCCGATGCTAGGTTGCGGATCACGGCGATCTTGACGTCTGATTGAACCCCTTTTGGTACATCCTTAACGACCTTCGTCGTCGTGGCTTCTCCATTCGCACAAGCCGCTAGTAACAGTGCCGGTGCTAGGACGGCGTAAGCTAGTTTTTTCATGACATATCTCCTTATCCGAGGGGTTGAAGCCCTGTTAATTGTTCAATCGTTTCTTCATTCGGTTGCGTGATGACACCAAGTTCGGTGATGATGCCCGTGATGAATGTGTGTGGTGTGACATCAAACGCCGGATTGAAGACAGCGACGCCTTCCGGTGCTGTCGCGACACCTTGGACAGTCGTCACTTCTTGCGGATCACGTTCTTCGATTTCGATCGCGTCTCCGGAAACGAGCGAGAAGTCGAACGTCGAGAGCGGTGCTGCGACGTAAAACGGAATACCAAAAGCTTGCGCGAGCAATGCTAATTGGAACGTCCCGATTTTATTCGCGGTATCTCCGTTTCGTGTAATGCGGTCGGCACCGACGATGATCGCATCGATCTGTTTTTCTTTCAGCGTATGGGCGACCATGTTGTCCGTAATTAACGTGACATCGATCCCGGCACGTTGAAGCTCCCATGTCGTCAATCGTGCTCCCTGCAGTAACGGTCGCGTCTCACTCGCAAAAACGGATAATTCAATGCCGCGTTCTTTTGCGATGTAGAACGGCGCAAGTGCTGTTCCATAAGCAGCGGTCGCAATCGATCCAGCATTACAAATTGTTAGAATCCGGTCGCCTGACTGGAATAATTCCAGTGCATGAATCCCGATTTGACGTGACGTCTGCGCATCCTGGTCGTATAAAGCGACCGTCCGTTTTTCCAACCGTTCGCGAATCTCTTCTACCGACGTCCCGTCTTGAATGATTGGATTCAATTGATCGAGGACATTTCGCAAGTTGACGGCCGTCGGTCGTGTCGCGAGTAACGTCGCCGATGTCTCAAGCAAGGCTTGCTTGTAGACCGGAAGCGCCGCTTCAAACCGGTATGCTTCTTGAACGAGCACGAATCCCCCAAATAAACTGATCGCAGGTGCGCCCCGAACGCGCAGTTGTTTAATCGCCTCAACGGCTTGCGCGAGATCAGCAATGACTTCATAGTGCTCTTCCTGCGGTAGACGTGTCTGATCGAGAATCGTCAAGACACGGTCTTCGTAACGGATACTTTGAACGAATGTAGTCATCGGCTAAGTTCCTCCGTTACGTCAAAGTTTCGTAAATCATCGAATGTCCGACATTCTGTACGGCGTTTGATTAACGCTGTTCCTAGACGGAGAGCGTGACGTTTCCGCTCTAAGCGTTCCGTCGTTGAATTGATTGATTCTAAATCAGCGACCAGTGCTAGACCGATCGTCCGCCGAATCAATTCGCAACCGGCGAAGCCAAGGGCATCCTGCAAGATCGTGCTCAGTACATCATCGACGAGTCCTGGTGCCTGGAACGGTTCGACGGCTTCCCGTTCCCATAAGGCACGGAACGTTGAAGCGAACGTCAGCCAGAACGTATCGATATCCTTGATTCGGGCGTCACGTCGTGTAGGGTAATCCGGATATGCCGCGAAGAATAAGTGGGCGATGAACTGTCCGACATCGAATCCAAATGGACCATAAAAGGCGAATTCAGGATCGATGACTTTCGTTTCCGTCGCTGAGGCGAAGATGCTTCCTGTATGTAGATCGCCGTGCAGCAATGCATCTCCTTTCGTGATGAAGAGCGCTTCGAGTTTTGCGACTTCGCGTTTCAACTCATCGTCTGCCCATAGACGTGCCACCTCTTCTTCGAGTCCGGCTTCAATCTCGTTCGTCTCCGCGTCATGAAACGGATCCGTGAAGATTAATTTTTCCGTGATGTCGCACAAGTCTGGATTGTAGTACGTTCGGGCGACACGTTTCTTTTCAACCGGACCAAGCGCAAAGTCCGATGTATGGAATAACGTCCGAGCGAGATAAGAACCGATATGTTCCGCAAGCAACGGATACTGTTCACCTGCGAGTAAACCGCTTCGAACGATCGTCAAATGTGAAAGATCTTCCATGACCGTATACGCCTCTTCGTGACTAGCATGAAAAACACGTGGTACGAACGGTACGGCATGTCGCGCGAATTCACGGAGTGCGGATTGCTCGATCCACGCTCGTTCGAGCGATAACGGCCAGCTCTCCCCGACGACCTTCGCATATGGTAATGCTTGTTTTAAAATCAAGCGATGTTCGCCTTCTCGAATCCGAAAGACGAGGTTGAGGTTCCCGTCGCCAATCTCTTCTGCTTCGACGGCTCCATCGCCGATCAGTCCTAATGTCCGAACACGATCAATCGCGTCCTGTTCTGTGAATGCTTTATATGTCATCTCAGTTTCCCCCTATGTGATACACGAAAAAGCGCCTCTTTTCGTCATCGAAAAGAGGCGCAGAAAAGTCACTGCGTCCTCTTATCTCTCAGACGAAACGTCTGTTGGATGTAGCACCGTGCCTAGTGGTCGGTTGCTGCGGCGTCATCGGGCCAATTCCCTCTGCCAACTCGCGATAAGAGTCGTATGTAGTTGTCGTGTGTGATATTGATTTGAATCTTACGCAATCGACTTCCTCGCTGTCAAATCGAAATCAAGCAGAAACGGACATCATTTTTAAGTCATCTATAGAAAGAGTATTTCCAAAAAAATAAATTTTCTAAAAATAGTTTGACAAGTCACGATTCTCATGTAAAAATTGCAATTAGATTTCACAATTTCATCCAATTCTTATCAAGAGCAGACGGAGGGACAAGCCCTACGATGTCGCAGCAACCGACCTTTTGGCACGGTGCTAATTCTTGCAGCTACTAAGCTGACAGATAAGAGTCCACGTTCGAATCATTCATGGTCTCTTGTCGCTGACGAGAGACCATTTTTTTGTTGAAGGAGGAAAGACATGGCTTATATCACTGCTACTTATCAATTGACTGCCCGTGATCGACTCGAGCAGCGCGCTGAACAACTCGCGCTTGGTCTGACAGTCGGTTCTTGGACGGAACTGAATCATCTCGAACAACAACAACTCGCCTCGTTCAAAGGGGAAGTCGTACATACCGAAGAGCGCGATGGCAAAGGATATATCACGATTCGTTATCCGGAACATAACGTGTCGCGCGACTTTTCTGCGATTCTGACGACCGTCTTCGGGAAACTCTCACTCGACGGTGAAATCAAATTAACGGAATTGCTACTACCCGATACATTTACGTCGGACTTTCCAGGTGCGAAATTCGGGATTGAAGGGGTCCGTTCCTTGATCGGTGTCGAAGATCGCCCATTATTAATGAGCATCTTCAAAGGAGTCATCGGACGCGATTTATCGTTTCTTCGTGATCAACTCGAAGGACAACTCGCTGGTGGGATTGATCTCGTCAAGGACGATGAGATCCTATACGACAATCCATTGACACCAACGATTGACCGGGCACGAATTGGACGTGAGGTCATCGACGCTCACTTCCACCGGACCGGTAAACGCGCGTTATATGCAATCACACTCAGCGGTCCCGTCTTTACGCTCAAGGATAAAGCCAAGCGATTGATTGACGCTGGAGCGACCGCTTTCTTGCTGAATACCTTCACATACGGACTCGACGTCTTACGCGAACTGGCAAGTGATCCGGAAATCAACGTCCCAATCTTCAATCATCCGGCCTATAGCGGTGCGTTGATCGCTAGCCCGAATCACGGAGTCGCAGCTCCTGTCTTACTTGGCACATTACCGCGTGCTGCTGGAGCAGACTTGACGCTATTCCCGTCGCCTTACGGCAATGTCGCTTTGCCAAAGGATGTCGCCCGTGGTATCGCGGTCGAAGCGACCCGTCTCGGTCAGACGAAATCGACCTTCCCGGTTCCTTCAGCCGGTATTCATCCTGGACTCGTCGCTCAACTCGTACGGGACTTCGGGATCGATTCCGTCATCAACGCCGGTGGCGGCGTACATGGTCATCCGCAAGGTGCTGCGGCTGGTGTCACCGCTTTCCGTCAGGCACTCGATGCGGCACTCGCAAATGAATCCCTATCGACGGCAGCATCGCGTCATGAAGAATTACGGATCGCCCTCGACGCTTGGGGGATCAAGTCATGACCGTACGGATTCTTTGTGACTTCGACGGTACCGTGACGACACAGGATAATATCATCGCACTCATGCAGGCATTTGCGCCAGCGAGCGACTTCGAACCGTTGAAACACGGTGTACTCGACCGGACGTTATCGATTCAAAGTGGTGTCGGGCAAATGTTCGCACTTCTGCCATCTGATGGGAAAGCGTCCTATCTTGACTTTTTACTGGAGCGCGCCGTCATTCGCGACGGATTTTCGGAGTTGCTTCAGTACAGTCGTCGTCAAGACATCGATTTCTCGATCGTCAGCGGCGGAATGGACTTTTTCGTCGAACCGATCTTAGCGCCATTCCTTGAGCAGGAGCGCATCTATTGCAATGTCGCAAATTTTGACGGTCCATTCGTTCATATCGATTGGCCACACGCCTGCGATACCCATTGCACGAACGGGTGCGGCTGTTGTAAAACGTCCGTTGCTCGGACACTACGTAAAGACGGTGACGTCATCATCGTCATCGGCGACTCGGTGACGGACTTCGAACTCGCAAAACAAGCGGATCGTGTCTATGCCCGTGATTATCTGATCACGTTGTGTGAAGAGAACGATATCGCCTATACACCGTTTGAGACGTTCCATGATATCGTTCATGATTTAACACGAGCGGAGGTGACAACATGACATTCATGCGACGCTATGAAGAGCTACGCGCCATCAAACAAGAGCTTGCGGCTCGCGATTGGTTCCCTGGTACGAGTGGCAATCTCGCCATTCGGACATCCGGTGTCCCGGTTGAATTCCTTGTGACGGCAAGCGGAAAAGATAAACGGCAGACGACTCCTGACGACTTCGTTCATGTCGATGCGACCGGTCAATTGATCGGTGAGCAATCCGGGCGTCCTTCTGCTGAGACATTGCTCCATGTCGAAGTGTTCAATCGAACGGACGCCGGTTGTTCCCTGCATGTCCATACGATTGCGAACAATGTGATTTCGGAACTCTATGGCGATCAAGGCAGCATCACCTTTTCCGGTCAAGAAATCATCAAGGCACTCGGACACTGGGAAGAGGATGCGACGGTCACGGTACCGATCATTCCGAATCATGCGGACATTCCGACGCTTGCCGCTGCTTTTGCACCTCATGTCACAGCAGACAGTGGTGCCGTCCTGATCCGCAATCACGGAATCACGGTCTGGGCACCGACCGCCTTTGAAGCAAAGAAACACCTCGAAGCCTTCGAGTTTTTATTCAATTACACGTTGACGTTGCAATCATGCCGTCAATCCATTCATTAAAAGGAGGAATCATCTCATGGCAACAGTCTTATTCCAAGAAACAAACACACGGTATACGGATCAAACGGAAGTCGCTGACTTCCTTGCGTCACGCGGCGTTCTTTACGAACAATGGGACGTTTCGAAACTTCCAGCGCCTCTCGTTGAGAACTTCACACTGACGGATGCAGACAAACAAACGATTCTCGATACGTTCGCTCCAGAAATCAAAGACGTATCAGAACGTCGTGGGTATCAGACAGCTGATATCATCTCACTTTCGGATACGACACCGAACCTGGATGAGTTGCTCGTCAACTTCCAGAAAGAACATCACCATACGGATGATGAAGTTCGTTTCATCGTCAGCGGTCATGGCGTCTTCGCGATCAAAGACGAAGAGGTCGGCTACTATAACATCGAACTCAATCCTGGTGATTTGATTTCCGTTCCTGTTAACACACGCCACTACTTTACGCTTCAAGACGATCGTAAAGTCGTTGCTGTTCGGATCTTCGTCACGACAGACGGCTGGGTTCCGATTTACGAAAACGAGACGTCAACGGTCTCTTAAGAACGATATAAGCGCTGATTTCCTTTATGTGAAGGAAATCAGCGCTTTTCTTATCGCACAAACATATCACTACATTGATACGTAACCGATATAATGAAGGAAAAGCGATGAGGAAGTGAGCGTCATGCATATTCGTCCCGTAACGGAACACGACTTACCAGCGATTCTCGCCATCTATAACGAAGGCATCGAAGATCGAATCGCAACGCTTGAGACCGACCAAAAGGACTTATCCTTCATGACCCAGTGGTATGTAGAACGCACCGATCGATATGCCGGATATGTCGCTGAAGATGACACAGGTGTCCTCGGCTTCATTTCCCTCGATCCGTATAATCCGCGTCCTGTCTACGCATCCGTCGGTGAGATTTCGGTTTATATCACCCGGACTCATCGTGGACAAGGGATTGGCACACGTTTGCTTGAAACGGCTGAGCAACACGCCCGTGATCATCAGATGCATAAACTCATTCTCTTCACCTTCCCATTCAATAAAATCGGACAAAAACTCTATATCCGCTCCGGGTTCCGGATCGTCGGAACGTTTAAGGAGCAAGGACAGTTGAACGGCGAATATGTCGACGTCATGGCGATGGAGAAACGCTTGCGATAGGATTCATTGAATGCCAGACGGGGAATAGTCAATCCGAGTCATTGAGAGAGGATGAACCTAATGGATATTCAACAAATTCGCAATGCAACACTCGTTGTCACGTATGCCAATCAAGTCTTACTAATTGATCCGTTCCTCGGCGAAAAAGGCAGCTTGCCTCCCTTCGGTCAAACACCGAATGCCGTCGCCAATCCACTCGTCGACTTACCGGTCGATGTCAAGACACTGCTCGATCCTGACGCGATCTTCGTCACGCATCTGCATGCCGATCATTTCGACGATGCTGCAAAACAACTTCTACCCAAGCATTTGCCACTCTATGCGCAGCAAGAAGAAGACGCGCAGCAAATCCGAGAAGCCGGCTTCACGAACGTCTCTTCCTTCGATTCCGGTGTAACGATCGGTGATATCCAGGTCCATCGAACAGGTGGACAGCATGGTGTCGGTGAAATCGGCGAACGGATGGGACGTGTGTCTGGGCTCGTCCTCACCCATCCGGACGAACCGACACTTTATATCGCAGGTGATACGATCTGGTGTGACGAGGTCGCGCATGCAATCGAACAACATACGCCCGATATCATCGTCGTCAACAGTGGCGCCGCCCAGTTCTTGACCGGAGAGCCGATCACGATGTCACAGCGTGATCTCCTTGCCGTACACGAAGCGGCGGCGGAAGCGACGATCATCGTCTCGCACCTCGAGTCCGTCAACCACTGTCTCTTGCGACGTGATATGATTGCTGACTTTTTAGCCGCCTTCCACCTTTCTGCCCATTTCCTGATTCCAGAGGATGGCGAAACGATGTCATTTTAAGAACAGTAACCTTCATTAAAAAGAAGTCCTGCTTTTCGAGTAACAATCGAAAGCAGGACTTCTTTTTGTTATGGGATGACAAGACCTAACAAGCGAGCAAAGGCGACTGCTTGCTCTTCCGTAATGACAGCGCCTGGTAAAAATCGCGGATCGATCGTAATACCAGAGAGTTCCGTCTGCCGGAGGTCGAGACCTTTTAACGGTGTTTCAATCCATTGGCTATCTGTAAGCCGGACCGCTTCGAGTTTCCAATGGGTCGGCTTCACTTCGAAGAACTGTGCTTCTTTCATCGTCGTTTCGCTCCAGTGTTGATGACGGACCGTACTGCGAATGAACTGTGCGTAATCCGCAAGCCCTTCCTGAATCGTTAAATGGTCAAGCGTACAATCTTCAAACTGGATGCCCGTCATCCGGCATCCGACGAAGGACACACGGTGAAAACGAGTTTCTTGGAAGTGACATCCCGTTAAGTCGCATTGCTCAAAACGAATATCTTCGAACGAACCACGGTCAAAGGTCAGATTCGCGAACGAGACATTTTGAAAACACACTTGATAGGCATCGATGCGTTCTGTCAGTTCACTCGGCATCGACTCTTTCTCATAACGCGCTCCTTTTAGATACGGGTCATCGATTTCGACTTGATCGAACGTCTCTGGCTGAAGCGTCTTCGGTAATTCTGGTAATCGGATAACGGTCTCTTTCAATGAAGGTTCCCCCTTTTTTCTCTCCCTTAGTGTACCAAACTCCTTTTATATGAGGAGAAATCGTTCGAATTCCCCTTTTTTCAACAGTTTTTATTTTGAGACACTTTGAGACCATGCTATAGTCAAGGAAAATCAAAATAAGAACATACGTTCTTTTATGTAAAGGAGTGATTCAGATGTTTCCTTCCGTCGTTTTACCACAAGATAAACGTATTTTTTGCGTCGACAGTGTGTCCTTCTACGCCAGCTGTGAATGCCAGTATCGCAATCTTCCTCCCTTGACGACACGCCTGGCGGTCGTCTCCGATTTAAAACGAAGCGGATCCGTCATTCTCGCTGCCACCCCTGCCTTAAAAGCACTAGGAATCAAGACAGCCGGTCGACTGTACGAAATCGAGCAATTGCCATACGCTGTTCGTCGTACGATTCAACTCGTCGAACCACGTATGCTCGCTTATATGAAGACGTCGATTCGTGTCCTGGATGTCCTGCACCAATTCGCCCCACCTGAAGCCATCCGCGTCTATTCGATTGATGAAAGTTTCATTGACATGACCGGAACCGATCGCCTATTTGGTTCCGACCTGCAAGCTGCCCTCAAAATTAAAGAAGCAATCCTGAAACAGACCGGCATCCACGTCCGGATCGGGATTGGTCCAAATAACGTCATCGCGAAACTGACGCTTGATTTAATCGGGAAAAAAGAAGGCATCGCGCGATGTGGATATGCTGATGTCGCACGACGTCTTCATGACTTTCCGATTCGGAAGATGTGGGGAGTCGGACACCGCATGGAACAACATCTGCAGATGATGGGGATTGAAACAATCGGTGACCTTGCCATGCGCCCTGTCGAAGAGTTACACGAACGCTTCGGTGTCATCGGTGCCGAACTGTGGCATCACGCTTGGGGACTCGACGCGTCACCGACACTGCTCCCCCCGCGTCATCTGTTCGAGAAAGCTCCTCAACGGACGATTGGACACGGTGTGACCTTAATGCAGGACTATTATCAGTTCGAACGCATCCGGAATGTGCTCAATGAACTGGTGCAGGATGTCGCCGCACGTTGCCGCTTTTCGAATCAAGTCGGCTGGACCGTTCACATCGGTGTCCGTTATTCTCGAAACGTCGTCCGAAGTGGCTTCTCCCGTCAAGTGCGGTTGCCTTACCCGACATCCGATGAACGCATCATTCTGCGTCACGTCTTACAATTGTTCGAACCGAATTGGCTCGATGGGGAACCTGTTCGATTTTTATCCGTTGCAGTGGGGCATTTGACTGCCGATCAAGGCACCTTACAGTTGTCTTTGTTCGAGGATAATGCGCGGCTCTGGAAACGGCGACGGTTATTAAAAGCAATGGATGTCGTTAACCTCCGCTACGGAAAAGGAACGATTCGCCTCGCTGTCTCGTTTCTTGATACGAGTGTCGCCAAACGTCGCCTTCGTTTTGTCGGCGGTCATCCGGGAGGTGATCTTCATGACAGCGTATCGTGATCGGGGAAATTTAAAATGGATTCCTTTTCTCATGCCGGAACATTTGCAATTGCTGCGGGAATACTATGTCCAGATGCATCAGCTCGACTTGCCTGAAATTGATGAACAGTTGCAAGAATCATGGCACTTTCTGCTTCAAGAAGCTTTAATAGAAGGAAACGAACTTGAAATCACGTATTATAAGGAAAGTAGCTACGTGACGGTCGTCGGTTTCGTCGAACGATTAGAACCCGAACGTTCCGTTCTCTTTCTGCGCGGACGTGAAGTCATTGAAATTCCCTTCACACGAATCGTCCGGATCGAAAACGGGTAAGCTCTCATACAGATGGATGCTTTAAATCGTGCCCGGAAAGAAGGAATAGTCATGTTGGATTGGTTTACTTCTCTCCCCGTCGTCGTGCAAGCACTGCTTGCCGGAATGATGACGTGGGGGTTAACCGCACTTGGTGCGGCACTCGTCTTTGTCTTTACGACGATTGAAAAACGCGTCATGAACATGATGCTCGGTTTTGCTGCCGGCGTCATGATTGCTGCGTCATTTTGGTCGTTGCTTGCTCCTGCGATCGAGTTCACAGAGCAAGATGGTGGAATCGCTTGGATTCCTGCCGCCATCGGTTTTCTCGCTGGTGGATTTTTCGTTCGTCTCCTCGACTTCGTCACACCGCATTTGCACTTATCTGCACCACTCGAAACAGCGGAAGGTCCTTCGACAGGACTCAAGAAAACGACGTTATTATTTCTTGCGATCACGTTGCACAACATTCCCGAAGGTCTTGCGATTGGTGTCGCTTTTGGTGCCGCCGCCTTGAACATGGACGGGGCGACCGTCGCCGGTGCCTTGACGCTTGCACTCGGTATTGGGATTCAAAACATGCCGGAAGGAGCTGCCCTATCGATTCCATTACGCGGTGAAGGGATGTCGCGCCGGCGCGCCTTCCATTACGGTCAATTGTCAGCGATCGTCGAACCGATTGCCGCGATGGTCGGAGCAGCCGCGGTCTTCTTCGTTCAACCGCTTCTCCCGTATGCGTTATCGTTTGCTGCCGGAGCGATGATTTTCGTCGTCGTCGAAGAATTGATTCCGGAATCACAAGCAGAAAACGGATCCGATTTAGCAACGCTTGGTTTGATGGTCGGTTTTACGGTCATGATGATTCTTGACGTCGCTTTAGGATGAAGCCGTTGCAAAACGAGCAGTGGATGATACCGTCTTCTGCTCGTTTTTCTGTTTGTAGATTCAGGCGCATTCTAGCAAAACCAATCGATTTGAAGTTTTTCTGACCTTGTGTCCTAACAGAAAAATTTCCCTATCTCTCATAACTATCTCAATGTGAATGGACACGACGGAGTGTCTTAGTCATATCCTATGGAATCTAGATAACTGCTCACTCTTATTCAAACGAATCTAGGCATCGGGTTTCGTCTGAAGCGCATCATACTTTCTCAGACCTGCGCCCGATATTCCGATTAGTTCTATCTCACAAGAATAAAACATGATATGTTTTTAACTAGCACATCGTATAGAAGGAGATTACCATGACAATCATTGAACTTTTAAAAGCGCTCTTACTCGGTTTCGTCGAAGGGATGACGGAATTTGCACCGGTCTCTTCCACGGGTCACATGATCATCGTCGATGACATGTGGTTGCAAACTACCGATTTTCTCGGTAAATATTCGGCGAACACCTTTAAAATCGTCATTCAGCTCGGATCGATTCTTGCGGTCGTCGTCGTCTTTTGGAAACGCCTCTTCAGCTTGATCGGTTTGTATAAGATTGAAGGCGAACATGACGCAGCAGGGACACACAAGTTAAAACTACGGCACGTCTTGATCGGTCTTCTACCAGCAGCTGTTCTCGGATTGTTATTCGAAGATTTCATCGATGAGAACCTCTTCTCGATTGAGACGGTCATCATCGGTCTTGCAGTCGGTGCCCTCTTGATGATTGCAGCCGATAAATTCGGACCAAAGGAACCCAAAACGACATCGCTTGATCAGATTACATATCGCCAAGCAGCACTCGTCGGTCTGTTCCAATGTATTTCCCTTTGGCCTGGCTTCTCTCGTTCTGGTTCAACGATTTCCGGAGGGGTCTTCCTCGGGATGAATCACCGGACGGCAGCTGACTTTACGTTCATCATGGCTGTACCGATCATGTTCGGTGCTAGTTTCCTTTCGCTCGTTAAGAACTGGGAGAACATTCAACCGAACCACTTCGCATTCTATGCTGTCGGTTTCGTTGCATCGTTCGTGTTTGCTCTCTTATCGATTCGCTTCTTCTTGAAGCTGATCAACAAGATCAAACTCGTTCCGTTCGCCATCTACCGTCTTGTCTTAGCAGCTGTCTTAGCTGTCATCGTCTACATGTAAGTTCAAACCGTTAGCTATTTTAGCTGACGGTTTTTCATTTTTTTGAAACTAATTCAGTCGCTTAAGGGTATATAGGGATGAGACATAACTAAAGGAGTGAATGCCACATGGCACGCAGAAGTCGGAGTAGATCAAAACTCCCATTCATCATCGGAGTCGTTATTGTCGCCGTGATTGCCTTTTTAGCAATTGGACAATACAACAGCCTCGTCAATGTAGAAGAAGATGTATCGAATAAATGGGCGCAAGTCGACAACCAGATCAAACGTCGTGCAAGTTTGATTCCGGATCTTGTTAATACGGTCAAAGGTGTCGCGGGTCAAGAAGAAAAAGTATATGGAAAAGTCGCAGAAGCCCAAGCTGGTCTTGCACGTGCTGCGTCAACCGAACAACGGATCGAAGCCGACCAACAAGTCACGTCTTCGCTTCGTGGATTGATTGCCTTACAGACGACCTATCCGGAACTAAAATCAAGCGGAAGTTTCCAAAAATTGATGGATTCACTGGAAGGAACAGAAAATCGTCTCGGGATCGCCCGCAAGGATTACAACGATGCTGTAACCCTCTATAACAAAAAACGTCGGAGCTTCCCAACGACACTCTACGCATCCGCCTTCGGATTCGAGAAAAAACCGTATTACGAGATTTCAGACAGCGACCGGGAAAATCCGACCGTCGACTTTAACAGTGATTCGAAATGATTCGGCGGTGGACGCGACTTCTGTTGAGCGCGTTCCTCGTCTTCTTCCTCTTCGTTCCAACAGCTAGTGCCGTTTCAGAACGGACGGGAGCAGCCTTCTTCATTCAGGATGATGCTCAGCTGCTCACCCCTTCGGAAGAAGCCGAACTCGCGCAACTCGGTCAGGAACTCGAACGATATACGACGGCACAAGTCGTCCTCAAGACGGTTCCCGATCTAAAGGGACAGGATTTAAGTTCTTACGCCAATGAAACATTTCGGCGCCAAGGCATCGGTCAAGAAGGAAAAGACAATGGTGTTCTTGTCGTCGTCGCTCCAAACGAAAAGGATCGCCAATTCCGGATCGAGGTCGGGTATAAACTTGAAGGAATTTTGACAGACATCACAGCTGGACGAATTCTCGATCAATATGCGGTTCCTTATAAAGAGAACGGCGAGTATGGAAAAGCAGCGTCTGAAACATACAAAGCGGTCGTCAGTGTCATTTCAAAGGATCAATCGCTCGAGTCACAAGATCCTCCGAAAACACAAAATGACGACGGGCTTCCGCTGTGGACGAAGATTCTAATCGGTGCAGGGTTACTAATCTTATTGTTCCTCGATATGAAGTTCACCGGTGGTATGTTCTTCTTTGCGATTTTGAACATCTTCTCCGCGATCATGCGCGGTGGTGGTGGAAATGGTGGCAGTCGCGGTGGTGGCGGAAGTTCCGGCGGTGGTGGTGCCGAACGGTAGAAAAGGAGTCGTTTTTTCATGAGGATCATCTTAGGGTATTACCTCCTCCTGACACTCATCGGATTTGTCTCGATGTGGCAGGATAAACGTCGAGCGCAACAACATGCTTACCGGACATCCGAAGCAACACTATTGACGATTGCTTTCCTCGGTGGTGCACTTGGTTCTTGGATTGGTATGTACACAGTCCGGCACAAGACACGGAAAGCGAAGTTCCAATGGCTCGTTCCAATAGCTGCTATCTTGCATCTCGCTTTCTGGTTTATTTACACTTCACAATAAAAGAATGTGACCGATAGAGAAAAGAACGTACGGAAATGTGTCCGTCGTTCCTTTTCTTTTTTTGTATAAGGTCAATGATTATGAATAACAGGTTTAATTTCTTTTTTGTTCAGGGTAAAGAATTTAACCAATTTAATAAATACATCTTTTTTTGATGTACTGAGAGGTGGACATCCCTTTATGTGGCATCCTTGCGCCGAATGTACGACATCAATCCGTTTCGTTGAAGCGGGAGCACTCCATATTCAATCACCAACGCCAGAAATCTATTCCTATCAATCGTTCGAACAGCTCGAACAGTTATTGACATCGCTCTTACGTGTAGCGGATTATCCAGTGTCGTGTCGCGCCACACAATCGCGTTACGTGACAGCACCTATCCTAGCTTCAGCGCTTCTAGAACAACTGAAGCATCGATCTGCGATTGATTTCATCCAGCATGGGGTCATGACGAGCCACCTACAACCGATTTATGATATCCAGCGTAACGTGCTCGTCGCGAACGAAGCCTTGCTACGAGCAGCTGATGACAATACGCCGATTTCACCAGGTGTCCTGTTTTCAACGGCCTCGAAGATGGGACTTCATTCCCGTCTCGATCAACGAGCGCGTGAAGAAGCCATCCGTGCGACGCACCATATTGGTGGCACAACAAAAACGTTCATCAACTTCCTTCCTTCGACGATCTATAATCCGGAGTATTGCCTGCGCCATACGTTTGAGATCGTCGAACGTTATCAAGTCGATCCGAGTCGGCTCGTCTTCGAAGTCGTCGAAACGGAAAAAATTGAAGACGTCAACCATTTGAAACACGTCTTCGAACAGTATAAAAAGCAAGGTATTCAAGTAGCACTGGACGATGTTGGCGCTGGTTTCTCGACACTCGATATGTTGTCCTTGCTTCAACCGGATTATATTAAAATCGATCGTTCCTTCATCGATCACTGCGATACAAACTCAGAAAACGAAGCCTTTTTACGAAAAGCCCGCCATCTGACACGAGAAATGGGGATTCAAATCTTAGCGGAAGGTATCGAACGGCAAGAAGAACTCGATCTTTGCCGCGAACTCGGCTTTGATCTTGGTCAAGGATACCTACTCGGTCGCCCTGCTCCTTACGCTCGTTTTGCGAAAGCACAATAAAAATACGCACATGGACCGTCTGATGATTCGGTCCATGTGCGTATCTTTATGTTAAGTCGTCGAAACGGAAACCGTCTCGTTCCGTGTGATAGCATCGACTAATTGTTCTGTTGATACAATCGGACGCAACAGACGACACAGTTCCTCTTTTGATGTCCGTAAAGCAAGTGCTTCGACGACATCGAGCGATAATGCGAAGTCTGCGAGTGTCGTCGGCTGTTCTTGTACAAGAAGATAGTCACGCAACTCTGCATAATCGTCATCATGTCCGAGTAACTTCTCCTGAACGAGTAGTCCGTAACCGACCTTACTCCCGTGTAAAAACGCATGCGTTTCTGGATGAGGTGATAACGCGTTATGCACTGCGTGTCCGATTGCACCACGCGTCGCCGCGTCACCAAAACCACCAATGCTTCCGGCTAACGGAATGACGGTTTCGACGAGATGTTGGATTTCAACGGGATACTCACGAAAACGCGTTTCCGTTATATTCGTCGACAAGATAAGATCCTTACAACGTTCAGCTGTCCGAAGCGCCATCTCAATGATGGGATCTTCAGCCGATGATCCGCTTAAGGCACGTGCTTCATACCACTTCGCTAGCGTATCGACGAGTCCCGCTACAAAATAAGCATACGGACTTGCTGCGATGATCCGATGATCGAGTAAAAGGGCTTCAATCACGACGGGGAACGTATCAAATCGGATGTACTGTCCCTCTTCGTTATACATGACACTGAGCGGAGTCCACGGAGCACAGTTCGAGACGATCGTCGGAATGACGATGACCGGGCGTTGTAATTGAAACGCGACCTGTTTTGCCGTATCGATGACACTCCCACCTCCGAGCGCGAGAATCACATCGTATGGAGCACATACCTGTTTGAAAGCTTCCACTTGTTGATCCGTACAATGCCCTTCAAATGAAAGACGTGGTAATGCTGGTAAAGCAAAAGCGGCTGCTTCATAGGCTAGACGTCCATGAATCAGGACTGCTGAACGATTACCTATCACTTCTTTGAGTTGATCGAGCGCGTTTTCCTCATGTATGTATTGCAAAACAGCTTGTCGAATCACAGAATCGCCTCCTAATATTTGTTATCGCTCAGTATACGCAAAAGAACCCGCTTCAGCAATCATTCGATTTTTATAAGAGGAGCGCGTACACTAGAAAAGAGAAGAATTTACTAAAAAGGAGTCGATGAATCGATGCAACAGATTACGTTAAACAACGGTATCAGCATGCCCCAACTCGGATATGGTGTCTTTAAAGTACCGGAAGAAGAAGTATATGAAGCGGTCAGCGAAGCACTCCGCGTCGGGTATCGTTCGATCGATACGGCGATGATTTACGAGAATGAAGAAGGTGTCGGTCGCGCACTGCGTGACTCCGGCATTCCCCGAGAAGAGATCTTTCTGACGACGAAAGTCTGGAATTCCGATCACGGCTACGAAGAGACACTTGCCGCTTTCGAGACGAGTCTACAAAAGCTTGGTGTCGATTATGTTGACTTGTATCTGATTCATTGGCCGATGCCAAAAGAAGATCGTTATGTCGAGACATGGCGGGCGCTCGAACATCTCTATGCCGAAGGGAAGACGCATGCTATCGGTGTTTCGAACTTCCATATTCCGCACTTGGAACGAATTTTAGCCGAAGGATCAATCGTTCCTGCCGTCAATCAGATTGAACTCCATCCGTTCCTTAGCCAAGAAGCGATCCGAGACTTTTGCCGCAAGCACGGTATCGTCGTTGAAGCTTGGAGTCCGTTGATGAAAGGACGCGACGCGTTGACGCATCCGGTCATCGTCGATATCGCGAATCGTCATCAGAAAACGCCGCCTCAAGTCGTCCTCCGTTGGCACTTGCAACACGATATCGTCGCGATTCCGAAATCCGTCACGCCAAGCCGCATTCGCGAAAATCTTGATGTCTTCGACTTCAGCTTGTCAGACGCTGATATGCAAGCCATCGATCAATTGAACGCCAACGTGCGTACAGGATCAAATCCGGATCATAAATAAGACGAGACGATTCTCGTTTAATCTCCATACAAAAAGAAGGTACCTTTCGGAATTGATCCGGAAAGTACCTTCTTTGATGATGACCCTGATGCGTGATTCTAATCTATTATTTTAGCGGTCTAAATTATTTCCATGGTCTTGCTTGGCGATGTCATCCGATTGATGTTTCGATTGACGACGTTCTTCGCCGTCTTGCGTTGCATCATGTTCTTTTTCCTCGCGTTCTGTTTCCGGACGTCGGAAATCGTCATCCCGACGCATTGCAATATCCGGTTCTCGGTTCCCGTCGAGTTTTTTCGCGTGATCGATTGCCTGCTCGTCTTGCGGCATCTTGTCCGTACCGGCACGGTGCAAATCAATTTCCGCATGCTCTTCCTTCGAATCTTTATCAACATCAAGCGGATTACCGGAGCCGAGCTGTGCATTGGAATTCGCATCTGATGACGTATGCGTCTCTTCGCCACTACCATAGCGAACTTTAACATCAGGATGCGTATTATCTGTATTTAAATGTGGATCGAACTGGATGTCTTGGACTTCAAGTAACAGAACGAAGCCCCCACCTTCGACTTCCGTTTTGCGTTGTTCGATTTCATTGTCTGATAGATCAAGTGACCCAAACAAATCATCGACTTCTTGATCGCGTCCTTTGTTCCCGCGAATTCGATCAATCCAAGACGGTTTCGTCGTCGCGATTTCTGCATCCATTTGGCTACGAACGAGTGCGATGTTCGACTTCTCTTTGACGATGACGTAGAAGTCTTCCTCCCGATGCCCTTGAATGTGCAATTCGTCCATTTTTGAGATCAATTCTTCTTCTGAATAGAATGTTCCGATATATTGTTTCGTTTTCATGGATGTTCTCCCCTTATCGACACGATTTGTCATGCGTGACTTCTATAAGGAGTATTTCCTCTTTTGCGTTAAAATATGCCAAAAAACATGCGTTCCATTAAAACGTCATCTGTTTGACATGTAAACGATCATTCGCCGACAAGTTTCAGACCAATCGTCGCACTTAAGACGAGACCGATACAAACCAGTCGCTTCCAGTCTTTTGATTCGTTATAGAGCACCATGCTGAGGATCGCACCGCCCGCTGCTCCGATTCCCGTCCATACCGCATACGCCGTTCCCATCGGTAAACCATTCATCGCAAGTGTCAAAAATAAGAAACTGAGTCCGAATCCTGTTCCCATCAACAGTAAATTCTTCGCATTCTTATTTTGATTGAACGTATTGATCAAGACGACACCAAACATCTCAAAGATTCCGGCAATGATTAAATAAATCCAACTCATGCTGATTTCTCCTCTCCACTGACTAACTTCAGACCGATGACGCCGACGAGTAAGACAGCGATCAATGCTAATTTCATCACGGAAGCGGCTTGGTCGAATAACACGATGTCCGTCACGATCGTTCCTGCTGTTCCAAGACCGACGAAGACGGCATAGACCGTTCCGACTGGTAAATGGTTACTCGCTTTGATCAGCACGGTAAAGCTAACGATGATACAGACGATCGTTGCAGCCCACTCAAGTGGTGTTGCCGCATGTTTTAATCCAATGACCCAGCCCACTTCAAAACACGCCGCGACGATGATCCCAATCCAATACTTTGCCATAGTAATTGCCTCCTGATAGGTAAATTCAAATGAAAAAGCCCGGGAGTAAGCGAGGTGATTCGCTTTACTCCCGGGCTTTTATCCCTCCGTTGCATGGACAAACGTCCATGTTCCTCCCTCGGTCCAGCCGTACGGAACCCTAGAGGATACTCCCTATTCCATTCGATACAACCACCCTAGCACGCCCTTTTTCCCGTGTCAAACAGGAATCCGTTCCCCATCTGTCAAATAGAATCAAAGTGACTTCATCTGAAAGAGGAGGATGCTGCATGCGTTATAAAATCAATGATCAACTTCGGATTCGTCGTTTTACACCAGAAGATGTAGAAGCGGTTCACGCTTATGCCTCACAACCCATCGTCAGTCAATTCCAGTCGTGGGGACCGAATACCGAAACGGATACGAAACAATTCCTACACGATGCGCTTGAAAGTGAACTCGAGACACCAAGACGTCGTTATGTCTTTGCCGTGACGTTTCCAAGTGACGTCGTCATCGGTGCCGGTGAACTCGTCATCACAGACGTTGAGAATAAAATCGCCGAAATCGGATACGTCCTCTCGCCTGATGAATGGGGGAACGGATACGCGACGTCAATCGCCTCTTTCCTTCTCCAATTCGGTTTCGAAAAACTAAAACTACACCGAATCACGGCAACGTGTGACCCACGAAACGTCGCTTCCGAACGTGTCTTGCAAAAGGTCGGCATGACGAAGGAAGGACAGCTTCGCGAGACGGTCTATCTCGAAGACCACTGGCGTGATTCCTTGATTTACGGCATGCTCGACTGGGAATGGCAAGTGGATCACGAACAAGATAACTAACATATGACTTCAAACGGTGTGCCGAGGCATACCGTTTTTTCATGAACAACCTCCTATTTTTTTGATTTTTATCAATTTTTAAACAAGCGCATGCTACACTATTCATAATGACAAATTTTAAGAATTGGAGTGAACCTCTTGATGAAAAAATGGACTGCTCATGTTGCTGGACTTGCCGCAACGTTAATGTTGAGCTCGGTTTTATCCGCACCCGCTTTTGCTGAATCGCCACCTGTTCAACCGACAGCAGAAACACAAACAGTCACCGAGACAACCGGGACGGCTTATTTGAAAGAGGATGCTGCGTTGCTACAAACGGCTGATTCCAGAACGGTCATCCAACAACTACCAGCAGGAACGACATTCAAGACACTCGGTACGGACGGTGACTTCACTCGTGTCAGTTGGCAAGAAGGTACTGCTTATGTCGCAACAAACGCGTTAACGCAAACAGCACCTGTTTTTCAAAAACAAGCAACGCTGATGTCGAAAAGTTCACTCTCATTAGTTGCTTCACCATTTGATCCCACCGTCGTGACGACACTTCCCGCTTATCAGCGAATCGATACATACGGCACCTTCGACACGTTCACGCGTCTGAAATGGAACGAGCAATACGTCTATGTATCAACGACACAACTCGAGCAACTTCCGAAATTGGTTGGGACGCGTTATGCCAAACGAGCGACTTCTCTTTTCGTTGAGCCGAAGACGACGAGCGCGAAGACTGCCGTCACTCAAAATCAAGCATTCGAAACGTTCGGAACGACGGGTACTTTTACACGTGTGGCGACTAAGACCGGTTACGCCTTCGTATTGACGACTGATTTAGCTGATACGCAGGTCGTGAGTCATCCAGAAACAGGAGTGCGTTACGTCCAACAGCAGACGACGGTCTATGCCACTGCGACTACAAAAGGAGAAGTCGTACAATCGCTTCCTGTGAATACTTCTCTTCAGACGTACGGCGTCGAGGGTTCATTTACACGAATCAAACGAAACGACGAGTATGCCTATGTATTGACGACACATCTCGGTACGTTGAAATACTATCCAAAGACCGCACGCCTCTATGTTCAGCGCGCTACACCGATCTATAGTGCACCGAATGCTTCCGGCTCCATAATCGATCAACAAAAAACAAATACTTTATTAACGATCTATGGTAAAAGTGGCGTCTACAGTCGAATTATTTTCCGCGGAGTCCATGCCTACGTTAAAACAGCTGATCTTGGTAGTGAAAAAGTATACGCCGCAACCGGAACACGGTACGCCAAACGCAACTTGTCCGTCTATACGTCTGCTTCAACGAAAAGTAAAATGATGTATTCTGTCAAACGAGCTGATAAACTAACGATTTACGGCACGAGCGGTAGTTACACACGATTAAAAAAAGGGACGGTCTATGGTTACGTCAAGACGAGTGATCTCGTCACGAAAAAGCCGGATCTGTATGACGTTACCGGTCAACGTTACGTGACAGAGGACGACGTCGTCATTCGGTCACAGGCAAAACTGTCGGGTAAAAAAATCGGTACGTTGAAAAAAGGAAAATCGATCACCATCTATGGAAAAAGCGGTTATTTTACACGTGTCAAATATAACAATATCTTTGGTTTCGTCGATTCGAGTCGGATCGGACTAAATAAACCAAAAGCAAAAGCGAAAAAAGGGACAACGTTTTATGTCCATCTGGACCAAACGCCACTCTTCTCTGCTGACGTCGCTTACAGTCGGCCAGCTGCCTATTTGAAAAAAGGGACAAAATTGATTGGTCTGAAATCAATTGATGATGATTTTTGGCAAGTTCGCTTAGTCAGCGGTCAAACGGGTTACGTCCTCAACCCTTATATCAGCACGAGCAAACCCGATATGAAACTGACACAAAAAGCAATCAATCGAACGAAAATCTATACCGTCAAACAGACGACATCCTTCTTTTCGAGTCCAACCAGTCCAAAAGGCAGCGGACTCGTTGAGCAAGGCAAACGTGTTTATCCGCGTCACCGGGTCGGAAACTTCTATGTCATCCAGTCAGGCTGGACACCCGTCTATCTTCCGGTCTCAGCTGTGACGATTACGTCCGATAAACGGGTCATTAAAAAGAATAACACGCGCGGTGAAAAGCTGATTCAAGCAGCCGTCCAACATATCGGTACACCTTACACATGGGGATCGCAAAATGCCGTGAACGGTGGCTTCGATTGTTCCGGTTTGATTCACTACGCGACAAATAAGGCTGGAAAATACGGTGGTCGGACGAACGTTCGCGGCTACTGGTACGGTGCTTTCTTTACGAATCGCCGGACGAGTATCTCGAGTGGTAAACGCTCGGATATCGTCTTCTTCCAGAACACCTACACGGATGGTCCATCGCATATCGGAATCATGCTCGATAGCGAACACTTCATCCATGCGGGCGGTTCACAGCTCCAAATCAATTCGATTTATGAACCGCGTTGGCAAGAACATTTCCTCGGCTTCAAATCGATGTAATAAAAAAGACGAATCCGTCGAAATCGACGGGTTCGTCTCTTCTTATCGCAACACGTCAGAATGTCATCTCGACGTATTTCGTTACTTGTCGATCCATCAAGTATAACTCGATCTGTTCACGGTATGCTTTATAGTGATCGGATGCGATATGCGCTTCGAGCGCCTCTTCATCACGATACACTTCATACAGCATGAATTGATGCTCATCCTCAATCGATTGGTGCAAGGAATAGCGTAAGCATCCTTCCTCTTTTTGTGCGGCATGATAGACCGTTTCTAAAATCGGAAAGACTTGATCCGCGAGTCCTGCTTTGATTGTAAGTACAGCGTTGACGACGATTTCTCCCATGTTTCATTATCCCCTTTCGTGATTACCTGTATCTGTACCCATTTTCACGAAAAAACACACGTCAAAGGAGCTTGAAGATGCAAACTCAACTTTTTGAAGCACTCGAACAATTCGAACCGACGATGATCGCGTTACGGCGTGATTTCCATCGACATCCGGAACTCTCTTTTCAGGAAGTCCGCACACCAGAACGAATTGCAAACTTTTACGCGGAACGGGGCATCCCTCACGAAACAGCCGTCGGAGGTCGTGGTGTCGTTGCGACGATCGAAGGCAAACACCCTGGCCCAACGATTGCGGTCCGTGCAGATTTTGATGCTTTACCACTTCAAGAAGAGACAACACTTGCTTTCCGGTCAATCCATCCCGGTGTCATGCATGCTTGCGGACACGATGGGCATACGGCGATGGTGATGGCTCTTGCTGCTACGCTCTATCCGTTACGGGATCAATTGCAAGGAACGATTCGAATCATTCATCAGCATGGAGAAGAGGTCTTTCCTGGCGGAGCCATCCAAATGATCGAAGCCGGCGTTCTCGAAGGCGTCGATGCGATTTTCGCGACACATCTCGAAAATGATTTACCGGTTGGTACGATTGGGTTTCGGGAAGGACATACATTATGTGCGATCGACGAATTCGAAATCATCGTTCATGGTCAAGGTGGGCATGCCCAGGCACCGCACAAAACAAAAGATGCGCTCGTCGCTGGGGCACAACTCGTCTGTAACTTACAACACCTTGTCAGTCGACGGGTCGATCCGTTCGAACCCGCTGTTCTTGCAATCGGATCCTTCCACGCAGGAACGGCGCCGAACATCGTCACGGGTGAAGCACGCATCGTCGGGGAGATCCGGACGTTCAATGAAACCCTGCGGCATCAGCTCCGACAAGAAGTCGACCTTGTCGCCAAAACGACGTGTGCCGGCATCGGTGCTACTTATTCGATTGACTTCACGACGGGTTACCCGGCGCTTTGGAATCATCCGGACGAGACAAAACTCGTTCAGGAAGCTGCTTCTTTCTTACCGGAAGCATCTGTCCGGTCACTCACACCGATGATGGCGGCGGACGACTTTGCACATTATCTAACACACGTCCCGGGAAGTTACTTCTTTACCGGCTCCGGATATACGGACGGTCGCATCAATCATCCACAGCATCATCCACAGTACGAGATCAACGAACAAGCGTTATTGGTTGGTGCGAAAACACTCGGAGCGACGGTTTTACGTGCCTTGAAACCTAAGGATTGACTTTATTTCTATGTGAATGGTATCATCACAACAATGATAACGAATGACATCAACTTCATATACCCTTATCAAGAGTGGACCGAGAGATCTGGATCGATGACGTCCCAGCAACCTGCGTATAGCAAGGTGCTACGACCAGCAAAGCGAAAGCTTTGGTTGATAAAAAGCGGCGACTCCTTTTGCAACCAAGCGAAGGAGTCGTTTTCGTTTTTCTCGCTGTCAGACATACAATGGGAATTTCCCACGGAGAGGAAGAGACGGATGGAAAAAGCAACATTTGCAGGTGGATGTTTTTGGTGCATGGTGACACCATTTGAAGAATTACCAGGAATCGAGGGAATCGTATCAGGTTACATGGGCGGTCACGTCGACAATCCGACGTATGAGCAAGTCAAAACAGGAACGACGGGACATCTCGAAGTCGTCCAAATCACGTTTGATCCGAGCCTATTCCCGTACGAGCGTCTGCTCGAACTCTACTGGCCACAAACGGATCCGACGGATGCAGAAGGTCAATTCCAAGATCGTGGCACGCAGTACGCACCAGCGATTTTCTATCATACGGATGCGCAGCATGAAGCAGCAATCGCTTCCCGTGACGCCCTTGCTGCAAGCAATCGTTTTAAACAACCCATCGTGACGCGGATCGATGCCGCTTCTGAATTTTATCCGGCGGAAGAGTACCATCAAGACTTCCATAAGAAAAATCCAGAACACTATAAAAAAGATCGTGCTGCCTCTGGTCGCGATGCTTTCATCGAGCAGGAATGGAAAGATACGACGACGGTCTAATCACCTCGAACCACATACAGTAGCTGAGACTGATTTCAAACATCTCGTTCTTCCCCTACTTTCCAGTAGAAAGTGGAGGATGACCGAGATGTCACTGGAGTCAGTTTTTTTGTATGTAAACAAATGGTGTCTTCTTTACCAACACCCTCACATAAATTTGTAATCGTTTACAAATGAAGTCTTTTGTTTTACGGTTAATAAAAATTAACCGGTTAAAAAGGAGATTATTGCATGGAACAAAAAGCGATTCACATATTAGAGAGCTATGAACAGTTAAAAGTGATCAGTGATCCGTTACGAACAAAAATCCTCATGTTTCTCGTCGAAAAACCACATACGGTACATCAGTTAGCCCACTTGCTGACGTTATCCCGCGCAAAGATCCTCTATCATGTACGAGAACTTGAAAAGCATGACTTGATTCGCCTCGTCCGGACGGAAGAACAGGGCGGCAATCTATTGAAATACTATCAAGCGATTGCTCGAGGCTACATTCCTGCCGATCATCTACTGAACTTCGTCGAGACGAATGAAGCGACCCGGCAGTCGTATCTTGAGGTATTGGACCGAGCAAAGACACGCGTCCTCACCGCTCCAACTACTGCTTTTTCTCCTGTCTCTTCAAACGTTGAAGACTGGATGAGCTTATCGCTTCAAAAGGAACTGACGATGTCTGAAGCCAATTTTCGGCAATTTGCTACCAAATATCGTGCTCTATTGGACGAGTTCACACGGTCCCCTTCACTAGACGAAGAAGATAAAAAACACTTCTATATCATGACGACTGCCTTTGCAATTGATGAACCACTATTTGAGAATGACGACGTCTAAACCGGAGGTGCCATATGCTGCCTGTTGAAATGGATACGCAACAATCGCTGTTTAAAAATCGATCTTTTTTATTTTTATGGGGGTCCAGTATGTGCTCTGCCCTCTCCCTATCAACCTATTTATTTGTTGAACAATGGTATGTCATCCATACGCTAAACCAGGCGTCATATCTCGGATTCATCCTCATGGCCACCTTGTTACCCCGTATTTTTCTCATGTTATTCGGTGGCGTCCTATCCGATCGCTATAAACGTTCGACGATCATGCGCATCTCGAGCGCTTTACGGATCAGTTTCATTCTCTGTCTTCTCGCATTACTTCATACCGATCAGCTTACATTGCTGACGATTTTAGGATTCGCCTTGCTATTCGGTAGTGTGGATGCATTCTTTTCGCCGGCGAATGCTTCCTTACTGCCTACACTCGTTCCGAAAGAACAGCTCACTAAAGCCAATTCATTGATTCAGACATCTAATCAAATCGCTCTCTTTTCAGGTCCGATTCTTGGTGGAGTCATCCTCAGCCATTCTTCTTACTCGTACGTCTTTCTCGTGATTTTCGGAACACTCTGTCTGACGCTTCTCTTCACGTATGGTATTCGTGAATCTAAGATCAAGCGAGCACGTCAGCATTCAGCTCTCTTTGAACTAAAAGAAGGGCTACATTACGTCTTTCACTTTCAGCAACTCAAGCAGACACTTTTTCTTGTCATCTGTGTCAATTTCTTTTTCTTTGGACCACTCTTACTCGGAATTCCCTTACTCGTCCATGATGTGCTTCAAGGAGATGCGATGGATTTAAGTTATATGCAAGGGGCTTATCAAATGGGAATGCTCGGAGGGGCGCTCTGGAGTGGTTTTACGCAGAAGAAAGAAAACGGGCTTACTTCATCAGTCCGATTGATTGGCGCATTAGGTCTGCTTCTCTTCCTGCTTAGTCAAGTCCAACAGATTTCGTTGTACTTGATCGTCCTGTTATCACTTGGTGTCCTTTCTTCCATCATCAATATTCGCTTCATTACGTTCATCCAGTCTCAGTGTGCGGAACAGACGATGGGACGTGTCATGAGTGTCGTGAATGCCGCGTCAAATGGTCTCGTTCCATTATCTTACGCGCTCCTTTCGTTTTTACTGTCGTTTCACGTTTCGATCACGACAATCATGTTGTACTGTGGTCTTCTCATTATTGTTCTCTCGCTTTATTTTAGAAAACGCATGATCCAGGTCGAAAACTAGTCAAAAAAAGACAGTGGATTGGAATGCCACCGTCCTTGTTCTGTATTCGGTTATTACGAAACACGTTCTATCTGATCCTTTGCCTGTTGTTCCGGCGCCACGACTTGATACCGCTTCAAAACGAAGATCCCACATACCATGACAGCGAGACCGACGAGCTGACCGAATGATAAGTCGATTTGCGGTAAACCGAACCAGCCGAACGTATCAACAGCAAGAGCAAAGCTTAACTGCGAAATCAGAACGACAGAGATCGCGACGGACGGACCAAGCAACTGAATCCCACGCATGACACAAAAAACGACGCCGACACCGACAAGTCCACCAAACCAATAGAGTGGCGATACGTTTTGGATCTGCCCGATTGTTCCACCACGAAACAGAACATACGTGACACTTGCTCCGATGAAGCCAACGAAGAAGACCAACGTCGTTGTCGCCCAAGCACCGAACGCGTCACTCATCCGGGCGTTCAATACCGTCTGTAAACTGATCAACATCCCTGCCAATACGGCACACACGATGCCTATTACCATGTTCGTTCCTCCTTACTCATAGCTATTGCCGTTCGCCTTCTCGCGAATCCGCTCCAGATCAACGATGATGATTTTCCCACGTCGTCGAACGAGAATCTCTTCTTCACACAACTTCGTGATGATCCGGTTGAGATGGCGATAACTTGTTCCAAGCCAGTCAGCAACGTCATGCAGGTTCGACGTCCGCATCTCCTGATAAAACAAACTGTCACTAGCTTCGGACGCAATCGATAATAAGTAGCCTGCAAATCGCTCCTCGACCGTATAGAGTACGTGGTGCGACGCTGATTTCGAATCGGCATACCACTTCGCTGTGATCGTGCGTAATAAGAATTGCAGAAAGACATTCGTCGTATTGTGCTCGCGTAAAATCGCATACGGCACGCTCAACACATCGACATCGGTCACCGCCTCAACTGTATTCAACACTTCTCGTTCATTGATGAACTCGGCGTCACCAATCACTGTCAGTGGTGTTTTGAATCGTAAAATCCGTTGTTTCCCTTCTGACGAAGCAGCAGAAATCTTGACCTTGCCTGCGACGATGAAGTACATCCGGTCGATTGTCGCACCGGTCGTACAGAGGAGTTCTCCTTTTCGGAAGGTTTCTTCACGCAACCAAGCGCGCGTCTCTTCCGTCAAAATCGTATCCAGTCCATATTGTTGGATGACGGTTTCCATGTTCGTTCCCTCCCTTTAGGCAAGTGAGAAAATCGCAACTCCTACAAGCATGAGACCCACACCAACCCACTGACCACGATTTCCTTGTTTTTTTAAGACACCGAACCATCCTTTTAAATCAATCAGAAAGGCACATAAAATCTGCGCGACGAGTAACAAACACATCGCCCATGTCATCCCGAGTTTTTGGATCGCTGTGAGTTCCGTTACGACGACTAGCACGCCAATCAAACCACCGCTCGCATAAATCCACGGTAACTGACGGAATCCGCCGATTTTCCGATCTCGTACGAAGCTATAAATGACTAAACAACCCATCAGACCAACAAAGTGGACGATCAATACGGATAACCACGGTCCGACGCCTGTCGCAAGGCGCGCATTGAATATACCTTGCAGGGCGATGAACAGACCGCTCATCAAAGCAAACACGACTCCTTGCACGTCATCTCCTCCTTTAATCTCTACACTAGAGTAGACCTTATTCGTGCCTCACTTGAAAAGGACAAATGTCCCGTTTTCAAAAAAACATGAAAAACCCGCTTTCCACAAGCGGGTTTACGGGTCATCATTGTATGTTCATGTCGCAAAACGAGCAGTCGTCCGCTTCAGCTGTTCCTCTGCTTCCGCCATCATGCGCGTAAACAACTCAGCAACCGTTGGCACATCACGAATCAAACCGGCAACCAGTCCAGCGTTGACATATCCTTTCTCTTCATCGCCTTCAAGAGCGCCTGTAATATGATACGACTCATTCGTCTGATCGAGAAAAGCAGCAGGTGTCTCTGCTGTGAGTCGTTCGACGTAAGGACCATCAAGGACACGTCGGACGAATCCGACGGAACGTCCGATGATGCGTGTATCGGTATCGGTCGCATCCATTAAGTGCGCCTTGTATGCCGAATGAACCTTCGCCTCTTCCGTCGCGATCAATCGTGTTCCAAGCTGGGCACCAGCCGCACCAAGCAACAGAACAGCTGCTAGTCCACGCCCGTCACCAATCCCACCCGCTGCCAGGATCGGAATGTTGATCCGATCGACGAGTTGCGGAATCAAGGTCAGCGTCGTCAACTCGAGCGGTGAATTGATACCTGCCGCTTCAACTCCCTCCGCTACGAGTATATCAGCGCCTGCCTGTTCTGCCTTTAACGCCTGTTTGACTGAAGCGACAACCGCGATCGTTTTGATGCCAGCAGCTTGAAGTCGCGCTATGTAAGGTGCTGGATTTCCTGCCGACAAGGAGACGACCGGAATCTTTTCTGCGATCGCGAGATCAATCAGTGCTTCTGTATAGGGAGACACACGAATCGCAATGTTCAAGGCAAATGGTTGATCCGTCAGCATTCGTGTCTCGCGAATCCGCGACGCCACTTCGTCGACCGACAATGTCCCGCACCCGAGCGTTCCGAGTCCCCCGGCATTCGAAACCGCTGCCGTCAGCGCCGCATGACTAATGTTACCCATTCCTCCTTGGATCAAAGGATATCGAATTTTAAAGAGCTCACAAATCGGAAACATGTCTTTCCTCCGTTCTCGCCTTCACTCACATGCTATACTGACATGGAATGAATAGTAGTTCATCTTATTATATTATAGAAACGAGGTCATTCTGTTATGAAGATTCCGTATCAATCGATTCATCCGAACGTCGCCTCCGATGTGTTCATCGCTCCTGGCGCTTATCTGATCGGAGACGTCACGATCGGTTCCGAGTCTACCGTCTGGTTCAACGCTGTCTTACGCGGTGACGAAGGACCGATTACAATTGGGAAACGATGCAGTATCCAGGACAACGCGACGATTCATCTCTATGAAGGGGCACCCGTCGTCATTGAAGATGAAGTAACGGTCGGACATAACGCGATTTTACATGGTTGCAAAATCGGACGTCGTTCGATCGTCGGAATGGGTGCGACCGTTCTTGATCATGCAGAGATCGGTGAAGAATGCATCATCGGGGCGAATACGTTAATTCCATCGGGAAAAGTTTTCCCACCCCGTTCGCTGATCATCGGCTCTCCCGGTAAAGTCGTGCGTGAACTAACAGAAGCGGATCTCGCGATGATTCAGGAGTCGATTGATTCTTACGTCGATAAAGGATATGCTTTCCGAAACATTCTCGCAGAATCAGCTGAACAGAACACATCTGAATGACACGAATGCGGGGCGGATCAACTGATCCGTCCCGCTCTTTTCATTCGAATAAATGCTCACCGCTCTGCAAACAGCGGATGTTCCGCCGCGTCGTACGAGGCACTGCGTTGCGACACATCGTGCGTCTCTTCAAAGATTGATTCGAAGAACCGACTCGCTGGTTGTGCGAGCAATCGGTAATATTGTTCGAACAAGAGCGCCGCGTGATGTCCGCTCCAAGCATCCGGTAGCAGTTCTTGCGGTAATCCAGGATCCGTGAATAGAAACTTCCGGTATTCATGTACGAGCATCGTCCGTTCGACGAAACACTGTTCATCCGTCATTTCTCCGAGTTGGAGCTGACTCTGATGGACGATGTATTGCCGGCTGTAATCCGTAATGAACGTCTCGTAACGCTCCTGCAATTCTTCCAGCGGAAACGCACGCTCGACAAGGGATTGATCCTGCTTCGGACCGTGGTATTCACCGACGAAGAAATCGACATACTCTTCGATCTCGTACGACGCGATCAATCGTTCCGCCTCTTTTTCAAGTGGGTTCGGTGAGATCCAAACGCCGTTCGATAAGTTGCCAAACCCACTCCACGTCAGTTCTTTGCGGAGCTCATCGCGAATCTGGCGTTTATCCTCCGGAATCGTGTACATCAGCGTCCGCCACTTCCCGTCCCAGTCGTGCGGTGTTGATCTGTAGATCCGGCGTGCGGCCTCCTCCATCCGTTCCACCCCACGTGGTGTCAATGAATAGAAGCTTTTATTTCCTTGTTTCTCGGAGACGAGCCAGCCTTGTTTAACCATTCGGGATACCGCGACCCGAACGGCCTGCTCGTTATGTCCGAACTCTTTGACGAGTCGAATTAAACTCCCGACCCAGATTTGATTGCCGTAATGGCGAATGTAATCGCCGTAAATCGTAAAGATCATCGATTGGGTGTTCGCACTCATGGTATTCACTCTCTCTTCAGTCGTTCATAGTGTGTATCGTTAGTATACGGGTTATTTCAAACGTCGACCATCCTCATCTTCCTTCAAAGCGTGGTGGTCGTTTTTCAGCGAAGGCTTGTAGCGCTTCCTGACGATCAGCCGTCGGAATGACGACTTCATAAGCTTCTGTTTCGAGCTGTAGTCCTTCTTCGAGTGAGACATCCCGCCCTTGATCAATCGCTCGCTTCGCTTGGCGCAAGGCAATCGGACCATTCTGTAACATCTGATTAGCAAACTCAAGGCACGTCGTCATCAACGCTTCCCGGGCAACAACGGCTGTCGCGAGTCCGTACCGTTCTGCTGTCATCGCATCGATTTTTTTCGCCGTGAAGATCAATTCCTTTGCCCGCGTCTCCCCAATCAGTCGTGGCAAGCGTTGTGTTCCACCGGCTCCTGGAATGATCCCGAAGCTAGTTTCCGTCAAGCCGACGAGTGCATCCTCGACGAGAAAACGGAAATCACAGGCAAGGATCCACTCGAACCCACCGCCGAGCGCGTGACCGTTGACGGCTGCGATTGTTGGTTGCGGCAATTGTGCGATCGAAGTGAAGACATTCCGGATCGCAAGGACATTGCGCCGGACTTCTTCTTCGTTTAAATGCACGCGTTCTTTTAAATCGGCGCCGGCGCTAAATGCTTTCCCCGTTCCCGTAAACAGGACGACCCGCGCTTCCGGGTCGACCGATAACGCATCGACCTGTTCTTGCAAAGCGACAAGCGTCGGATAATCGAGACAGTTCAAACGTTCTCGACGATCAATCCGGACGATTGCGGTATAGCCTTCTCGTTCTAAGTGAATCATACGAGTCCCTCCCGATCGACGACAAGTGCGATCCCTTGTCCGACTCCGACACACATCGTCGCAAGACCATACGTCCGGTTCGTCCGGCGCATCTCATGCAATAATGTCGTCAAAATCCGCGCCCCACTCGCACCGAGTGGATGACCGAAGGCGATCGCACCGCCGTTGACGTTGACTTTTTCGCTTGGTAAACCAAGTGCTTCGATACAGGCAAGACTTTGAGCCGCAAACGCTTCGTTCAACTCGATTTGATCGAGCTGTTCGACCGTCAACCCTGCCCGTCGGAGGACTTTTTTCGTCGCGTCGATCGGTCCAATCCCCATGATGGCAGGTTCGACCCCTGCCGTCGCACTCGCCCGGTAATACCCGAGCGGCGTCAAACCGAGTTCGTTTGCTTTTTCTTCACTCATCAATAACAACGCCGACGCACCGTCGTTGACACCAGATGCATTCCCCGCCGTCACGGTACCACTTGGGAATAATGGACGAAGTGTCGCCAGTTTCTCACGTGTCGTCTCGGGACGAGGATGTTCATCGCGGTCGAAGACGCTGACGTTGCCTTTCCGGTCCGTTTGTGTGACCGCAACCAGTTCGTCCGTGAAGCGCTCTGCCTCGATGGCTCGTTTCGCGCGTTGTTGGCTTTCGAACGCAAAGTCGTCCTGTGCTTCGCGCGAGATTCCGTACTGACGGGCGACGTTCTCAGCTGTTTCCGGCATCGAATCCGTTCCGTATTGATCTGCTAAACGATCATTGACGAAGCGCCAACCAATCGTCGTATCGTACATCGTCTGATTACCCCGTGGGTTGGCTTGATCCGGCTTCGCGAGAACGAACGGTGCACGCGTCATACTTTCCGTTCCACCAGCGATATAGATATCACCTTCACCTAAGGCAATCCCACGCGCCACCGCGATGACGGCATCCAGTCCTGATCCACATAAGCGATTGATCGTCGTACCGGCGACTTCGACCGGTAGACCAGCTAGTAGTCCCGACATCCGGGCGACGTTACGATTGTCTTCTCCCGCCTGATTCGCATTACCGAAAATGACTTCCTCGATCGTCTTCGGATCGACTTGTGGATTACGCTCAAGCAACGCTTCGATGACGCGTGCTCCTAAGTCATCTGGACGAACCTGACGCAATGCGCCGTTATAGCGACCGATCGGTGTCCGAACGGCATCGATGATGGCGACCCGTTTCATGATGTCACCTCGCGATTCGTATAGTCATAGACGCCACGACCGGTTTTACGTCCGAGTCGTCCGGCTTTGACATACTGTTCGAGCAGTGGTGCCGGACGGTATTTTTCGCCGAGCTTCTCATGCAGATACTTTAAGTTATGGAGCCGAGTATCGAGTCCGACTAAGTCCCCGAGTTCGAATGGTCCCATTGGATAGTTTAAGCCGAGTTTGATTGCTTTATCGATCTCTTCTGCTGTCCCGAGTCCTTCTTGTAACATGTAGAACGCTTCGTTTCCGACGAGCGCACTGATCCGCGAAGTCACGAACCCCGGAAACTCGCGGATGACGACCGTTTCCTTCTGCATCTGACGCGCCACCTGCTCAAGAGCTGCGACCGTCTCATCCGACGTCTCAAGACCACGAACGAGCTCGATCAGTGGCATCAGATGGACCGGATTGAAGAAATGCATCGCCATGACCCGGTCTGCCCGGTTCGTAAAGGACGCAATTTCCGTTGGACTCATCGTCGACGTGTTCGTCGCGAAATAACAGTCCGGACGTGCATTCGCTTCTAGCGTTTCAAAGACTTGCTGTTTGATGCTAAGTTGTTCCGGTACTGCTTCAATGACCAGATCCGCTTGTTGTGCCGCCTCAGCTAGGTCGGTCGACAGATGCAGTCGATCGAACAATCCCTCGACCTCATTCGCGGACATCTTCCCTCGCGTGATTCCTTTCTCTGCGATGCGCTCGAGTTCTCGATAGGCACTTTCGACATATTCTTCTTTAATATCAACGAGTGTCACCTGAAATCCGCGGTGTGCGGCAACGTACGCAATGCCACGTCCCATGACACCGGATCCGACGACGACGATTTGTTCTACCATCTGAATTCCCCCTTATCCCCTGTGCTGTTAAAAAAAGGCTGGACTTCCCGACGGAACTCCAGCCTTCCCTCTTGCTTATAGTCCGAACGGATTGAGTGGACGACTGCCGTAGTACGACAAGATACTTTTTGTTTCCGTGTACAGATCAAGCGTCTCGATACAGAGTTCTCGACCGAAGCCCGATTGTTTATAGCCACCAAACGGTGTACCCGGGAAGGCAGAGAACGGACAGTTGACCATGACGATGCCGGCTTTGATTTGATTTGCGACACGTGTCGCTTTCGCGCCGTCTTTTGTCCAAACGGCTGATCCGAGTCCAAACGATGTATCGTTTGCTAGACGAACTGCTTCTTTTTCATCTTTGAACGGCATGACGACGACAACCGGTCCAAAGATTTCTTCATTGACCGCTTTCATCTCGTGTGTGACGTCCGTGATGATCGTCGGTGCGTACCAAAATCCTTTTTCGTATCCTTCTGGTGCTGTCGCGTGACCTCCTGTGACGATCGTTGCGCCATCCGCTTTCGCCGACTGGACATATCCATCGATGACGTCGACTTGTTGTTGGTCGATGATCGCTCCAACGTGTGTTCCTTTATCGAATGGGTTACCGAGGACGAGTTGTTTTGTCTTCGCGACGAACTGTTCCATGAACGCTTCGTAGATCTCTTCGTGGACATACAGGCGCGAGCGCGCTTCACACGATTGACCGCTGTTATAGAAGATCCCGAATAACGAACCATCAACGGCTGCTGTCACATCCGCGTCTTCAAAGACGATGTTCGGTGATTTCCCACCGAGTTCGAGTGTGACTCGTTTTAGCGTCTCGGACGCACGTCCCATGATGTCTTTACCGACTGGCGTCGAGCCCGTAAAGGCGACTTTATCGACGTGAGGATGCTCGACGAGATGGTTGCCGATTTCGCGTCCGGATCCCGGGATGACGTTGACGACACCTGCTGGTACACCAGCTTCTAGACAAATCTCACCGAGAATGATCGCTGTCAACGGTGTCAATGTCGCTGGTTTGACGACGACCGAGCAACCGACTGCGATTGCTGGTGCGACTTTCCAAGCTGCCATCATTAACGGATAGTTCCACGGAATGATTTGTGCACAGACACCGACCGCTTCTTTTTCCGTGTAGTTATGGAATTGTCCCGGTACGTTATTGACGACACCACGGTGACCGACGATCGCACCCGCATAGAACTCAAAGTCTTCAATCGCTTGCGTGACTTGTCCTTGCGCCGCTGCCAGTGATTTCCCTGTATCAAGAATCTCCAGTTCGACGATTTCGTTGAAGCGGGAACGCATGATGCTCGCAACCTTATTCAAGACTTGTGCCCGACGCCCGACCGGCCACATCTTCCACTTCCCGTGATCAAACGCATCGCGTGCCGCTTGAACGGCGCGATCGGCGTCTTCTTTCGATGCTTTTGCGACTTCCGCGATCACTTCGCCTGTTGCCGGATTGTATGTTTTGAACGTCTCGCCTGTTGCACCCTCGACTTGTTCGCCGTTGATGAGCAAATGATAGACGGACCGTTTCATTTCAAGTGTTTTTTCATGTACTGTCGACATTGTATTCACTCCTGTTCCTGTTGATTGAAAATCGGTGATCGTTTTTCGAGAAATGCTTGCATGCCTTCTGTTTGATCGGCTGTCGCGAACAAGAGATAGAAGTTACGGCGTTCGTGCTCCATCCCATCCTGTAACGATAAATCAACGGCTTTGTTTGCTGCGTCCTTGATCAGTCGCAACGCCATGCTCGGTTGATTCGATAACCGCTCTGCCATCGCCAGCACCGTCGCTTCGACATCAGCCGTCACCCGGTTGATGATACCGAGTCGTTCCGCTTCCTCTGCCTTCATCCGGTCTCCGGTGAAGAGCCACTCGAGCGCTCGCGTCCGACCGATGCATTTCGTCAAGCGCTGCGTCCCGCCTGCTCCTGGCATGACGCCGAGTCCGACTTCCGGAAATCCGAACTGTGTCTCGGGATCGGCGTAGATTAAATCACAAGCGAGTGCCAGTTCAAAGCCGCCGCCAAGGACGAAACCGTGGACACCCGCGATGATCGGCTTTTTGATTCGACTGATCCGGTCCCAGTCTGCGAACGGATCGAGGAGTTCCATCGAGATCGGTGTCGCCTCGAGCATCTCCTCGATATCGGCGCCCGCTGAGAACGATTTTCCGTTTCCGGTCAAGACGATGACCGTCACCCGTTCGTCTCGGTCGAATGTCTCCATCGCCTCGACGATTTCCCGGACCATCGTTCGGTTCAGCGCATTGTATCGTGCCGTTCGGTCGAGTCGAATCCGACCGATCCGATCGACCATTTCCGTCTTAACGTACTGTTGTGTCGGCATGGACATCTTCACCAATCATCAATGTGACGAGATCCCCCGCAAAGCTCATCAAGTCTTTCCCGGACGCTTTTCCTTCGAGCGAACGCATGCCTGCTTGCATCGCTTCCTGACTTTCATAGACCATCTCGCACATCAAGTAATACTTTCCGTCCCCGCCCATCGGTGAGCCGACGATTTTCGTGACATTCATTTCTTGTAGTCCTGGAATTTTTGCTGTCAATGGACCATGGACCTCAAAGTAGTGCTGATCGAATGCTTCCTTGTTTTCTGGGTGTTTGTACAGTGCGATTAATTTTGCCATCTTGATTACCTTCCTTCACATGAGAGTAGAGACGGGTTTCATCGCCTCGAATGGATTTTTACACGATTTACAGTAGAGAATACTTCGACATGCTGTCGGTCCGAATAAGTTTTCCATCGTCACATACGTCGATCCACAATACGGACAGTCAATCTCCCACTTCCCTTGCTCAAACCGAGGAGGAGCGATACCGAATTCCTTCAATCCTTGCATGCCTTGTTCCGTGATCCGGTCTGATGTCCACGGTGGATCAAACCGGAACTGGACGTCGACCTGTTCGACATTTGGAATCACCTGCAAGGCAGATTCGGTGTTTTTTTTAATGATTTCAAGCGCCGGGCAACCGAGGAACGTCGGGAGAAGCGTGACGCGCACCAGGTAACCATGCTCCGTCGCTTCCGCGTCCATCGTCTCGACCATACCAAGATCTAAAATACTGACGCTATCAATTTCCGGATCCTTCACCCCGTTCAGGGCTTCCCGGATTGCATCCTGGAGTGTCGTCGTCATGCTTCCCTCTCCTTTCACCACGTCGCGGTCTGATCAATCAAGTAAACTTCTCCGAGTGTCGCAAGCGCGTCATTCAAATCTTCCGTATGATCGCCGTCCCGCCCGTTACGCGTCATCTGCATTTCCGGAAGCGTCACGTTCAATTCGACGAGTAACGGTGTGATCGTCTGATACCAACGATCGAGTAAAATACCTTGCCCTTCGATCAACCGCATCTCTTCGATCAATTGACCGTGTTCGCCATAATCGAACATGTCACCGAAGTCATAGAGGACTTTTTCTAAGGCTGCATCCATCTTCTGTCGCGCCGTCTCCGTCGATTGATAAAGCTGGGTAAACCACGTTTGCCAGTGCAGCAAATGATAGTACAGCTCCATGTTGATCTTGATGGCAGCCGTAGCGAGTGGCTCATAACTGCTCGACTTCAAAGCATCAATCCGGATCTTTTTCGCGACCGTGTAGCAATAGTTCCGTACGACGGCGAATGCCCAGTCATATTCAGGCTTCTCCATGTAGTAGCCAGGTCCGTTGACACGTTCGACGAGAATCGAATTCTTTCGTTCATGCGCCAGTCGGACATGAGCTAATGCATCAGCATTTCCTTCGCCAAGTTCTTCGAGAAGTTGGTAATACATCGCCGCGTGTCCCATCGAATCTTGCGCAATCGACGACGAAGCGACGTCCTCTTCGATATGCGGTGCGAGTCCGAGCCATTCCGAACCACGATACGCGTAAAGGAAATCATCATCCGCGAGTTGATAGAGTAAGGAAGCGAGTACCGTCCGTTCTTGTTCAGTCATTTGGAATCGCCTCCTTGCCAAGACATGATCTCTTTTTCATCGAGCATCTGTTGCTCGTAATGACGCCATTTTTTCTTCAAGTAGCCGTACCCTTTCGTCGTCCGGTAGTCCTTATTATCAAGGCGTTGTAACATCTGCTTCTCATCGGGTGATAAACCACGGATATCTTCGCGTTTAACGACCCAGATGTCGACGACCGGTTCCCGGCGCATGAAGTTTTCTTGCGCCATCAACAGTGCCATCTCCTTGTTCGGAGCGAGCAAGCTGAATTGATGGGTGAACGCCGCGTTCGGCGTCCGTTTGCTAAAGACTTCGAATTCGTGATAAAACGTCTCGTTCATCGTGCTTTCCCCTCTCATGCCTTCGTTTCAGCGAGTGCATCCCGTACCCAGGCGTTATTTTCATAAGATGTCCGGCGCAGATCCAGTCGCTCTTTCGAACGTGGTCCTCCCCCTTGGATGATTGTCTTGAATTTTGTCCAGTCTGGCTGCGCATATTCCCATTGCCCTGTCTCTTCATCAAAACGTAACGTCGGGTCTGGAATGACGAGTCCGAGTGAACGAATCCGTGGCACGTACTTCGTAAAGAAGTTTTGTCGGAGCTCTTCATTCGTTTTCGTCCGAATCTTATAAGCGATCGTCACGTCCTGTTTTGATGTCCCGGTCGTCTCTTTCGAGGCTGGTCCAAAGAACATCAACAAGGATTCCCACCACTCATCCAGTGATTCCTGAATCATCGCCCGCTGTTCCGGTGTTCCTTCCGCGAGTGCCATGATGATCGACTCTCCGTGTTGCGCATGGAAGACCTCTTCCGCACAGATTCGTTGCAAAGCCCGTGCGTAAGGACCGTACGAAGCCCCGAGCATGTTTGTCTGCGTGATGATCGCCGCACCATCGACGAGCCAACCGATCATCCCGGCATCGGCCCATGATCGCGTCGGCATGTGGAAGACGTTGTGGAACTTCAATCGTCCTGTGAACAAATCATCCATCAAATCCCCGCGTGTCTTGCCATACGGTTTCATCAAATCCTCGACGACACGAAGCAACAGTTGTCCATGCCCCATCTCATCCTGGACCTTCGCCATGATGCCGAGCTTCCGGCGAAGTGATGGTGCTTTTGGAACCCATTCTTTTTCCGGAAGCGCACCCATGATTTCACTGATACCATGCATCGAAATCAATTTAATTAGCGTGTCCCGGTAAAAATCAGGCATCCAGTCATCGGCTTCGATCTTTTCACCTTGCTCGATTCGTTCCTTAAAGCGTGCTAATTTTTCTTCTTCCGTCAGTTGGACGGGTTCGAACAGTTGTGTTGCATCATACATGCTAGTTCCTCCTTTGAATCAGACGAGTGATGTCGAGCGTCGATCAACGATCCGAACGGCTTTCCCTTCCGATCGTGGTAACCCTTGGTGCGGGTGACAGACGAGATCAATGGAAATGAGGCATTCCGACTTGATGGCGTCACATATCGAACGCATTTGTCGCTCCGAGATGTTTTCGAATTCGATATGTAGCTCAACGGCATCGAGTCCTGCTTTACGCACGAGATGAATTTGATAATGCGGTGTCACGTCCGGCTGTTGGAGTAAAACCCGCTCGATTTCTGACGGGAAGACGTTGACCCCTCGGATAATCAGCATGTCGTCCGTTCGCCCTTTGACACGTGACATCCGTGTCGTCGTCCGACCACAAGCACACGCTTCGTGCGTGATCGATGCTAAGTCACCTGTCCGGTAACGAATGATTGGAAGCGCTTTCTTTTTCAAGCTTGTAAAAACGAGTTCCCCGACCATGCCATCTGGTACCGGTTCCCCCGTAACGGGATCGACGACTTCCGTAATGAATAAGTCATCCATGATATGCAGACCTGCCTGCTCCTGACATTCCATCGCGACACCTGGTCCCATGATTTCACTGAGTCCATAAATATCGAATGCCTGTAGATCAAAGGTCTGTTCGAGTGTCTGACGCATCTCTTCCGACCATGGTTCAGCTCCGAAGATGCCGTAACGCATGCTTGTCTTTCGTGGATCGATGCCCCGTTCGATCATGCGCTCTGCTAATCGCAAGATATAAGAAGGTGTCCCACAGATGCCATCCGGTCGGAAATCCTCGATCAATGTGATTTGGCGATCCGTATTACCGCCGGAAATCGGCAAGATTGTCATACCTAGTTTTTCAGCACCTGCATGAAGACCGAGTCCACCTGTGAACAGTCCGTAGCCGTATGCATTGTGCAACAAGTCGGCTGATGATCCACCGGCTAAGACTAAGCTACGTGCCACGGCACCTGCCCAGTCGTCTAAATCTTCTTGCGTATACCCGACGACGGTCGGTTTACCACTCGTACCAGACGAGGCGTGAATTCGGGTGACCTGTTCTCGTTCGACGGCAAATAGCCCGAACGGATAATGATCGCGTAAATCTTGCTTGCATGTGAACGGAAATTTTCGTAGATCTTCGATCGTTTGAAAATCATGTGCCGTCATCTGCAATGTCTGCAGACGTTCTTGATAGAACGGGACGCGCGTGACGTGTTCCATCGTTTGACGTAATTGCTCCATCTGCAGCTGCTCCCGCGTTTGCGCATTCATCGTTTCGTGATGTTGATCGTACATACCTGCACCTCCTCATCATGTATACAATAATTAAACGGTCGTTTATTTTTAGTTATACGTTTAACGTACGATACGTTCACAATGTTGTCAATCTTGTTTTGTTAAATGCCCCCAAACGATTCTCACTTTATCACTTCAACGCACTTTATCAGTAAATCAATTGGCTTATAAAGCTATTTTTCATGATCGAGAGTCTTTTTTTGGAAAATATTTCTGAAATGATTTGCTCATTTTGTAACGGGTTGATAAAATATCGTGTGACAAGTGTTATACTATTTTTGGTAAGACCACTTGATTGAATAAAGATTCGGTGTTGTGAAAGGGGATCACGATGAAACTAGGATTAGCTGTCGGGGATACAGCAGAGATTCAAGCGGTCGTCTCAGAAGATATGTTTGCACGATTTGAAGGTCAGCTCGTTCATCCTGCATACTCCACCGTTTCGATGGTTTATCACATGGAATGGGCAGCACGTCAACTGATTTTGCCTTACTTAGAAGCTGGTGAAGAAGGTGTCGGGGGTGCAGTTTCACTGAAGCATCTTGGTATGGCAGCTGAAGGAACACGATTGATCGTTACCGCTACAGTAACTGCGATGACATCACGTCGCGTTGATGCTAGCATCGAAGTCCGAGACGGACAAACGATCATCGGTACAGGGGAAGTCACACAATTCATTTTAGAAAAAAGCCGGATTCAAGAAAAATTACAAAATAACGTTCCAACAAAATGAAAGCGCTTACTTATATTTGATAGAGGAGGACTCTACTATGAACATGTTAAATCCATCTACAAATCCAACGCTCTCGATCATGGAAAAAATCGCGGGTCACGAACAAGTCGTCTTTTGCAACGATCCTGTCTCGGGGTTACAAGCCATCATCGCGATTCACGATACGACGCTCGGTCCTGCTCTCGGCGGATGTCGAATGGCGCCTTACGCTTCTGTTGATGAAGCACTCGACGATGTGCTGCGTTTGTCACGCGGTATGACGTATAAATGCGCTGCCGCTGACGTTGATTTCGGTGGTGGTAAAGCTGTCATCATCGGTAATCCAGCGACGGATAAATCACCGGAGCTTTTCCGTGCTTTCGGTCGCTTCGTCGATTCGCTTGGTGGTCGGTTCTACACGGGAACAGACATGGGCACGACGATGGATGATTTCGTCCATGCTAGCCGAGAAACATCACGGATCGTCGGCATTCCGGAAGCATTTGGTGGTAGTGGTGATTCATCGATTCCGACGGCTGAAGGTGTCGTTTACGGGCTTCGAGCGACGATCGAGACGCTCTTCGGTTCAGACGACTTAAGTCGGGCAACCTATGCGATCCAAGGACTCGGAAAAGTCGGCTTTAAGGTCGCAGAACAACTGTTGCTCGCAGGGGCGACGATTTATGTCTCTGACGTCAATGAAGCCGCACTCGCAGCAATCGTAACCCAAGCTGAAATGGCTTCTGGCACGGTTCGCGTCGTCTCGCCTCACGAAATCCATCTGACGGATGCTGATATTTTTGTTCCGTGTGCATACGGTGGTGTCATTCACGCCCAAAATATTGCTCTCTTACCGTGCAAAGCCATCTGTGGTTCGGCGAACAACCAACTCGCGGAAGAACAACTTGCTCACGTCTTGATGGATCGCGGCATCTTATATGCCCCAGACTATATCGTCAATGGTGGTGGTCTGATCCAAGTAGCAGACGAACTCTATGGAGCGAATCATGAACGGGTTCTCTTAAAGACACGCCACATCTACGACGCAGTGCTCGAAGTCTTCAAGGAGTCGCAAGCAGAAAACATCACAACGGTCGAAGCGGCGAACCGGATGTGTGAAAAACGGATGCAGATCCGAGCGAAGCATAACAACATTTTCACGAACACGACAAAACCAAAATGGGATATCCGTAACCACTGAAGGAGGGACTGACATGGAGCAACATTTTCCGATTCAACGCATCATCGATGAAGAAGGTCGTCTCATCGACGCATCAAAAGAACACGATCTGACAAAAGAGCTCGCCCTCACCCTGTATGAACAGATGCACCGAATTCGGACGTTCGACCGGAAAGCGATTAACCTACAACGTCAAGGTCGCCTCGGCACTTATGCACCGTTCGAAGGACAAGAAGCCGCTCAAGTCGGTAGTGCACTCGCGTTGTCCGATCAAGACTGGTTATTTCCGACGTACCGGGATCATGGTGCGACATTGACGTTTGGCGCTGACATGGTTCGGACGCTGCTCTACTGGAACGGTCGTGTCGAAGGTTGCGTGCCATCTGAGAAACACATCTTCCCTCCTGCCGTTCCGATTGCGACGCAAATTCCGCATGCCGTCGGCGCCGCGTGGGCGGAAAAACGAAAAGGTACGACGAACGTTGCGGTCGCCTACTTTGGTGACGGGGCGACGTCTGAAGGTGACTTCCACGAAGGGATGAACTTCGCCAGTGTCTTCCAAGCACCGGTTATCCTCTTCAACCAAAACAATCAATTCGCGATTTCTGTTCCGATCGAAAAACAGATGCATTCCGAGACGATTGCACAAAAAGCGATCGCCTACGGGATGCCAAGCGTCCGGATCGATGGGAACGATGCATTTGCCGTCTATTTCACGATGCAAGCAGCCGTTGCGCGTGCCCGTTCTGGCGGTGGACCAACATTGATTGAAGCCGTCACATGGCGATTTGGTGCGCATACGACAGCAGACGATCCAACGAAATACCGGGATCAAGCTCGCTCGCGTGACCGGGTCGATCCGCTCGATCGACTTGAACAGTTCTTAAAACATCAAGGCTACTTTGACGAAACCTGGATGCAACAGCTACAGGAACGGCACCAGGCAGAAGTCGAAGCGGCAGTAACTGCGATGGAGCAATTCAAGGCACCAGACGTCAATGATCTGTTCGACCATACGTACGCGACCTTACCGGTTGATGTCCAGCAACAAAAAGAAGCGTATCTGCTAGCAAGGGGGAAATGAGATGGCAACACCAATCAATCGTCAAACAGAGATGACACTCGTTCAAGCTGTCACGGATGCCCTGCGGACAAAATTGTCGGAGGATGAGACGACACTCGTCCTTGGAGAAGACGTCGGAAAAAACGGTGGTGTCTTCCGAGCGACGGACGGCTTACAGGAAGAGTTTGGGGAAGACCGGATCGTTGATACACCGCTCAGTGAAGCCGGCATCGTCGGTACGTCGATCGGTCTTGCCATCAATGGCTTTAAACCAATCGTCGAGATTCAATTTCTTGGCTTCATCTACCCTGCCTATGAACAAATCATGACGCACGTCTCCCGGATCCGGATGCGGACGATGGGACGGTACAGTGTACCGATGGTCATTCGTGCGCCTTATGGTGCCGGCATCCGGGCACCGGAAATCCATTCCGACAGCACGGAAGCACTCTTTACATCGATGCCTGGTCTCAAGGTCGTCTGTCCGGCGACGCCATACGATGCAAAAGGGTTATTGATTGCTGCGATTGAAGATCCAGATCCCGTGTTGTTCCTTGAGTCGATGCGCAGTTATCGCTCATTCAAAGAAGTCGTACCGAGCGAATCGTATACCGTTGAGATTGGAAAAGCACGCTACGTCAGCGAAGGAACAGACGTGACGTTGATCGCCTGGGGGGCAATGGTTCAAGTAGCTCAAAAGGCAGCAACGGCTGCACAGGAACGCGGCATCTCTTGCGAAGTCCTCGACTTACGGACGCTCTATCCGCTCGACCGGGAAACGATCGCTACTTCCGTTCAAAAGACAGGTCGTGCCGTCATCGTGCATGAAGCCGCAGCGATGGGTGGTCTCGGTAATGATCTCGTGACGTTGATCAACGATACGGCGTTTCTTTATTTACGGGCACCGATTGCCCGCGTGACCGGTTTTGATGTTCCGGTCCCGCTGTTCGCCCTCGAAGACCATTACATTCCGACGCCAGAACGTGTCCTTGCGACGATTCAGCGTACGGTCGAGTTTTAAGGAGCTGAATGCCATGATCGAAGTTAAATTACATGATGTCGGTGAAGGAATGACAGAAGGTGAAATCGCCCATTACCTCGTTCAAGTCGGAGACCATGTCACGACGGATCAACCGGTCGTCGAGGTCGCGACCGATAAGATGGTCGCCGAACTACCGGCTCCCGTCTCCGGAATCGTCAAGGAAATCATCATCCCGGTCGGTCAGACGGTGCAAGTCGGTACGACGTTATTGCACATCGAAGCAAGTAACGCTTCCGACATGCCAGTCGCGGTAACACCTGAAGCGTCGCCCGCTCCCGAACCAGCATCGGTTGCTGTCACCGCCCCACCTGTTCAAGTTTCTCCAGCAAAACGGGTCCTTGCGACACCATATACACGAAAAATCGCTCGTGATCACGGGATTGATATCGAAACTGTCATGGCTTCCGATCCATCAGGTCGCGTCTCCGAGGACGATGTGCTTCGCTTCGTCCAGACTGCTACTGCTCCACAAGAGACAGCTTCGCCGATCATTAAAGAGGTCACGTACCAACAAACCTTACCGGAAACGATTCCGTTCCGCGGCATTCGCAAGCAAATCGCGAAAAAGATGACCCAGTCGCTGTACACGATTCCCCATGTCACTCACTTCGAGGAAGTCGACATGACGCGTTTGCTCGCACTACGTGCCGAATGGAAAACAGCTGGACGAAACATCAACGTCAACGCCTTCTTCATTAAAGCCTTGATTGTTGCCTTAAAAGAGTATCCTGTCTTTCATGCCAAACTCGATGAAGCAAATGCATGTATTCGATTAGAGCAGGATTTCCACTTTGGCATGGCAACCGAAACACCGGACGGGTTGATGGTTCCGGTCATCCGTCATGCCGATCAGCTCTCACTGACGGAACTGCATGAACAATTGGTCGCGTTGCAACAACGTGCTCAAAACGGTGCCTTGCGCGCAGCGGACTTAAAACCAAGCACTTTTACGATGAGTAATGTCGGTCCGCTCGGCAGTACGGGAGCAACACCAATCATCAACTATCCGGAGACAGCACTGATTGCCTTCCATAAGACGAAAAAACGAGCCTGTGTCGATGAGAATGATCAAATCGTCGTTCGCTCGATGATGAATTTGTCGATGTCGTTCGATCATCGTGTCGCAGACGGGGCAACGGCTGTTGCCTTTACGAACCGATTCGTGTCACTGATTGAACATCCGACTACCCTACTTCTGGAGTTGATCTAACATGGTTGTTGGCGAACTTACACAAGAACGGGATCTTCTGATCATCGGTGGAGGTCCCGCAGGTTATACGGCAGCGATCCGTGCTGCACAAGGCGGTCGAAACGTTACATTGATTGAACAAGCTGAACTCGGTGGACTTTGTCTGAACCGAGGCTGTATCCCGTCCAAGGTCTATGCGCATGCGGCAGAAGAGATGTTACGCTTGCCGCATCTTGAAGACCTTGGATTCACCGCCCCTGCTGTCCATGATTTCAGTAAACTGAGTGCTTACCGGAATCGTGTCGTGCAACAATTACGTCAAGGAGTGGTCGCCCTCTGTCAGGCGAACCAGATTGAGCATATCACTGGTGCAGCCTCCTTCCTGTCAGAGGACCGGATCGGCGTCGAGTCGGGACATCAGTTCGATACGTACCGGTTCCAGGACGTCATCATTGCGACCGGCAGTCACAGCATCCAACACGAGGAATCGTGCCGCTTGAATGCCGAACAGCTTTATCAACTCGAGCAACTACCAGAGAGCTTATTGATCATTGGATCTGACACGCTAGCACTCGAAGCGGCCGCCTGTTTCCATGCACTTGGGACAGAGGTGACGTTGTTCGCGGATCAATTGCCACTCGAACCAAGCCTTGAAAAGGAACTGAAGCGGACATTCAAAAAACAAAAAATCCGTCTCGTGTCGGATGTCGTGACACGTATCGAGGCTTCATCGGACGCGACCGTCACCGTCATGAAAAACGGAGAAGAAGTCGCCTATCAGGGTGCCTATCTGTTCCAGTCCCTTTCCCGGATCCCGAACAGTTTGACACTCGGTCTCGAACGGATTGGTGTGACGCTTGCAGAAGACGGGACGATTCTAGTTGACGTAAATGGACGAACGAATCAACCCCACATTTACGCAATCGGTGATGTCACACCGGGTCCACAGCTCGCCATCCGTGCGATTCATGAAGCGAAGCGAACGGCAGCCCACTTGTCTGGTCAAGACGTCGATCCGACGACACCGTATTATCCGACGGTTCTACGAACCTTCCCACCGATTGCTTCGATCGGGATGACGGAACAAGAAGCGGTCGAAGCCGGACATGCTGTTCAGAGCGGACAGTTCCCGCTGAATGCAAACGGAGCGACGACGATCGAAGGTGGTAGTGGATTCGTCAAGGTCATCGCTGACGAGCAAACATCACTGATCCTTGGTATTCACATGATTGGGGACGATGCTCATCGTCTCGTCGGACAATTCACCCAAGCACTGGAACTGACAGCAAAACGGGAAGATCTCCTCTTCCCTGTCATGGCACATCCGAGTCGAAGCGAAGCCTTGACGGAATCGATGGAAGCCTTATTTGGTCAATCGATCCATCTTCCACCACGTCAACAGGTCGGATCGCGCGCGTAATCCAAAAAAGGTGCCTCTGCGTCAGAAGCACCTCTTTTGGATTCATCACTTCATTTCGCGTAGAAAGGAAAACATGTCATGGAACTGTACTTCACTCGTTTGCACTGGAATACGCATACGTTTCCGGTCGCTGCTACAGCAGATGGTCTCTGTTATGTTGGCGCTTGGGATGAACCGGAGGATGTATTCGACGACTGGTCGCGGAAACACTTCCCCCGAGCCGATCGGATTGCTTCTGATACCGCGCTTGCCCCGTATACGGAACAGCTACTGGCTTATCTGAATCAACAGTCGACGACACTGTCCTTTCCAATCGCACCAGTCGGTACCCCGTTCCAACTTGAAGTCTGGCATGCTCTACGCGCGGTACCGTACGGTCAAACCGCCACCTACTCCGATATCGCGGAACGTCTCTTTCGACCGAACGCGACTCGCGCGATTGGCACAGCAATCGGGAAAAATCGATTACTGCTCGCGATTCCGTGTCACCGGATCATTGGCAAAAAAGGCGATCTACTCGGCTATCATGGCGGTCTGAATATGAAGCGGACACTACTCGCGCTCGAGCAACGCCTCTGATTCTCGTCCCTCTTCGCTGAAAGATAGAGCGAACAGAATCCCGAACGGGTCGCGGACTTGCGCATACCAACCTCCAAAGTCTGCTACCGCAAGGGGTGTGACGATTTGACCGTCTGTCGTTAATTGCAGATACACTTGCTCGAGCTCTTCAAGCGACGTAAAAGTCAACAACAGATGGAGCGAAGAAGAGGTATTCGGTGCGTCACTCTCGTCCCAGAGCATCAATTCAAACGCCCCATTGGATAAATGCGCGTGGTAGACGGTATCTCCTGCTTCATCCATTATGATACGCCGACGTGTCATCGCAAATATGTTTTCGTAGTACACGATCGCCTGCTTGGCTTGTCCCGAAAAAACGAGACAAGGAGTAGCGGCATACTGCATGGAAAGCCCTCCTTTCATTATGGTTTAGTATCACCTTTCGCACTTTTCTTCCCGATTTCCTTCTATACACAAAAAGCCCCACTTTCCTGTCCAACCGAACATGGAAAATGGGGCTTCTTCTTCGAATCCATTAAGACACTACACCAAAGCGATAAGCTGTTTTCCAGTGATAGGTCTCACCTGGTGACAACAAGATTGATGGAAAATCAGATTCATGGACTGCATTCGGATGCACTTGTGCTTCAAGGCATAAACCAAGTGATGGTCGAGCAGTAACACCATGAACCGTATAATCGGTCAGCAGTTGCGTTCCGGTATAGAGTACGACTGCAGGTTGATTCGTTGTCACGTCGACGAAACGACCGGATACCGGATCTTCAAGTCGAAGTGTGTCATCCCGCAATACGAAGGGATGATCATAGCCATTTCCAACAGCAATCGTCTCGGGATGATCAAGCGTAATCCCATCACGAATCGACTGACCGTTACGGAAATCAAACGGGGTTCCGGAGACATCCCGTTGTTCCCCTGTCGGTAAGCCGTCTGGCTGGACCGGTAAGTAGCAGTCGCTTGGTAACGTCAAGACGTGATCTAGCACGTCTCGCTTTGCATTTCCCGATAAGTTGAAGTACGTATGGTTCGTTAGATTGAGGGGTGTCGTCTGATCCGTCACGGCTGTCATCTCAAGCGTCAATGTCGTTCCCTCTAATCGATAATGCACGTCGAGTGTGACCGTTCCCGGATACCCTTCTTCTCCATCCGGACTGTTCAAACGCAAATGAAACAATGTATCCGTCGCTTCGATGACATCGAACCATGCTTGATCGAATCCGTGAATCCCCCCATGCAGATGATTCGCACCGTCGTTTGCGACGAGCGGATAGACCTCTTCCGCTACTTCGAAGCGTGCCTGTCCGATTCGACCAGCGACGCGTCCGACGATTGCCCCGAAGTAAGGCGAGTGCTGTTGATACTCTTCTACCGTCTCAAGACCGAGGACGACACTTTCCAAATGACCATCCCGATCGGTCGTCCGGATATTTTGGATGATGCCACCGTAGTTCCAGAGCGTCACTTCGATGCCTTCCTGACGTAACGTATGTCGGATCAATTCTTTCTCAAGTAGTTGTGTCATCGTTGTTCCTCCACCGGTTGGCGCGTCACGAGTTGAACGAATCGTCCGAACGCCGTCTGACCTTCTTCCGTCTGTTTAAAGACGCCACAGTCTTCGAGACCACGTACGAATTTCGCAGCGACTGCTTGCTCGACGTACATTGTGACATCTTGACCGTCATACGCTTGTTTTAGTTCTTGCGCCCAGTCAGCATGAGCGACAGCTACTTCGTCGACTTCACCTGTAATGAACTGTTCGACCTGTTGCAACTCTTGGAGCAGGCGTGCCGGTAAGACCGCCAGTCCCATCACTTCGATCAAACCGATATTTTCCCGCTTGATGTGGTGAATATCGGCATGCGTATGGAAAATACCGTCCGGATGTTCTGCTGACGTCCGGTTGTTCCGTAAGACGAGATCGAGCTCGAATTGTCCATCACGTTGACGGGCAATCGGCGTCACTGTATTGTGTCGCGTCTCACTAGTATGTGAACGGATCTCTTGACTCTCATCCGTATACGTCAACCACGTCTCATAAACGGTCGTCGCAGCATCGAGTAGTGCCGACGCATCTTCACTCTTCAGACGCAACACACTCAGTGGCCAGTGTAAGGTTTCGCCAGTGACTGTCGGCTGATCCGGGAACGTAAAGGATGTTAATGCGTTTGCCCGGTCCATCGCAAACGTATAGCGTCCACCTTGATAATGATCATGCGTCAGAATCGATCCACCGACGATCGGCAGGTCTGCATTCGAACCAGCAAAGTAATGTGGGAACTGCTCAACGAAGGCGAGCAGACGTGCAAACGCATCCCGATTGATGACCATGTCACGATGTTCCTGCGACAAGATGATGCTATGTTCGTTGTAATAGACGTATGGTGAATACTGCAATGCCCACGATTCTTCCGTCAGTGTCAACGGAACAATCCGGTGGTTCGCACGGGCTGGATGATTCGCACGCCCCGCGTAGCCGACGTTTTCGACGCACAACAGGCAGGTCGGATAGTTCGACGTCGTCGGTACCTCCGTCCGAGCTGCCGCAATTTCACGTGGATCTTTTTCCGGCTTCGATAAGTTGATCGTGACATCAATCGTCCCGTAAGCCGTCTCCGCTTGATAACGTTTATTCTTAGCAATTCGTTTTGTTTGGATGTAGTTACTCGCTTGGCTGAGTTGATAAAAGTAATCCGTCGCCGCTACTGGTGATTCAGCGTACAGACGCCGGAATGTCGCTGTCACGTCAGACGGACGGGCGACGAAGACATCCATCACGTCTGCAGCAAACTGTTCTTTATCCTCAAGGCGCGCCGGTAGCTGTCCGCTTGTGATCAACACTTCAATCATCTCATCCAAAATATCCGGAATTGGACGTGATGGTACGTCTGCCTGTTCTTCATAATCGGCTTGACCAATTTGTGCTAGAATTCGATTTCGGGCATAGATCGCATCTTCCGGTTCAATCAAGCGTTCCTGGATTGCTTGCGCTACTAACTGTTGGATGAGTTCATTCATCGCCGTCACTCTCCTCTTTCTGTCTCTCTATTAACGAACGCTCGTCCGGTATCCTTCTGGATGATGTGCATGCCAATTCCAAGCATCACGAATGATTGTTTCGATGTCAGTGCGTTGTGGCGTCCAGCCGAGGACTTCTTTTGCTTTGGCGGATCCAGCGATTAAGATACTCGGATCCCCTGCACGACGTTCAATGATGCGTTCCGGAATCGGGTGTCCCGTCACGCGACGGGCTGCCTCGATGATTTCCCGCACGGAAAACCCTTGGCTTGAACCGAGGTTAAAGACTGCGCTGTCGTTGCCGTCCGCTAAATAATCAAGTGCTCGTACATGGGCATCGATCAAGTCTTCAACATGGATGTAATCACGAATGCATGTGCCATCCGGCGTTGGATAATCATCGCCATAGATCGAAATTTCTGCCCGTTGTCGGTTGGCGACTTCAAGGACGAGCGGAATCAAATGTGTTTCTGGTGTATGGTCTTCCCCGATCTCACCTGTCGCCCGTGCACCGGCGACATTGAAGTAACGTAACGCAACGTAACGTAAGCCATACGCTTGTTCAGACCAGCGCATCATCTTCTCCATCATCAACTTCGTCTCGCCATATGCATTCGTCGGACTCGTTTCCGCTGTTTCGAGAATCGGCATCTGTTCCTGTTCACCGTATGTCGCTGCCGTCGAAGAGAAGACAATTTGTTTGATGTCGTGAGCAATCATCGCTTCGAGCAACACTTGTGTCCCGTAAACGTTGTTATCAAAGTAGCGTAATGGTTCCGTCATCGACTCGCCGACAAGTGAAAAAGCAGCGAAATGAACGACTTGTTCAATCGTCTCTTCCGTAAAGACGCGATCGAGAAAAGCACGATCGCGTATATCTCCTTCATATAAACGTGCTTGCGGGTGAACCGCTTCACGATGACCGGATTGCAGATGGTCGATGACGACGACATCCTTTCCGGCATCAATCAATTGATAGACGGCATGGGAGCCGATATAACCAGCTCCACCTACGACTAACGTTGCCATTTAGATGACCTCCCGTTCGATTTCACGTGCTCCGTCACCGACCGTCGCCGTATAGAACGTCGCCGGGTATCCGATCCGTGCTTCATAGTGTTCGCCGACAGCTTGTTTGAACGCGTCGACTGCCTCGTCTTCAACGATTGCAATCGCACAGCCACCAAAACCAGCACCTGTCATCCGCGCGCCGAGCACGCCCGGTTGTTCCCAAGCGGCTTCGACGAGTGTATCGAGTTCAATCCCTGTCACTTCATAATCTTCCCGTAACGAGACGTGTGAAGCGTTCATCAACTGACCGAACGTCGTCAGTTCTCCCGCTTCAAGTGCTGCTAATGCCTGAAGTGTTCGTTCATTCTCTGAAATCGCATGGCGTGCGCGACGCATCAAGATTTCGTCTTCCCATGCTACTTTTGCGAATTCTGACGTCGTCCATTGTCCGAGTGCTTCCCGTGGCGTGAATTGATTGAGATAAGCGAGTGCTGTCTCACATTCCGCCCGGCGTTCATTGTATTTCGAATCCGCCAGTTCACGGCGTTTGTTCGTATTCATGATGATAATCGTATACCCCGTCAAATCGAGTGGGGCATACGTATAATCGAGCGTCTCACAATCGAGCAACAATCCCGCTCCCGCTTTTCCCATGCCGATCGCAAATTGATCCATGATACCACTGTTGACGCCAATATAACGGTTTTCGACTTGTTGACCGAACCGGACGAGATCAAGACGTGGAATCTCTAATCCGTATAATCGATCGAGCAAGACACCGATGACGAGTTCAAGCGAAGCCGATGATGAAAGACCAGCTCCATTCGGAATGTCACCTTGAATCAGGATGTCACATCCTGAATCGATTCGGTACCCTGCTTCCTGTAAGACCGTGATCATACCCTTCGCATAGTTCGCCCAACCGTGCGTCACGTCATACGCAAGTTCATCGAGCGTGACTTCGATGATGCCGTCCTGCTCGAAATTCAGTGAGTAAAAGCGGAAATGTTGATCGTTTCGTTTTCGTGCGATCGCATGTGTACCGAACGTCAACGCACATGGAAAGACGTGACCGCCATTGTAATCCGTATGTTCGCCGATTAAATTGATCCGTCCTGGTGCAAAGAAGCGATGCGTCGACGGTGAGCCAAACCGCTGTTCAAATTGTGCTTCTAACGTCTGGTCTGTCATACGATCGTCTCCTTTGATTTGAGTAATGAGAGCGCACGGTGGACTGGCTGAATCCGCAAGCAGCGGGCTTCATAGTCCGTCGTGTATGAGAACGTCAAGCCTTGTTGCATCAAGTAAGCGCCGCTTAACGTCCGGTCCTCGACTTGATAACGCATTGCTGGGTCGAGTCCTTTTAGTTTGAAGTGATACTGATGTGTTCCGTACTGTCGAAGTGGCGCGATCGCAAGTAGGACCGTTTCTTCTTCTGATGTATACTGCATGACGCTTGGCGTCTGTTGTGTAAATGCAGATAAGCGATACTGGATACCGCGTTGAATCGTCGGACGAATCGCTTGATATGTCTCAATCCAACCTTTTGCTTCCGCAAGTTCATCCGTTGACCATTCGCTTAAGTTACCACCAATGCCGAGTGTGCCTTGCATCGAGGAGACAAAGCGTGTTGCAAGCGGTACGTTGCGTCCATTTAACCAGTTCGGTCCGTCCGTCACCCAACAGCTCATCATTTTCGCATTGTAAGCATACGAGAAGTCGTACTGAATTTGTAAGCGATCGAGTGGATCGGTGTTATCACTCGTCCAGACTTGTTCCGTCCGTGAGAGGATTCCAAGGTCAATCCGTCCGCCACCACCTGCACAGGCTTCAAAGTCGACCGTCGGATGCAAGCGACGTAATTCATCAAAGATTCGGTACAACGCATCGACGTGACGTTTCCATAATTCCTGTTGGCGATCCGTCTGGTCTTTTGGAACACCTGGTTCTGAAAAGGCGCGGTTCATGTCCCATTTAATGTAGTCGATCGCGTGACGTGTCAGCAAGTCGTCCATCATCTCGAGAATGAATTGCTCGACTTCTGGTAATCCGAGGTTTAAGACGTATTGATTCCGAGACGTCGTCCGGACTGCATCGCGCGCATGGTAAATCCAGTCTGGATGCGCCCGGTATAGATCAGAATCCGGATTGACCATCTCCGGTTCGACCCACAGACCGAATTGTAACCCTTGTTGTTTCACATACGAGATCAAAGGCTGAAGACCGTTCGGGAACTTTTCTCGATTGACATGCCAGTCACCGAGTCCCGCTTGATCGGTATGGCGTTCACCGAACCACCCGTCATCGACGACGAACAGTTCACAGCCGATTCCTGCTGCCAGATCAACGAGTTCACGTTGACCAGATTCCGTGACATCGAAATACGTCGCTTCCCATGAGTTATAAAGAACCGGACGATCGGTCGCACGTGGCATGATGACGTCACGCTGAAAGGCATGCGCATGGGCGCTCATATCCGCGAAACCGTCCGCATAGCCGATGTAGAACGTTGGTGTCGTCAACTGTTGTTGATGTGATAGTTTCCAACTGAAGTCAAACGGATTCATGCCACCTGATAGCTGAACGAAACCGAACGCATCTTGTTCGACGTGAATCGCCCAGTTACCGGAATAAGCAAAATGTCCGTAGACGACTTCACCGCCATCTTCTGTCGCGTCCTGCTCGAGTGCGAACCAAGGGTTCGCTTGGTGACTTGTCACTCCACGTCGACTTTCAATCGTCTGGCGCCCTGGTGTCACTGGTGTGATCTGTTTCTTGAACTCACCTGTCCACATGCCAGCGAAGTGATGCAGTTTTAAATTCGGTTGATGCCAGCGTCCCATCGCAAAGGACTGGGCTGCTGTTAAACGAACAGGTAATCGACCTGTGTTTTCAACGACAATCGAACGACCGATGATGTCGTAATCCGCGAACACTTCGTACTGAACCCCGACACGCATCTCCTGCAAGGGATCAAACAGCCAGAGTGTCAATTTCGTTTCCGTCTGTTCGGAGCGCTCAAACTGGAACTGGTGAATCCGCTGTCCATCCTCTCGTTCCGATTTCAAAGTTGGCTCCGTATACAACATCTCGCCGAATGGTACGAAATCGTACGTCGCGACGCCGTCTGGTGATTCAAACGAACTGTGCGCGACGACTGGACTCGGTAACGCTTTATAATCATCCCGGTATGGTAACTTGGCACCGAAATAGGTGTGAATCAGCTTACCGTTCGCACCGACCGTCACGACGTGAGCGACCCGTTTCCCTTCGACGACGAAACGACGTCCTGCTACTTCAAAGATTGCCATGGTTCTCTTCCTCCTTACGTCGTCAGAATCAGTGTCTCGAGTGGTGCGAGCCGGACCGTTCCACGATATGTCTCTTCATCTGTCAATACTTTATATGTGCCGTCCAAGTTAACGTCCCGTGCTTCTTTCGTGTCATGGTTCATCAAGAAGAGGAAATCGCGTTTTTCGCCGTGACGACGCACGATTTCGACTTGATCCGGCGCCTCGATCATCTCGATGCCGGCCTCCGTGAACGCTTGACGGTAAATCGTATCGATCATCGCGTCATCAATCGATGAGCCGATGTAGGTAATCATTCCTTTATAGGCATTGCGCGTCACAGCCGCTACACCCTCGTAGAACGTATCTTTATAAACAGCGAGCGTCTCCGCTGTCGTTGGTGTGATGAGATCACACCAGAGGCGGGCTGTTGAGGATTGTCCTGCCATCTCGCCGATGCCTGCCACCTGATGTTGCTGAACGGATTGGAGTGACTCGTATTCGTCGATCTCGATGCCCGCATACGGTGCGAACTTACCTGGTAACGTCGTCGGTACGACATGATTCCGTGCATCCTTCACGCCTGTCCGGTACGTGAAGATGACGTGACCACCTTGTTCCATGTACGCAATCAAGGCGTCATCGAATGTTGGGTTCGTCAAGAAATAGAGCGGGACGATGATCAGTTTATAACTAGATAAATCATCACCTGGGAAAACGATGTCGGTTGCGACTTGTTGGCGAACCGCTCCACCATAGAAGCGCACGAACTCTGTTCGGAAATCAAACGCATCACTATGCGGCTGGTGCGTCCACGCCCAGACGTTTTCTTGATCGAAATAGACACCGACTTTCGCGTCATAACGGCTCGCGTTAATCTCATCGCCGTACGTATTCAGCTCCGTCATGATCTGTTTGACTTCTTCGAATTTCCGCTTCGGTTTTCCATCATGATCGATGATGCCGTGACAGAATTCCTCTGTTCCGAAATGAGCAGCGCGGAACCGGAAGTAAACGATCGCTTCCGCTCCCCGAGCGACTGCTTGGTACGTCCAAAGGCGAATATGACCTGGTCGTGGCAAGTAACCGATTTTACTCCAGCCTTGTGCGCCACTCAACTGTTCCATGACCCAGAAGCCTTTTCCTTGCTTCGAAGAGCGGCAAAGATCGTGATCACTTGCCATCTTCTCGAACCGGTTCGGCTCCGGTAGCCCACCCCAGACTGGGTAGTTATCGAACGCGACATAATCGAGGTCCTGCGCCATTTGTTGTTGATTGACCGCCATGTCACTGTAGACCAAGTTATGCGTGATGAAGACGTTCTCTGGAATGTAGCGACGTAAGACATCGACTTGTAATTTGTTGTAGTACGTATAGCCGTCGGCACAGAAGCGATCGAAGTCGACGAGCAAGGATGGGTTGTGTTCCTGATAGACTTTACGCGGTACCGGGATTTGCTCCCACGCCGTGTACGTCTGACTCCAGAAGACGGTTCCCCACGCTTCGTTCAAGGCATCGAGCGTTCCGTAACGGTTCGCTAGCCAACGCTGAAAAGCAGCGCGGTCGACATCGCCGTAAGAACGATCCGATTTCTCATGCCCGTATTCATTATCCGTTTGCCACCCGATGACACGAGGATGTTGACCGTAGCGTTTCGCCATCTCTTCCGTGATCTTGACGGATAGACGCTGGTACGTTTCGCTGTGGACCGTATAATGGCGACGAGCACCAAAGCTGATCGTCACACCGTTCTCATCGACCGGTAAGATTTCTGGATACTTCGTACATAACCAAGCCGGTGGTGTCGCAGTTGGTGTCCCGAGTACGATATCGAATCCTTCCGCACTCAAGCGTTCGATGACGTCATCCCAAAAGCTGAAGTCATAGACGCCTTCTTCCGGCTCCATCATCGACCAAGCGAATTCCGCGAGACGAACGACGTTGACGCCAAGTTCCTTCATCAGTCGGAAGTCTTCCTCCCATAGTGCTCGTGGTGTTTGTTCTGGATAATAATCGACTCCTAAATACATTGTGCTCCCCCTTACGCAAAAACAATTATTTTACTGCACCCGCCGTCATTCCTTTTTGGAAGAAACGTTGGAAGAAGATATAGAAGATCATCGTCGGTAAACTGATCAAAACAAGTGACGCGTAGATTTTTCCTGGATCCCCACCGAGCGCATCTTTGAAGAAACTTGGTGCCATCGTCACTGTCTGATAGGCAGGATCCGTCATGAACGTAAGAACCATCAAGTATTCGTTCCATGAGTTAAGGAACGCATAGATTAAAGCTGTTGCAAGCGCTGGTTTTGCGAGTGGTAGCATGACTTTGAAGAAGACTTCAAGAATCGTCGCTCCATCGATATACGCCGCTTCCATCAGTTCGTTTGGTAGTTCATCGAAGTACCCTTTGATGAGCATCAGACCGAATGGTAAGAAGAATGCGACTTCCGCTCCGATCAGTCCCCAGTGGTTGTTCAGTCCGTCAAACGAACGGAGCGTGAAGAACAATGGAACGATCATCGAAGCGACGGGTAACATCAGACCCGCTAAGACCATGTTGAACAACAGGCGTTTTCCAGCAAACTCAAGTTTCGAGAAGGCGAACGCCGCGAATGCCAGAATCGTGATCGAGATGATGATCATGAAGAAGGCAACGAAGAAACTGTTGAAGACGAACGTTGGGAAGTTCGGGTTTTGCAGTGTCGCGATATAGTTGTCGAATCCATTGATTCGGAGACTCTCTTTGAACATGACGAAAATCGGGAATAACCAGACGATTGATGCCAGCACCAATACAAGGTTGATCATCCAGCGGCTTTTTTTAGATTCTACATCCATGGGTCGTTCCTCCTTAGTTATCCATTTTCTTTTGTACGCGCAATTGGAAGTACGTGATGAGTAAGGCAATCGTCAACAGGATGATGGCAACAGCACTCGAGTAACCGACTTCCTGTTGCAACATCGATTTCCGGAATAGATAAGTCGAAATGAACTCCGTCGACGATCCCGGTCCGCCGGCTGTCGTGATCCAGACTAAGTCAAACGTCTTCAGACCACCGATGACACCGAGGATCGAAAGTGTGAACGTCGTTCCTTTCAAGTTCGGGAAGACGATGCTCCACAGTGTCCGGAAGAATCCAGCTCCATCGATTTTTGCTGCTTCGAAGATTTCCTTCTCAATCGTCAACATCGCCATGTAGTACATGACCATTGAAGAACCCGTCCACTGGAAGATGTTGATTGCAATGACGGAATAAAGCGCGATGTCCGGATCACCGAGCCAGTTCTGTTCGAAGCTACCGAGACCAATCGCACGGAGGAACTCATTGATGTAACCAAACTGGAAATCATAGATTTGTGAGAATGCCGCACCGAGTACGACAGGGCTCAAGACGACCGGGAAGAAGAAGACCGACTTCATCGCCGTCCGCAATGGTCCCGGTGTATGCAGGAAGTACGCCAAGACAAGACCGATACCGGCTTGGATCGTGACTGTTAAAATCGTGAAGATGAACGTATTCTTCAGCGAGAGATAGAAGTCTGGATCTTGGAACATCTCAGCATAGTTGTCGAGTCCGACGAACGCTTTGTCAAACGAGATTCCGTCCCACGAGAAGAACGAGTTATAGGCGTTATAGAAGATCCCATAATAGATGAAGCTGACAACGAACAAGACGATCGGGGCAACGAAAGCCCATCCGACCATGTTCCGCTTCATGTTCTTTTTCTTCTTTGGCGCAGGCGTACGTGTCGCTACCGGCTGGAGCGGTTCTGCTTTTGGTTTAATCGGCAATTCCTGTCGCTCTGTCTGCATATGGATTCCCCACTTTCCTCAAGTCCAAAAATCAGGAAGTGGCACGCAGGCGTACCACTTCACTGTCGAGTCTTATTTCGCTGATTGATCCGCTGCGTCTTGAACGCGTTGTAATGCTTCTTTCGGATCTTGTCCTGTCGCGATGTTTTGAAGTTCCTTACCGAGGATATCGTTTAATTTCGTATCCCGGATACCACGGCTAGCAACCGCTTTTGCTAATGTGTCGTTCAACATCTTGTACGACTCTTTTTCACCTTCCGTTGTGAAGGCAGCATCCGAATCGACTTTGACGTCCTTGATGCCAGGCGCCATCTCGAACTCACCCATGTAGACTTCTTGTCCTTTCCCTTGGCTCATGAAAGCGATGAACTCCGCTGCACCCTCTTGTTGTTTTGACTCTTTGTTGACACCAAGTGCCATATCGATCGATGCGATGACAGGTTGCTCTGTTCCGCCTGCTAAGTTCGGGAGTGGAACGAATCCGAGCTCATCATCGATTTTCCATTTTTCTTTTTTCTCTTTCGTCGTCATCGAGTGTGCTTCCCATGAACCGATGACCCACATCGCTGCTTTTTTATCGAAGAACTGGTTCATTCCATCATTGTATGTCGCTAGACCAAGTGCACCTTCTTGGAAGACTTTATCCTTGAAGAGGTCTTGCCAGATTTGTGCTGTTTTGACCATCTCGTCGTCTGTCCACTTCGCTTCACCCGAAAGAACTTTTTGGATGTAACCTGGCGCCACTTGGTGACTGAGGACGTTGTAGACGTCGATATCGATCCACGCATCTTTTGCTCCGAGCATGAGTGGGATGACTTTATCACCTGAGTCTTTAATCTTCTTGACTGCGCTGACTGTTTCTTTGTAGTTCTTCGGTGGTGTCACGCCGTATTTGTCGAGCATCGTCTTGTTGTACATCAAGTACGCTTGACCTGTGAACCCGATTGGGACCGCGTATTGTTTACCGTCGAGTGTCGTCTGTTCGATTCCAAGCTCGACGAACTTATCTTTCCAGCCTTTGCCGGCTGCTTTATCCATGTACGAATCAACCGGTACGACACGATCCTTGTACTGTTGGATCATCGGTTCTTTTAGACCGATGATGTCTGGACCCTTACCTGACAACATCGCGACTTGTAATTGTTTTTCATAGTCTTCACTGTAGCGTTTGAATTGAACGACGTATTTATCTTGCGATTCGTTGAACGCATCAACAACTGCTTTCCCCGCTTCAGGTTGTGGCGCCCAGCCCCACCATGTGACGATCGTCTTACCGTCTTTCGTTTTCGTTTGTTGCTCGTCTTCGCCACCACAAGCAGCAAGGAATGCGGATAATGTCAGGACAGATGCTGCAGCAACGAGTTTCGTTTTTTTGAATTTCATGTAAGAGCTCCCCTTTTATGTGTAAGTAGTCAAGCGTATCGTCTAGCGTGTTCCCCTTCAATTTGTGCTTGTTTGCACCATTCTTCGATCACCTTCGTCTGAATCGGCATTCCCTGTAGCTGAATCAATACGCGGGCAATCAATCGAAGACGGTACGCCAGCGTATCAACATCCGGTCGGACGAAGAGGTATAACTCTCCACCGAGCGTCAGACAACCGGCAGAGCGCATGTGTTGCATGAGTGCGCGTAATTCAATGTATCCGCTCTCATTTTTTCGAATGTGTAGCTCGGATGAACGGATCGTCAGGACCCCTTGTACCGATGACATCCGGAATTGAAATACACCGTCACGTCGTGGTCGAACGAGCACGATATCCTGCTCGTCTGTCGGGACATCGCCTGGACCCTGTTCTGTCATCTGTTGCGTCGACCGATGAAAATAAAAACCGCGGATTGCTCCGTAACGCCCGAAAGCTTCACGGTACGAAACCCATGGATCGTGTGGTTCCATTGCGCGATGCCTCCCTTTCCTGCTTCAGCTTGATTAGCCCCTGCTAACCTGCATCCACCTCCACTTAGTTGACCATGAACTTAGTAAATTAAATTTATTATCTAACTTTACATCGACTATAGCATATCACTTTTTATTTTGTAAACGGTTTCATTAAAATATTTTTGAATAACAAAACCGATTCCATCTCCTGCTGGTTCGCAAGACATGGAATCGGCTCATTAAATCGTTTGAAATAAACTGTTCGTTGCAAGGGCCGCAGCACTGAGCGCTCCCTGTTTTTCACCCCACGGGACCATCTTGACATCGGTTTCACGTGAAGCAGCGGTCAACGCCGTGTGCTCGACCCGTTCCTTGATTTGATCAACGATCGTAGGTGCGAGCTCGAACATCGGTCCCCCAAGTAAAATCCGGCGTGGATTCAAAAGATGAATCGTATTCAAGACCCCGATTCCGATATATTCCCCCGCTCGTTCATACGCACGAACCGCCTGCTCGTCTCCCTCGTTCAACCGCTTGCGCAAATCAGCAAGCGTCGAGACTTGTGGATCAACGACAGCATAATCCCGTAACAATGCTTTTTCGCCTGCCAACGCTTCAAGACATCCTCGGTTCCCACACGAGCAAATCGGACCATCGAGATCAAGGCGCATATGTCCGACCTCTCCCGTAATATGATGTTGTCCGTCGACAAGCTGTCCGTCGAGCACATAAGCACCCCCGATCCCTTCACCAGCATAGAGATAGAAGAATTGTTCGACCCCGACGCCTTCACCGAACAATAACTCAAACGAAGCGAGTGCCCGGACATCATTTTCGATGAAGACAGGATAGTCAAAACGTGCTTCGAGTTGTACCTTTAACTCAACATCATGCAGATGGAATCGTGGAGCAAAAAGAATGACACCTGTCTCCGGATTGACCATCCCGTGGACAGAGATGCCGATTCCGTGAATCGTTCCCCGTCCTTTTGTCTGTGCAATCAACGTCTCGCATAAGCGACCGATAGCTTCAATCAGTTCTTCATTCGTCTCAAAGCGTCCCACGGCTTCGGACTCATGAATCGTATTGCCACTTAAATCCGCAACGACCCCGATGAATTGGTGACTTGTTGCATCGATGCCGATGACGTATTGCTCTGTTGCGACGAGTTCGAGCATGATCGGTTTTCGTCCCCCGTTTGAAACCCCAAGCTCTCGCTCCGTCACGAGTTGTTCTGCAATCAATTCACTAACGATGTTTGATACCGTCGGCTTCGTCAAGTTCGTCCGTTGTGCTAACTCGACCCGCGAAATCGGTTGATGCATCCGGATCAGTCGCAAAACGAGTGCTCGATTATAAGAACGCATCCATTTAGAATTACGCGGTGTTTCTTTCGCCATGTCCCCCTCAACCCCTTTGGTCTGTCTCTTTACTATCTTCGCATATTTTGTAAGGGATTTCACGGTCTCACACAAAAACCGTTCATCTGCTGAACGGTTTTTGTGCACTTTCATGCTTCGTCGTATGGTTGTTCCAAGATCAAGACACGTGAACCGTCCGGATTCTCGGTCAGTTCGATTTCGACGATAGCTTGACCGACTAACAAGACGATCGGTTGAGACGGATCATTCTCGCGAAAGAAACCGATTTTTCCATGATATGCATCCATATAGTCCGCATATAAAAATGTGCCGTTGACGTGTAACTCATCCTTCATGCGATTAAACGTCAGACGTGGAACACCGTACCAAGCTTCCCCATTCAAATAAAGTAACGGACGCTCGCCGACCGATTCATTCATCGCCCGTCGGACTTCAATCGCCCCCGTCGTATCGTAATACAATCGATCCTGACCACGTGTCGCGATGACGATCGGATGTTTCTGATACAAGACGACTTCTAAAATTTCATCTGCTTGTTCGACGAAATAACCAGTCTCATCCGACTGGGCAAAACTAATCGTATACAGCTGCATCCAGGACACAATGTCCGTCACTTGAACCGGTTTATGAAAAAGCGCAGAAACAAGCAGTGTTTCTTGCGGAGTCACAATCAGATTGACGGAGATATCCGCTAAGCGGATCGTCCGGATTTGTGTCGAAGGATACGTATGGTCATAACTCGGAACAAGCATCGCTTCATAGTGATCATCCTTTTCGACCAGTTCAATCGATGGCATGCGTCGATCAAAATCCGCAATTTGAATTCGTTTCATCCGACATCTCCTCTCACCTTCTCGAACAGCCTCACGCAAGTTATTACCCAATATCTGGTTTTCGTGCACTCCCCTGAATTCAAAAAACCGGAACGCATGCGTCCCGGTCATTATAGATATAAATCATATAGTAGATATAGAATGCCTCCGACGATGATTAAAAATGAGAAGATGCCCGTTTTCCCAAAAAAGACGCGATCGACGGTTTCATCCCGTTCGAATCTTGGCTTCGTCATCTAGTACCGCTCCCTTTAACAAGCTCGTAGTACTTCTCTTTTTCGACGTCTTGTATCCAATCCCTTGTTATGATCTGTCATTTCGTTCCATTTGCGAAATAAATCAATGTTTCGGTCTCATCTTCTGTCAACGGTCGTCCTGTCTCTTCTGCATATAAGGTCCGCATGTCCTTCAGTCGCCCTCCGGTCGCTTCTGTTACGCGAATGGCTCGACGCAACATGTTGATCTCTTCTTCAAATTCCGACTTCGGCATCGCTTCTCCATGCGACCAGATATAATAGTCGGCATCTAAACGATCGAGTGTCGTTAGTAAACGCGTCGTCCGTTCGACCGTATAATTCCACTTCGGTGAAAAGATATCGGCATACATCGCGTCGCCTAAGAACACGACACGTTCTTCCGGAATGTAGACGAGTAGACTTCCCGGGGAATGATCGTTTTCGACTTCAATCAACTGACAGTGTACCCCGCCCAAATCAAGATCCAGTTCTCCTTCAAAGCCGATCGTCGGTAAAACGACTTCGATATCACGTGTCGAACCGAACTCGAGCTTGATCGCGTCCGCACAAAACGGAATCTCGATGCCTTGATCCATTCGTTCTTGTAACGCTCCATCTGTCCAAGCGTATGGTTGCATCTCCTTCATTCGTTCGATCGTTTGCTTGGTCGCGATTGACGGCAGACCGAGATGTTTCATCCCAAAAATATGATCCCAGTGCCAGTGGGTCAATGCCAATAAATCAGGTGATCCAAGATTGTGTTTCTTCATTTCTTCTAAGAATAGTGCTGCATGAGCTGACGAGTTTCCCGCATCGATCATCAATTGATGCTTTTCCCCACGTACGACGGCGAGAATCGGGCGGTCCGTCTCGCTGACCGGTGTCTGATACCAAATCCGTGAAGTTAGTTGTTTGAAGTGTTGCATGCTCTACCTCCTTATCATCTGCTTTTAGTATACGTCATGACAAAACCGGGTTCATCTAGAAGACGAACCCGGTCTGGTTAGTTCTTATTTTTTAGCGTTTGGTCGAAACGGCCACCAGACCCCTTTGCCAAACGATACCGTGATCGCTGGAATCAAGAGCGGTAAGACGATCAATCCATATAAGAGTAGACCTGTGATGACGATCGTCGCGATTTGAACGAGACTCAAGACACCAGACGGCATCATCGCTCCGAACGTTCCTGCGAGGATGATCGCTGCCGTGATGATGACAGATCCCATCTTTTTCATCGATAGGAACATCGCTTCCTTCGTATCGAGTCCCTTGATCGTCTCTTCCCGGAAACGGTCGAGTAGGAAAATCGAGTAGTCGATACCAAGGGCAATCAACATAACGAATCCGAAGAACGGAACGGCCCAACTGATACCGTCATATCCGAGTCCGTTGACGAAGATCAGCTCTGCGATCGACATCGACGTATAATACGTCAGCAATAACGAACCGATCATGAACAACGGCATGATCAACGAACGGAACATGATTGCTAGAATCACGAAGAGACTGATCAGCATGACCGTCACTGTTCGTTTGAAATCGGCTTTCGACGTATCGTTTAAATCACTGTTGACGCTTGAGATACCACCGTATGCAACACTGCTGTCTTCAAACGGTGTACCTTTGATTGTCTTCGCTGTCGTCTCTTTGATCGCAGCGACCGTTTGAATCGCTTCCGGAGAATACGGATCATCTTCGAGGATGACTTCGAACTTCAATCCCGTCTGTTGATCGATCGCGTAACGATCAATTGCTGGTTTAAAGGCTTTATCCGACAGCGTATCTTTTGGAACGAACACACCTGTCCCCCGAATCGATGTCGCTTGTCCCATCTCGGTCAGAAGATCAGAAATGTCTTCAAGACCACTTTCAATTTTCGTCAATCCTGCGTTCGCTTGACCGACACCGTCCGCGAGTTGAGTCAACCCACTTCCAAGTTGACCGGCTTGCGCACCTTGAGACGCAATCCCACTTGCTGCTTGACTGATGCCGGCTTGAACTTGGCTCAATTGACCAGACAAGGCATTCAACGTTCCGACGGTTTGCGGAATGTTTTGGGTCGATTGTAGACCTTGACCGACGAGCGTCAACTGTTGGTTAATTTGCCCAAGTCCGTCTGCTGCTTGTTGCAACTGATTCGCACCTGCTGAAGCCGCGTCTCCTGCTGGTAGCTGTCCTGTAATCCCATTCAAATTATCTTCCACCGTCGTCAGACCAGACTGAACATCCGTGAGGCCGGTGGTAGCTTTCTTCATACCATCAGCAACTTGTTTTAATTGACGATCGACGTAGAAATCATTGATGACTTCGCCTGTCGGACGAGAAATCGAACGAACCGATTTGACCCCATCAATCTTCACCAGTTCGCGACTGAGTTGTTCCGCATAAGGAACTGTTTTTTCAGTAATCAAATCATCGTCACTCTTCAGGATGACGTTGACCGGGAGCGACTCACCTGCACCAAATCCATCCGAGATCGCATTCAGTCCTTTGACCGTCTCATACTTCGCACCAATCTCATCGACGGTATTAAACGAAAGGTCATCATCATACGTAAAGAGTGTCGGGACCGTGATGATCGCAACGATGATCATCGCAAGCAAAGGGCGACGAATCGATAATCCACCATACTGTGCCCACAGTTTACTGTCTTGGTGACTCGCCGCCTTCTTCGATGGCCAGAATAGCTTTTCTTTTAATGTCGCCATGAAGAATGGAACAAGTGTAAACAAGACAAGCAAGAGTACGGCAATCCCGACTGCAACTGCGACCGACGATTTAAAGATCGGGAAGTCCGCAAATCCAATCGCCGAGAAGCCGACGAGAACAGCGAGACCACTGATTAGTAACGTACGCCCTGCTGTCTTATACGTGTTGACGATTGCTGTCTCAACGTCGTGTCCTGCCGTCAACTCTTCCTTATACCGGCTCAGGAGCAAAATACAATAGTCCGTCCCAATCCCGAACAGGATGGCAACGAGGAAGATTTGCGTATAGTTCGATACTGGGAAGCCGAACCAATCGACGAAAAAGGCGACGAGTGATTGGCTGATCAGGTACGTAAACCCAACTGCAACGAGTGGGACGAACGGTGTGACGACTGAACGGAAGACGAGCAGAAGCAGTCCGAAAATCAATCCGACCGTAATCAGTTCCGTCCGCTTCAGTCCCTCTTGCGAGCTCGTATTGACGTCATCATTGATTAACGCTTCACCCGTTAGATAAATCGTTTGATCCTTTGGTAAGAGGTCCGTCCGGATTTGTTTTGCCAGTTTGACGATCTCTTCTTGCGAACCGTCGACCGTGATTGGCACGAGAACTGTCTTTTTGTCTTTTGAGACGAGCTGTCCTTCTGTCTCTTTGTTTTCAAACGGATCGAGCACATCCGTGACCGGACGATCAAGTGCTTCTAAATCCTGAACGATTTGCCCGATCGATGTTCGATCGGCATCGCTGACTTTGTCTTTGAGCGGAATGACGAGAGAAATGGTTTCTTCACTTGCCCCCGCTTTTTCTAAAATGTCAGCTGCCCGTTGTGAATCGGCATCATTTGCAAGCTGAATCGCACCTGCTTCTTCTGCTTGTTTAGCCAAGTTTGGTGCCGTAAATAGTAAACCTACTGTGACGATAAGCAATAATGCAAGAATTGCCCAACGCCATTTGACGATTTGTCGCATATCCGATTCTCCTCTTCCTTCGATTCTGTCTTTAGTCGTTCAACTGCAAAATCTCTTTGATCTTCTTAAAGGTTTCGATGAACTGGATGATTTCTTCTTCCTCGACCTTTCCTTCAATCAAATTCTCCAGATACGTATAGATTTCTTGCTCTGCTTCAGTTGCCACTAACCGACCTGCTTCCGTCAACGAGATGTACTTCGTTCGGTGGTCATCTTCTCGACGTTCGACGATGACGAGACCTTTTTCCGTCAACTTTTTCAGCCGATTCGAGATGGCACTTTTGTGAACACCCTGCACTGCCGCGAGACGCCCAGACGAAATCGGTCCATATTTTCCGACGAGCTTCAACACATGAAGTTGTTCCGGTGAATACATTTGCCAAACGGGTGCTTCGACCGACTTCAACACGCGTTCTGTTCCGTGGATCATGACTTCTTCAAACAGGAGGACTGCTTCACGTAAATTGTCTTTCATTTTTAGTTTACCCCCTAAACTTATAAAGTTAGTTTAGCCCCTCAACTAGAAGTCTGTCAACTCTAAACTGTCACAACTTACCGATGCAGAACATGACCAATTTCTGTATGATAAAGGAAGAGAGGAGCATGCTTATGTTGACTTTGTTTTGGATTGCGTTAGTCATCTGTCTCGTAGGTCTTGTCTTTACGTTACGGATTGCCAAGCAACCAGCAGAAGAAAAGTATGACCACAAAACTTCGGCCAAAAACATGTCTTGGATGTATTTCATTTTTCTTCCGATCATTTTGATTTTATTAGGCATCTTCTATTATTTTTTAACATGATATAAAACAGCACACATCAACCGATGTGTGCTGTTTTATATCACTTCAAGGTTTTCGGACGGACGATATAGATATCGCATTTTGCATAACGGGAGATGTTTTCAGAGACACTCCCGATCATGATGCGTTCCATCGCATTCATCCCGACCGCCCCACAGACAATCAACCCAGCACCGACACGTGGTGCGATGACCTTCGGAATCAATGTTTTTGGAGAGCCATTTTCGATGACCAGTTCAACTGTCTCGACGCCTGCTTCTCGTGCCCGCTTCTCGTAACGATCGAGCAGTCCTTGTGCATATTCCGTGACGTTTTGATCAATGAAACGCTTATTGGCACGTACATTAGCAAATGTCTGAATATCGATGACATGGGCGATGACGAGTTTGGCATGATCGAGTTTGGCGAATTTCACTGCCTTTTCAAAGGCAAGATCTGCCGTCTTTGATCCATCGACTGCCACTAAAATCGTATGATACTGGCTCTCCATCAAGAATCATCCTTTCTGCACGACTCTCTTACAGCATCCGGTCATTTTCATTTTCGAGGGCGCGGTTTTCATGATCGAGTTTCCGTTCTGCCTCGATTCCTTCTGGCTCTGTCTCCAAAATACTTTTTGGTTTCGGCGCAGGACGTGTTGCCCCTGCTTCGTCTGCTAACAGGACATACTCACCTTGTTGAACACGTAAGACATGCTGACGAATATCCGACTCCGGTAATCCGAGTTCCGTAAAGGCAGTTTGAATTTCCTCAGCCGAAGCCTGTTTGCCTGTAAATCGCTCAAACAGCGTCCGTTTTCCAGAGACGAGTTGCGCCGCTGATTGTCCGCGTAACATCGCCATATCGGTTTTATCTTGTAACACGACATATAAATCTTCTTCTAGATAACCCGCAAAATGTAGATCCTCAATTTTTCGAATCAAATCCGTTTCATTTTGATAGACACCGATCCATTGTTTTTTTCCCATGTCACACGTCTCCCCCTTTTATAACAACTATATGAGATATACCCCAAATTCATCTAAAACATGACTAGGATGAAGAAGACTTCGGCGATTGCTGTCGAAAAAGACGTTGCCGTTTATAGAAGACGTAATAGCACAAGAGTAAAACACATACGATTCCGACCCCTGTTACGATTTGTTGCAGAAGAAAGAGGCGATCGTTAAAGTACAATCCAATCAAATACCAGACGAGCGCGAGACCAAACACCCAATCGGAATGAATGACGACAAACAATAGTCCTCCGATAATCGCTACGATGAGTGCAATCGTACTCCATTGCTGTTCGGAAAGACCAAATAGCGAAGTGAACTGAAAATCGGATAAGATCCGAAATGGTAAAATCAACAACATCGTACTCATCCAAGCGAGAAGGACTGAAATCGGAGAGCGCATCCAAGGCGATCGTCGCGGATGGTGTTGAATTTTCATATAAACTAAGCACAGACTAATGAATGAAATCGTTGTCCAGACAAGTTCCCACGGTGGTCCGGTCATACTACTGACGCCAAGCGTCACAAGTGATAACGCGAGCCATCCTCCGATATCTTCAATCAGTTCTCGATCTGCAGGAAAGGCACGAATCGGTCGAATACACCAAATTAACAACGTTGTGAACACGACACCTGTAATCGCATCAAAAAAAGGTGCTGGAACAAGAGGTAACGCAGGAATGGTAACCGGATTTGACCAAACGACGCGCGCTAGCAATGCAAAGAGGAATGCTCCTATATTCATGAAGCGTAAAAATGTTAAATACTGCACGCCCCCCTTCACCTCCTCGTTCATTCTGTTATTCAATTCCCGTTGCAAGAGGCAGAAAAACAAAAATGTCGCTTTGTTCTGCTGCCAAATTCCGGTACGATAAAAAGAAAAGGAGGAACGCGAATGGACGCATTTTTATTGCCTTATCAATACAACTTCATTCGGAATCAAGTCGACCTACTGCAACATCAATTCGCTGCCGTTCATGATCCCGATGTTCGTGATGCTGTCCGGTATAGTGCTGCTGAAAAAATATTCGATCTATTGCCCGTACTTACACCGGAACAGGAAGCGCTGTTGACGAACATTCGTGACGCTGAATCCGAACAAGATCTCCTCGCGTATTTAGCACAAGTCGAACCGTTCGTCCAACCGTTTCCGAGCATTTCTGAATCACGGATCCGTCAGCTCTTCAAAAAAACGAAAAAGTTACATGTTCCGCCACTTCACTCCTTTGAATGGGCTCACACGACGTTTTTAAGCTGGAACGATACCGGAAATCGAAAAAAATACTTCGTCTATCCTTTGGACGGTCAATGGATCGGCGTCGAGGGAACCTATCTGCCATCGATCCAAAAAGGGATCTGTGCGATTTGCCATACGTATAGTGACATCACGCTCGTAACCGCAACGACACGTCGTTCAGCTGAACAGCATCAGACGATTGGTCATCATATATGTATCGACAGCGATGCATGTAATCAAGCTGTGACGAATCCAGAAGTCATTGAAACGTTCTTAGCACGCACGCAAAAGAAATGATCGGAATCAAAAAAACACGTTCGTATGACTGATCCGATGAGGTTCAGTATACGAGCGTGTTTTTGCATGTGACGGCGTTCAGGTGTTCGTTATCGCTGGATCATGTAAGCAAAATTGATTCTTCCCGCGACGTTTTGCCTCATACATCGCTAGGTCTGCTTGCTCGATCAAATCTGATCGAGAGGCTGCATGCGCCGGATAGATCGCTCCACCAATGCTTGCCGTTACGGGAAGTGGAATGATGCCATGGTGAAACGGCTTTTTGAACAAGGAAACGAGATGTTCTCCACACTGCACCACTTCTGCTTCTTGTTCAACGTCAAACAATAAGACGACGAACTCATCTCCGCCTTGTCTTGAAATGACTGTATTGGGCGGCAATTTCTTTTGTAAGCGCGTCGTGACATCGACGATGAGTTGATCTCCGACGCGATGACCGTACGTATCGTTAATCTCTTTGAAGTGATCGATATCGATAAAGAATAATCCGACTTGTCCTTCACTCGCTTCCGCCCGGTACAAGGCATCTTGGAACAGTCGCGCAAACAGATACCGATTCGGTAACCCTGTTAAGGCATCGTGGTATGCCATGTGCCGCATCTCCTCCATGGCAGTTGCTAATGCTTCCGTTCGCTCTTCCACCTTCGCTTCGAGATTTTCGCGCAACCGTTGATTGTCAACGACAATCCGGATTTGACGGGAAATCAATAACGGGATCGCAATCATCAAACCAATCGTCAAACCGTTCCAACTAATCGTTTGCCGTGCCATCGTCACGAATAGAATCAATAAGAATAAGTAAGGTGTAATTAAACGTAAGACATCAATCCATCTCCGTGTAACGTCAAGAGGAACGAGAGATTCTTCAGCGTCAAAGCGATATGCGGCAAGCCCGACAATCAGGACAGTCGCTAACCATAACGGATCGAGCCAACTCGAAGGAAATGGATAATCAAATCGTTCTAGGACGACGTATAGGAGGTCGGCAAGTAATTGAAAATGAAATGCGAGTAGAATCAATAATAGCGAGCTTCCATTGCCACGTTTCATCAAACCAAAGAATAAGACAATCATTCCACCGAGCAACAATAAATCACCAATCGGATAACGAAGCCATAAAAGCGTTTCGATCGTCAGCAAGGCATTTCCTTCTAAATAAGGTGTCACTAAATAGTGCCACGAAAGAGATCCTGCAACGACTAAAATGATGAACTCATCAAACAAAAAGACCCGCAAATTAACTTCTTGTCGTCGATTACGCAGGAAATAACCGAAAGCAATGATATAGATCAAGATTTGAAGACTAAAGATCAAGTCGATCCAATCAAACGGTTCCGTTCGTGTACGTCCTTGAAGGAAATAAAGGAGTTGTCCACATTCACCTAGACCGAGCATCGTATTGGCAAACAATAAAAGAAGAAATAAACGAGAGGTAAAAGGACGTCGCATTTGGCGACGTCGTGCCTGCCAAATTAAATAGAGAGAGACCGAGACACCACCAATCGTGAACAGACTATTGACGACTTGTCCGATTACTGTATCCGTCCCAACGTATGTCACCCAACCGATGTGTAAAAGAAGCCAAAAAACAACGACTCCTAACCAATTCTGATACACGACGATCCCCCTCCTTTTTTAATCATAGTCCGTTTGTCCTATAGGTATATCGGTTCATCATTGCATTTTATTCACCTTTTTTTATTTTATTGGAATCTTTTTTTGACAAGATTACTCGTTTTAAACATAAGAAAAAACCGTGATCACACCTAGCGGATTGAACACGGTTTAGTTGGAATGTATTCTAGTTCTTTAAATAGAACGTCGATTTTCTTCTGTCGACTCGATCGATTCGGTCAGACTGAGGGGTAATACGATGATGAAACGACTGCCTTTTCCTACTTCAGATTCCACATGAATAACACCCTCATGCTCTTTGACAATTTCCTTACAAATTGATAACCCGAGTCCCGTTCCACCGATTCGACGTGTATCGGAATTATCGACGCGATAAAATTTATCAAACAAGTGGGCAAAGGCATGATGCGGAATTCCAATTCCTTCATCTTTCACTTCAATGATGGCTTGATCGTCTTTCGTATCAATCCAGACGTCAACACGCCCACCATCCGGAGAGTACTTGATCGCATTGTTGATCAAGTTATTCATCAATTGTTTGATTCGGTCCTCATCTCCTAAAATGAACGGACGATCCGGACTAAGCAATTGCAAATGAAGATCGTGTCGTTCACTTGAAGCGTCGTATAAGGACATCACCTGTTCAGTCAGGCTAAATAAATCGAGATGTGCCATTTGGTATAACTGCCCACCTGACTGCATGCGCTGAACATCTAAAAAGTCCGTGACAAGGTTTGATAACCGTTCCGTCTCGTTATGAATCGTCGCTAGATATTTCTTCTGTTTCGAGTCATCGATTTCTCGATTCAACATCAATTCTGTAAAGCCGTAAATCGAAGAGAGCGGTGTCCGCAACTCATGCGACACGGTTGAGACGAGTTCTGTTTTGAGACGATCGGCTTCTGTTTCCCGGGTAATATCTCGTAAAACAAGAATGATTCCCTTCCATCCACCAACGACATCAATACGTTCCGCGTAGACTTCCAGATGAGCTGTGTTATTTCGAATATCAAATCGGACCTTTTCCGGTGAAATCTCACCGGAACGAATCAAATCTAGATACGTATTAAAAGCCTCGACATCATCCACCAACTGGCGCATCACATCGATGACATACTCACTCGACGGTAACGTCCGATCTACTGTGAATTCCGATTGAAGTTCTGGAATCAATTCAAACAATGGACGGTTGACGTATAACTCTCCATTTCCATCTTCAAGATAAATGATCGCTTCTCGGATGGAGTCTAACACTTGCTCAGTCTTTTCTTTTTCTTGACGCATTCCTTCATACGAACGCGTACGCAGGAGCGATAACGTCATCTGTTGCGCAAACTCGCGAATATCCGTCAACTGTTGCCCTTTATAGGCAGATTTATAACGAACCAGATAAATCGCTGCAATTAGTTCATGCGTTTCCGGATCTTCGATCGGAATCGTCACTTCATACGTGCTAAATGAATACGGATAGTCTTTTTGACGCGTGACTCGTTTTTCCGATTGGATAAATTCCATCTGCCGAACCGATCGATTGATGACGGACATCTCATCTTTCAGGAGAACTTTTAAATAATCCATCGTCATCCCATTCGTTGTCGCACCCATGAACGCTCCTTCTTCATAGAGCAATAGTGCACCGTACTCAGAAGAGGTGATATCGATCATCTTTTGAACGATTGCCGGATACGATTCGACGGTTTCGCGAACAGCAAGCGCCTCTGTCAGTTCGCTACGTAATCGGAGCTTTTCCTCATTCTTTTTCGTCGTTTGATACGCTTCTTCGAGTTCTTCTTGTTGCGCCTGCAATTCTTCTTGTTGCGCGAGCAACTCTTCACTTTGCGCCTGCAACTCTTCATTTTTTCCTTGCATCGCATCCGTATGGGCATTCGTCGTCACGACCATCCGATTAAAGGCTGCGCGCAATAATCCGATTTCGTCTGGTCGCTGCTCGGCAGCTTTATCAATCTTAATCGGTTCTTTTCGAGCAAGTTTTTGATTATCATCAATCAAACGTAACAATTGCCGTGTCATCCGGCGAAGGAACGGGTGCACGAAGAGAAGGATGAAGGCAATGAGCACAACGATACTTGATATCCAAATCCATTGTGACTTTGCGACTTCACTCCGCAGTTCCCCGACAGCCGTTTCTTGTTGTTGGCTGAGATTCGTCCGGTATTCATCAAGTGCTGCAGAGGCTTTTTCAATGTCTGGTGTAATATCAATCGAACCATCGGCAGTTGGCTTTAATCGCCCTTGATCGACAAGACGCTCCGCAATCGGTAAAGAAAACAGACTATCCCCCTGTAAGAAGTCCTCATTGATCCGATTCGCCTTTTTCTCATTGACGTAAGACTGGGTCAACGGGAACAAGGCATCATAGTATAACTCATATAAATTCGTCATTTGCGCTGCGAATTCTTCTTCTTCATCCGTTTTTGCGTTTCGCATGAACCAATCCGTCTCACTTTTGATATCTGTTCGGAGCGCCTGAATCTCATCAAACCGTTCTTGGTTACCAAAAATGACGAATCCTCGCAATCCAAACTGGACGGTTTGCCAATTGTCCCACAAATCATTGGCCCGGCGATTTTGTTCACTGATCGTCTCGAGATTCTGTTTTGATGTTTCGATTCGTCCTTCCATATAGTCATAGACAAAGAACGAAGTAATCGATACTACGATCAGTACCGCATAAAAAACAGTCAGCAACTGCCGACCGATTCGTCGCCGAATCCAATTCACCATGAATGTATCCTCCTCATCATTCATCGAATGATGCTTTTTCATTTGTTTCTTTAAATATAATAGAAACGCTTTCGAAGCAACAGCTAGGATATACAAAAAAAGACCTTTTCTCGGAATGTACCCGAAAAAAGGTCTTTTTATCCGCTTATTTTTTTGCTTTCTTCACTGTCACAGAAGTCACAGGGCTCACTTGACCACGCGTATTCTTAACGTAGACGGAAAGCTTCGCTTTTGCTTTTTGCTTCGGAATTTTGACGGAATAGTTGCCTTTTGCAGAAACCGTTCCTTTTCCGATGACTTTTTTCTTCGCATCTTTTACATAAACACTTAATTTCTTTTCAGCTGTCCCGGTTACTTTCGTTTGTCCGGCATAGACGGATTTCACTTTCGGTGCTGCTGGGGCTGGTAGGACTTTTACGATCGTCGGTTTACTTGTGCGTTTAGCAATATCCGTCACTGTGACGATCAAGCTTGAACCACCGACTTGTTTTGGTAATTTCGCACTGAAGTGACCTTTTGCGTCGACTTTCGCTGTGGCGATTTTCTTTTGTTTTGCATCTTTGACAGTAACCGTACCGCCCGCAAGAGCTGTACCTGTCATTTTTGTTGCACCGGCAAGTACTGGTTTAACTTTTGGAGCTGCTGGCGCTTTTCCAGGAAGGACTTCTGTACGTTCTGACGTGATATCCAGTCCATTTGTGTAACGAATTGTTAGGACCGTACCTTTGTTTTGACGTGGAATCGTCACACTATATTTTCCGGATTTAGCTGTAGTAGAACCCAACTTCTTAGTGGACCATACTTCCACTTTTGTTCCGGTTTTAACCGTTCCTGTGACAGTCAGTTTATTATCATATACGTTGTTGACAGTTCCGTTCAGATTCAATTGCGAAATTGCCCGAGGAATACTAACTTTACCGTATCCTGAAACCGGACTGACATAGGCAGGAAACTTGAATTCAAGCTCTTCTCCCTCTTCTTCCTCAAACCAATCATTCGGATTTTCGAAAGCTAGTGGTTCTGCACTTTTTTGTAGAATTTGTTCGATTTGTTTAGGTGTTAGTTTAGGATTAAGTGACTTCAAGATTCCCGCAACAGCTGCGACGTGTGGTGAAGCCATACTTGTTCCATCCATATACACCGTATTTCCGTCTGGAATCAAACTCGCTACTTTTGAACCCGGTGCAACGACATCAAGGCCGACTCCATAATTCGAGTAATCTGAAACCATACCGAGCGTATTCGTCGCTCCAACAGAAATCGCATATTCTGAGTTTGCTGGGAACCCTACCATCATATCGTAGTCGTTTCCTGAAGCCGCAACGACCGTAACACCATGATCTGCTGCATATTTCATCATATAAGCCATCGTGCGGCTTTCACCGCCACCAAGACTCATATTGATGACTTTCGCTCCATGATCAACAGCATATTTAATTCCAAGTGCAATGGCATCCGTTTCTCCTTCGCCATTTGCATTCAATACTTTAACCGGTAAGATTTGTGCCGACTGATGAATCCCTTGTATCCCGTAATCATTGTTGATTGTCGCTGCGATGACACCTGCCACGTGTGTTCCGTGACCATTATCATCAATCGCGTCGCCATCTCCGTTTACGGAAACATAGTTCTTCTCATTCGCAATATCAACTTTCCCTTGTAAATCCTTTAAGCGATAATCAACACCTGTATCGATGACCGCAATTTTGACAGGTGCTAATTTTTTCCCACTAAATCGTTTTTGGAACTCCTCAAAACCAATTCCAACATTCGGGAACTGTTCGAAGACTGTTTTCTTATTGATGGCCCATTGGTAATCAAAATTGATATCACTTGTTGCTTTGTAAGTTTGAATCTTTTCCACATATTCGACTGCTGATGAGCGACCAATCGATTGCTTTAATGCTGACGCTGATTGTCCCTTCACCGTTGGATCTTCTGTCACTACAATGAAATCACCAGCTTTACCAAGCGGTAAACGCTCAACATCTGCTGATTGAATTCCAGCAATTTTCATCGAACTGACTGTTTTCCCTGGCTTTAACTTAACGATGAATCGCGTAGTTTCTTTTGACTGAATGTTCATCCCTAATGTTCCGAACGTATCGTCTAACGTACTGCCGCTCATCTCAGATATCTTCATTTTTTTGGCATATCCATCGATTTCTTCTGCAATCACAGCAGGCGATGCATCGCGTGATAATGTATAAAGACGGTCAACGGCTTGTTGATCTGTCTTTGTCAGCGTGTACGATGTTCCACGTACGAGTGCCTCCATTGCAGGTTTCAATGTTTTTAAATCTTCGTACGCTTGTTGACGCTTATCTTTATTGAAAAGAAGCGTTTTGACAACGTAAGGCGATGTTTTGTAATAAAGCGACGTCAAGGCACGACCTGCGTCCGATTGACTCAATACCTGTTTTTGGATCGAGTGCATAAGAGCAAGCATTGGTTTTTCTTCTTTTGTTTGTTTTAATGCTTCTTCTGCCATACAGCTAATATCACTGATTGGCTCATATTCGACAGCTAATTTGACGTTATTGTATGTCAGCTTAACGTTTGCTGCTTTTGTCGTTTTCCCCTCTTCGATGTTCGGGTAATATTCGACTTTGACATAATACGGTCCATCCCATGCATATGGAACGGCTAATTTTGTCGTTGCTTTTTCATTCGGTTCTGCTTCTGTCCGGTAACGATCAAATGTATCATCTTCAGCTGCCATCGCTTCGCTCGGGTAAGCTGTCACTTGAACAGGTTGATCCGTATCGATTGATAACTCAAAGTGTGACGCTGTTTTTTCTACACCTGCTTCATGATTGACACGGTACCAATATGTATTTTTTTCTTCCATTCCGGTCTTAAGTGTCGTTTCTTGTCCTGCTTGTAAAAGTGTTGCGCTTGCAAGAGCGGTCTCTGCTTTTGCAGTAGTTGGTCCTACGCCGAGCGTTAAAACTAAACAGCTCAGCATGACCCAAATCATCAGTTTCTTCACACATGCTCCTCCTTCAAAATGGATATACTTTAATTTGATTATAAACAGTATATGGATAAAATGGATAATTAATTTATAGTGAAATCTTACAATTTTGAAAGAAAGACGCATCATGTTCTAAAGAACACGATGCGTCTGACTCCATTCATTTAAAATCTGCTACATATTCACCGTATCCTTCTTGTTTCAAGTCCTCTTTCGGAATGAAACGTAAGGCGGCTGAGTTCATACAATACCGAAGGCCTGTTGGCTCTGGACCATCCGAGAAGACATGTCCGAGATGGGCATTTCCATGTCGACTCCGGACTTCCATCCGTTTCATGCCGATTGAAAAATCACTTTTCTCAATGATATTACCTGGCTCAAGTGGTTTCGTAAAACTCGGCCATCCTGTCTTCGAATCATATTTATCGTTTGATGAAAACAATGGTTCTCCAGAAATCAGATCGACATAGATCCCGTCTGCTTTCAAATCGTGATACGGATTATCAAACGCTGGCTCCGTTCCATCCTCTTGTGTCACTTTATACTGGATGGCGGTTAATTTCTTTTTGATTTCTGCGTCTGATAATTTTGGATAGGTTGGAAGATCGAGTTTGGGTTGATCATTCCAGTAGCGATCGATGAAGTCGTCGCGTCCAGAAGCTGCCCGGTAAAACTTATACTTTTTCTCACTCTTCAAATAGTAATCCTGATGATATGCTTCCGCTTCATAAAAAGGACCGGCCGCAATCAACGGTGTGACGATTTTATCATCGAAGATCTGTTGTTTCTCTAAATCCTGTTTCGATTGTGCTGCGATTTCTTTTTGTTTCTCATTCGTATAGAAAATCGCCGTTGTATAAGACTCACCACGATCGACGAATTGACCATCTGCATCCGTCGGATCAATCTGGCGCCAGTAGACATCTAATAATTGCTTGTACGAGATGACGTTCGGATCAAACGTGATCAATACCGCTTCCCGATGACCTGTCGTCTCCGCTGACACTTGATTATACGTCGGATTTTCAACATCACCGCCTGTATAACCAGAAATGACGGACTTGACTCCTTTTAATTCTTCGAACGGGGGCTCCATACACCAGAAGCATCCTCCAGCTAAAATCGCTGTCTCTTCCGGTTGATAACTCAATTCCTTACTGCCACTTGATTTTGCTTGCTGTTGCTGGAACACGAAGTATCCCCCGACCATGATGACGATGAGACCGATGACTGATAAAATCGTCCACATTCGTTTCTTCATCTCCCTTCGCCTCCTTTATTTAGCTTACGTCGCATGACGTCGATTGGATGTTCTCTTACTTAAACTTTACAACGCTAATGCTAGCTTGTCGTAGCATGTGCTCAAAAGAAGCACATTCAATACTATGTAGAGTTCTTGTGTGTTTCTCCACAAAAAAAAGAGCCTCATATCGACTCTTTTCGAAAATTAACCTTTTTGAATCCAGAATTTTAGGACGCTTGCTTCTTCTTCATGTTTGACGAGTGCATGACCACCTGATGTCGCCCACGCCTGAAGATCGTTTTTTGCCCCTTTATCCGTTGCATGGACTTCAAGGATTTGACCTGATTCGAGTCCAGCGATGGCTTTTTTTGTTTTTACGATTGGCATCGGACAAGCAAGTCCTTTTGCGTCGAGTACGAGTTCTGATTTCATGTTGTATTCCTCCTGAATGATTTGATGTTCGTTATGAATCGGCTTAGCGTACCGCACAGCGGTTCGGTCCGACTTCCATTTCCCGTTGTGTCTCAAGATCGGGTGTCTGTTTCCCCATGTTCGTTTCACGGATATCTTGATACGCGTTCGGTTGTGGCGGCAGGTTCTCTGTGACCATTTTCCGAAATGTTGCTTCATCGTCGATGTTGAGACCATGATTGTTCGCAAGCAAGATGCTTAATTTTTCCGCTACACTACCATCCGTGTTCAATTCTTCAATGATCATGAAATGTGCCGGTAAGACGATGAGTTCTGGTGAAAGATCACGATACGTGTTGTAGAGCGAATCGCGTAAGTCACCGACCCAGTCTTCCGCGAGACCGGCTAAATCCGGACGACCAATCGAGTCGATGAACAAGATATCACCTGTCAATAAATAACGCTGATCGACGATGAATGAAGTCGATCCAATCGTATGTCCCGGGGAATAAAGAGCGCGTACTTCAATCGCTGTATCCCCCACTTGAACCGTACTACCGTCTTCAAGTGGTGCATAATCGAATGTGACATCCGACGCATCTTTTGGCGGCAACCAGTATGTCGCGCCTGTTTTTTCGGCGATGTCGCGTCCTCCAGAAATATGATCCGCATGAAGATGTGTATCAAATACATGCTTAATCGTGACGTTGCGTGATGCGGCATAATCCAAATACACATCCGTCATTCGTGTCGCGTCGATGAGTACGGCCTCTCCTTCTGAGATGACCATATACGAGAGACACCCTTTACCGATTCGGACGAACTGAATGACTTCGCCTTGATCAGTTCCTGTTTCGTTCAGCGTTCCGATTGAAATCGGTTCTAGATGTTCACTCCATGCTTTCATGCCGCCTGACAGATACGATACGTCTCGTCCTGCTTCTTCTAGCATATCGGCGACGAAAATCGATGACCCTTCTTTTGCGCAAACGACGAGAACATCCTGATCCGTCGGAAGCTGATCGAGAATCTCCTCGACACCATCCAACAATTCAAAATACGGAATGTTGAGGTACTTGAAGTTCTCTCCTTCGATTTTCCAATCTTGAAACGCATCCTCATTCCGGACATCTAAGATGAACAGAGACTCACGTCCAATGATTTTTTTTGTAACTTGTGCGGCTGTCATTGCTTGTACCATATCTACTCGTTCCTCCTCTACTTTACGCTGTTGTATTATTTCGCTGAAACGAGTGTCGTCGTCTCAGACGCCCATTCCTGCATACCCGGTACGACATTGTGGATCGTATACCCCTTGTCACTGAGCTGTCGGCATGCCATGTCACTTCGGCTACCTGTCCGGCAGATGACATAAATCGTCTGATTTGAATCCAGTTCTGCATGGCGTGTCTCCAGTTCGCCTAACGGAATATTGATGGCTCCCGGTACATGGGCGAAGGCATATTCTGCTTGTTCACGAACATCAAGCACCGTGATCGAATCGTCTTGGCGTGCTGCTTCGACTGTTGCGTTGTCGACGGTTTGAGCGAATGCTGCTGGTTCCGTGACATCACCTGTTGATTTCCGAACGTAATGACGGAGCACTTCGCCTTCTTCAATCGTGCCTAAATAATGATTGCCGGTGCTATTTGCCCAGGCACGGAGATCTGCAGTTGATCCTTTATCCGTCGCCTGGACTTCGATGACTTGTCCCGGTTCTAACGTCTTGATCGTTTTTTTCGTCCGAACGATCGGCATCGGACAAGCGAGACCTTTAGCGTCCAATACGATATCTGATTTAATCCTAGTCATACAATTCGCTCCTTTACGGTGTGGGGTATTATTTCGTTTCGCCTTCGTACGACATCATGCCGCCATCCATGTTCGTCACGTCATATCCTTGTCCTTCGAGATATGTCGTTGCGCGACCACTGCGCGCACCAGAACGGCATACCATGACATACTCTTTTTTCTTGTCGAGTTCGTTCATCTTGAATTCGATCAATCCGAGTGGAATATGGATTGCTCCCGGAATCATTCCTTCTTTGACTTCATCGACTTCCCGGACATCAATGACGTTCAGTTGTTCACCACGTTCGATTTTTTCCTGTACTTCGGTTGCTGTCATGCGTTTCATGTTCAATTCCTCCTCTTGATTCGATTTAGCGCCAGGCATTCATTCCGCCACGGACTTCCGTGACATTTGGATAACCGGCTTTTTTTAGTACTTTGACGGCTTGTTTGCTTCGCATCCCGCTTTGACAGATGACGATCACTTCTTTGTCTTTCGGGATTTGATTCAGTTGACTGTTTAGCGTTTGTAATGGAATGTTCTTAAATCCTTTGATGTGATTGCCTTTGAATTCTGCCGGTGTCCGAACATCGAGATAAAATCGTTTGCGGTCGTTTAGTAACGGCTTCAGTTCCGTGGTCGACACTTGCTTGACGCCTTTTGTTGGGGCGAACATCTTATAAGCGAGATAGCCGACGACGAGCAACAAGATAATCGATCGTACATCCATGCGTCATTCCTCCTTCAGATCATTAGATGAATAGATTGACGTTTCCGTTCTCCGCATCGGCGAGGTAGGCGGCAACACCTGCATACTCAATCCCATCGTGTAATTCTTCCTGTTTCAAACCGAGTAAATCCATCGTCATCGTACAGGCGACGAGTTTGACATCCTGTTCTTTCGATAATTCGATTAAGTCTGGAAGTGGCATCGCATTGTGCTTCTTCATGACGTTTTTAATCATTTTTTGACCTGCACCACCGAAGTTCATTTTCGAGAGTGGCATCTTATCAGCACCGCGTGGCATGAACTTACCGAACATCTTCTCAAGGAATGTTTTATCCGGCTGAATCGGTTCATCCTTACGCATCGCATTCAAACCCCAGAAGGTATGAAAAATCGTGACTTCGTGATCGTATGCGGCTGCACCGTTGGCAATGATATAAGCTGCCATGACTTTGTCGTACTCTCCACTAAATAAAACGATGGTTGTTTTTTTCGTATCTGACATGAACGTAATTCCTCCAAGCACTTACCCTAAGGGGTATATTAATTCGTAAATTTTTTTTATCTGCTTTTCATTAAGAGTTGAACAGCCTCTGCAACGGCTTGTTCATGATTTTCCGTCGCATCATCCTGACGGACACAGTCGATCAAGTTCTCACTGACGACAAGACCAATGACACGATCGATTGCACTACGTGTCGCACTCAGTTGTGTGACGACATCCTTACAGGACGCCTCTTCTTTCATCATTCGAACGATACCGTGGATTTGTCCTTCAATCCGATTCATCCGATGAATGATGCGATCTTCATAACCGTTTTCCATATGAAGTTCATCTCCTTTTTTGAATGTGACATACGTCATATCTCGTTGGTACATTTCATACAATAATACCTATAGGGGTATAAGTCAACGAAAAAGATTTCCGATTTTGTCGCCATTGTAGAACGTCCGGAAATCTTTTTGCATTTAACCTTTCCAATTCGCCTGTAAAAAAGTGATCCAATGTTCTGCTAGGCGAGTCGGCATCTTCTCTGGTAACAGATAACGAAACGTTCGTTTAGAAATCCCTTTCGCATGAAGCGTAAAGGACTCGGACGGGAAAGACGTGACGAGTCGTTCCGACAATGCTGCAATGCCACTCCCATTAAAAACAAGTTGACGCACTAAATAGTTGGCATCGACTGTAATCTTTCGTGCGGGAACGATCGACGAAGCATCTAGCCAACGATCGAGCGCATAGCGGGATGCAGATCCTTCTTCGCGAACGATCCACGTTGCATCGTTTAACGAAAGGTGGGACGCACCCATGATGTGCAGTTGATCTTTTGCAAAGACGATTTGTTTGACCCCATCAAGTGTCAGTTCTCCTTCGATCATCCCGAGATCAATATCACGATGTCTTAAGGCTGCTGCCACTTGATCGTGATTCATTAATTGGATATCTAGTGATACCTCGGGATGAGCGCTTGAAAACAGATGAATCATGTCATCGAGCAACATTTCGTGAATCGTATGCGTTGCTCCTATCCGTAAGGTTCCGCGGAAGACACCTTCCGATTCATCCAGCTGGGACTGCATCTGTTCGAGTTGGAATAGAATTTCTTTTGCATGGCGATAGACAATCCAGCCCATTTCCGATACCTCGACCCCTATTGTGAATGAATCACGTATTAACAATGAATGTCCGATCTCTTCTTCTAGTCGTTTGACGTGAACACTGACCGTCGGTTGCGACAGAAATAACTGTTCCGCTGTTTTCGTAAAGTGACGTGTTTCAACGAGTGTGGCGAACGTTCTGAGTTCAGTTAATTTCAACAATACCCCTCCTTATTACATTTCATAATCATTTATATATAATTAATTCATTTTTATAATCTTGTATTCCTCTTTCATACTCAAGGTATCACGTATTAGAAAGAAGGACTGTTTCATGATGTATATCTCATTTATTTTGTTAGGAGCAACCATCGGTATACTCTCCGGCTTTTTCGGAATCGGTGGCGGCATTATCCTGACCCCACTTTTATTGATTCTCGGCTATGAAGCCAGCACCGCGATCGTCCTCAGTCTGTTGCTGACACTCGGATCGACTGTGACCGGCACGCTTTCACATCTTCGATTAAAAACATTCCGTTTTCGTGATGCCGGGATTATTGGTCTGTCCGGCATCATCGGTTCTGCATTGATCACACCAATTGTCTTTTGGCTCGAGCGTCATGCTGGTGCTGATGTCGTATTATCGAGTCTCTACATCGTTTTACTGATTGGTTTTTCGATTCAGTTCCTTCGTCCCCGTTCCAAGGAACGTCCGTCTTTTCCGGTCTATGATGCTTCGATCGTAAAGCTCGCCGTCATCGGACTTGCTGCCGGAATCCTCTCGTCATTGATGGGGGTCAGCGGTGGATTCTTGTTGACGCCTCTCTTGCTCGGATGGGTTCGTTTTCCGCTCAAACAAGCAATCGGAACGAGTATCGCCTCTGCGACATTGATCGTTCTTGGAGGAGTGACGAGTTATATTGCTTCCGGAACCAGCGCTCCGTTATCACTCGGGATTGCTTTAATCATCGGTGCGTTCATCGGCTCACCACTCGGTGCTTCACTTTTGCATCGCTTCAATGAACCGTTCGTTCAAAAGACGTTAGGAATCTTTTATGGCGTCGTCGCCTTAAGCGTCATCGTCAAAGTGTTCGGTCTTCCCTATCTGTCACTCGTCTTACTCGCTTTGTTCACACTCAGCCTGTTAAGCGTCTTCGGTTACCGGATTCTTAAAACGGTCTAAATGAAAAAGCAGCTGACACATCGTCAGCTGCTTTTGTGCGTGCTCAATGATTAACGTACGCTTTCTTCTTTGATTTTTTGTGGTTTCATGATTTTTGCTTCTTTTTTCTGACGCATGCGTTCTGCATTCATTAGTCCCCCTAACATCAGGACGACAGCAGATAAATAGAACCATGTCATCAAGACGATGATTCCGGCAAGCTGACCGTAAAGACGATCGTAACTCCCGAACTCGGCATAGTAAGAGAAGAATTCCGAAACGACTTGCCAAGCGATCGTCGCAAAAATAGCTCCAGGGAGTACTTGACGAACCGTCAGTCGGACACTCGGTAAAATCCGATACAATAAGATGAAAAAGACAAGTAAGAACAACGTCCCGAGTCCCCAGCGGAATAAGAACCAAATCCACGAATAGTTCGTCACGAAATCAGCGACGATTGCAAAGTGGTTGATGAAACGCCGCGTTAACTTTTCTGAAATCGGAACAATCAATGAGATCGGTAAGATGATCATCATCCCGATCGTAAAAGCGAAGTCTTGCAACAGTCCGCGCCAAAATGGCGCTTTTCGCGTCACTTCGAGCGCATCGTTCAGCGAGCGGACAAGTGACTGGACCGACATCGAAGCAAGCCAAAAGGCGGCAAGGAAACTGATCGAGGCAAGTTTAAAGCCGCCTTGATCAAAGATTCCAACGACGTTCCGCTGAATCAAATCGTACGTTTCTGCCGGAGCAAACGGTCGAATTAAATCCAGCACGTTATCGGACGTAAACGGTAAGAACGAGACGATCCCAACTACGAATAATAAGAACGGGAATAAGGACAACATCAAATAATAGGCGAGCTGAGCCGATTTATCAAAAAAGGCTTCACCAAAAAAACGGGCAAATACAGGTTTGATTAAAGACATACAAATTTCCTCACTTTCAACTAATTCTCTACACTATCCCCCATTTCATACCTCCTTTAAACTTTTGGAAGTCTTTTGAACTTATAACAACCTTATACATCATTCAAGTTTGGCGCTTCGGTTCTGCGCGGGGTACACTAGGAACAGAGATTGTATCGTGCTTGTTTTTCAGAAAGGATTTCGATTCGTGTACTCACTCATTCAAATCGAAGCAGAACGCTTCTTTACTTCTTATATAGAGCAATACCCCGAAATGGCCGGACGTCAGCAAGAAGTCATCCGGTCGATTGAAACGACAGGAACGTACGAACAGACGGCTTCCGAGCTCGCGTTCGGCGCGAAGCTCGCTTGGCGGAACAGTAACCGATGTGTCGGACGTCTCTTTTGGGAACAACTCCATGTCTTTGACGCGCGGGATGCATTGACCGTTGAAGCGGTCCGCGACGCGTTATTTGAGCATATCCGGTTCGCGACGAACGAGGGACGAATTCGCTCGACGATCACGATTTTCCATCCGACACGTGTCCGGCTACATAATCACCAACTGATCCGCTACGCTGGTTACGAAACCGCAGCAGGAATCATCGGTGATCCGGCTTCGATCCAACTGACGCGACAATGTGAAGCACTTGGCTGGACCGGAGCGCGTACACCCTTTGATATCCTGCCCCTCTTGATTGAACTCGATGGACAAGTCAGCCTGCATCCGATTCCAGATGAGCTCGTGCTCGAAGTCAGCATCACACATCCTGACTTTGACCTGTTCGGTGGTCGCGAAGTCCGCTGGTATGCTGTGCCGATGATTGCCGATATGCAGCTTGAGATCGGTGGCATCGTCTATCCGTGTGCTCCGTTCAACGGATGGTACATGGGAACAGAGATCGGTGCCCGTAACCTCGCTGATACGGATCGTTACGATCTGTTACCGCTCGTCGCGACACAACTCGGTCTGAATACCTCGCGTGAACGTTCGCTTTGGAAAGACCGAGCGCTCGTCGAACTGAACGTTGCCGTACTCGAATCGTTCGAACGTGCCGGTGTTACGATTGTCGATCACCATACGGCTGCGAAACAATTCGCTCGTTTTGAAAAAAACGAAGCCGCGTGTGGTCGTGATGTCACCGGGGAATGGTCCTGGCTCGTGCCACCGATGAGTGGGGCAACGACGCATATGTTCCATAAGGATTACGACCCAGAAATCAAACGACCGAACTTCTTTCCAAAATCAACACAGACGGCACCTGTGACCGGCTGTCCGTTTCACCAAGGAGCCCTGAAATGAATTATGTCGAACAGTTACGTCAAAAAATCGGTCATGACCCAGTCATTCTCGTCGGCTCCGTCGTCCTCGTCGTACAAAATGAACACATTTTGCTCGAACAACGGAACGAAGCACAAGCTCGCTTTGGTTTACCAGGCGGATTGATGGAATGGGCGGAATCACCGGAAGAGACCGCGCGTCGAGAGCTTAAAGAAGAGACTGGCTTAGAGGTGGAACGATTAACGTTACTCAATGTCTACTCCGGTCCGCAATACGTGACGACGTTAGCGAACGGAGACGTCTTTCAAAGTGTCACCCTCGCCTATATCGGTGAACATCCGATTGGAATGTTAAAACAAAGTGATGAGAGTATCAAGCTCCAGTTTGTTCCGCTTGATGACTTACCTGATCATTTGGTCGGTTCTCACGCTCGAATGATTGAAGACTACAAAAACCGCCGCTGAAGTATAGCGGCAGTTTTTTATTTGTTATAAAATGGAACTAATTCATTATTAAAAAGGAGTTTTCTAATGAAACCACTTTTAATCGTAGGCATGTCTACTCTCCTTAGTCTTTCATTGATCTCTTCGACAGAAGCTGCTGCTAAATCTGTCAAACAGACGTATACGATTGTCGATGCAAAAAACAAAAAGTACACCGTGTCTGTTCAATCTAAAGCAGCAACTTGCCGCAAAGCGACGGCAGACGACTTTTGGTGGGTGAAGGGAAAGGATACGTTGTGTACTGGGAAGTTCTCTCTATACTTAAACAATAAATCAACATCGTATCACTATACATTCTCTAAGGATAATCCGTATGTGATGGCTACTCACGATTTTCGTACAAGCGGGAAATTGAAAAATGTATCAGGTAATCCGACTGTCTTTTCCCTCTCTTCCCGCGAAACATCATCTTACATGAGTTTAACTACATTCTCGATTCAGAACGGAAAATTAATTCGTCATCCAGGAACATTCATGTCTTACGGTATGCGACCGAAGATGAAAAGTGACTTATTACAAGTTCCAATCTACTCTAACGCTGGAGACGAAGTAGGCTTTTTGTTCCAAGATAAAAAATTATCTAAAGGAAAATGGGTAAAAGGCAAAGAATATTCATTCTTATCCTCCAGTTTTAATAGCAAAACATATAAAAAAGGAGTTCAAGAATGGAACGCCTACAGCTCTAAGACGAGTTATTTCGTAAAGTAACGATAGCCTATGTAAAAAAAGCCCTTATATTTTTATGCATCCTATTGGCATACATAAAAATATAAGGGCTTTCGTAGTCAAAATCAGTCACTTCCTATTTTAGCGACTGACGCATGATGTATTGTTTCAAATCCCGCTGAGTCCACCCTTCAAAACGTAACGCCTCCCAGATCTGCACATCTGTTGATTGATAATGGTAGGTCGTGCCCGGTAAACGACGCACGACTTCTGTTGCGTGTCGTGCTTTTTGTTCTGCTGGACCGACGACTGACAAGAGGGATGATCCGGCTACTGCTACTACACTTGCTTCTAATTGATAATAATCCGTTTGTAATTGCTGCATGACATGAGGATCTTGCTGCCAGATGTACTCCCCTTGTCCATGGTATTGTTTCAAAAACTCCACTTCTTCGATCGTCGGCAGAGCGGCTTCTTGGCGTTCATCTGTTAAATGAAAATATCCGATTTCTCCAACGATCGTGTAATGAAGCGATTCATACAATCGAATCGCTGGGTCGTTCCCTTGAATGACTTCAAGCATCAGACCATCCATTCCGATTTCTTTGGCATGACTCAGTTGTGCTTGATATAAGGCTTTCGCAATCCCAAGACGACGATACTGTGGTGAGATCCCCAGTCCCCCACACCGCATGATACGTTGACCCTCGATCTCCTTCCAACCGTTCAGCCAGAGACCGACCGGTATTTCTCCATGATAGGCAACGAATGAATGCTCCAATTGGTTCCCGTCTCGTTCGATGATGCGCTCTTGGAATTCTGCTTCCGATAAGTGCAGTGGAATCAAATAATCTTGGAATCCATCCTGCATCGCTTTGTACGCCGTTTTTACGCCAGGTGCGCGTTGAATATGAATCATCGAAAAACCTCCTTTTCCACTGAGCTGTTTCGCTTTCGTTCGCCTCATTTCCTGCATACAAAAACACCCTTGTCGCCAAGGGTGTTAGTCGATTCATTGATGGAGTTTCGAACGCTTGCGTCCATATCCGAAGTACAACAGTAATCCAATGGCTGTCCAGACAAAGAAGGCAATCCACGTGAATGGTTGTAAGTTGAACATGAGCATGATACAAGCAAGGACTGACAAAATCGGTAAGACTGGGACGAACGGAACCTTAAAGGCGCGCTTCAAATCGGGACGCGTCCGGCGTAGGACGATGACCGCGATCGAGATGAGCGAGAAGGCTGCCAGTGTTCCGATGTTGATCAATTCAGCAAGTGTACCAAGCGGCACGAATCCAGCGATTAAACCAGCAGTCGTTCCGAGAATCCAAGTCGCTTTAACTGGTGTGTGTGACTTTTCATTGACGTCTGAGAAGACTTTCGGTAATAATCCGTCACGGCTCATCGCGAACAAGAGACGGACGAGACCAAATGTCATGACGAGGATGACCGTCGTCATACCAACGATGGCTCCTAAGTCAACGAATCCAGCGACCCAGTCTTGGCCAGCCACTTTTAAGGCAAGGGATACTGGGCTATCAACACCTTCAAACTGTTTGAATGGAACGATTCCGACCATGATAGCAGAGACCACGACGTACAAAACGGTAACGATCGCAAGCGATCCTAGAATCCCAATCGGTAAGTTACGTCCCGGGTTTTTGACTTCTTCTGCTGCCGATGTGACGGCATCAAATCCAAGATAAGCGAAGAAGGCAATCGCTGATGCTTGCAGGACACCGCTCATACCGAACGGCGCAAACGGCTTGTAGTTGCCTGGTTCGATATACCAGATCCCGACGACGATGAACAAGACGACGACGGCAACTTTGACGAGTACCATGATGTTGTTGACGCGTTTTGTCTCTTTAATCCCAAGCGAAAGCAAGAGCGTGATGACCATCAGAATCAAGAATGCTGGTAAGTTAAAGAACGTTTCGCTTCCTGGTACAGCACCTGGAGCAGCTGTTAAAGCTGTCGGTAAATGGAGACCAAAGCCTGCTAACAGTGACTGGAAGTACCCTGACCAGCCGGTCGCAACGGCACTCGAAGCGAGTCCGTATTCTAAAATGAGACACCAGCCGATGATCCAAGCTACGACTTCCCCAATCGTTGCGTATGTATACGTATATACACTACCTGAGACGGGAATCATCGACGAGAATTCAGCATAACAAAGGGCTGCGAGCGCACAGACGATAGCGGAAATAATAAATGAGATCGGTAAAGCAGTTCCTGCATAAAGAGCGCCCGTTCCTGTCAGAACGAAAATCCCGGTACCGATGATGGCACCGATTCCAAGTAAAATAAGGTCAAACCCTGATAAGTGACGTGCCAGTTTGGAATGTTGTTTCATGTCCATCATCACACTGACATCTTTCTTGCGAAGCAAACTCATGTTTCATCCTCCGAACTTTTCTCTTTTTTCTGAATATTCAAATCATTGAGGTAATTGACTTTCTTATCATAACAAACGATGTCAGGTTCGATAAGTCTTTTTTTCTGTATTTTTTCACAAAGTGGTCAAACCACTTTTGTGAAAATGCGACAACGCTTTGATGCGTCAACGCAAAAACACCCTTTCCTCAAAATGAGAGGAAAGGATGTACTCGTATTACGGACGATCGTTTGGATGATCGAGGTTAGGACCTTTATGATCATCTGGATCGATCGGGTAATCATCTTGCTGTGCTAAATCGTTTTCTGGCAACGCACCTTTTGGTGTACCATGTGTCGTCTCATCTGTTGAAGATGAACGCGCTGAACGTGGTGCACGATCTGGTGTGACATCATCAGCTGCTTGCGAAGCTGCACCTTTTGCTGCATCTTTTAAGCTCGGTGATGATGAAGTCGATGCTGATTTACTTGGAAGGTTCGATGTGTCGACTTCCGTGTTCTCTGCTTTCTTTTGTAA
>NZ_LMPR01000014.1:0-322 GCF_001423925.1 Exiguobacterium sp. Leaf187 | reverse complement strand
AAGACCGAACGCAAGCGCAAGTGCTCCCAAGATCAAGATGAAGGCTGAGTTGACGATCGTATCCGCAACACCTAGCTGATCGAGTGCCATGAAGACAGCGAGTGCAAGAATTGCGTACTTCGCAACGTTTGAGAGGACTTTCAGTTCAGAGTTACCGAACAGGCTGTCCATCGTACGTTTGACGAGATTGCTGACGATGATCCCGATTGCGAGAATAATGATCGCTGTTAGGACACTTGGTAAGAACGCAAGGACAGCACGACCGAGGTCGACCATGAAGTCAAGACCAATCAAGTTGAAGGCTTCGACGACGAAGAGAACG
>NZ_LMPR01000013.1:350-36770 GCF_001423925.1 Exiguobacterium sp. Leaf187 | reverse complement strand
TGGAAAACTGCATACGAGGTCTTTTCCGAAGAAGTGTTGCGCTTAATTTGACAAACCGTCATAAGATAAAAATTAAAAGCATAGAAAACTAGAAGCTAACTTATTGGTTGCTAAATAACTAATCAAATGTCTAATGATTTCATTTTTACGGAATCATTAGACATTTTTGTAAACGCTTAATAAAAAACGGAATTAAAAAAATCTAGTTCTTTTGAACTTATTTTAAAAAAACTAACTAAATTAGGTATTTTATTAAATGTTTAAAAATGCTTACAGTCGCAATGAAAGTGAGAATCGCTAAAATTTCAAACAAAATAAGTTGAATTAAGGATTAGTATAGGACGTATTTACCAATTCCATTTAAATGGGTATTATTCCATTTTTGGTTTGTTAACATGGACATATTCAATTCGTTGTGAAACATTAGACGTAATTTTTCGCATATGAAATGAAAATATATTTTAAAAGGTGGATGTAAAAAATGACTGAAAAAGAAATCATGCTTATGAATGCAACATGTGGTGAAGGAATGAAATCGTTGGATACTGAAAAGATGTCTGAGATCTATGGTGCTTCAGATGTAGATCCGCGTTGGACTCCAGTAATTTCTCTTGTAGCTCGTTCAATTGTAAAAAGCACAAAAGCTTGTATTGGTGCAGGAGCATCTGCCATCAGTGGAATTGTAAGTCACAATAAAGATTGCTTAGGATAAAACTAAAACTAATAATACTTGGAGGTTCTGATGGAAAACCTTAAAAGTCTTGATGCTGTAGGAACAAGCCTTAAAGAATTGTCTGAAGAAGAGATGAATGAAATTTTTGGTGGATCTACTGATGTAGATGTTAGGTCATCACTGGTTTGTTCTGCTTTACTTTCTTTTGTCGGCAGTTACTTAGCTTCTGCAGGATTGAAGTGCGGAAAAGATAATAAAAAATAAGAATAGCGTGGGCGACTTCGGTCGCTCACTTCTGAGTTTTTAATTTTGAGATTAGAATGGAGGCACTAAAATGAAAAATCTTTTTAAAGCTTTAACTATCAAAGAAAGGTATGAAATCTTACAAAGAACGAATATCTCGAATGTTCATCCATCATTGTTAAAGTGGAGACAAGAGATGTCTATCATTTCTGAGAATACATTCAACGAAATGCTGAAAACAAAGAGTTTAAACAAAAATATTTTTTCTCATGCGATTTGTTATCAACCAGAATTTGAATTGCAAGAAAAATATCAAAAAGTTGCTGCTGAGTCAGACTGGTATAAATTTTACGATCGTGGGATAAAGAATATTTTAGATTCAAATGAAACATATGATAATTTTTCGAATGTAATCCGTCCATTTATAGAAAATATTAAAATTGATTTAAAACAACTATTTTTTAGAGATTCCTCAAAAAATATTTTTTCTACACCTGTTTTCGAACAGGTAATTCTATACATAACAAATGAGTTATCGGAAATTGTTCATAAAACACTTGTATTAGAGTTGAACCTTGAAAAAGAGCAAGGCTTATTAATTGGAGAATCACCTGAAGAGCGTTATATGCATTTTGTTAAATCTTTCGATCAAATAAAAAAATTGAATGCATTTTTCGATAAGTACATGGTTATTACAAGATTATTATCTTCGCGCTCACTATTCTTTATTGACCATGTTAATGAATTAGTGAACCGTATTGTCGAAGATCAAAAAGAATTAATGTGCGAATTTCGAACAGGAGATTTAAAAATTATTGGGATGAAGTTTGGTGAAGGGGACACACACCAAGAGGGAAGAACTGTAACAGTATTAGAATTATTAGATTCAACAAAAATTGTTTATAAGCCTAAAGATTTGAAAGTGAATAAAGTATTTAATGATTTCATAAATTATATGAATGGATTAAATTACCCTAACTTTAAAAGTCTAAAGACATTGCCTACGTTAAATAAAAATACATACTCGTATGAGTTATTTATAGAGCAAAAATATTGCGAATCTATAGAAGAAATTGAAGATTTCTATCATCGTTTTGGACAGCTTATGGCAATTTTCCAGATTTTAAATGGAACAGATATTCACATGGAGAATCTTATTTCGCATGGTTCGCATCCAGTCATTATTGATCTAGAAACATTAATTCAAAGACAAAATCCTTTATTCGGTCAAGAAGAAGAACTGACACTTAAAGAAATTAGAGATCGCAATTTTAAAAATGTAACGAGAACACTGTTCTTACCAACGAATGGACTAAAAACTGAAAAACTAGATTTAAGTGCATTAAATGGAAGAGAAAGCAAGTTAGATTATAAGGTCTTACAGCCAGTAAATCAGGGAACTGACGAAATGCGATATGAATATAAAGAGTTTATTTTAAAAGGATCAAAAAATTTACCGACTCTTGAAAATGACATAGTAGAAATAGACTATAAACATTATAAAAATCAAATACTAACTGGTTTTCAAGCAGTGTATGAAATGATTATAAAAAATAAAGCTGAACTCTTAAACTCTAAAGTATTAGAGAAGTTCAAAAATTTAAAAGTAAGAGTTCTTTTTAGAGACACAAACCAGTATGCCACTATTCTGATGCACATGCAGCATCCTCAAATGCTGATGGATATGTTGGATAGAGAAAAAGCACTCGAAAACATGTGGGTATTTCCATATGCCGATAAATCAATTATTGATTCAGAAACTCGCGATATGATTTTTAACGATATTCCAGTATTTTTTAATGTTACTAATTCTCTTCATATTGAAGGGAATAAAAGCATGATGATTGAGAACTATTATGACTATACGCCCTATGAATATCTTTTAACTACTTTCAATGAAGTGTCTGAAAGCGAATTGCAGCATCAACTTTCAGTCATACAATTACACTTCGGTGATTTCTCAAGTGTTAGAAAAAAAGAATTATCTGCGCTAGAGACAATTTCTGAACCGTTTTCGAAATTATCATTTGAGTGGAATGAACAGATCGTATTGAATGAAATTTATGAAATTGCAGACAGCATAATTGAAAAAGCAATTGATTTGGACCATGTAAGCTGGATTATTCCGAGTAATCAATCAGATGATGATGTTTGGTCGCTGGCTCCGAGTTCGGATGATTTTTATAATGGCTCCTCTGGAATTTTACTGTTTTATTATCACTTATATAATCAAACAGGTATCAAAAAGTACAAAGAGTTTTACCAAAAACTATTGGCGCAATGTAACCCAGAATTAGTATTTGATTATAAGCTTGGACTTTCGGGTTATCCAGCCTATCTGCACGCATTTTCGTATATGAATGATTTCAAAGATGACAATGCTAAGATTTTAAAATTAATTATTCAATACTGTTCTAAAATAGAAGAAATTTTGAATGATAAGAGCAATTCAATTGTTGAATTAGATTATCTTAACGGAATTACTAGCCTAATTGGAAGTTTGATACGTCTTTATGAACATACAAAAATGTCAAGAGTATTAGAGTTAGCGATAAAGTGTGGTGATTTCTTAGTGAATAAAAACGTCCCGATCAAAGATCCGAGTTTTGGTCATGGCGAGTTTGGAAAAATTGTAATTATTAAGAGATTATTTAATTTGACTCAAATCAAAAAATACAATGACTTTGCTAACTCGCTTCTTTCTAATATTGATATTCCGGAAAGTCTACAATCTAGCAAAAGTCTTCATTGGTGCACAGGTTGTTTAGGGATCGATATGACAAAAAATGAAGTGTTTGACCAAGAAATGCAGGGGCATAAAATATTTGTAAACAACTACAATCGGTTAGAAAATAAAACATTAATGAATAATGATTCAATTTGTCATGGGAATATGAGTCTCGTAGAATATTTCTTGACGTCATCAGATACGTTTGAAAAAGGTAGAAGTATTGGCATGGCGGTTATAAAGCTTAAAAATAATAATAGCGAGTATAAGTTAATGCATAATAGCAATTTTGAAGACATTAGTTTATTTACTGGAACTTCTGGCATAGGGTACCAACTTTTAAGACTGATTAACCCAGATGAAGTACCAAGCATTTTGAGTTGAAGGAGGACAAAATCATGTTAAAAAAAATATTTGTCTATGTTGGTTCACGAAATAAAGATTCACGAATATTTGATTTGACAAACCAAATTATTTCTCGATTTAAAAATCTTTGTTCTAAAGAAATTGAGCTTCAGATTGATATATATTCGCCGTTAAACACTCAATTAAATCCTTCTACAGGGTGTAGGCAGTGTTTTAATCTTGGCAAGTGTCCAAGTGAATTAAAAGATAAACCTGACGATGGAGAAATGATAAAAAGAAAAATGAAAGAAGCTGATTATATAGTTTTGGCGAGTCCTGTATATTCACACAATGTTTCTTCGGATATGAAAGTTTTAATCGATCGCTTATCATATTGGGCGCATCTATATACGCTCGTAAAAAAAGCTGGGATTGTAATTTCAACAGCTGAAAGTAATGGAGCAACATTCGTTACAGATTATCTAGAGAAAACGTTAAGTTTTATGGGGGCGTCAGTTATTCACAAAACAAATTTTATTAAAACAGAAAGTTTTTTAGCTGATACTTATGTAGAAGAGACTGTCGATTCAATGTTGCATGTTCTTGATTCTAGTTATAAATTTACTCCGACTGATTATCAAGAAACTACATTCAATACATTGAAAATTATTTTAAGTCAATATGAACAACAACATTTTGAACATAAATATTGGGTTGAAAATCATTTATTTGATTGCGACACGCTTGAGGAGTACTTTGAATCGTATGCTTAAATCTAAGTATCTACTCTTACATCCGATAACACTAAGTTTAATAATGGTCATTGTGTGTACATTCTTTTACAAGTATCAAAACGATTCTTTGTATCTTTTGATACTTCAATTATTACTCCTTATGATGGTTGTTATCGCTATTCATGAAATAGGTCACTTAGTAGCGGGATTGATACAACATGCTCAATTGCATTTCTTAACATGGTGGTTCTTGATAGCAATTCAAGTGAATGGAAAAATAAAAATTATGATAAACGAAAATGTATTTTTAGCGCTAGGGACAACAAAAATGTACTTTAAATCTAGAAAAGATATAAAAAATCTTAAAAGAAAGCTGTTATTAAACTATATTGGAGGTCCTTTAATTAACTTAGTTGTTGCAGTGATTATGTTAAGTTATCGAGCAATTGAGCCTAATACTCAACTTACCTCTAGTGACTCTTATTCTTATTTTTTAATCCTGAATTTAATAATAGGGATAATCACACTTATACCGGTAGAAGGTACTGATGGAGGAGAAATTGTTTCTCTAATGAAGAAAAGTAATGCTGAAGTAGTAGATGACTATACTGTACAGTACCTCTATTATAAGGCGATAGAAGATATTCAAGAAGATGAGTTTCTTTGGTTAGAAAAAAAAGTAACTGCAGCATCTAATGATGATGAGGTATTCTCAATTGCAATTTTAAAGGCTCATTATCACATAAATAAAAAAAATTATAATGAGGCAAGTACTTCATTAATATTTGCTCAAAAAATTGTTTCTTCGGAAATACAACAAAAAATACTAGGTTTTTATAATTCATTAATAAAAAGCCTGATTCAAAAAGAAATGAGCGAAGAATACATTGAACAGTTAAAAGAAATAAACTTTTGGTATGGAAAATGCATGTATAGTATTTCACTAAACATACTCAAACAAAATAGTAGTGACTATAAAAAAATTTGCATTTCAAAAAATGAAATTTACAAAGAAATGGTTGATCCTCATCAACAAATGATCCTATTAAAAGCGCTTAATTTATAATCAAAAAGGAGTATCGGCATGAAAAAAGTTAAATTTATTCAACAAATGGAATTTAGTGAATGTGGTTTAGCTTGTGTCGCCATGATACTCAATTATCATGATTATCAAATAACACTAAATGAAATACGCGATGAGTTTCCTAGTCCACGTGGTGGTTATTCGTTTCTGAACTTAACACAAATTGCAGATAATAAAAAAATGATGAGTCGAGCTGTTCAAATAGATGAAAGTGGTGTTGAAAATTTGATTTTACCCGCCATACTTCACTGGGAAGGAAACCATTTCGTAATTTTAGAAAAAATACGTAATGATATTTTCCATATTGTAGATCCTGCAAAAGGACGTATGAGGTTAAAAAAAATAGACTTCATAACTAAAATGAGTGGATTTGCCATCATGTTTTCGCCCTCGTCAACGTTCCAAAAAAGGTCAATTGAAGAATCGAATATATTATTTCATTATTTCAGCAAACACAAAAAGACAGTATTCCATTTGTTAGCACTGACAATCCTTCTTCAAATAGTATTATTAACTATCCCTTTAATCACTAAATGGACTACTGATCATTTACTAATCAACAAAGAAGAGCCCCTAATGAATGTTGTCGGTATTACGATACTAGGAATATTCATTACTTATTTATTCTTCACAGGGGTAAGGTCGTTTATTTTAGCAAAGGCTGAGACAAGTATTGATAAATCAATTATGACTGATTTCATGAATACATTGGTTAGATTACCTCATTCCTTTTTTGATAATCGATCCAATGGAGATATCTTATTTCGAGCAAACTCTAATTTTTACATAAGAGACATTCTTTCGACTACGTTTATCTCTATAATCATTGATGCCATGTTGATCATCACTTACTTTTTCATTTTAATGACTTTCTCAAAGATACTGGCAGTTATTTTACTGTTACTGTCTATCATCCTGATGACAAGCCTATTTTTCAATTCAAAAATCGTGAGAAAACTAGTAGACACTAGTATACGAGATAAAGTTAAGGTTCAATCACAGGTTACTGAAATCGTTCACAATGCTATGGATATTAAAGTGTTAGGGATTGAAGAAGAACTCTTGGGTAAGTGGAGTATAAATTACGATACACAATTAAAGAGTAGTCAAAGATTAAACATTTGGGAAGGTATTGTGTATACTATCACATCTGGAATTCAAGTAATGATTCCGTTATTGATTTTATGGATGGGAACAATGCTTTATTTAAGAGGAGATATAACAGTTGGGACAGTCATTGCCTCTAGTTCAATCGCAGTATCGTTCATCTCACCAATCATTTCAATGAGTAACCACTATACACAGATAGTCTCTTTAAGAGCATATTTTACACGGTTAGTAGATGTAATAAAAACTAAGGAGGAACAAGAAACAAATCCAGGTTTAGTATACGAAGAGTTAAAAATGGGAAAGATTGAATTCAAAAATGTTTCGTTTTCTCATAATCAATTTGTAGAAAATACTATAAAAGATATCTCTTTCACAATAAAGCCAGGAGAAACAGTCGCAATTGTAGGTCCTTCTGGATCTGGGAAAAGTACAATTGCTAAACTACTATTAGGTTTACATCGAGTGACTAAAGGTGAAATTTTGATTGATGATATCGCTATTGAAAAGTATCATCTTCCTACTTTAAGAAAGCAGATTGGATCAGTGCTACAAGAGGCAGAACTTTTTAATGGAACTTTCAAAGAAAATATTGGAATGGGTGCTGAAGTAGAGGAGAGGGAAATTGAAGAAGCGGCCCAAATGGCAATGATCTATGATGACATCATAAAAACTCCATTAAAGTTTGAGACGATCATTTCCGAAGGTGGTGGTAATCTTTCAGGAGGACAAAGACAAAGATTGATTATCGCTCGAGCACTCTTAAAAAAGCCTAAGCTAATTGTTTTTGACGAGGCGACTAGCAGTCTTGATAATATCACCGAGCACTTAATAAAGGAAAACATTGAAAATTTAAAAGTAGGTAAACTAATCATTGCTCATCGATTAAATACAGTTCAAAGTGCTGATAAAATCGTTGTATTACATGAGGGAAGAATAGTTGAGAGTGGAACACACTCTGAATTGATTAACAATAGACAGCGATACTATAGACTATATTTAAAAATGGGGGAATCTGAACATGATGAAAAGAGTAACCATCCTGTCAGTCTTAGTAGGTAGTTTATATGGAATACCTTCTAACGTGTCTGCGGATGCTCTTAGTAATAATAACGAAAAAGTAATTATCTTCAAAGAAAGTGTTTCAAAAGAATCAATGCAGCAAGTCATAAAAGACAAAACATTAAAAGTTACTTATCAAATTCCTGAATTAAAATTAATAGTTGTTCAAGATTCGCACTCAAAATTAAAGGAAAACAAATATATTGAAAGTGTTTTTTCTTCTTCTTCATTAAAACCAATTGCCAGAGAAGAAAATCCATCATTAAACGAAGAAACATTTTCACTCTGGGAAGCTCAATGGGATATGAAGCAAATTACAGGAGATAAATTGAGCTACTCATTGCATCAGGCAAATAAGGGAACAGTAGTCGCTATAATTGATTCAGGTATAAATGACGAGCACCAGGATTTAAAAGATAGTGTGGTCAAAGGATCAAAGAATTTGGTTCCTGTCGGTGGATATAATGGAACCGAAAGTACCGAATTAGGAAATAAAAATGATTATAAAGATCGCATGGGACATGGGACAGGTGTCGCTGGTCAAATTTCGGCTAATGGAAAGTTACACGGAGTCGCTCCTGGAATTGGTATTCGTAGTTATCGCGTGTTTGGGGAAAAGTCTGCTAAGACAGAATGGATATTAAAAGCAATTATTGAGGCTGCAAACGATGATGCTGATGTAATTAATTTAAGCCTTGGAGAATATATGTTAGTTTCTGGTCAATACAAAGATGGAACAAATGATCTGAAAGAGTATAAAGCCTATAAAAAAGCTGTAGATTATGCATATAAAAAAGGGAGTATCGTGGTGGCTGCTGCAGGCAATGCTGGAGTGAACGTTAGAAATCAGAATGATATGAAAGAATTATTTACTTTGCTTGGAAATGATTTAGATGAATCATCAAAAAACAAAAAAGTAAAAATTTATGATATGCCTGCTCAATTATCGAAAGTAGTTTCTGTAGGATCTATTGGTCCGTTAAATACTCAATCTATATTTAGTAACTATGGTAGAAATTTTATTGACTATTACGCAGCAGGAGGGGACTTCAGTTACTTAAATCAATATGGACAAGAGAAATGGATGGAGGAAGGATGGTTTGAGAAAGAATTGATACTGACGACTGGTATGGATGGAGGCTACTACCAAGATGCTGGTGTATCTTATGCAGCTCCAAAAGTTTCTGGAGCAATAGCTTTGTTAATAAGTAAAGAAAAATTGAAAAACAAACCAAATAAAGCTTTAAATCAATTTAAGAAGCTGAATCAAAACAAGTATATTTATTTACCTAACGTATTAAAATAAAAACTTCATCGCACTATACCGTTAAAAAACGATATAGGAGTAGACTAACCTAAATTTTGATACAATATAAAACACCTTCGGAGTGGTACATTTTTAAAATGTACTGACATCGAAGGTGTTTTTGCATAAGAAAATATATCTATTTTCAATAGATACACTTATGTAGTTGGATAGTGATTCGAGAAAATGAGTAATCCAGTTCTGTTGAATGAACTATTCCAGAGCTCATTCCTTTTGAGCAGAATTCGTGAAAAAGTTTATTGGCGCTTTCATAATTCCTCAATTGTCATTAAGAATATAGAACTGCAGAGCATGTTGGAGTACCGAAGGATTCATGTATTTGCTCATGACAGCTTAGCCGCTTGCCACAATCCGTTATTATTGGTGGAAATATTCCTGGAGGGAGAACTTATCATTGATTATTCTGTGAGATCAAAGGAAGAATTATTGAATATGCTAGCAACGAAGAGTTAGGTCGATTAATAACGTGTCTACCGGTTGCGAAGGGAGATTTCATTTTCGTCCCGAGTGGAACGATCCATGCTATCGAAAAGGGCTTCTTGATTCTCGAGACGCAACAATCCTTTGACATGACCTATTGACTGTAAGACTTCGATCGAACGGATGAAGACGGACGAGCTCGTGAACTACATCTGGATAAAGCGGTGACCGTTACGTCCATCTCCGCAAGAAGATGTCATGCTTGAAGTGAAAGCGAAACAGATGAAGACTGCACAGATAAAGAGAATAGTACAGGTTCCCGAATTTAACATCTATCATGTCCAAGCGACGACCGAATTGAAGTTGAAAGCGATTGAACGCTCAAAGTCAATACTGGAGATCAACTTATGCTGACGACAGGTACTTCCTATTCGAATCAAAGGTGAATTGGAATGGATCATGAGAGACGTCCCACTTCCTTCATCCATCTGATTGACGCTGCATCTCGAATGGTTGGTCGAGGTATCACATAGAAAAAAGGACGTGCTTCAAAAATGATTAGAACGTATACATTTTGATAGTGATGTGTATACGTTCTAATCATTTTTCTATGTATCCTCTCGCGTGAAACAAATCTTGCTCGAGAACAAGGAGTCGAGCAAGACGCATCTCCTCGTCGATTCTTTGAACCGGTTCATGGAGGTAAATCTTCCGATTAAATTTATTTGGAAGGACGTAGCGATCAATTCATGTAAGACACTCAATGCATGTGAGGATGTCGTCTCCATGACGTCGAGCCAAATCATTACAATCGAAGAAAACCTGAGCTACTCATTGATTGGTATGAAAGATAATGCTGGGAGACCGATACGGAATCTTGAGACGTTTTCTGAAGAAGTCCGTGATTCTCTTTCCTCTCAAGTAAGGCCTCGCAGGATCTGGATAAGCACGAATCTCAAAGCCGGACGGTCAAGAAGAGTGGACAATGGTTTAAGCGAGTGATCGAAGAGAATGGATTCTTGAGATGATGAAGGATGAACAGGGTATATTTAGCCCTGGTCATCCTTTTTTTGTTATATTATACGAATATGTCTATACATGGGGTGTAATCATGTCTACTAAAAAGAAACCAAAGTATGAGAAAATCGTAGATGAACTACGTAAACGGATCCTTAACGGAGGTTATGATGTCGAGGAAGCGATGCCGGAGAGATCCAACTTGCGGAGGAGTTCGCGGTCAGTCGGATGACGATGAAGCGGGCACTCGAAATCCTTGTGTCGGAAGGCATCATCTATCGTCAACGAGGACAAGGGAGCTTCATCCTGCCTTCGAGCTTCTCACAGAGAAGAATCAACGTGTTGAACAAAGAATCCCAAGGGCTGACGAAGCTTCTCGGCGAGCGGACCGTCAGGAGTGAGGTCCTCCAGTTCGAGGTGCGCTTCCCGTATACGGAGGTCGCCCGTCACTTGATGATCGAGAAGAGCGATCCTGTCTATGAGATCCGGCGCGTCCGTTATGTCGATGACGAACCTTACGTGATCGAGCATACGTTTATGCCCTCCTCGTGGATCACTGGAGTGACGAAGGAGGTCCTTGATAGTTCCATCTATCAATACATCCAGGAAGATCTCGGTTACACGATCACGAGCTCACATAAGATGATTCGTGCGGATAAGCCGAACCAGTGGGTTCGTGATTATCTTGGGAACGAGGAGACCGATCCAATCATCGAGGTCGAGCAAGTCGTCTTTCTCGGGAACGGGAAGCCGTTAGAGTATTCGTTTTCGCGACACCGTTATGATAAGTTCGTCTTTACTTCCGTCCATATCGGTCGATGAATGAAGATGGGTCAAGTTTATGAATATCTTCTCTTTCTGATTAAACTTGAGGGACGCTATAAGAAGGTTCAATGATGGCTAAATAAGAAATGCGTATACATTTCGATGTCGAAATGTATACGCATTTCTTTATCTGTAAAGAATCATAAACAAGCTTAATTACAAAAAATTATATAGGGAAAAGAGATAAATCTTTAGAAAAAATCAAACTGATTTATGCTTGGAAGGTATTATCCAATAATGACTAAGATTTAAGCATTGTGCGATCCAGCTGATGTAAATACAGCTTGGTAATAAGGAAAATAACGAACGAGAAGCCGAACAGTAAATAAAGTGGCGATTGATATGCTAATACAATCAATGTCGTTAGTAAAAGAAAAGAAATCAATAAAACATATCCATAACGTACTAAACTATAAAGAGCTAACTTGAAGGCATCTTTTTTTTTCAACTCATAATGCGAGAGGATTGGAAATAAGAAAACGGAAACAGCTAAAAATGACAAGCTGACGATTGACAGACCCGTAAATAAGAAAGTCTGTCCGGTTTCGATGTGGCGAATGATTAAAAAATCAAAAAGTAAAAACAGTAAGATGAAGGTCCATAACATACCAAATTTTAAATGGTATTGAAGCGCTTCTTTGAAAAAGTGAATGTACGATCGAAAAACACTATAATCTTGATGAACGGACCATTGTCGTGTGACAGCAGTTAGTGCATACAGAGCTGGGAAAATCGTGATGACTGGTAAAAGGGTGATAAAGAAAATAAAGTTCAGCTGTACGAGTCCCGTGGTAAATTCAAGTAATTGGAATAGTTTGTTTTGTTCATGTCTTAAGTTCATAAGTACCTCCCCGAAGTTCTACACAAAAATTAACCAGACTTAGATTCGAGACGATTAAAGGGTGCTGTTGAGTTACGAATAATTAATTCCGGTTCATAAATGTGAGATGGAGGGGCTTCTTTTTTCTCTACTGCTGCGATGATCCGTTCTGCTGCAGCACGTCCAAGTTCTTGTTTCGGATGGATGATCGAAGTCAACTTCACTTCTGTGGCCACTGCAAGGACGGAATCATCATAACCTACAAGAGAGATATCTTGCGGGACAGATAGACGTAGCTTCCTTAACTGATCCAAGACACTTAAGGCTAGTTGATCATTGTAGCAAACCGCAGCACTTGGACGATGATCCTCACTCTCGAAGAGGCGTCCAATCGAATCATAGAAACTTGGAACTAACTCTTCCGTGGTATAAGTGATGATCAATTCTGACTCTAAAGGAATATTGTACTCACGAAACGCACGGAGGAATCCGCGCATTCGATAAACTCCCTGTAAATCATCCGTTTTAAATAAGCCCATGATACGTTCATGACCAAGATTGATTAAATGTTCTGCTGCTAAAAATCCACCTCTTTCGTCATCCATCATGAGATGAGGAGGCATCAATTGGGAGTAATACTGGTTAATCATCAAGTAGGGGATGTTTTGTTGCTCAAGTTCTAGATAATATTTGATGTTCGGATTATGGTTACTACTTTTGGTTGGTTCAACAATTAATCCATCAACTTGACGATCTAACATCATTTCGAGGCATTGACGCTCTTTTTCTACATCATTGTCTGTACACGAAAGTGTCAGAGTATATCCTTTCGAAGCTAAATGAGATTCGATTCCTCGAATGATGGATGGAAAGATGTAATCAGACATATAGGTTGTAATCACACCAATATTCTTGCCGTTATTAGAGCGCTCGATTATCTCAGCTTCTGGTTTAGGAAGTACGTGGGAGCAGTAAGTTCCTGAACCTTGTTCGCGGTACAAATAGCCTTCATTCACAAGCTCTCCAACTGCTTGGCGAATCGTGTGCCGACTAACTTGGAAAGATTGTACAAGTTCACTTTCAGGAGGAATTTTTTCACCAGGACGTACTGTGCCATCCTTAATCCAATCAAGTATATGATTCTTCACGATGCTATATTTTGTCCGTTGTGCCATAAGGCGTCCCTGCTTTCTCTCTTGTATCAGCAAACTTATCCGTACAAGATATGATAGTACTTACATATTAGCAAAGATTTGTCCGGTTTGCTATGGATTTAAGAGAAAATCAATCGATAAATCATTTAAATGTACGTACAAAAAAGAAATAAATGACAAAAAATCAAATTGACATGTCCGAATGTGTGTAATAGACTCAAATTGTGCAGAAAACGCTTTCATTGTTCATTTGACTTGTTTTAATTGTCTTTTATTATAGCGTTGTGTGGGCTTCGCTATAAAAAATATCGTATTTGCTTAAAAAAATATGTACGTACATCTTAATTCCGCTTTGACACTGAAAATTAATGCACTGGAGGAATTCACAATGAACTTTAAAACAAAGAAGATGTTTACGCTAACTATGACTGCCTTGATGACAACATCAATAGCATTAGCTGGTTGTTCAGGAGATGGTAAAAGTGCGGATGGAAAAGTCGAACTCACATTCATGTTTCGTGGAAATCCTGAAGAACTAAAAGCGTACAAAGCAACAGTAAAACGATTTGAAGAAGCCAATAAAGACGTTAAAGTGACAATGGTACAAACAGCTCCGGACCAATATGATACAAAATTAAAATCTGCTATCGCAGGACGTAAAGTACCCGATGTCTTTTTCTACAATCCGGCTCAAGTCAAAGCTTACGTGAACTCGGGTGTACTACTAGATATCACAAAGAACGTCGAAGGATCGAAGGACATCCAGTTAGAGGATATCTGGAAAAAAGGTGTTGATAAATACCGGTATGATGGAAAGGTACTTGGCAAAGGCGCTATTTACGGTCTTCCAAAAGATTTAGGACCATTTGCGCTCGGCTATAATAAAACGATGTTCGAAAAAGCAAAGGTATCACTTCCGGATAAAGACAAACCATACACGTGGGATGAGTTTATTCAGGTAGCTAAGAAGTTAACGAAGGATACGAACGGTGATGGGAAAATGGATCAGTATGGCACTGGATTTAACGTGAACTGGGCATTGCAACCATTCGTCTGGAGTAATGGGGCAGACTGGATCAATGAAGAGGGAACGAAGGTAACGATTGACGATCCAAAATTCATCGAAGCCCTCCAATTTTTTGTGGACCAGCAGTTAAAACATAAAGTAACTCCATCTATTGGAGAGTCACAGACACTCGATACGTATCAACGGTGGATGAAAGGGCAACTGGCGTTCTTCCCAGTCGGTCCTTGGGATATGGCAGCTTTCAAAGATCAATTAAAGTTCGAATATGACCTTCTTCCATGGCCAGCAGGATCAACAGGGAAAGCAGCTGGTTGGGTTGGATCACTCGGAATCGGTGTAGGGTCAACGACGCAACATAAAAAAGAAGCGACAGAACTAGCCATGTACTTATCTGCCAATCAAGAAGGACAACAGGCTTTGGTAGATGCACAAGTACAATTACCGAACAGCATGAAAATCGCTAAAAATTGGGTAGAAGACACATCCATTAAACCTGCTAATAAACAGGAGTTCCTTGATTTGATCAATGATTACGGACGCGGTATGCCAGCAGAAAAAACATACACTGCTGAATGGTATGACGAGTTCTTCAAAAACATCCAGCCTGTCCTCGATGGAAAAACATCAGTGGAAGACTATGTGAAAAAAGAGCAACCAAAAATGCAAAAGTTGCTAGATGATGCCATCGCTCAAGAGAAACAGGCGAACTAACTAGAGGTGATGAGTCGGGTGGCGTAAGTCGCCACCTGAATCTCTAGTGTAGAAAGGATGGAAGAAAATGAAGACAAAACCGATTTCCAAGTTATATCGTACGGAGCAACGGTATGCTTACCTATTCGTTGCGGCTCCGATAATTGGGTTCTTTCTGTTTGCTTTAATTCCGTTAATGTATTCCTTCTATGGTGCATTCACGAACTGGAACGGACTTGGACAAATGAAGTTTATTGGTCTTGAAAATTTCATTAACGTGTTCCAAGACGAGTATTTCTATAAAGCCATGTACAACACGCTGTTCATGATGATTGGGATTCCCATTGGTATCGTATTAGCGTTATTACTTGCCCTCGCTTTGAATCGAGGGATTTTTGGTACAAATACGTTCCGGGTTATCTATTACATTCCCGTCATTTCTTCCATCGCCGCTGTCTCGATTTTGTGGCAGTGGGCATATAACGGTGATTATGGTTTGGTGAATCAGTTCTTAGACTTAATCGGTATCGACGGTCCGAACTGGCTCCAAAATGCTAATACCGTTAAACCGGCGTTGATCGTCATGGCAATTTGGAAAGGTCTTGGCTATACGATGCTCTTGTATTTGGCAGCCTTGCAGAGCGTACCGCGTTCATATTATGAAGCAGCGAAGTTAGATGGTGCGAATGCTTGGCACTGTTTTTGGTATATTACACTCCCGATGGTTAAACCTGTCACTTTCTTCATCATCGTGACAAATATTATTGGTGGTGCGCAAATCTTTACGGAAATCAACGTCATGACACCGACAGGAGGACCGGAGTATTCATCTGCTTCTGCCGTCTTCTACATTTGGCAAAAATCCTTTGGAAACTTCCAGCTCGGTTATGCTTCAGCAATGGCGCTCGTTCTCGGTCTTTTCATTTTCATCGTTACCTTGTTCCAATTCCGTATGAACGAAAAATCATCATTTGACTTGGATTGAGGCGTTAATACCTTAGAAAGGAGAATGACCATGCAGTTAGCTCTTACCCGTAAAAAAGAAAATGTAGAGACGATGTCCGTGAAGAAAAAAGATCGGATTACTGATATCTTCGTCTTTATCTTTCTGACGATGGGTGCAATCGTCATGATCGCACCCTTATTATGGATGGTGTCAACCTCTCTGAAATCGAAAGATGAAGTGTTTTCACTTCCGCCCGTGTGGATTCCTACCGACATATCGTTCAATAAGTATTTTGAGATTTGGAATATGGGTCCGCTCTTGTCTGGTATATCAAACAGTCTGATTGTCGCCCTATCTGTCACGATCGTTGGAACATTCACCTCGAGTCTCGCGGCATTTGCGTTCGCTAAGTTGAATTTTAGGGGGAAGAATAAAATCTTCCTTCTCTTGTTTGCGTCTGTCATGATTCCGTACCCTGTCCTGATGATTCCACAGTTTATGATGTTCTCAGAAATCGGATGGGTCGATACACTTCTTCCGTTGATCGTACCTGGTTTATTCGGAAATATTTTCATGATTTTCTTCTTACGTCAGTTCTTGAACAGTATTCCGAATTCTATCATCGAAGCTGCAAAAATTGACGGTTGCTCCTATTTTCAAATCTTTTATAAAATCGTCTTCCCGTTGATCAAGCCCGCTGTAGCCGCACAATTAATTCTATGGTTCATGGCTATCTGGAACGATTATCTCGGTCCAATTCTTTATCTCAACTCTCCCGAGAAACAAACCTTACAATTGGTCATCGCCAATTTTAATGCATCCTATGCCATCCAAAGTGATTATCCGTTAATCATGGCTGCGTCTGTTGTCGCATTATTACCGATGTTAATCGTCTTCATGATTTTTCAGAAGCAAATCATCGAATCGATTGCCATTTCTGGTGTTAAAGGGTGAGGGGTAATGAAAAAATGGAACACCCGTCTTTGCTTAAGACGGGTGTTTGTGATTAAAGGAGGAAAACAGTATGAAAAATATGGTGATGGGGATGGTTGTCTTGTTCATTGTAGGTTGCGCTTATTTTTGGTGGTCTACCAATGCATCGCTTCAGGATTTGGATTTACCGAAAGCGCCATTCGATAAGAAGGTAATGGATGTACAACCCGATGTTTTGAATCAAGAAAAGAAGTGGACAACAAACTTTACGCATGATGGGGCAATCATAAAGGAAGGTGATACCTACTATGTGTTCTCGACAGATTATATGGTAGGAGGTGCACCGACACCGGGCATCCAGGTTCGGAAATCAAAAGATCTCATTAATTGGCAATTCACAGGTCGTGTATTTGATGAAGTCTCTCAAGAAGCGTTCAATTGGACAGGAGGAAATACATTTTGGGCGCCCTCGATTACAAAAATCAAGGGTACATTTTACCTCTACTATTCTGTCTCAAAAGTCGGCAGTCGTACCTCGTACATTGGAATGACGAGTGCTTCTAATATTGAGGGACCATGGCACGATCAGGGAGTCGTCATCGCTTCAAAAGAAGGGGATGGAAAAACGGTTAATGCGATTGATCCTCACGTGCTAAAAGACCAAACAGGAAAATGGTGGATGACGTATGGATCCTATTTTGGTGGTATCTTCTTAACGGAAATCAATCCGAATACGGGAAAATTGATGAAGAAGTCGTCAGAAGGAAAGTTACTTGCTAAGCGAAAAGATATGACAATGGGAATAGAAGGTCCAGAAATTCTTTACAACGCAAAAACAGGTTATTACTACTTGATGGTTTCATATGGTTGGTTAGAAGATTCGTATAACGTAAGAATTGGGCGATCAAAATCGATCGATGGACCCTATGTTGATTCTCGTGGGCGTGATTTACGGGATACTTCGGATGAATCATTTGATACTGGTTTAAAAATTGTTGGCTCCTACCGTTTTGAAGGAGACGACGGTTACGTGGGGACCGGTCATTCTGCATTTTTACAGGATGGAGAAGATACTTTTATTATCCATCAAGCTCGACCAAGCGAAGATATCTATTGGTCGCAATTGCAGATCCGAAAAGTGTATTGGACAAAAGATGGGTGGCCAGTGGTTTCGCCTGAACGATACGCGGGTGAAAAGAATATCAGTGTTCAAAAAGACCAGATCGTTGGAGAATGGGAAATCATTATTTTTCCGCGATTTGATGATGGTCAGCAACAATCAAGAAAGCTGAAGTTGCAAAAAGATGGCACTCTTCTTGATGAGGAAGGTTCGTGGCAATTAAAGAAGAACATCCTTAGTCTACGCATTGGGCAAGAAAGCTATGAATTACGGGTCGGTGCAGCGTGGGATTGGGAAAATTGGAAATCCACGATCATCATGACAGGTCTTAGTGAGGATGGAACAGCAATTTGGACAAAAAAACGTTAAATCAATTATTTGTACGGACAAATAACTGTATTGAAGAAGATTAAAGGTTTAATAAATAGAAAAAAACGTAAATAATTGCGTATTTCTCTGAAAAATGATTGCTAATTCCTAAATAATTGATACAATCATAGTGTAAGTTATACGTACAAATTTATTGTTTATTTAAGTTTTCTGCACAAATTTTGATTATTTGTCCGGATGAAAATGAGGGAGTGCCCACACACTTTATTTTTTCTTCTGAAATGTAAGCGTATTCTTTTTGGGAGTAGGGTGATGAAATGTCGAAATATACAATCGGAATTGATTATGGCACGCAATCAGGTAGAGCCGTCTTGATTGATGTCGAAACAGGTCATGAAGTGGCGACTGCAGTCAAACCATATACACATGGAGTAATGGATCAATTTTTGCCTGATGGAAAAACACGGCTTGAACATGACTGGGCACTCCAACATCCGCGTGATTATTTAGAGGTCCTAGAATTGACGATCCCCGCAGTTGTCAAAGAGGCAGGTATTACGAAGGAACAAGTCATTGGGCTTGGTATCGACTTTACAGCTTGTACGATTCTACCGATCGATGTCGATTTAAATCCGTTGTGCTTCCGTGAAGAGTATCAAGATAATCCGCATAGCTATGTGAAGTTGTGGAAGCATCATGCAGCTCAAGATGAGGCAGACGCTTTGAACCGTATTGCGAGTGAACGAGAAGAACCTTTCTTAAAACGCTACGGCGGAAAAATTTCATCCGAATGGATGATTCCGAAGGTCTGGCAAATTCTAAACGAAGCACCCTCCATTTACGAAGCTGCTCACGAAATTTTAGAAGCGACGGATTGGGTCGTTTCTCAGTTAACTGGAAAAGTGGTACGCAATAGTTGCACGGCCGGTTATAAAGCGATCTGGCACAAACAGGAAGGCTATCCTTCTAAAGAGTTTTTCAAAGCGTTAGATCCACGACTTGAGAACGTAGTCGAGGAGAAGCTTTCAAACGACATCTCACCCATTGGGGCCAAAGCAGGAGAATTAACAATATCCTTTGCAGAACGAATCGGTCTCCTTCCGGGAACTGCCGTTGCAGTAGGTAATGTAGATGCTCATGTTGCAGTACCTGCGGTTGGAATCACAGAACCCGGTAAGTTGTTGATGGTGATGGGAACGTCTACTTGTCATATCCTGCTTGGTGAAGAGGAACAGGTCGTACCCGGTATGTGCGGTATCGTCGAAGATGGGGTCTTACCAGGGTTAATGGGATATGAAGCTGGTCAGTCCTGTGTCGGAGATCATTTCGAATGGTTCATCGAAAACTGTGTACCAAGTGACTATTTGCAAGAAGCGAACATTCAAGGTGTTAGTACGCACCAATTATTGACTGATAAGGCAACGATGCAACGCGTCGGTGAACATGGATTGATCGCTCTTGATTGGTGGAATGGAAATCGTTCTACACTGGTAGATACGAATCTGACGGGAGTACTTCTAGGTGCAACATTACTGACGAAACCAGAAGATATCTACCGCGCATTGATCGAAGCGACTGCTTATGGCACGCGAACGATTGTTGAAGCGTTCCGAACAAGCGGTGTTCCCGTCCACGAAGTATACGCTGCAGGAGGAATTGCGGAGAAAAATGCCTTGATGATGCAGATTTATGCCGACGTCCTAAACATGGAAATCAAGATTTCAGCCTCTTCTCAAACTCCAGCTTTAGGATCTGCCATGTTCGGTGCCGTAGCCGCAGGAGCAGAACGAGGTGGTTATGCCACCATCACTGAAGCAGCGACGAAGATGGGACGTGTAAAAGAAAAAACATATCTTCCGATTCCAGAAAACGTTGAAGTGTATGAGGCGCTGTTTGCTGAATACACGAAGCTATACGATTATTTCGGTCGTGGAGAAAATGATGTGATGAAGCGATTAAAGAAAATTAAGGCGGAAGCGTCACGTCAGAAAGGGGAACCAGTATGGTGAGTCGTCAATTAAAAGAAGAAGTGCTTGAAGCGAACCTAGCATTACCGAAGCATGACTTGGTCACCTTTACGTGGGGGAATGTTAGTGGGATTGATCGAAATGCGGGTTTGGTCGTCATCAAACCGAGCGGTGTCCCGTATGATGCTTTGGCGATAGAGGATTTGGTCGTAGTCGATTTAGAAGGCAACGTCGTCGAGGGCAATCTTCGTCCATCTTCTGATACGCCAACACATTTGGCTTTGTATCGGGCTCTGCCTGAGATAGGAGGCATTGTCCATACGCATTCCCCTTGGGCGACGAGCTGGGCGCAAGCAAAGCGAGCGATTCCTGCCTTTGGGACGACACATGCCGACTACTTTTACGGAGAAATTCCGTGTACACGTGAATTATCTGATGAAGAGATCGAGACGGCGTACGAGCTGGAAACCGGAAACGTCATCATTGAGACGCTGAACGAACTGCATTTAGAACCTGTTGCCGTACCCGGTGTACTGGTCGCAAATCATGCACCTTTTTGTTGGGGCAAGGATGCGGATGAAGCCGTACACAATGCAGTCGTACTTGAGGAAGTAGCCAAGATGGGTATTCATGCCTTGAATCTGAATCCAGGATTAGCACCCATCAAACAAAGCATCTTAGATAAACACTACTTGCGCAAACATGGAGAAAACGCCTACTACGGTCAGAAATGATAGGTGCACATAGCTAGATGAGGGGGATTTTAAATGTTGACAGCAAACACACACGAATTTTGGTTCGTGACAGGAAGCCAGATGCTCTACGGTGAGGAGGTACTTCGTCAAGTCGAAACACATTCGAAAGAGATCGTCTCAGGATTAGATGCAGCGGATGTCTTCCGAGATCGAATTGTTTACAAGGGAGTCGTCAAAAATGCAGAAGAAATTCGGCAGATGATGTTGCGGGCGAATGCTGATGATGCCTGTGCCGGTGTGATCACATGGATGCATACCTTCTCACCATCGAAAATGTGGATCAGTGGGATGCGTGTGTTACAAAAACCTTTGCTTCATTTTGGAACACAGTTCAATCGTGACATCCCGTGGGATGCGATCGATATGGATTTCATGAACCTCAATCAGTCGGCGCACGGTGATCGTGAACATGGTTTTATCACAAGTCGGATGAACGTGAAGCGAAAAGTACTCGTCGGACATTGGGAAGATGAACTCACACGCCAAAAGATGTCATCTTGGATGAATGTGGCACATGCGTTAGCGGAAAGTAAGAACTTAAAGGTCGCGCGTTTTGGTGACAACATGCGGAATGTAGCGGTGACGGAAGGTGATAAAGTCGAAGCCCAGATTCAACTGGGCTGGACGGTCGATGGGTATGGTGTCGGTGATCTCGTCACCTATATGAATGCGGTATCGGAGTCGGATTTAGATGACTTGATGGAAGAATATCGCACGCGGTATGAAATGACGAATACTGGAATGGAAGAAGAAGCATTCCAGGAATCGGTCCGCTATCAAGGGCGCATCGAACTCGGCATGAAAGCTTTTCTTGAAGCAGGTGGATACACGGCCTTCACGACAACCTTCGAAGACCTACATGGCATCAATCAACTACCTGGACTAGCCGTCCAACGATTGATGGAGCAAGGGTACGGGTTTGCTGGAGAAGGAGACTGGAAAACCGCAGCACTTGTTCGACTTATGAAAATCATGGCGAGCAACGAACGGACATCTTTCATGGAAGACTATACTTATCATTTTGAACCAGGCAACGAGATGGTACTCGGAGCGCATATGCTCGAGATTTGTCCGACGATTGCGGTCGATAAGCCTAGAATCGAAGTTCATCCTCTCGGAATCGGAGATCGTGAAGCGCCAGCGCGGATGGTATTCGAAGGACAGAATGGCAAGGCATTGAACGCTAGTCTGATTGATTTAGGACATCGCTTCCGTCTCTTGGTAAACACAGTTGAGGGCATCCAACCTGAGGAAGCAATGCCGAATCTTCCGGTGGCACGTGTTCTATGGAAAACAGAACCATCGATGGCTCAAGCTGTCGAAAACTGGATCCAAGCCGGGGGAGCGCACCATACTTGTTACTCGTACGAAGTAACAACTGAACAATTGCGCGACTTCGCAGAACTTCTGAACATTGAAATTGCTGTTATCGATAAAGAAACGGAGACGGTTCGATTTAATAATGAGTTACGTTGGAATGAACTGTACTATCGACCATAATTTATTGGGACCTTGCTAGGTCCCTTTTCTTGGAGGAGATACTATGAATAACCAACTCGTCACATCAACGTTAAATACAAAAGAAGCGGCAACACAATTGATCGTCAACGTGGATTTACCAAAAGGTAAAATCAGTAAACATATCTATGGACACTTTGCGGAACACCTCGGGCGTTGTATTTATGAAGGTCTTTGGGTCGGTCCGGAGTCGACCATACCGAATACAGATGGCATTCGGAACGATGTACTAACAGCATTGAAGAAATTGAACATTCCGGTCTTACGCTGGCCGGGTGGGTGCTTTGCAGACGAATACCACTGGAAAGATGGTATCGGACCGAATGAAAACCGAAAACGGATGGTCAATACACATTGGGGTGGCGTCGTTGAAAACAATCATTTCGGAACCCATGAATTTATGCGTCTTTGTGAACTACTAGAGTGTGAGCCTTATATTTGTGGAAACGTGGGAAGTGGAACCGTCCAAGAGATGTCTGAATGGGTGGAGTACATGACGTTCAATGGTGAGTCACCGATGGCGAACTGGCGTCAGGAGAATGGCCGTATAGAGCCATGGTCGCTTACGTATTTCGGTGTTGGTAACGAGAACTGGGGTTGCGGTGGAAATATGCGTCCGGAATATTATGCCGACCTATATCGACGCTATCAGACCTATGTGCGTAACTACGATGGCAATCAACTCTACAAGATTGCTGGTGGTGCAAACATTGATGATTATAAATGGACTGAAGTTCTTATGCGTGAAGCGGGTACGATGATGGATGGTCTCAGCCTTCACTATTACACGATCCCAGGCGATTTTTGGTTAGGTAAGGGATCAGCGCTAGACTTTACGGAAGATGAATGGTTCCTCACCTTGAAACGTGCTTATTACATGGATGAACTGATTACAAAGCATGGACAAATCATGGATCAATATGATCCAGAGAAGCGGGTCGGTCTCATCATCGATGAATGGGGAACATGGTTTGACGTTGAACCAGGAACAAATCCAGGCTTCTTGTATCAACAAAACTCTATTCGGGATGCACTCGTCGCAGCAATTCACTTCAATATCTTCCATAAGCATAATGACCGTGTTCACATGGCGAATATCGCGCAAATGGTCAATGTACTTCAAGCGATGATTTTAACGGAGGGAGACCAGTTCATTCTCACACCGACATACCATGTCTTTGAGATGTATCGTGTCCATCAAGATGCTGAACGTGTCGAGCTAGCAGCCATCACGCGTGACTATGTAGCCAAAGAAGAATCGATTCCTTCTGTAAACGCGACAGCTTCTCGTGATGCTGATGGTGTATTGCATATTAGCCTCTGCCAGCTCGATCATCAAAACAGCGATAAGGTCGAAATTGATCTGCGAGGAATGGGTACGATTTCGGACGTATCAGCGCGCATTTTAACAGCAGATCATCTCAATGCCCATAATACATTTGAACAACCAGACGTGGTTGCGCCACGTGAGCATGAGGTCAAGGTGACGGAAGACGGGAAGCTCATCATGGATGTTCCAGCGATGAGCGTCATCACACTGGCGGTTCGCTGAGATGAAAGTCGTCGAGACAAGACGGTGTCGTACTTGTCCTCCAACAGAAGTAGACACTGATTGGTTATTGACCATCGACGCGGAAGTCATGGCACAAGTCACGGACGCTGAATATCAGGAACGTCTTCGTCAATGTGCAGTCTGTTCGTTTTACCAGGACGATACCTGTTTGAAATGCGGATGCTATGTCTCTTATCGGGCACGCCTTGCAACGAAGCATTGTCCGGTGAAGGTTTGGTGAAAAAGGAGCGACTTGAGATGGAACGACAAGAAGTAATAGATCAGACGGCATTTACGCTCGAGAACGATATGTGTCGTTTACGTATATTGACATATGGAGCAACTCTGCAAGAGTTTTCGATTCAAGATGAGGGATGGAAAAACCTCATCTTGTCTTACGATACGGTTGAGGAATACATGACAGACACATATTACTTGGGCGCGACGGTCGGCCGTGTGGCTGGGCGAATCGAGGACGGAACATTCGATATGGACGGTGTAACGTACCATCTGTCTCAAAACGAAGGGAAGCATCATCTTCACGGAGGAGACGGTCTTCACTGTCGATTCTGGAAAGTGGAAGACGTATCCAATACGCATCTCATTCTTCGGTATGTAAGTCCTGATGGTGAGAATGGCTATATGGGTGCACTCGATGTCAGAGCTTCGTTTGTATTGTTAAAAGACGGTGTCAAGATTACGTATCAGGCAACCAGTGACACAGATACAGTGGTTGATATGACAAATCATACGTATTTCAATCTAAGTAGCGGAAACCGAGATGTCTTACAGCATGAATTGACGTTACCGGCTAATCAATTTGCTGAGCTTCGAAATGATTTGATTCCTACAGGTCGCCTATTGGATGTCGATCAGACCCCTTTCGACTTCCGATCAGGACGAATGCTGGGAGATGGTCCAGCTTCAAGCCATCCACAAAATCAACTCGTCAATGGTTATGATCATCCTTTTGTATTCGACGACCAACGAAAAGCGACGCTGTACGATCCTGAAAGTAAACGCTCCTTGATGTTGTCTACGACTGCACCTGCTCTCGTGCTCTATTCAGGAAACCAGATGAATGAAGAAACGATGTTACGTGAGGGACGCTCTCGAAAATATTATGGTGTTTGTCTGGAGCCTCAACATCTTCCTGACGCCGTTCATCACAGTAATTTTCCTTCTATCCAATTATCGGCGGGGCAGACGTATCACTGGGAAACGGAATATCGTGTCGGGAAAGGAGTCAGTCGATGAACCTCGAACAGATACAAAAGCAGGTTGCCACATGTTTTTGTGGAAATCCACACCATCCGATTTCGATTGAGCAAATCAATGCCTCGGAAAAGGTGTGGCAATCGCTAGTCAAGTTTGTGCAGAAGAAAGAGTGGCGGCATCTTCTCGTCATCGCTGATGTCACTACGCAGACGGTCGGTTATTCCCCGTTGCAGAAAGCATTGATGACGGTAGGAATTGATGTCACCTTAGTCACGCTCTCACCGAACAAACAAGGGGACGTCGCAGCTGATGAACTAGCAGTTGTACAAGTAATGCTCGAGCTGAATGATAGTGTGGATGCATTGATTGCACTTGGAGCAGGTACCATTCATGATGTGACGCGGTTTTGTGCTGCGAAAGCAAAAATCCCATTCTTATCTGTGCCGACCGCTCCTTCAGTGGACGGATTTACTTCAAAAGGAGCCCCCTTAATCATAAGAGGGAAGAAAATCACCTATCAGCTCGTCTCACCAATTGCAGTATTCATCCCAAGCGACATTATCCGTGATGCACCTCGTGCGTTAGTGGCGGCAGGTGTCGGCGACATGCTTGGGAAGTACACCTCCTTACTGGATTGGCGTTTTGGTGCCTCTGATGGACAAGAACCCTTTTGTCCTGTAGTTGCTCGATTGACAGAACAAGCTTTATTCGATTGTGTAAAAGCTCTACCAGATATCTATGCAGAAAAAGCGGAAGGTTTAGATCAGCTGATGGATTCATTGATTTTATCAGGAATTGCGATGTTGATTTTTGGACACTCACATCCTGCATCTGGTGGAGAACACCACCTCTCTCATTACTGGGAGATGGACTTCTTGACACACGAACGTCCGGCGGTCTTGCATGGCACCAAAGTTGCAATTGCGACGATGGAACTCATCGATACCTATAAAACGATGATTCAAGAGCAGTCTACTGTACCGAGGGAGATGGAGGAGTGGGCGACTCAGCTCCCGACACGACAGAAGATGGAGTCCGTTTTTAATTCGTTACAAGCCCCGATTCGACCAGAGGAAATCGGTATTTCACCCCTTCTCCTGGCGAGTAGCAAGAGAGAAGCGTATCGGCTTCGCGAAAGACACACCCTGTTAAAACAGTTGAGCTTACAAACGACCCACTTTGAAACAGAGGAGCGTTCATTATGACAGAGACAATCGTAAATCCAATCGTAGAACAACGCGCGGATCCATGGATCATGCGTCATACAGATGGCTATTATTATTTTACGGCGTCCTTACCTGATTTTAGCGGGATTCCGCTACGTCGCGCTCAGACGCTCGGGGAATTGACTGGAGCAGAAGAGAAAGTCGTGTGGAAGAAGCGCTCCACTGGAATTATGAGTGCCAACATTTGGGCGCCAGAATTGCATTATATTCAAGGGAAATGGTATCTCTATTTCGCGGCGGCACGTGAAGATGCTATTTTTGATCATCGCATGTATGTTCTCGAGAATGTTTCATCCAATCCGTTGGAAGGCGAATGGGTGGAAAAAGGACGAATCAAGACATGGAAAGAATCGTTCGCCCTCGATGCAACAACTTTCGAGCATGAGAACCGGTTATATTACATTTGGGCTCAGAAAGATCCTAAAATTGAAGGGAATTCCAATCTCTATATTTCTGAAATGGAGAATCCTTGGACATTGACAGGGCCCCAGACCATGATTGCAACACCTGAATATTCATGGGAAAAAGTCGGCTTTCTGGTGAACGAAGGACCTGCTGTTATGAAGCGGAATGGACATATATATGTGACGTTCTCAGCAAGTGCAACAAATCATAACTATTGTGTAGGTCTTCTTCGTATCGATGAAAAAGAAGATATGTTAGATGCCACTCATTGGAAAAAATACCCGCAACCCATTCTTACGACAAATGAGTCAATTCGTGAATACGGACCAGGTCATAACAGTTTCACGACACTCGCAGATGGGACCGATATAATTGTCTATCATGCGCGGAACTATAAAGATATCGAAGGTGATCCATTATGGGATCCGAATCGCCATACGTATATACGACCATTTTCTTGGCAGGGAGATATGCCTATTTTTAAAAACAGGATGGTCAACAAGGAGGTCACACGATGAACCAGACAGAGGATCGGAATCTTGTTTTAGAGCAACGGGCAGATCCATGGGTGTATCTTCATTCTGATGGTTATTATTATTTCACAGCATCCGTTCCCGAATACGATCGAATCGAATTGCGTCGTGCTAAATCTCTTCATGAACTAAAAGATGTAGAAGCGGTGACAGCTTGGGTCAAACCTGATACTGGTCCGATGAGTGATCTGATTTGGGCACCCGAATTACATCATATTCATGGGAAATGGTATCTTTATTTTGCAGCTGCGAAGTCACGTGAAATTGTAAACGGACTCTTTGATCATCGCATGTTTGTGTTAGAGAATGGTTCGGACAACCCGCTAGAAGGCGAATGGATAGAACGAGGACAAATTGAAACACAGTGGGATTCATTTGCCCTTGATGCGACCGTGTTCGAACATCAAGATGTTCATTACTTAGTATGGGCACAAAAAGATCCTTTCATCGAAGGGAACTCGAACCTATATATCGCTTCTTTAAAGAATCCTTGGACCATTCAAAAACCGCAAGTCATGTTGACAAAGCCAGAGCTTGATTGGGAGACAAAAGGCTTTCTGGTGAACGAAGGACCTGCAGTCCTGAAGCGTCACGGACAAATCTTCATTACGTATTCTGCTAGTGCAACGGATGAGAATTATTGCATGGGTATGTTGAGTGCTTCAGAAGACGATGATCCACTGAATCCGGATGTTTGGGAAAAGTCATTGCGGCCAGTCTTCGCGACGAACGATGCGGCTAGCCAATATGGACCAGGACATAATAGCTTTACGATAGATGAGCAGGGACGCGACGTTATTGTCTATCATGCACGGACCTACACGGAAATTGAGGGTGACCCTTTGTACGATCCGAATCGTCATACACGGGCACAGATCTTTACGTGGGGTATTGATAAGAAGCCATATTTTGATAAGCCGATTTAAGTAGAATCAATACTAGCTTTTTACTCATATGAAATATAGTGAATGTCGTATACGCGGTGTCGAGTTAAACGGCCATGAAGTCAAAACAAAACATCCCCTTTGTAGAGCAATTCTACAAAGGGGATGTTTTTTGGTGAAAGATATTACCCTTAAATCTTAAAGCGATTTGTCCCTTTTTCTAAAACATCTGTCGTTTCGTTTAAAGTGACAACTAAGTCATGCAAAGCGGTGACCGTACCAATCATCTGTTCTGATGCTGCAGCGACTTCTTCGTTTCCTGCAGTATGTTCCTCGGCGACGGATGCAATCTCGCTTAACGCGTGACGAATGCGATTTTCTGATTGAAGGACGTTCTGCATTTGACGCGCCATATGTTGTGAAGACTGGGACACGACATCGACGTGTTCTGTCAATCGACTAAAAGATTGATCCGTATCAAGGATGGATTGCTTACCGGCCTCTGTCTCACTGACTGTCTCAGTAAAACTTTTTTCCATCGATCGAGTACTGATGAGGACATTGTTTACAATAGAGGAGATTTGACTGACGTTTTCTGCAACGTGCATGGAGAGATTCTTCACTTCAGAAGCGACGACGGCAAATCCTTTCCCTTGCTCGCCGGCACGAGCTGCTTCGATCGCAGCATTCAGTGCCAGGAGATTGGTTTGTTCAGAGATATCACGAATGATAGAAATGAGACCTTGGATTTCTTCTGATTGTCGATTGAGCTCTTGCACTTGATTCGTTGAACGTTGGACGTGAGAATGGATGACGTTCATTCGCTCGACAGACTGATGCATGTGAGCGCGACCCTCTTGTGTCAATTCATTCATCTCGATCGTAGCGTTATTAATATTCGTGCTGACTTCATCCGTACTCTGAATCAAACCTGCGAACGCATTCATCTCTTCGTTGAGAGAATGAGTCACGTGAGTCTGGCTCTCAGTTCCTACAGCAATCTCTGTCATCGTATGCGCGATTTGCGTCGATCCGTCGAGGACTTCCTGTGAACTAGAGTCGATGGTTTCACTAGTTTGAGTGATCAATGTAGAAGTTTTTTTGATTTCGCCAATCATCTTACTCAACATGTCGTTCATGTCTTGCATCGATACTGCAAGGGAGTGGACCTCATCGTTCGCGCTCACCTTCAACTCTCGCAATCGAAGATCCGCATTTTTTAAATCACCTGCTGCAATGAATTGAGCGACCTCTTGGAGCGTACGAATTGGATCAAGCTTGCGCATAAGAATCCACCGTAAGTAAATCAATGTGATGCCAAGGAAGAGGATGAGGCCTAAAAAGAAGAGCGGGAAGTTTTGTTTAGCGAGAGCCATCGTGAGTTCATGGACCTCATCTGCTGAAATATCCCCACCTAAAATACCAATAACGCTGCCGTCAGTGGATTTAATCGGAACAAAAACACTGATATATTTACCGTATTTCTTGTCTTCGATGATATCAGTAGCGTGTGTCTTACCTGAAAGAACGTCTTTTACGTCTTTATAAGAAGCGCCGGTTGAAGGTTCTCCGATGTCACTTGCGCTCTCCGAAGAGCTACCATCTACCATGAGCTTTACGTGATCATCTTCTACGAGTGCGGTATACGTATATAGAAGACCATTTTGCAGACGCAGATCATCTAACTGAGAACGAAGCTTCTCATAATCTGTTCCTTTTTCGGGTTGAGCGAGAAAACGCTCATATAATGTAGGATCAATTTGTTTTGAGATCCTTTGGAGATCTTGGATAGCTGTCTTTTTGAGAGTAGACAGTGCCGTTTGTGTGGTGTTGAAATAGAGGGCGACGTTACTGAACAAGAAAAATAAAAGAAGAATCATACCGATAATAAGGGATAGTCTGTTTCTTAAAGAATGCGTACGTTTGTTTTGCATACAAGTCCTCCTGAGTTTTTTCCATACAGACAGTAATATCGGTATATGTTATCAATTGTTTAGATTATCCTTTAAAGTAAAAATTTTCAGATAGTGAAGCGAGTGTAAAGTCTTTTGTCAACACTAGTCACTTGATAGACGAATGTAAATAAAAAAAGCCACATTACATTATTAAAGAGGAGTCGTTCCAAAAATCATTGCAGTTAGTAATTTTTCCTCTACCTTTTAAGTATTCATCTACAACTAAAGCAATCTAAGAGATTCTCGTGTTGGAAGCAAAAGAAATGGAGAAACATATACTTTTAAAAAGTATATGTTTCTCCATAGGTTTCTATCTGTTGCTTTATCTAATGCTGAGTTAATCTTACTGAGAAAGTTCAGTTTTTTCTCTTTGGTTTTGTGTGGCAGCACGAAAAATAGACCGATTTGATAAGAGTGGTTTCAGTAGTAATTGAAGAATAACAGCCTCGATGATAGATAAAAGAATCAAAATAAGTACAGAACCGATGTGCAATGCTTCATTTAAATAACACACGTTTAAAATAAATAGTAAAACCAAATGAACGACGAAAGTAATCTTATCCAAAGGATATACCTCCTCCCATGTGACCGATTCATCTGCCTAAAAACTTAAGGTACGAATCAGCGAACGGATGATCAAATAAATATGACATATTACCGTGTATACCCTTCTTCTAGACAATTCTATCGTTCAAAAGTGACGAAAAATTAGTCAGTGAGAAATGATAGCGCATTTTTCCAATTCCCAAATCTTAGCTTGATCATTGGAACAGATGGTCCTACATTATTTTTTAGCCATTTTCGATATTGCGTTATGGTGAGGTTACACGTATTAAAATCTATTTGGGCAGACTCCAGGGCTTTCAGACAATTTTTTTTCGATTGGGCCTCACCTGAAAGATATCCATGGTAAGTTAAAGCTAGTTTCCAGCTCCCGTGATGATGTGTAATGTTACTAGCACTCATCATAGAAGGGTATTTTTTTCTCAATTCAGTATACTGACGTACAGTAAATGAAGGACCGATTTTTTTAGAACATAAGTGTAAGCTTTCTTCTATTGATAATTTGTTCTGAATCAATATTGGCTTTTCTTTTGGGGTACGACTAATTGATGTTTTTTGTGGCTTAGCAGATGCTTTTATCACGCCACTTTCAATTAAAAAATTCTTCCACGTTCCGTAAAGTTGAAGGACTTCTTCATATGGTGGGTATGGAAGGAATTCCGTAAGAGTGATGTAATGGCTTGCCTTTATTGGCGTAGTATGAATTTGCTGAAGTCCTTGAATTAAACGGACCATTTTTTCTTTCTGAATAGCAGGAGAAAGTGAAGAAAAAGAATTTAGCTGTTCAGTCATATTACGATAAATCCCTTCTATTATTTATTACTTACGAGTGTTTTAAAAAAACTTTAATGGTTCATAGAGTTTATCTTAAAAAAAAAATTAAAAGAAACGGAAAGGTGCTTTAAATTTTAAAGGTCACCTTTCCGTATAGAAAAACTTAAATATCAAATTTTTTCGATTCTGATTCCAAATGATTCGTTCGCTCATTCAAGTTTTCTACTAAATCGTGCAATGTAGTGATGGTAGCAATCATCTGCTCCGATGCAGCTGCCACTTCTTCATTACTTGCTGTGTGTTCTTCTGCAACTGCAGCTATCTCCTCAAGCGCCATTCGGATTTTTTGCTCAGAAGCTAAAACATGATTCATTTTCTCAGTCATATGTCTGGTTGACGTAGAGACGTCTGTAACCTGAGTAGATAGATTCTCAAATGTCTTATCCGTTTCAAGAACAATTTGCTTACCACTCTCCGTTGCTTGCACTGTAGTAGAGAAACTCTGTTGCATTTGAGCGGCACTCGTCTCGATTGAGGTAACGATTGAGGCGATTTCACTTACACTACTAGCAACATGACTCGACAGATTTTTCACCTCTGTAGCGACTACAGCAAATCCTTTACCTTGTTCACCAGCTCGAGCGGCTTCAATAGCTGCGTTAAGCGCAAGAAGATTGGTTTGTTCCGAAATACCACGAATGATCCCGACTAAAGCTTGAATATCAGAAGATTGTTGTTTCAACTGCTCGACCTGATCGGCAGATTGAACGACTTGTTGATGAATGTGATTCATTCTTTCTACTGACTGTTGCATTTGGTCACGTCCAATTTTTGTTAACGAAGCCATATCTATGGTTGTCTCTTGAATGGTCCGACCAGATTCGGAGGCAGTTTGAATCAGCGAAGAAAAACTTTGCATTTCTTCATTTAAAGACAGTGTGACATGGGTCTGGTTCTCTGTACCGATTGCGATCTCTCCCATTGTACGCGCAATTTGTGTAGAACCATCTAATACTTCTGTCGTGCTGTGATCGATTGAATGACTGGTCGTCGTGACAAGATTTGATGTTTGTTTAATATCAGCAATCATTACTCGTAGCATCTCATTCATGTCACGAATGGAGATTGCTAACGCATAAATTTCATCTTTTGAAGGAATAGTCAAATCCGTTAATGTTTGTTTTGCTTGTTTAAGATGTCCTTTAGCAATTAGGTCTGCGACTGATTGCAATGTTTCGAGCGGTCTTAACTTTCGTCCAAGAACAATATATAACAAGGTAAGCGTTCCAAGAAGTAACAACAATAATAAGCCAATAAAGAGAGGAAGGTTTTGTTTTAACAAAGAAGTCGTTAATTCAGTGACTTCTTTTGCAGCAATATCTGTTCCTAAAATACCAATGACTTGACCCGAAGAACTTTTCAAAGGTACATACACACTGATGTACTCGCCATAATCAGGATCTTGAATGACATCAGTCGCAAAAGTTTGTCCTTTTAAAACATCTTTCATGTCTTTTGCTTTTGCTCCAGTCGCAGGGGAATCGATTTTTACAGCGTCCTTTGCAGGTAATCCATCTACTAAAAGATGAACTTTATTATTTTCTACTCGTGCTGTGTACGCATACATTAAGCCATTTTCCTTGCGAAGGGTATTTAATTGTTCACGTAATTGGTCGTACTTTGCTGATGGCGTTAGTTCATTTAGAAAGGATTCATATTTCTCTAAATTAATTGTATTTGCAATACGTAACGCATCTTTTTCAGCTGTAGCTTTTAAGGTAGATAATGCAGTCTGTTTAGTATTAAAGTAAAGTGATGCACTACTTATAATAAAAAATAAAGTAAAGATTAGTCCGATAATCAACAATAATCGAGTGCGAATGGAGTGTTTTTTCCCGCTCATGCTCAACCTCCTAAATAAATTAGTAACGAGAGTATAGTTCATATATCGGACTGGATGATGAAAAAGTAAATAGTATTTTCAATCACATATATAACTATTTATACATCTTTAAATTCGGGTATATACTAAACTATACTATTCTTAGTTTAATACGATAGAAGAAAAAACGACAACAAGCATTATTTCTAGCAATCTATAAGGAGGATTTGAAAATGTATTCTTATTCAGTTTCTGCTTATCAATCTAAATTCATTTTTGAAAACGAATTAAGAAGAAATGCTTTGACTACAAAAACTGCTAAGATCAAATTGTTTTCTTGTTTAGGATGTCGAACATTGATTCTATCAAAAACAGATGATTTGATTACCCATCATTGCTGTGGAGAAAAGAGGAAGTTCTTATGAGTCAACCACAACTCATTGTTTAAGATAGTTGAATGAACAAACGAAGCAGAAAGTAAGAATTATGACATTATTGTGTTCTTTTTTTCTGATATCCATTCCCATTTTATGTTCTTTCCTTTTCCGATACATCGTATCTGACCTTTATTTCGCAAAATACGCAACATTTTTTCGACAAGCTGTTTACCTGCCTCAGGATGATGTTCTAGCAACTGTTGTTTTGTGAAGGGTTCCGATTGGGACGTTATAAACGTAAAAATTTGCTCCATCTTTATTTCGGAAATGGAACGGTTTTTATAAGCATTAATAAAGCCGCCTATTTCTTTGTAAGCTGTTAGAACAGTTTCTAAGTAGAATTGAGTCCATTGATGTAACGGTAAGATCGCATCGGCATCTTGATCCTTAAATCTTTGTAGAAAGCTGTCATGAAAACTGTCGTAGGATTCATTAAATTGTCGATCGAGTGAAAAGTAACATTGGATTCGATAATCAAATTGGTGAAGTAAGTAGATATTCAACAGCCTCATGAGTCTTAATGCATCATAATGACCTCTTATTTGTTTAAAGAATTTATGGAGTAATAAAGGAATTGCAATTAAAGGATGCATTTTTTGGACTTCAATTGATGATTGAAATTCAAAAAATAACTTTTGAAGGTCAGCTGTAGAAAGACATTGACTAGTCGACGTGATGGAGTGGGGAAGTAAAGGGTTCTCAGGAAATAAACTTGTTTTTTCATTGAATTGGTTTGTAGTCAAATGCTGATTTATTTCCTTATGAATAATATACACGATGCGAAAATCATAAACTGAATAGTCGATGTGATGATCATGTATATAAGAGAGGGCATCACGATGGCCAGCGAGCTCACGTTCTTGTATATGAAAAGGGACATATGTGTTTCTTACCAGTTGAATCATACGTTCTTCCGCTAAATGTATAGAAGTCAAATTATTTAATGCTTGAATCGTTAATAGATTTGCTTGTCTTTGTAAATGTTTCATTAAAGAAGGGTACTGCAACTCTTTTTTATGTAAATGATGGTCATAGAATTCAATCTCATGAACGAATTCTAAAAGGTGTATATTCTCTTTGTAAGAATTCGTTGCACTTAGTGAATCAACTTTCATTATGTTCCTCCATTATTCTAAGTATAAAAATTATCTAGTCTATAATATTTTATCATTATTTCAATTATTTTGAAATTACTGTTGTAAACTCGATTAACTATATCAAGATTTAACTAATAAAATTGTCTTTAAAAGGTTTAATTATTAACTCTCTGGGAATATATTAGTAATGTTATTTCATTTGATTAAACTTGATGACTTATTTGTACCGTGTCAGCAAATGAGCATCGATATAATCAAACTCCCATAAAAGCGAGAAGTAGTCTAAAGACTACTTCTCGCTTTTTAAATTACCTTGAATAATTCATAAAGAAATACTGAAGTAGGACAATTACTTCGTCTATTGGCTCATGAGCAGCTAATACGATTTGATGCTTGCTTCCATTTGAGAACTCGAGATAAAAACGCTTCTCAAGCGTCGGAAGACTTAGATGATAATGAACTTCACCAACAAAAATCCGAGCAGATTCTAATTGTTTAGGGCTCGTTGAATAGTGTGAAATTGGTTCATTGAAGTATATCTTAACTTTCGCCGCATTCGCTGTAGTGATGATATTTTCAAAAACAAAGCACTGTATAAAAATATGTTTCTCTAGGTGACTTGTAAGTTGATCTCCTTTGATGAGTTTCAATGTTGTTCACCTCTCTATCGTAAGTAAAAGGACATTAGTAAATAATGTCCTTTTCGAATTGATCATTTGCTGTATTTTTTGTTTAAAATTGATTGAAATCAGGTGGTGGGTCGTTGGGTCTACGTGAATCCTTTGGACGATCAAAGTTAGGACTTTTATGATCATTCGGGTCGATCGGGTAATCATCTTGTTGTGCTAAATCGTTTTCTGGCAATGCACCTTTTGGTGTACCATGTGTCGTCTCATCCGTTGAAGATGAACGCGCTGAACGTGGTGCACGATCTGGTGTGACATCATCTGCTGCTTGCGAAGCTGCACCTTTTGCTGCATCTTTCAAGCTCGGTGATGAAGAAGTCGATGCTGACTTACTTGGAAGGTTCGATGTGTCAACTTCCGTGTTCTCTGCTTTCTTTTGCAG
>NZ_LMPR01000013.1:0-322 GCF_001423925.1 Exiguobacterium sp. Leaf187 | reverse complement strand
AAGACCGAACGCAAGCGCAAGTGCTCCCAAGATCAAGATGAAGGCTGAGTTGACGATCGTATCAGCAACACCCAATTGATCAAGTGCCATGAAGACAGCAAGTGCAAGGATCGCATACTTCGCAACGCTTGAGAGGACTTTCAGTTCAGAGTTACCGAACAGGCTGTCCATCGTACGTTTGACGAGGTTGCTGACGATGATCCCGATTGCGAGAATGATGATCGCTGTCAGGACGCTCGGTAAGAACGCAAGGACGGCGCGACCGAGGTCGACCATGAAGTCAAGACCAATCAAGTTGAAGGCTTCGACGACGAAGAGAACG
>NZ_LMPR01000012.1:162664-185042 GCF_001423925.1 Exiguobacterium sp. Leaf187 | reverse complement strand
CTCCCCTGCTACTTTTGGATAAGCTGAAAGATCCGTCTGACCTTGAAGCATCTTGTTCGAACGCACTTTGTCGTTCGCCATCAACTTCGTTCCTGCTTTGACGATGATCATGCGGAGAACGACCGCAATGACGTACGCCAAGAGAAGAATGAGAGCTGCTTTCAAGATGTTCGGGATTGCCGCGAGTAATGTACTCATCGTATCCGCAAGTGGTCCAGCAATGATGTTCAGATCAAGGATGTTGAAGACCAAGATAAGAACGAAGACCATGAGAACCCAGAAGACGACGGTCCCGATGATTTTTTCAGGTGTCCACTTTTTCTTCTTTGGTGGCGTACCCTCTTTTTGAGGTGACAACTTATTGACGACCCCAGACTTCTCTAACGCTTTTTGAACCNGCCGAGTGATCCGAGAATGCCGTTCAAGTTCAACGACGTTCCGTTCCAAATGTTATTCATCCTGCCACACTCCTTCACCTAAATAAAATTATATATTTCTGACACTTCTTTAATTTCCCCAGCTAAAGGATTTATTAAACCCTTGTCCGTACCAGAATGTGGCGTTTCTTGTTTCTCCTACAAAAAACTGGATGTTTACTATATGTGAGGATACACTGCTACAACAATCATTTCGTAAAAAAGCAGTATCGTCTAAATGACGACACTGCCTTATATCAAACGACTTCTTTTTCAGAGAACTGACTGTTGTACAGATCCGCATAAAACCCGTCTGCCTCGAGCAATTCTTCATGTGTGCCCTGTTCGATGACACTTCCTTGATTCATGACGAGAATCAAATCGGCATCCTTGATCGTCGAGAGACGATGGGCAATGACGAAGCTCGTCCGTCCCTCCATCAAGCGACGCATTGCTTGCTGGATGAAGACTTCTGTCCGTGTATCCACACTAGAGGTCGCTTCATCGAGAATCATGATCGGAGGATCGGCAAGAACGGCCCGAGCGATCGTCAACAACTGTTTTTGACCTTGCGAGATGTTCGAGGCTTCCTCGTTCAAGACCGTATCATACCCGTCCGGCAACGTCCGGATGAAGTGATCAGCGTGCGCCGTTTTGGCTGCGGCGATGATTTCCTCCTCGGTCGCCCCACTCTTACCGTAAGCAAGATTATCTCGGATCGTACCATTGAAGAGCCACGTATCTTGTAAGACCATCCCAAACGTCGTCCGTAAGTCTTCGCGTGACATCTCGCGGGTATCGATGCCGTCAATCCGGATCGTCCCCCCGTTCAACTCATAAAAGCGCATCAATAGATTGATCATCGTCGTCTTACCGGCACCCGTCGGTCCAACGATCGCGACCGTTTGTCCCGGTGCGACATCGATATTCATGTCTTCGATCAAGAGATCATTTCCGTAACCAAAATCAACGTGTTCGAACGCGACCGCCCCTTCAGCTTGCGTGAGACGATGTGTCGTCACTTCCTTGATTTCTTCTTCTTCGTCCAGTAATTCAAAGACACGTTCCGCTGCTGCGACCGTCGATTGGACGATGTTCGCGATGTTCGCCGTCTGTGTGATCGGTTGCGTGAACTGGCGTGTATAGGTGATGAACGCTTGAATATCCCCGATCGAGATCGCCCGTTGCGTGACGAGAATCCCGCCGACGATACTGATCAAGACGTAACTGATATTCCCGATGAACATCATCATTGGCATGATGATCCCGGAGATGAACTGTGCTTTACGTCCTGCTTCATACAACTCTTCGTTGACGGCATCAAACTGCTCGACCGCTTTGCGTTCATGTCCGAACGCCTTGACGACCGAGTGTCCAGTATACATCTCTTCGACGTGTCCGTTCAATTGTCCAAGTGTCCGTTGTTGATCGGCAAAGTATTTTTGGGACCGTTTCAAAATCGGACGGATCGCAAAAATCGAGACCGGTAATGAGACGAGCGAAATCAGCGTTAACAGCGGACTAATCGTCAACATCATGATCAGAATTCCGACGATTGTCACAATTGAGGTGATGAACGATGTCACACTTTGTTGTAACGTACTCCCGATCGTATCAATATCATTCGTCACGCGGCTGAGTGTCTCCCCGTTCGGACGACCATCGTAATATTTCAATGGCAGGCGTTCGAGTTTATGATTGACGTCTTCGCGTAAATCGTAGACTGTTTTTTGAGCGATACCTGACATCAAATACTGTTGCAAGTAATTGAACAGACTACTGATGATATACAGTCCAGCCAGCCAGAGCAGGATTTGTCCGATTTTCGTGAAATCGATCGCTGCTCCCGGTACACCTTGGAACTTCGCATATGCCCCTTCAAACAATTCCGTGATTGCCGTTCCCATGATTTTCGGACCGGCAATCATGAAGACCGTACTGAGGATGGCTGCGAGGAAAACACCAACGAGTGCCGTCCGACGCGGACGCAGATACCGAAGCAGACGACGGAACGTTGCTTTGAAATCCTTTGGTTTTTCTCCGAGCATCATCATATTTCCGCCACCGGGACCACCAGGCGGAGGACCGCCGGCAGGTCGTTTTTTCTCACTCATGCGATTTCCTCCTCTGATAGTTGTGATTTAACGATTTCTTGATAGACGGCATTGTCAGCAAACAATTCATCGTGCGTTCCGATTCCAGCGACTTTCCCTTCATCCAGGACGATGATTTGATCGGCATCGATGACGGTGCTGACACGTTGAGCGACGATCAAGACGGTTGCATCGCGTGTTTCTTCCCGTAACGCTTTTCGAAGTGCCGCATCAGTTTTAAAGTCGAGCGCTGAAAAACTGTCATCAAAGACATATAAATCTGGTCGACGAACGAGTGCTCGCGCAATCGACAACCGTTGTTTTTGCCCACCGGAGACGTTCGACCCACCTTGTTCGATCCGTGCTTCGTAACCGTCCGGCATCCGTTCGATGAAATCGGTCGCTTGTGCGATTTGCGCTGCATGCGCGACTTCTTCGTCTGTCGCGTCCTCTTTCCCGAAGCGAATGTTTTCCGCGATCGTCCCCGTGAACAGTAACGCCTTTTGGGGAACGAAGCCGATTTTCGACCGCAGTTCCTCTTGCGGTACATCCTGGCTATCGACACCGTTGACCCGGATGCTCCCTTCCGTCACGTCATAAAAACGAGGAATCAAATTGACGAGCGTTGATTTACCGGAACCCGTTCCGCCGATCACAGCCGTCACTTCACCTGGTCGTGCCGCAAAGCTGATGTCGGATAAGACAGGTGTCTCAGCTCCTGGGTAACGGAACGTGACACGATCAAAGACGAGCGTTCCTTTTTCACGGTCAGCGGTTTGTGTACCTTCATCTGTCATCGTCGGAGTCATCTCGAGGACTTCATTGATCCGTTTCGCCGAGACGGCTGCCCGCGGAATCATGACGAACATGACCGACGCCATGACGAGCGCGAACATGATTTGCATGACGTACTGGATGAACGCCATCAAGTCCCCGATTTGCATGCCGCCATTATCGATCCGGATGCCCCCGAACCAAATGACACCGACGACCGTCAAGTTCATGACGAGCATCATGACCGGCATCAAGAACGCCATGATTTTATTGACCTTAATCGAGACTTCTGTTAAATCCGCGTTCGCTTTCGTTAACCGAACCTGCTCATCACGTTCCCGGTTAAAAGCACGGATTACACGGATCCCGGTCAAGTTCTCCCGCAAGACGAGGTTCAGACGGTCGAGTCGTTTTTGGACTTTCCCAAACAACGGAACCCCTTTCCACAGGATCAACAGGATTGAAATCACAAGGACCGGCATCGCCGCGACGATGACAAGTGATAGTTTGGCATCTTTTGAGACAGCCATGATCAATCCACCGATGAACATGATCGGCGCACTGACGACCATCCGTAACATCATGATGACGACTTGTTGGACTTGCGTGATGTCGTTCGTCGTCCGTGTAATCAATGACGCCGTTCCGACTTGGTCGAACTCTTGCAGGGAGAACCGTTCAACATGGTTGAAGACTTGGCGACGGATATCCCGTCCGAGTCCCATCGACGCCTTCGATGAATAATAACTGGCGGCAACGGCAGCTAACGCCCCGACACCGGTTATCCCGAGCATGACGGCACCAATTTTCCAGATATACGCGGTATCGCCGGTAACGACGCCTTTATCGATGATGTCCGCCATCAGTGTCGGTAAATACAAATCGGACATCGACTGCGCAAAAACCAAGACGAGCACAGCAAGGACCGCCCATTTATAGACCGTCAACCGTTTGAGTAACTTAATCATCCGAACATCCTCCTTTCAGATCTGGACGTAAAATCTGACCGATTCCCTCAGCAATCACTGCGTGTGTTTCAAGCATTTGTTCAAATACGTCCGAGTCAATCGTCGCAAGCACTTGCTCCAGTTGACGTTGCATCCCCTTCTCTTGTTCCTTGATGTCAGTGACGAATTGCTGACCTTGATCACTAAGCTTTAAGACGACTTCCCGTCGATTGTCGGGATTCGTCTCCCGAATGACCCAGCCCGATTGGACGAGACCTTCAATCGACTGACTGAGGGTACTTTTCGGTAAGTGCGTATGTGCAGCGAGCTCTTTTTGCGAGATCGGTCCACGCGGTGCAATCGTCATCAAGCTATGAAATTGCGGTAAACTGAGTCCGTTTTCCTGTGCCGTCTGGTGTGCTGCCCGGACGAGATGACGCTGGACATTCCAAAACGACTGCATCATCGCTGTCGAACGGGTCGTTTCCGTTTGATCCATCTTGTTTCGCCTCCTTGTTCCATTTCAAATCGTTCCAAAAGGAACAATTACTTATATGAATTAAATTACGCTGATTATTTTCGATTGTCAACGAAAAGGCAATGTGAAAAATCACATAGTTTTGCTATGCTCAAGGAAGACAAGGAGTGAGCATAGATGAGACATGAAATGGGCTTATTCGAAGAACCGTTTCGTTCAATCGAACAAGGACGAAAGACCGTCGAGATTCGACTAAATGATCCAAAACGACAACAGGTACACGTCGGTGATCAGATTCGGTTCACCCATACGGAAACGAACGAGAAATTACTTGTCCGTGTAACAAAACGACAAGTCTTTCCTGATTTCCGAGCGCTTTATGAACAGATCGCAAACGAAGCTATCGACTGTGTCGGTTGGTCGCTCGACGAACTCGTGACGTCGACTTACTCGATCTATTCACCGGAAGCCGAGCAACAGTACGGGGCACTGGCTCTGACGATCGCATTAGAACCATAAAAAAACGTCTTTTCTACGCTTACAGTAGAAAAGACGTTTTTTCGATTCATTCCGGTTCGACGTGAACATGGATATCGTAGACACCATATTCTTCCGTCAGCGTATCCTCGACACGTGTCGCAATATCGTGCGCCTGATGGATATTCAAGGTGGAGTTGACAAGGATGACGACATCGACGACTTCATTGTTGCCGTAGTTACGTCCTTTGATTGACTTGATCCCTTTGACACCTTCGAGATCGAAGATGACATCTTCATACATCTTCAGCTTCTTCTCATCGAAGCCATCCGTCAGTTCGTGTGACGCTTCCGTAAAGATGTCCCACGCTGTCTTACAGATCAAGAAGCCGACGATGATCGCGGTCACGACATCAAGCCATGGCATGCCGAACTGTGATCCGACGATTCCGATCGTCGTTCCGACACTGACCCACGCATCGGATAGATTATCTTTCGCTGCTGCCATGACGGCTTTGCTTTCAATCTCCTCGGATAACTTCTTATTGTAGCGGTAGACGAAGTACATCACGAGAGCTGAACCGATTCCGACGTATGCTGCGAGAATATCCGGTGACTCCTGTTTGCCTTCAAACAACGTCGAGATCGTATCGATCAAGACTTGAAGACCGACTGCCATCATGATGAAGGAAGCTACGAGCGAGGCAATCGTTTCACTTTTCCAGTGTCCGTATTTGTGATCGTCATCTGCCGGACGTTGTGAAATCCGTAAGCCGATCAAGACAGCGATCGACGCGATGATATCGGTCGCGTTGTTCAAACCATCCGCCCGGAGTGCGGCAGAATCTGCTGTATACCCAATGATTAATTTTAAAGATGATAACAAGATATAGGCTGCGATACTGATCATTGCACCGCGTTCGCCACGTTTTAGGTTATCGTATTTTTGTTGTTCCATTCTCGTCGCCCCCACTTTCTCTGCGATTAGCAAACCTCATCGTACCAGTCGGAAATCGAGTGGGTCTAGAGAAATCATTTTGTTTCGAACTAGGTAATTAACAAATATACAACAATGTTTCCCTATACCAAACCAAATTCGATTGAGTCATGTGGCTCTTTTCAAGAAAATCAGTAGCATTATCTTAAAGAGCAACCAACTTTTTTGACTTGTCAGACTCTTTGACGAACATAATTCGTGCAAGTTCTGAAGGGAATCGGTAGACTAAAGGTACAACACCAAGAGGAGGAGTTCTCACAATGGCAGAATTCATTAAGAGTGAAGAAACATTCAAGGAATTGATTTCAAGTGACGCACCGGTCATCATCAAGTTCGAAGCAGACTGGTGCCCGGACTGCAAACGGATGGATTACTTCATGCCGGACGTCGAGTCACAATTCGACCACTTACCGATCCACACGATCGACAAGGATGAGTTCCCTGAAATCGCATCGAACCACGATGTCATGGGAATCCCAAGCTTGCTCGTCTTCAAAAACAATGAAAAACTGGCGCACTTGCACAGTGCAAATGCTAAAACACCAGAAGAAGTGACAGCCTTCTTAAAGCAAAACTTCAACTAAGCAAAAATAACCTGACGCCGCAGCGTCAGGTTATTTTTATGTATCGATCTGATTTGGGTGCTACTTCAATCCATCTCAGCTTTTCTTAAAAAAGATACGGGTGAATAGATTCGTAATCGTTCCCGCTATCGCTGCTTCGATCATAGCGACGACTACAATCGCTAAAACATCCTGCATGCCTAGTGTTCCTAAGAAATTAATAAGGTTCAGAATAAAAAATAAAATAAAGAAAATGAGATAATCTCGCTTTCGCATCGTAGTCCTCCTACTCAATACATATTTGTCGTCTTTTGTCGCTACAACACTACCATACATAATGATTTCTAAGGATTACATAATTGAAAGGAACAACGAGCCTCTACAAAAAAAGTAGTCTTTCTCCCGCTCGAGAAAGACTACTTTTGCTTATTTAACGTTCACACGCGATACCGTCTTTATCCCGGTCGCTCTTCGTGTTTACGTTATACGTCGCAAGGCTCACGTACGCCTTGTACTTTGTTGCTTTGTAGATCGGTTTTCCATTCTTGTCATACCCTGTCCGATTTTTTAGCCCCGCTTTTTTCGCAACGCCGCCTTTGTACGTCTTTTGCATTTCCGTACAGTTTTTAAAGGCTTTTGCTTTCGTTGCCGCTTCACTAGCTGCTGGAACATGGATCAAGGCGAGACTGACGACACCCGCGAGTACAAGCCGACTCCATTTTTTCATAGGGATTCCTCCTTTTTTTCAAAAAACAACGATTCGTCTTTTGATTATAAGAGGTTATTTTTAAAAAATGGCTATTTTTTTATAATTTATATCAATGGTTACATTTTTTGAAATTCAGCGAATATAATGCGGACTAACGAGTTCACCTTTTAAAATTGACGTCGGAATCTTAAATTCGACGATGCCCATATATCCTGGAGCGATACTGTACTCGTCAAACGACAGGACTAATTTGTGATCTGCCGTAATATAAAAGTTTTGTTTTGCGGAAATCTGCTTGAACTGCTCGTCCTCCGGTACATCCGGTGTTCCTTCGACGAAGTAGACTTTCCCTTCATCCGTCTTCATTTGCCGACGCATCTCTTCTTTTAGGTAATCACTGATCGTCGTGATATATCCGTCATCCTTGAACAAAGATGGTAATGTCAGGATGAGCTGTTGTTTCTTATCGATCGTATCGTACTGGACGCTTTCTGATGCACTCGCCCGTGTTTCAGTGACGGTTCGACCGATCGACAACAAGTCTTCCGTATCCGTCTTGACGTCATAGCGGCTATCGACGGCAAATGCCCCTTCCTGTCCGTGCGTCTCCTGCTCAAACTTTTCGTAGAGCGCTTGTCCTTCCGCAATATACTTTTCGTTCAATTGTTGCTCGAGTGCCTTGTCCGGTAACGTCACTTGAGGAGCTTTAATATCAGCCGACTGCTGTGTTTTCGTCTCTTTCCAGTCAATCGTCACGATCTCAGTCAGTTGACCAAAAACTGGCACCTTCGCCATCGCGTCCGCAAACGACGCATTACTATTTAATCCACCAACGAATAACGTGATCGCGGCGGCTGTGATCCACACGGAGCGTTTTGTTCGCGAGGGACGCATCCGGCGCTCGACTTGTGCAATCATCTCATCGAGTTCTTTTGGAACCGGTGGTTGTTGGTAAGCTTGTTTCAGATCGTCAAGTTTGTTCGACATCTAACTCATCTCCATTCAATTTCATTTTTAATAAGGTCAATCCTTTATACAGCCGGGACTTGGTCGTGCTTAAATTCAGCTCCAAAATCGTTGCGACGTCTTTTAAGATCAAGTCCTCGAAATAGTATAAGATGACGACTTCCCGGTACATAGCTGGGAGCTCCTCAAGCGCCTGTCGCAAATCGGAATCCGGGTATGTATCTTCTTTTGTCGCGACGAGTTCGATCAGTCGATCCGTATCGTAACTGATACTATGCTGACGCTTCCGGATCGCATCAATCGCTGTTCGTGTCAAAATCTGATAGAACCAGGCTTTCATCCGTTCCTCATCTTCGAGTCGATCGAGTGATTGCAACGCTTTTTGGATGCTGTCCTGAATCACATCCAGACTATCCTGTTCATTTTTCATATAACTGTAGGTCAACCAGTAGAGATTCGGTTTGTATTGCTTTAAAAAACGGACGAATGCTTTTTCCCGTTTTCTCATTTGACGAGAGGTCATAGGCCGCGGCTCCTTTTTTCGATATCGTTCTGTGTATACATCATTAAGACGGGCGAGTCGAGAAAAAAGTTGACGACACAACAAAAAAAGGTGACACAAGGTCACCTTTTCATGGAGCAGACTTCATTAAGATAAGGATAATCAACAGAAACGGAACGATGAAAAGTAATGGAATACCGACAATCGTGATACATCCAATATCAACCTTTCGCTGTTTTCGGCGTTCACGTTTCCCCGTCCGTTCTTCACGTTCATTTACGGGACTCAACATACAACTCACCTTTTCTACTTAATAATGCAAATGTCGTGATGTATCACTCCACATTTTCACCTGAAGTAAAATGAGCGCGATACCGTATAAGACACTCATGTATAACGAAAATTCACCAAACTGGACATTCGTCCAAGCATTTAATCCAAACAATGGAATGACAAAAATAAAATACAGTAAAAACTCAAGACTCGCTAATAGATCAAACCAAAGTGTCTCTGAAAACATTCCTTCGAGCAACCAGACACTATAAATATACAGTGTCGAAATCAGACCGAACCAAAGATACCTCGCGATTAATCGATACATCTTCTCTTCCTTTATGTAAAACAGCGAGCCGACTAAATAGCCGAACCAGATGACTGAAGCAATGCTTTGCCATCCATTTATCGTTCCGTCGGGATGAAGTATAGCGGACCAACCATTGATGCCAATCATACTCATTAAAATTAACAGAAAGAGCAGTCGATATGGTATGTTCCTTTGACGCATGATATGTTTCCTCCCCAAAGCATAAGTACCTATCTTTTCTTTTACTTAATATTCCATATGATAGGTTTTGTTCCTCTTCCATTTCAATAAATTATTCGTCTCTGTCGTTTAAACCACAACAAGGCAATGGACGTGTCCATTGCCTTGCCTTAGTCATTCCTTCACTTTGAGATTCACATCATCAATCGTTACGTCATGGACAGCGAACGGCGAACCTTCTGCGCGTCCCATCAAGAACTTCAACGCACCTGTATCAGCTTGTCCCATCGTAAACGTATAGCTATACGTTTTCGGTGTTGCCGTGATTGGCTCGACTTGACTGAAGTAACGCGTGTACGAAGCATTTTCGATCGTTACTTCGATCGGACGCGGCACGGTCGACGATGCCGTGAAACTCAATTCATATGTTTTACCTTTCGCGAGTGACAAGTTTCCTTGCTCGAGCAAGACACTCCATGGTTCTTGTCCTTCCGCTCCGATCTTTATGCGTGCTGCTTCATTGACAGCTTCGATAGCGGCTTGCGCATCATAGTGGATGTATGACGACCATGACGTCAATCCGTTTGCGAACGAACCGTTTTTCAGTGGTGATGGATCGACCGGAACCGGTGTCACATCGATCAATTCCACATCATCAAGCGAGATTTTTCCAGCTTGTCCACTGAAGTCAAACACAAGCTGATTGTCTTCTGCCGTTTGTGTAGCCGTGAACGGAATGTCGACAGTCGTTGCTTGTTTCGTCAACGGTACAGTCGTCTGCTTCAATTGCTCTTGTGCCCCAGTGATTTTCACCTGAAGTGATTTCGCTTTTTTCGCACCTGCTGTGAATCGAAGCTGATACACATGCCCAGCTTCTAGTTGAAGTCCCTTTTGCGTTAAACGTGCCGTCGTTTTTTGTCCATGTCCTTCATAACGGAAATCACGTGACTCAGGATTAACAGCCCCTGTCGTCCGCTTGTTACCGTTGAAATGCCAGTACGTCAAACGGTCCATCGCCCCTTGATCGAACGTCCCGTTGTAGACGAGATTCCCGTCCGGTAGTGCCGGTTTTGTTGCATCTTCATCGATGACGCCGCTCGGAATCTGTTCGACACGGACGTTCCCGATCTGAACACCCGCTTTTTCAAGTCCGAGGTTGAACTCAAGACGTGCTGCGAGATCCGTCTCTGCCGCCATATCGAATGTGAACGTATGCCGTTTGACGCTCGGTGTCAGAGCAATCGACTGTTCATTCGAATATTTCGTGTACCCACGCTCTGCTCCACCGCCGACTTTGACCATCATCTTCCGGTCTGCTGTGCTGCTCGCGTCAAAGCTGACTTGGTAACGTCCACCTTGCGCGAGGGATACGTTTTGAATCAACTGATGGGAGTACGTCTGTGAACCAGGCTGATCAATCGTGACGTCTGCCATCCGTTGCCCTTCTTTTTCAATGATCGCAAGGCTTCCTTTGCCACCGAAGTCTGGGAGCGTGACGTAGTTCCAGTACAGCGGATCAAACGACTGATTACCAGTGATCATCGTGACCGGTTGTTCAAATGCCGTGTCGTAGACGAGATTGCCGTCGATCGGTTGCTTGGCTCCATCCGGTAATGTCACGTTTTCGTAGGTCGGTTCGACCGGTTCGCGGTACGATCGATTTTTCAAATCATAGACGCGAACATAATCAACTTCCATCTCGGCTGGGAACTTCGTTGTCGCATCGACTTCACCATCGAACCAACCGCCGACCGCGAGGTTCATGACGAGATAGAAGTTTTGGTCGAACGGTGCCGGATAACTATAGTTCGTTGCCGCGTTCAAGCCTTTACTGTACCAATCGTTTTGTGTTTGATAGAGGTTGCCGTCAACATACCAACGGAGTTCGCCCGGCTCCCACTCGACCGCGTACGTATGCCATTGGTCGATGCGTTGTCCGTCTGGGAAGTGATAGTCTTTCCCCGTATATTTATTGTTTGGCCAGTTTTCTCCGTAGTGAATCGTTCCGGCGACCTTGTCCGGCTGACTGCCCCAAGCTTCCATGACGTCAATCTCACCGGACGCTGCCCAGGCCCCGTATTTATCTTGCTCCGGTAACATCCAGAACGCAGGCCAAAGCCCTTTTCCAGTCGGCAGCTTCGCTTTGATCTCATAACGACCGTACGTCTTACTAAACAACCCTTTCGTCTTCAGCTTCGCCGACGTGTAATCGTATGTACCGAGATCATCCGTCGTCTTTTCCTGTTTCGCCTTGATGACGAGTTTCCCGTTGCGAATAAACGAGTTATCTTGCTTCGTCGTATAGTATTGTTTTTCATTGTTGCCCCAACCGGGTGAGACCGGTTGTCCGTTCGCATCCTTGATCCAGTTCCCCGTATCATAGGTCCATTTCGTCCGGTCGAGTTGTTTCGCCTGAAACTCATCCGACCAGACAAGCTTCCACTTCGTCTCTTTTTTGTCTGCCTTTGCGTCGACCGCTTGACCGCTCAGCAATAAACCGGTCCCGACCGCCAGTGCTACCCATGTCTTCATGTCTGTTTCCTCCTCTTAGTCAAAAAGAGGCAAGGACGAATGTTCGACCTTGCCTCCTTTGTCACGCTTCTTGCGGAATCGTTGCCTTATGTTGCTCGATGACGCCCGCATACCAGTGGGCGCTGTCTTTCCAAATCCGTTCCTGTGTCTCGAAATCGACGTAGAGAATCCCGAAACGCTTATCATAGCCGAAGCTCCACTCGAAGTTGTCGAGCAGTGACCAAAGATAATAGCCTTGGATATTCATCCCTTCTTCGTTTAAGTCAGACACAGCTTGGAGATGCTGTGCGACGTAATCAATCCGGTTCTGGTCAGCGACGCGACCATCGACTAATTCATCGTCGAATGCCGCACCGTTTTCCGTGATGTAGATTGGTAAGTCCGTATACTCGGCACGCAAACGACGAATCAAGTCCTTGAATTCGCTCGGTGCGATATCCCAGCCCATGCCTGTTTTGTCATAATCCGAGTACGCATCCTTCTGCAGGAAATCGTTCGCAGCACTGAACTCGACGAGGTTGCGGCTGTAGAAGTTAATCCCAAAGAAGTCACACGGGACAGAGATCGTCTCCATGTCGCCTTCCTCGATGAACGCGTACGAATGGACGTATTTCGAGAACAGGTTCATCATGTCGACTGGATACTGACCTTTGAAGACTGGATCGAGGAACCACCGATTCGCATATCCGTCTGCATTGTTCATGGCCAGCTGATCGTTGATGGAATCCGTCTTCGCATACTTCGGTGCCAAGTTCAACGTGATACCGATCGGTGTGACCGATTTGAATTCACCCTTCAACAGTTCGACTGCTTTTCCGTGTGATAACAACAAGTGGTGCACGGCACGAACGGCTTCGTTCATATCCGTATGACCCGGTGCATGTTGTCCGAGATGGTAGCTAAGGAACCCGGCACACCATGGTTCATTATGTGTGATCCACGAGTCGACGATCCCGTCGAGCTCCGCAAAACAAGCACGAGCGAAGTCAAGGAACCAGTCGACCGATGCTCGGTTGACCCAGCCGCCTTCTTCATGTGCCCACAGTGGTAAGTCCCAGTGGTACAGCGTCACGGCTGGCTTGATGCCTTCAGCCCGCAGACGTGTCGCGAGTTTCTTATAGAACGCCATGCCTTCCGGATTGTAGACCCCTTTTTGCGGGAAGATGCGTGGCCAGGCAATCGAGAAGCGGTACGTGTCGACGCCAAGACGTTTGATGTGCTGGATGTCCTCTTCATAACGGTGATAATGGTCACAAGCGACATCACCGTTATGTTTTTCGAAGACTTTTCCGTCCTCATCACAGAAGGCATCCCAGATCGAAGGCGTACGTCCGCCTTCGTTGTGGGCTCCTTCGATTTGATACGACGACGTCGCCGTTCCGAATACGAAGTTCGGTGCAAATTTCATATGTGTAATCTCCTTTAAGCTACTTATTCTTTAACGGCACCTGCCGAGATACTGCTGACGATATATTTCGAGAGGAACAAGAAGGCGATCATGATCGGTACGACGGAAATCGCGATCCCGAGATAGAGCGAGCCTAAGTTCTCTGCGACTTGTGACCCTTTCAAGAAGCCCATCAAGACCGGTAACGTATACTTCTCTGGGGAGAAGAGTAAGACGAGCGGCATGATGTAGTTGTTCCATGAACCGATGAACGTAAAGATCGACATCGTCGCGATCGCCGGCATCATCATCGGCAAAGCGATCGTATGGAAGATCCGGAACTCACTCGCTCCGTCCATCCGTGCTGCCTCGATCAGACTCGGATGCAAGACCGTCTGGACATACTGTCGGACGAAGAAGACCGTGAACGGACTTGCAATCGCCGGAACGATCAAGGGGATATAACTATCGAGCAACCCGAGATTTTTACTTAATTCGTAGAAACCGATCAATCCGAGCTGACCCGGAACCATCATCATGACGAGCATGAAGACGAACATCGCATTCTTCCCTTTGAACTGATAAAAAGCGAATCCGAATGCTGTCAACGCCGAGAAATACCCTGATAGGACGGTAACGAGAACGGCAATGATCAAGCTGTTCTTGAACCCAGACCAGATGTTGACGTATGAACTGAGGGCGGCGTAGTTCTCAGCAAGTGAGTTCCCGGGAATCAACGAGAACCCGGACAAGACTTCTTCGTTCGAGCGCGTTGCGTTGATGATCATCATCAAAAACGGGATGATACAGGCGATCGTTAAGACGACGAGACCAATATAGATGACACTTTTGCCGAACCAGGCTTTCTTTTGTTTCGGTGGTGGCGTCAACTTGAGCGGGCGTTCGGAACGCTCCGGTTGTTCCTCCGTTTGTGGCACGATCCGACGTGCTTCTGCATTTCGTTCCATCGGTCAGGCTCCTTTCGGCGAACGTTCTTTTCGGAACATCCCTTTGAAGACGATGATTGAAAAGACGAGCGTGATGGCAAACAGTCCGTATGCGACAGCAGCGGCGTAGCCATAGTTGTTGTATTTGAAAGCTTGGTTATAGAGATAGAGCACCATCGTGTTCAAGGCACCATCTGGCGCACCGACACCATCCGTAATCAACATCGGGAGGTCGAACAATTGCAGACCACCGATCAACGACGTGATCATGATGTAGAGCAAAATCGGTTTTAAGAGTGGCAACGTGATGCGTGAGAAAATCTGCCAACGTGTTGCCCCGTCAATCAAGGCTGCTTCGAAGTAGTCCTTCGAGATCCCGGATACGCCCGCCATGACGACGATGAACGAGTGACCGAGCCACATCCATGTCAGGATAAGCGAGACGGAAATTTGTGCGGTCACCGGTTGCGTCAACCAGTTGATCGGCTCCGAGATGATTCCGATTTTCATCAACATCATGTTCAGTGAACCATGCTGCCAGTCGAGCAAGATGCCGAACAATAAGGCGACCGAGCTGATCGTGATCAAGTTCGGTAAGTAGAACGTCGCCCGGAAGAAGGCAAGCCCTTTTAATTTCAACTGGAGATCCGAGAACAACAAAGCGAGCAATAAAGCGCCACCGATCTGAAGGATGAAGTTCAGACCCCAAATCTTCAGAGTGTTAAAGAACGCTTCGATGAAGTACGTATCCCCGAGTAACCGCGTATAGTTCGCGAGTCCGACGAGTTGTTCGCCTTCAGCGCCCGTGTAGTTCGTGAAACTGTAATAGAAAGTCAAAGCAACCGGATAGATGCTGAAGATCAAGAAGACGATCCAAAATGGTGCGATGAACAGATACCCATGGCGATCGAGTTTTTTCACAGGTCAAACCCCTTTCTTAAACAAGAAGAGGTGAGGCGAGGATCGCCCCACCTACTCTCCTTATTCCGGTACTTTTACGTCCGGATACGCGTTTTTGACTTTTTTGTAGAACTCAGCAAGTGCTTCGTCTTTTGATTTTTTACCTTGGACGTATTCCATGACCGATGCACCATACAATGTATCGAGCTGCTGGTCATACTTCGTGACGATTCCTGGTGTGATCTTGTCTGCTTGATCAAGGAAGAACTCATAGTTGTTCTGTCCGCCGAGAAACTCATCTTTGAAGTCGGTCTTGATTTTTTCAGTAACTGGTTTGTACGCTAACACGTCACCTGTTTCTTTTGCCCAATCTGTTAAGAACGCTTCGTCTTGCGTCATCATCTTGACGAAATCATACGCAAGCTTTTGTTTCTTCGAATCTTTGTAGACACCTAACCACGTACCACCCCAGAAGTATGGGCTCGGTCCGCTTGTGACCGCCCAGTCACCCGCTGATTTTTTCGCGTTTTCTTTGAGGACACTGTGAAGACCCCATGTCGGGAGAACGTAAGAGAAGACTTCTGTTTCAGTCTCTTTACCGTTTTCTTTGACTTTGACCGGTTTATCCATGCCTGCGAACCATGATGGTGACCATTCTGGTGCAAGTGCTGTGTATTGTTTCGTCCGAAGTTCTTTTGCGTAATCCATGTAATCCTTCTTGTCTTGTGTCAAGACGAGCTCTTGCTTATCGTTGACCCAAGGTTGTGGGTCGTTCCCTTGTGCGAACCAACGGATTGATCCTTCATCCGGGAACATCTTGTAGCCTTTGCTCTTCATTTTTTCAGCGACTTCGAAGACGCCGTCCATCGAGTCCATCATGCCGCCGATTTCTTTTGGATCGTCTGTACCGAGAACTTTTTTCGCGATGCTTCGTTTGTAGTAGACGCCACCTGGTGTCGTTTGCCATGACAGCGCACGCACGTTGCCGTCCTTATCTTTCCCCATGTCATAGACGTACGGAATATAGTCATCTTTGACTTCGCCTGCGTTGAATGGTTTTTCAGAGAGGTTCGCCCAGTAGCCGGCATCAACCCACTGTTTCAAGAACGCGATCTCACCTGTGAAGATATCCGGTGCGCCGACGCCACTTTCAAGAGCTGGTTTCAACTTCGTCGGGTAGTCGGCGATTGGCACGATCGTCAATTCGACTTTGACTCCGTTTTTCTCTTCGAACTTTTTGATAGGCTCTTTTAACTCATCCGTGAACGACCAGATTTTCAAGACTTCTTTCCCGCCGCTCGTCTTTTCTTCGCTGCTACCTGAACATCCAGCAAGAACGCTTGCTGTTAACGCACCGACTGTTAACACGCTAACTAATTGTTTCTTCATCTCATCTCATCCTTTTGTTAAGTATTCCGCTTGTACGTAAGCGGTTTCAATTAATTATTCAAAAATACCGAAAGCGCTTTCGAAAAGGCTTTAAAGAAAATTCCCGAAAGCCCTTTCGGAAAAAGTGATAAAAAATGATTTCGAAATCGCTCTCGCTTTTCCTCACTGACAACGAGCGAGAGCGATTCCGAAACAACCATTGTGTTATTCAGGTACTGGACCTGTCGATTGACGAACCATCAAGTTAACCGGAATGACATCGCGTGTCGTAACCCGTTTTTTGTTGACGATCTGTTCAATCAAGACTGATGCTGCATGTTGACCAATCGTTTCCGTATCTTGTCGGACCGTCGTCAACTTCGGTGTAATGTATTTCGCGACATAGATATCATCGTACCCAACGACTGAGATGTCTTCTGGAATCCGTAACCCGGCTTCATGAATCGCTTCAATCGCACCGATTGCCATTTCATCCCCGGCAACGAAGACCGCTGTCGGTCGTTCAGGTAATGCTAGCAATTCGTTCATTGCCCGCTTGCCTTCTTCCCCGGAAAAGAATCCACCGTTGACGAGATATCCGTCCGGAATCGGCAAATCAAGTTGTTTCATCGCTTGCTGATAGCCTTCAATCCGCGCTCTTCCCGCATCTGTCGACGTATCCCCCGCAATGTGGGCGATCAACCGATGACCGAGTTCGTGCAAATGATTGATGGCGAGTGTGCCACCAGTGATGTTATCCGAGTAGACGACACTACAATCGGCACTGTCCATGTCGACGACGACGATCGGAATCGTACTTTGAATCAACTCCTGGACGTGCTGGTCCATCTGATCGGAGCAGATGACGACGATGCCGTCGACTGCCCGGTGTCGGAAATGCTCGAGGTAACTCATATCACGATTGCGTAAGTTTCGCGATGCGAAGATGAGGTCATACCCTTGTTGTTCTGTTGCTTTTCGGAAACTCTCAATGATCGCGTTGAAGAACGGATGCATCATTCCGACGCCATGTGCTTCCGAGAACATCACACCGATCGTCCACGAACGTTTCGTCGAGAGCGACTGGGCGTGCGCGTTCGGTAAGTATCCCATCTCGGCTGCTGCTTGGACGATTTTTGCTTTCGTCTTTTCGCTAACATCCGAATAATTATTTAAGGCTTTTGAGACCGTTGTAATTGAAAAACCGGTCATCTTCGCTAAATCATAAATTGTTCCCATGCTACTCACTCCATTTCACCGAAAGCGCTTTCGATAAATTTAGTATACGAAGTCTCTCTGGAAGTTGCAACCTATTTTTTTATGAAAAATCAGATAAATTGAAAACGTTATCATTTATACTGGATTCAATACAAAAAGAAATCGATTTTTCTTTTAATACGAACAAATGTTTGGTATACTTAAAAAACACACTTCGCCTTTTTTAGAGAGGAGCTTTCCCATGCCCATTAATCCGTATCTCGTCTTCAACGGCAACACGCGTGAGGCAATCACGTTCTATGCACAGGTTTTCGGTCAAGAACTACCGGACATCATGGAGTTCGGACCAGGTCCCGGTCCTGACGGTCAGCCCTACCCAGAAGAGATGCAGTCACTTGTTCTACATGCTGAACTGATCGTTCATGGTACCCGCTTAATGTTCTCAGACGCAATGCCACATGATCCGGTCACTATTGGTCAGAATGTTACCTTGGCGCTCCACTTATCTGACGTCGATGTGTTACAGAAGACATTTGATCAACTCGCAAAAGACGGTAACGTCATCATGCCGATCCAAAAGACATTCTGGAGTGAAGCCTACGGAATCGTCGAAGATACGTTTGGTATCCAGTGGCAGGTCAATCATGTAGAGAGTGAAGTGTCGGTGTGACCTTTAAACTCCTCGAGTTCTCGAGGAGTTTATTTTTAATATATCTTAGCCATAGTACACTTTGAAAAAAGGGTTGGAAGGAGCGAATCACATGATATCGATGACGTCGCGACAACAACTCGTTCAAACGATTAACGTACGCGTGCATGATCATTTCATTATCTTATTCGGCTCCGGAGCTACGGGAAACATGACAGATGATAGTGATTTGGATATCGCTTATTTAAGTGACCACACCCTCTCTGCCTACGATCGATTTTTATAAAAGCGGGCGCAAAACCCCTATGCCTTTAGGCTAAGGGATGTATGCCTAACTTCCTTGTGTTTGGATGTATTTTTGAATCATTTGTTTGCTGACATTTCCGATGCTACAGGAGACATCACTCCATTACTTTTCTAAACCTTTGCGAATCAGTTCATACACCGCACCGGCAAAAGAAGAAATATAATTCTCTTTTTGATATTTCTCTATTTTTTCCACTAAATCTTTTGGAAATTTAATCAATTTTGATACGCGCTCCATTTGACATCACCTCTTATTAAGTATATACTCAATATATACTAAAAGGGGGTGAAAATCAAGATGAAAGAACACAAGGCTTACAAATTCAGAATCTACCCCACGAAAGAGCAGAAAATCTTGATTGCGAAGACGATCGGTTGTTCACGATTCGTCTTCAACCACTTCTTAGCGAGGTGGGATGAGACCTACAAAGCGACTGGAAAAGGACTCTCTTACGGTTCTTGTTCCAAAGAAATTCCTATCCTGAAGCAGGAGTTTGACTGGCTGAAAGAAGTCGATAGTACTTCCGTGCAAGCTAGCGTCAAACATCTTACCGATGCCTATGACCGTTTCTTCAAGAAACAGAATGAACGTCCTCGTTTTAAATCAAAGCGAAACCCCGTGCAATCGTACAAGACGAACATCCAAGGCAAGTCTCAACTGCCTGAAGTCTCCATCATCGGGAACAAGCTCAAACTTCCGAAGCTGAAATGGGTTCGTTTCGCCTATTCGAAACAGATCGCAGGACGTATTTTGAACGCTACGATTCGACGTAACGCTTCAGGGAAATATTTCGTCTCCCTGCTCGTCGAGCAGGAGATCCACGAATTGCCGAAGACCGGCTCATCTGTTGGCGTCGACGTCGGACTCAAGAACTTTGCCATCCTGTCGGACGGCACGGTATACAAGAACGACCGTTACTTCCGTTCGCTTGAGAAGAAACTGGCGCGCGAGCAGAGAAAGCTCTCTCGACGTCAGCGCATCGCCTTGGCTAGGAAAGTCAAGTTGTCCGAGGCGAGGAACTACCAGAAGCAGAAGCGGAAGGTCGCCCGCATCCACGAAAAGATTTCAAACAAACGTACCGACTTCCTGCACAAGGTATCGACCGAGATCGTCAAAAACCACGACGTCATCGGGATCGAGACCTTGCAGGTAAAGAACATGCAGAAGAACCGCAAGTTGAGCAAGTCCATCTCCGAGGTTAGCTGGTCGGAGTTCTTCCGCATGCTCGAGTATAAGGCCGACTGGTACGGCAAGACCGTCGTGAAGGTCGGAAAGACCTTTGCCTCGAGCCAGCTCTGTTCGAGTTGCGGCCATCAACACAAAGACGTGAAACATCTTGCCCTACGTGAATGGACATGTCCGAGTTGCGGAGTCCATCATGATCGCGATATGAACGCAGGACTGAACCTCAAGCAAGAAGCAGAACGTATCTTAGCTTCTTCAACCGTCGGGACGACGGGGTTAGCCTGATCATTTTTCGACCGTTAGGTCGGATAACTCAGGAATCCACTACGGCTTTAGCCTAATGGTAGTTCAATGGCGGGTCAATTAGCACGACTCGCTGGTCGTGAAGTTGATCTCGTCGATATAAAACAGATTGCCCCGATTTTGACGATGCAGATCCTCACAGAAGGTTTAGTCATCGACTGCCAAAATCCGAACGAGCTGATACGACAACAAATGCGTGCTTATAGCATGTATGCTGCCTTTTCTGAGGAGAGGGCTCCAATCGTACAGTCAATCAAAGATCAGAGGAGTGCTTTTTAATATGAACGATGTGTTGTTAAATAAGATAGCGACCATTGAACGTTGTTTATTAAGAATACAGGATGTCTATCAGAACAAACCTAGTCATTTAAAGGATGACACCAAACAAGATAGTATCATTTTGAACATCCAGCGCGCATGTGAGGCAAGTATCGCCATCGCCATGCATCTAGTTCGAACACGGAAGCTTGGTCTACCTAAATCGAGTCGTGATGGATTTCAGTTGCTCGAGGAAGGTCAGCTCATCGATGCTTCACTGGCTACTAGTCTCATGAATATGGTCGGATTTCGTAACATTGCAGTACATGACTATCAATCACTAAATCTGGACATTCTTCAAGCGATATTAGATTGTCATCTTAATGATTTTTTGACATTCACTCGAACTGTCATTGAACTAGAGGATTGATTCGCTACGAAGCTTTTTTATAAGTAAAGGCGATTCCGTAAATTGGAATCGCCTTTTGTTTAGCTATCACTTAAAGAGTGAAATGCATAATTGGCTGCATTAACGGCTCCAACTAATATTGTCTTATGTATATTGAAAATTCTCCATTTCCTCACACCTCTTCATTGTAATGTAGCTAAACAAAATAGAAATAATCTTTCAAACGTTTCTACAGGTTCAAAGCAATTTACAGGAACAGTTGATGATATAAAATATGTCATAGGCGTTGAAAAAGGACATATAGATTAACTTAATTCATGAATGGAAGAAGGAGTGTGCTTTATGGATATCCAAACCTTTATCTTTTTAGAAAATGAACAGGAACATGTGAACATCACAGAACAAGATCGCATTCAAGTATACATTCAGCAAAAAGAGGATTGGTTAGAAGACGGCTCTTTAAATCTAGACGGTACGATTTCGTTTACCCAGAATTAAATCATGCAAGGAGCCAATCACTCAGACGAACCTGCACCATTGTGGCAGTACTATGCAGATGCTTTGAAAAACTGTCTAGAGGATGACTCCGCTACATTTTATTATCTGAATACACCTATCGAAGTGTGCTTAAAAAAGGTAGGTAAATATCGATTATCATTAATTATTGATCAAGAAGAAGCTATCTATAATACATTAGATTTCATTCAAGCTTTTAAACAATCAGCTCTATCTTTTCTTCAGCTAATTGAATTTACTTCTAAAATGAATTACTAGGAATAAATTAAAAATTCAAAAATTTTACATTTAAATGCATTAAATTCATTTAATTTATTGTATTTATCCTTTTCTTCCAAACCTGATATTTGCAGATTTCATAGTTTTTATATTCATTACAAACCCTTATAATCCAACAATTTTTTAGACATTAATGATAGGTTGGTTTTAGAAAGACAGGAAACCTGATAAGTTAACCTGATAAAAATTAATGAAATTTTATCAGCCCCCATTAAAAAAAATGATTTAATATATATTTTCAAAATGGTTGAAGCAAAATATTTACCTAAAAAATTTTATTTCCTCATTTTTATTACGAAATTAATTTAAATAAAATTACCTGAAATAAAAATCTCAGCTTCATTATTTTATATTTCCTTACTTAATAGACCATTTTAATTTTTTATTATAATTCCTTCTGTATTTCTTATAAATCATTCTATCGGTTTATAATTC
>NZ_LMPR01000012.1:372-162609 GCF_001423925.1 Exiguobacterium sp. Leaf187 | reverse complement strand
TTTCTACCTCTTTATAATCCTGCACAGTTCTCTTATAAATCATTCTATCGGTTTATAATTTCGCAAGAGTTTGTTTATCTATCTTTCTACCTCTTTATAATCCTGTACAGTTCTCTTATAAATCATTCTATCGGTTTATAATCTTGTAAGAGTTTGTTTATCTATCTTTCTATCTCTTTATAACCCTGCACAGTTCTCTTATAAATCATTCTATCGGTTTATAAAATTGATTAAGGATTAGCTTTTAGATCGAAAGTATTCGTTAATTCTGTAATTGACGATATCTTTTATGATTCTATAAAGTTCTCTACTTTTTATATTTAATCTCATTAACAAAAACTCACCAGAGAATGTTAATATTCCGCCCATTCTCGGAAACGGCATCTTTTTCAATAAACTTTCTACTTTTACTGTGTCAAATAGTCCTTTTAACTCCGCCGTTTGCGTATCCTTCAACTCCCGATACTTTTCCGCATGCAAATACTCATAAAAGAACGGCGCGACTTCTCCAACCGTAATTGGCTCCATCCATCGTTCTTCTCCCCGCTCAAGCATTGCTAACAGAACGACCATCTTATAACTCCGATTCATGATCGTCTTTTCGACTTGTTCAATCAATTCACGATTTGCGTCGTACGCTTCGACCTCTTCGTCCGATAGTTCCTGATGCTCCTTCAAGAACCCAACGTAAGAACCCCAATCTTGTTTATAGCCTTGTGGAACTGCCGCATATTCTCCGATTTCAACATAGGATGGTCGATGACCAAGTTCGTATTTGATTCGCTCGTATTGCTCAATCAATCGTAACTTCCGCTGACTTGGTTGCCTGAGTCGATGAATCAATTCCAGTGCCCGCGTATCGAACTCAATCACACAGCCGGGTGGTGGCGTAATCGGTTCTGTCTGCCCTCGCTTGAACGATTCTTTCATTGTTCCAAGTAGTTTCAGTTTCGTTTCGACGTTACGGTAATTCCCAATTAAGTCAATGATGACGCAATGCGATTTGTCTTGCGCTAAGCGTAGTCCGCGTCCGATTTGCTGCGTATAAATGGCGACAGATTCCGTCGGACGACAGAACAGCAGTGTATCCACTTTCGGAATATCGACACCTTCGTTGAATAAATCGATCGTAAAAAGAACTTCAATCTCGCCTTGCTCGAATGCTTGCATATATTGCGCGCGATTTGTCGTCTGTCCTGTCAGTGCAAATGCCTTCGTTCCTTTATCTCGAAATACTTGCGCTAGATATTCCGCCTGCTTAATCGACGAACAAAAGCCAATTGTCTTCGTTTGATGATGTTTCTCCCATGAATGATAGATATTATCCGCGACTTCACGATCGAGTTGCCGATGCTCGAGCTGCGACGCATCATACGTTCGACCAATTCTTCGAATCTGGGAATAGTCGATCGTGTCATGAATACCGTAATAATGAAACGGCGTCAAAAATCCTTCAGCAATCGCTGCCGTGAAGTGCATCTGGAAAGCAACGTTATGGTGACAGATCGCATAGACATCGGCTCCATCCATCCGGTCTGGTGTCGCCGTCAGACCGAGCAGGAAACGGGGCGTGAAATGATTGATGATCTTCCGATAACTCGTCGCTGCCGCGTGATGGAACTCGTCGACGATGATGAGATCAAACTGGTCAGTTGAAAAACGGTTCAAATGACGCTTTTGCGCCAACGTCTGGACGGAAGCGAAGACGATCTCCGTCGTCTCTGTGACGGTCCGGTCACTGCCGATGTAGAAACCAGTCTGCCACGCCGGATTGACTTTTTGAAACGAACGCTCTGCTTGCAGTAATAGTTCTTTTTGATGTGCCAGGAACAGGACTCGTGTAAAGTCTCCCGCAAAGAACGCACTCAGGTAGGTCTTCCCTAGTCCAGTCGCAAGCACTGCCAACGCCCGTGTCCGTCCTTCTTCCATCGTTTCCCGTAACGCTTGGAGCGCTTCTTCCTGCACCCGGTGCGGCAGGATTTCTGGCGCAACGACGACCGTTCCTTCGTCATACTCGACTTCTGGTTCCGCGACATACTGACGTGCCGCGTACTCTTGACGATAAGCATCTAAGACAACCGGATTCAGTTCTTCTGCCGATTCGCTGAGGTAAAGATCCATGAAGGCATCAATCGCATCATCAAGGATCTGTGGAGCGACAGCTTGTGGTAGATGGACGTTCCATTCGATTCCAGACCGAAGTGCACTGTTCGAGATGTTCGACGAACCGACGATTGATAAGCCAGTCTCTGCGTTTCGAAACAGATACGCTTTCGGATGGAAAGAGCGTCCACCAGACCGATAAAAGCGAACTGACAACCCATCAAGCGCAAGCAACTGTGCCAATGCTTCTGGGTCAGTGATATGTAGATAGTCGCCAATCAACAGACGAATCTCGGCTCCTCGTTGCAACGCACGACGAAACGCCGGGACGAGTAAAGCGACGCCTGACTTCTGAGCAAACGCTGCGACGATATAGACTTCCTCTGCCTGATCAATGGCTTCGATAAGTGAGTCATATAAGTGATGCGTCGTCAGCTTCGCTTCCGGGATCAATCCTCGACCTCGATCAGGTAGAGGCGTTCTTCAAATCCACCGCGTTGTTGCTGTTTCTTCGCTCGGACGGCTTCCAGTTCCTCGACTGTCACGCCATGTATCTTCGCTAACGCTTGGATGAGCTCCAGTAAATCAGCTAACTCCTCGACAGCGTCTGTGTCCGTCGTCGCTTCCTCGTATTCAGCCAGTTCTTCATGTAATTTCTTTTTCGCTTCCACTAGGAATTCATTTTCGTCCAACGTGCGGAACGTCGCTTTTTTCCCGTTTTGGTCGATGATGTTTGGAATCGTGTCTCGAACTAATTTATGATAAAGTGGCATATCAATTCACTCCTTTGAAGGGTTGAGGGATATCCGAGTCGAATCACTCGGTGTCGTACATATGTATTTTATAAGAGGAGGTTCTTTTCATGTCTACATTCAAACAGATCGACACAACGAACGCCCCTGCTGCGATTGGTCCTTACTCGCAAGGCTTTATCGCAAACGGAACACTCTATGCTTCCGGGCAAATCCCGATCGACCCGGCAACAGGCGAACTTGTTCCAGGCGGAATCACGGAGCAGACGGAACAAGTCATGCGAAACGTCGATGCCATCCTGAAAGAGGCAGGACTGACACCCGACCGCGTCGTCAAGACGACATGCTACTTAACGAGCATGGAACACTTCGCTTCTTTTAATACGATCTACTCCGATTACTTCGCACCGCACGATCACTTCCCAGCTCGGTCTTGTATCGCTGTGAAGGAACTACCAAAAGGTGCCTTGGTCGAAGTCGAGATTTTAGGACTCCTCTAATCACACATCACGCATTTTGCGTGGTGTTTTTATTTGTAAATCCTTGTAGTGTCTTCTCTATTCAAAACCTAAAAAATAGAAATTTCAAAATTATTTTAATATAAATAAATTATGGTATTAATTTGGGTTTTATGATAGATTACTATTAATTCTTACTTATTTTATATTAAAATTTGTTATTTATTAAAAAGTATAGCATTTTTTCCATTTTAATAAGTGTAGGAAATACATAGCAATTCTTATTGAATTCGAAGGGATCGGTTTATCAGTATGAAAAAGCTTCTTAAATTGGTACTTGGTTTGATCATCGCAATCGTCATTCTTATCGTTGCAATGGTCGCATGTACATCATTCTTCGCAAACGAAGTAGACAAAGAGCTCAAAAAAGGAGGAGAAGTCACTGCAGTCGATTCAAAACAGGCTAAAGGCGATAAACAAAAAAATACACCTAAGCATTTTGCATTCGGCGATACGATCAAAGTCGGTGATGTACAGCTCACGATTTCAAAAGCTCAAAACCAGTCTCCTGCTCAATACAGCGAATCAAAAAATGGAAATGTCGTTGTATTTGATGTAACAGCAATCAATAAAGGCGATGATTCTGCTTTCATCGATGATACGGAATTCAACCTCTATATTAATGATGAACAAGTCGATTCTTATTTCGGAGATGACATGGCAATCAGTGGTGATTTAAACAAAGGTAAGACGTTAAAAGGTAAACTCTTTTACGATGCACCAAAAGGTCAGTCCCTCGAACTTATCTACAAACCTTCTTTCTCATGGAACGATAACGAAGTCGTCTTTAAAGGTAAAAATTAATGAGTAAGCGCTCCTAGTTTTAAGGAGCGCTTTTACTTTGTTTTGCTCGTCGTTGAATCGCATGCATCACGATTGGTATTTGTACAACCAGATTCAAGATACTTACTCCGATCACTAGTTGACTGACCGTCAATGGATTGAAGTACCCTTCGCCATATCCTCTCCCTACGCTGAGCGCGATCCCGTATGAAATCGCAAACGAAACTAGATTGCCGATGACGATATATTTCGGTTTCCCACTCCGCGCAAGTGAATACGATAGAGCACCGAGTCCAAACAAAAATAAGGCATAGCCTAGAAGTGAACCTTCTTTCCAATCAAAATAGGGTCCAAACCAAGCAAAGGGAATCACATACAACCATGTTCGTTTCATCGCTGCCCCTCCTGACTCGCTTGTGATGTGAAAAAACGATACAACGCGTCACGGATGTTTCTCCATCCAGGTGGATAGACATTTGACTTACTGATACAGATGATTTGTTTATTCGTCGTTACTTCAAGCGTCCAATCCGTCCCGTCTAGCATCTCATGCACTGACTCAGGATACGTCTCCCACGCTACTAGATCATACTTCTTCATCCACATATCCATGAACGCTAGATCGTCTTGTGTCAGTATACGTTCTCCGGATGCCGTCAATCGATTTTCTTCATCTTCTGCTCGAATTGTTTGACTTGCACGGTTCCACCAAAACGTCTGTCCTATTCCCCTTCCGGACTCGCGGTAATAGATCCGTTTTACTGTCTCCATCATAATCATCCCCTAAATTTGATGTTCCCAGTATACTCCATTTATTATTTTTAACCTGTTTCATTTTTTACTATGGTTCTGCTGATTTCTGTTGCTGTGAAACATTTTTCTCCTTCTATCAGTAAATGTAGTGAAAGGAGATGTTTCACATGCATGTATCCATTCAACAAGCCGGTTATGACGTAGGTCAGCCCGTCTTACAAGAGATTGCGTTTGCTTTACAGCCTGGATCCATCACCGGTTTGATTGGTACAAACGGTGCAGGAAAAAGTACGACGATTCAAGCGATGTTCGGTACGCTGCCTTGGGTCGAAGGAGAGATCGATTTACCGGTCTCACTCGCCTATATTCCGGAGCTGCCGACCTATTACGAATATTTGACACTCGCCGAGCACCTTGAGTTGGTCGCCTCGCTCCACGAGACGGATCATGCCTATACGGAACGACTCTTAAAGACGTTCGAACTGCATGCTGTCACAAGTGACTATGTCTCTTCTTTCTCTAAAGGAATGAAACAGAAAGTAATGCTCGTCTGTGCCTTGATGCAACGCGCAGACTGCCTGATCATCGATGAACCGTTCGTCGGTCTTGACGCGGTCGCGACGATTCGATTATTACATTTACTCGAAGCAGAACGGACGCGTGGCGTGGCGATTCTGCTCGTCACCCACGTCCTTGATTCCGCGGAACGTCTTTGTGACGACTTCGTCTGGATTGATCAGGGGCGCATCAAACATCAAGGAACACTCGCTCAAATCGGTGAAGCCTCTGGTCAGCCTGGTGCCCGCTTGTTCGACATCATGGAAGCGATGGTGCTCGAGCATGATTGAAACCTTTTTGAAGCAACGGATCCGTCGACGGCATGCGGAACAGCGTCGCTTCTTTCGAGAAATTTTCGATTGGACGATTTTGCTCTATCTCGTCATTCCAGTCGGTCTGTTCATCATCTATGAAACGATCCAGATTTTAAACGGTCAAGCGGACTGGGTTCAAACAGTTCCGGTCGCTTGGATTTTACTCGGTTGGATTCTGTATGGATTCCTGCCCGCCTTTTACGCCTGGTTCGAACCCGCAGATCGTCTCTTCTTCAAACCGGTTCCTGGAGCAATCGTTCGAATGAAGTGGTATTCCGTTCGGTATCACTTCATGCGGATTTTTCTATTGACTGCCGGATTACATCTACTCTGTTTTCCGTTACATAGCACCCGGTTTGACCAATCTAGTATCACAGTACTGCTGATTAGTCTTGCGCTCTCTTTGCTCCAACCGTTCTTTAGCTTCTGGACGTACCGGTTATCCGGACAACGGTTCTTGCGAAAATGGAGCGGTCACCTCGTCCTAGCAACCGGACGTATCACTCTGTTGCTCCTGCTTTGGCTGCAACCGCATCCTGTCCTCTTCGTTGTTGCACTGGGTGTGTTACTATTCGGATCTCTTCATGTCCGGCACTGGTCACGGCGTGAGGACGGATTAACGGAGGACATTCTGTTGTCGATGAAACGACAGTCGAGTTTATCGACGACCGTCCTTGAATTGAACGGTGCCTTACCAAAACCGTCGCATCGAAAGCGTCCGTTCCTTCATCTGCGATTATTCAAGCAGACGCATCAGCAACTCCCGCTGATCACGTATCTGCGAGATCCGAGTAAACGTCGTTTCTTACTCCAGCTGTTTGCTGCGATGAACTATGGCCTTCTCGTCTTACCATGGATTGGACGTGGTCTTGTCATCGCCTTCGTTCTGTTCGTCCTGTATCAAGAAGTAAAACAACACGCCCTGTGGTTTAGAAAGCAGCGCTTCTTTCGGCTCGTTGACTCTCGTATTACAGCTTCTACGGAAAATAAAGTCATTTAAAAGATATGGAAATCCAATATCTCTTCTCGTGTTCCTTTCGTACACTAAAGGTAATCTAAAACGAACGGAGTGGATGCGTATGAAGTGGGGTCTGTATCCGAAAATGTTACTTGCTTTCCTCGGTCTTGCAATCGTACCGATCGTCTTGATCGGCTCGTTTTTGTATATTGAAACGAAGAATGCCTTAACGGACGAAGCTTACGCGAAACTTGAGGCGATTCGTGATGCTAAAAAAGCGACTGTCACGCAACATATCGATGAGAAATTTTTGAACCTCGAAGCATTAGCAGAGAACGAACAAGTCCAGCAAGCTTTCGCTCCCTTAACGAAACAGTTTGCGGACGGTGGACTGGCGAACGACGCCTACCAACAAGAAGCCAAAAAATTCGATACCTACTTCAATCAATACATCGAGCAGTTCGGCTTCTATGATGTCTTCTTCATTGATCCGGACGGAAATGTCGTCTATACGGCGTTCAAAGAACCGGATCTCGGTCAGAATGTCGTCACCGGTGATCTCAAATCGTCAGGGCTCGGAAAAGCGTATCAGGACGCCTTAACAAAACAAACAGGCGTCATTGCTGATTATGCGTACTACGAACCGTCAAAAGCTCCTGCTGCTTTCTTTGCGATTCCCTATGTCGACCCAAAGACGAACAAACCACGTGGAGTTCTTGCGCTTCAGCTCGCCGGTGATCGAATCAATCAGATCATGAAAACAACGGCTGGACTCGGCAAAACCGGTGAATCGTATCTTGTTGGTGCCGATCAACGCTTACGCTCTGATTTCCGAGCGACAAAACAGACGGAAGTCGGCGAAAAACGGGTCCAGTCGACGCCAGTCAAACAAGTCGTTGCCGGTCAGACGAAAACGACAGAAACAACGGACACCGATGGTCATGAAGTCGTGACGTCCTTCACACCACTAAAAATCGCTGGTCTCAACTGGGGACTGATCACAGAAGTCCATACGGAAGAAGTGTTTGCTTCTTTATCTGATTTCGTACAAAAGCTATTGATTGCGTTAGTGGCGTTAATTGCTTTGGTAGCACTTGCTGCGATCCTCTTCACACGCACGCTCGTCCGACCAATTCGCGCGTTACTGCATAGTGCGGGCGCGATTGCCGAACACGATTTATCACAACCGGTCGTTGCGACGTCACGTGATGAGATTGGACAGCTCTCCCGTTTATTCGAGACAATGCGCCTCTCTTTAATCAATTTGGTACAGCGAGTCGATGCAATGTCACGGACGATTGATGACTCTCTCGCTGAGCTCGTCGTTGAAGCCGAAGAGACCGGACACGGAACAAAAGAGATGGCAACAGCAATGACTGGAATTGCCGCAACCGCCCAGCAACAGTCTGGCGCGTTTGATGGGCATACAGCGTCCTTACAATCCTTGACGGCAACAATCGAGCAGAACGCGCAAACGTCGGCTCTCGTCGTCGATAGCGCTAGTCGTTCAGAAAATCTTGCAACGACCGGACGTTCGGATCTCCATGCCGTTACGGAACAGATGCAATCGATTCAAAATGCGATTGATGAGGCTGCCGATAAATCACGTCGCGTCCAAATCGCTTCCGAGAATATCTTAGAGATCATCAGCATCATCGAATCGATCGCTAACGAAACGAATCTTCTCTCATTAAACGCTTCGATCGAAGCCGCACGTGCCGGGGAACAAGGCAAAGGATTCGTTGTCGTCGCACGCGAGATTCAGAATCTTGCCAACCAATCGAAACAGTCAATGGTTCGCGTCCAGGAAACAATCGATTCGATCCAACTGGAGACAAAACAACTCGAAGACGCCATGGCACGCGGAACCGTTGCCGTTCAAGACGGTGTCGTTCGCGTCACGGAAGCGACGCAATCGTTTGATTCGATCGTCACCCAGTCAAAAGGTGTCACTGTTGATATGGCCGCCCTTTCGGAAACGAACCGGGATGTCTTATCGACCGCTTCCCACCTCGTCGCACAAGCCGAACAGCTGCGTGCCGGAATCATCGCCAGCGCTCAAGACAACCAACATGCATCCGAGCAATCACTCGCTTTCAGCGAACGAATGGATGTCGTCCATACGCTGACGGAAGAGATTTATACGCTCTCCCGTGAGTTGCACGAGACGATCAACCGCTATACACTGGATTAAACTTGAAAGGAGACATGCCTCATGCCGACTCACTTATTCCTCTTTGGAGGCGGTCCTCCTTTTACACCGAACTTACGAACACGATTTGCTACATTAACGAACGGTGGACCGGTCGCGATTCTATACATTCCGCGGATCGGTAAGGACTGGACGCGTTACGCCTCGATCTATACGAAGCCGTTACAGGAAGATGGCATTTCGTCTTTCGTCCATCTGCCACTATCTGACGCACCAACAGACGGACAACTCGCGCAACTGAAACAGTGTCAAGGCATCATCATCTCCGGTGGCGAGACCGAATTGTATCAGCAATACTTGGTCGGTACACCGATCGGTGACATCATTCAGTCGCGTTTCGCAGATGGTGTTCCGGTCGTCGGTTTTTCAGCTGGTGCCCTCGTTTCGCCCGAACGGTGTATCATTCCGGAGATCGACCAACGCGACAATCGACGTCTTCGCTTGCCTGGTCTTGCCTTACTGAACGACGCGGTCGTCTGTGTCCATTACGAGACGTGGGGCGAAGCTGCCCATCTCGTGCAATCGTTTACGGAAGAAAGTGCAGACCGTGCTTTCGGACTTGCTGACGAAAGCGGGATCTATTTATGCGATCAGCAGCTCGTCGAAACAGAAGGAACCGATCCCGTCGTATTGTCGCGGAGTCCCGTCAGATGACAGCGATCGTTCCTGCCGTCAAAGGCATCATCATTCACGAGCAACGTCTCCTGATCGTCCGCCGGGCTGCTGCTGACTTCGGCGGTGGGACGTGGGAATGCCCGGGTGGCAAGATCGACTTCCGTGAACTGCCAGTCGATAGTCTCGTTCGCGAGATAAAAGAAGAGACACAGTTGACGGTTACCCCGGAGCGTCTGCTCTATGCCTCGAGCTTCCTGACGCATCCCGATCGGCAAATCGTTCTCTTGATGTACATCTGTTCGACGCATCAGACGGACGTTCAGTTATCCGCGGAACACGACGCTTATCTCTGGGCGGACGAAACAATGATTCGTCAGTTGATCGCGCCGAATATCTTAGCTGATTTTGAACGACATGATGTATTTTCGTTACTGCATCGCTAAACACAACTGCCCCGCCTGACCAGTTGGTCGAGCGGGGCAATTTTTATTTACAGTAAAGGATCTCGGTAACAGACGACGCGATTCCGACCGGTTTGTTTGGCTTCATACAATGCTAAGTCGGCTTTCTGGACGGTCTCAAATACAGTCGATGCTTGATCGGATGAAGCGGCACCTAGCGATAACGTGACATGAAAAACGGGGTGCTCCTTATAAACGAAGTGTTGATCGGCGCAGGCAGATCGAATCCGTTCCCCCAGTCGTTCCGCTTGTCGAAGTGGTACGTCCGGCAACAGTAAGACAAACTCTTCACCACCGTACCGACCGACGACGCCCTGTTCTGGACAATACGATTGCAAGAGATGGCTGAGTTGTCGTAAAACGACGTCACCCCCTTCGTGTCCGTATGTATCATTGATTGATTTAAAATGATCGAGATCGAGAATGAGGACGGAGAAGACTGTTCCGTTCTGAGCGTACTCGGCTAACGTTTCATCTAGCTTCCGGCGGTTTCCCAGTTGCGTCAGCCCATCCGTTAAAGCCAGTTCCTGTTGTGTGTGGACGAACAAAAAGTGCTTCCTTAATTCCTGTAAGAAACGATAGGTGACGTAGCCACCAATCATGATGACGATGATATAGACGAGCGCAATCTCTAAAAACCGCTCGAACGTGTTCGTTAATAAATAGAGCGCCGGTAAGCTGTATGCGATCCCTGTTCCAAGCAACACGAGATAATCCTTCATCCGTTGAGCAGCGAACCGTCGATAAATCGTCGCTGTCACGAGTAACGCGACACAGATCAAGGTTGTCAGAATCAGTCCTTGGTATTCGCCAGCTGGTGTCACCGCAAATCGGGCGCCGATGATGAACAGCATCGTGATGCTACCGCTGACTAATCCGCCGTAAAAGTACGCCGTGACGAGCGCAACGAGACGCAAATCAATCTTTGCAACGTCATAGGAAATACTGTTAAAGATCAACAGGGCACCAATCACACCGGCGATACAACCGATCGCGAGTCGGACTTGTAAGGAAGAGTTAGGCGAGATGCGCTCGATCCGTCTTAGCGGTAAAAACGCAAACAGCAATGTCGCAATCAACAGTGAGAAGTTCAACAACAATGAATTAAGCAACGTAAGCACGACGACATCCTCCTCATTCCATTTCAGATGTTTACTCTATTCCCTCCAAATTACACATTCCCCTCTTTTTCCAAGGTTTTCAAACAAGAGGAGAGGGAATCAAACAAATATGTCTATCGTCTACATCATTAAGGGGGAATCTTTCATGGACCGTCAAGCTGAAAAACGAAAAAGTAAGATGCCATTCTTCATTATTCTCGTCATCGCTATCTTCGTCATCGTTGCTGCTGCGTTGATCATTTACGTCACATCCGAACCAAAAGAAGAGACACAAGCACTTATGACACACCTTGCGACTGTCCTACCGATTTACGTGAACTAGATTCACAAGACCTTTACACAAGCCGTACAACACCTTCATACATGTTGCGACCCCTCCTTCCGATAGGTACACGGGAGGAGATGTTTTTTATGCTTATGAAAAAACGATTATTAGCACAACAACTAAATGGATGGCTGATTCCGATCGTTGCCATCGGACTGATTGTGATCAGCGGTCTAAGCGTTTACGCATCGTATCAACAATCCGTCGCAGCAACTGAGGAACGGCTGATGCGTGAGTTAACGATGTTCGACGCGAATGTCCGGGCAACGTTTCTTGCGTATCCGGATGACACCACAGACCGCTCGCGTGCCATCAAACGATTGCAACAGCAACAGCGAACCGACTTATCACGTGACGACTATTCGATTCGTTTTCAAAGCCTGAAAACGAGTGAGGCGTTCCGACCGCTAACACTCGAACCGGCAAAACGAAAACAACTACAACAGCACTTAGAAACAGCCCGTACATATGCTTTTTCGAATCAAGACCAGTTTCTTGTTGCGATGACGATTCCGGAACTCGATGACGTCATTTTACTAACGACCGATCGTGATAAATTAATCGCCCCTGCTCAAGATTTAGCTTGGACACTTGTCTGGGTCAGTTTGATTACGCTTGTCAGTATCAGCCTCTTGATTCGCTCACGAATTAGAAGACAACTCGCCCCGTTATCGAAACTCTCCTTACAGATTGAAGAAGCGCATGCGAAGCGATCGTATCGTCCATTAACACTCAAGACGACGACCTTTGAGTTACAACAGCTGACGTTTCAATACAATCAGTTGATGCAACAGATCGGAGATTTAACGGCTGAGATGCAACAAGCGAGTCAGGAGCTCGAATCCGTCCAGCCCCACTTTTCCTCACGCTTATCCGCGATGGATCAATCGGTCCAGGCCGTCGATGAAGTCGCCGGTTCTTTACTTGCGCAATCGTCGCAAATGGATCAGACAATCGTCGCCTCGACACGTTTGACCGCTCAAGGGCACGATGCGTTAAGTGAGATGCAAACGACACTTCTCAACAGCCAACATGCCGTAACCCGTTTTCAACAGACTGTTCAGACGAATCACACGACACTTGAGACCTTACAAGAGGAAAGCCAGTTACTGAAGGAACAATCCGCGGCGACAGAGCAGATTTTGCAACAGACCTCACATCTACAGCAGCAAATGGAGACCTCAATCTCACACATCCAACGTGTCGCTGAAGAGACGCGCCGCTTGTCGCTGAACGCGCTGATTGAGGCAACCCGTGCCGGAGAAGCCGGTCGTGGCTTCACCGTCGTTGCCAAGGAAGTCGAAAAACTCGCAATCGATATCCGAATGAGTACAGATCATATCCGGCAGGTCAATCAGACCTGGACGACAGGACTCAATCAAGTCGAACAAGCCCTCTCGCAGATGACGGAACGTTTTCTCTCAACATCGCAACAGCTCGAGACGGCAACGGCACACTTGCAACAGATGCTGACTGAAGCGACGACGATCGAAACGACACTGGGTACCGTGGAACACCAACGTCAAATCGTCGCAGATGTTCAGTCGAACATGCAGGAACATCTGCAGTCCGTTCAGCAGTTGATGTCGGAGCTCTCTTCTTACAGCCAAGTCCTCGGGGAACAGATGCAACACCACGTCAACCAGCAGACGGAACTGAAGACACATAGTGCGGTACTCGAGTCACGCATCAGTTCGTTGCAACAGACCGTTCGTGCCGGCGAACAATCGTCTTAAATCAAAGGAGCGCTTACCATCTCTGGTAAACGCTCCTTTATTCTGGACTCAGCCGATATAACGTGCTTCCTTCTTATCGATGATGTTGCGAATCCGGTTCTCCGTCACCTGATACTGCTCTGCCAATTGACGAATCGTCTTCCCTTTTTCGTACTGCACGCGAATCGTTCGAATCTGAAACGGTGATAGCGTCACATGTTGATTTAACAAGAGATCAAACTCACCAAGTAGTTCGTTATACTGCTGATCGATCGAAGCCAGAATTTCTAAGTTCGACAACTGATCGTCAGCCCGTTTACCATTGCGCCGGACGAGTTGTGCTTCCGTGACGTCTGTCGTCAGAAAGGCTTTTGCGACAAGCAATCCGACTTGCATCCGCTCTCCTCGACCACGTTGATAAAGCGTGACTTTGCGATACCCTTCCCGATTGAGTCGCGGACGGAGCAAGACACCTTTTCGTCGTTGCTGGACACCGCGACACGTCACGATCGTTCGGTCGAGCGATCTTACGCGACCTAGCGATGAGACTTCATATATACCTACATAGCCGATGACGGCTTTCCATTGTTCTTGCATGGTTGTCCTCCTTCAGACAAGGACACGACGGGACTTCATACTTGAATTATATCAAATTACGAACAAACGTTCTAGTGATGTCACTCGTCGGAATGTGCTATTATTAGCAGAAAAAGGAAATGAGGTTCGTCTATGAAATTTGTCTTGTTACTCGGTCCCCAAGCGGTCGGAAAGATGACGATCGGTCAGGAAATCGAACGATTGACGGAGATGAAAGTCTTTCATAACCACCAGACGATCGACCTGTTATTGCCTTATTTTGATTTCTCTGAACCCGCACATCACCGCTTAAAGGATACGATCCGGCGCGAGATGTTCAAGGAAATGGCGAACAGTTCGCTCGAAGGTGTCCTGTTTACATTCCTCTGTCTATTCGGCGTCGAAGGTGGTGGTCTCGAGTTCATTGAAGAGACAGTCGAATTATTCGAACAAGCGGGTGCTGACGTCTATATCGTTGAACTCGATGCGCCGGTCGCAACACGCCTGCACCGAAACACGACTGAAAACCGATTGACGCACAAAGTAACGAAGCGTGATCTCGCCGCTTCTGAACAAGACTTACGCGAGACGGCGGACGGATACCGAACACGCTCGCTGCCAGGCGAACTACCAGACGTTAACTATCTCTTCCTCGATACGGAACAATTAAGTGCACGTGAAAGTGCAGAAACGATTTGCGATCATTTCAACTGGTCCAAAACAACGGTCTAATCACAAACAAGCCCCGTCCTGCTCAGCAGGCGGGGCTTTAATGATAGAGTTTGCGTTCATATCGATTCGCCTGCAACTGAAATCCGTTCCGACGCCAGACCGCCGCATTGCCCGCTTCGCCGTAAACATACGTCAGTAATAACGTCCGTGCGAGATACGACAAAATCGACGTCAACGCTTCTGTAATGTATCCGTGCTGATCATCCTCATCAGTCGTCGTATAACGTAAGTTTCCGGTCGATGCATTCCATGTGAAGGTAATCGTCCCGACAATCGTTTTCTCACGCAACGCATGCAACGTCCACTTGCAACCCGATTCGTCATCCGTTGCTTCGACAAACAGGCGCGACGTCGTAAAATCCGGATGTCGTCCTTGCATTCAGCTCTCCTCCTCGACCTCAAACGTTGCTGTCGCGTAAGCCTCTCCGTTAATCAAAATCGTCAATGTATGTGTACCAGGGTAATGGACACGCGTCGTCATGTTCCGAAACGATTGGCGTCGTTCAACTTGTAAGGCACCTTTAACTTCCCGCTCCCGCAGTTGAAACACCTTCCGACTCGTTCCGCGTTGTTTGACGTAATCGATCGCGTATTCAAGACGCAGACGTTGCTCGACGGAACTGTTTACTTGAAACGAAAACTGTAACTCTTGACCAATCGTCACTGGTGAGACGACCAAGTCCGTCACCGCGACCTCACCTTGCGTGACGTGTCCGAACAACTGTAACACTTCTGGATTTCCGCGCTTCAGTAACGTCCGCGAAGCATGGCGTAAAATCCAGTCTGTATTCGGATCTGTTCCTAAGTGACGTTCGATTCGCTCGATCAGGTATTCCGGATGTGTCTTTGAAATATCGTTCAAGTGATTGGCGACACTTTTTCGGACGTAAAGTGACGGATCCTGTAGTAAGGCGTCAAGAATCGGTAACGCCGGACGCGGATCAGCAATCAAACGCGGAATCGCTTGTCCCCACGGCAGACGCGGGCGTGTTCCTTCAGACGCTAAGCGCCGGACGTGTTCATCGTCTGATCTTGTCCATTTGAGTGCCTGGTCGAGATATCGTTCCTGATCGACAAGTAGAAAACGCCGAACGGCGAACTCCGACGTCGAATGTTGCGTCAACTTGGCAAGTATCTCTATCGCAAGCGTCCAGTCAGAAAGGTCTGCCGTTCGTTCGACATACTCTGGAAAAACAATTCCCGGTAGCCCAGTAAACTGCGGTGCGAGTCGCTCTAGCTCCGACACCGAGTCCGGAAACGGTGGCAAGATCGTCTCCAGCGTCTCCGCCACACGACGGACACGTTGTTTAAACGCGAGTTCTTCCCAGTCTCCCTGCTCGACTCGTCTTCGAAAATCCGGTACATCGACCGCTGCTCCTAAGCGGTCGAGCCAACTCGGTGAAAATACATCTTTAATCAAACTCATCCTTCATCCAGTCCTCTCTGTGTGCGCTCCAGTTTGAGCAATGTTTCCTTGCGTGCGAGTCCACCCGCGTATCCACCTAAATCTCCATTCGTCCGAATGACCCGATGGCACGGAATGACGATTGCCAGTTGGTTCGCTCCATTCGCTCGTGCGACGGCACGAACAGCAGTCGGTTGACCGATCCGGATCGCCAGCTCTTGGTACGAGATCGTCTCCCCACTCGGAATCCGCTCGAGTTCTTCCCAGACGCGGCGTTGAAATGGTGTCCCGTACCGCATCAGTGGCGTCTGAAACGATACCGGCTCTCCTTTGAAGTAACGACGGAGCTCCGCTTCGATCTGTCCAAAGACCGGTGATTCCCCGGGAACGATGACAGCGCGGGCTTTTTGACGTAATTGTTCGATTTCCCGCTCCAGTCCACGTCGGTCGACGAACTCGAGCAGATGTAAGAGTTGATCGTCGGCAATCGCCAGCATCGAACCGAGTGGTGTATCAAGCCATTTCGCGCGTAAGACCTGCCCGTCAAAGCGCGACGGTGCCTGCCCGAGAATCCGTGCTGACGCCTCACGAAAACCACTACTCGATTCATAACCTCCAGCCAACTGCCCTTCGATGATCGGCTTACCGGTCCGGATCTCCTTCATCGCAAGCCCCATCCGTCGTGCCCGAGCATACGCGACGAACGTCATTCCGAAGCGTTTCTTGAACTGGCGGCGTGCCGTTGATTCATCGAGACCAAGTGCTCGAAAATCGGCTTCCTTGAATCGTTTGTCTGGTTCTGCCTCGACCGCTTCGATCAAGCGTTGAATCGTACCATGATCGCCGGGATAAGCAAGCGGATGACAACGACGGCACGGTCGATAAGAGGCAAGTAATGCCTCTTGCGCCGTCTCAAAAAACTCACAGTTCTCTGCTTTCGGTTTTCGTGCCGGACACGTCGGACGGCAAAAGATGCCGGTCGTCTTGACACCAACAAAAAACGTTCCTTCGTACGTCGCGTCCCGGCGAACGAGCGCTTCATAATACGTGTGATGTTCCATCGCCTTCCCCTCCTTTGTCCTTAGTATACCGGCTTGTCCGGTCATCATGTCGCCGAAAATCAGGCATTGATATGTTTAAGATTCACTTAAGAAACATCGTCCTGTTTTCGAAAGGGACGATGTGCATACTACATGATATACTCAACGGAAAGTAGGGTTTTCATGTTTGATTTCTTAAAAGAAGCACTTCACGCACCACTCCGTGTCGGAGCCATCGCACCGAGCAGTCCACGTCTGGCTGAAATGATGGCACGACGCGCCGTCGCCGATCGTCCACGCCAAATTCTTGAAGTCGGAGCGGGTGACGGAGCGATCACCAAAGCTTTACTGGCCGCTCGTTCACCGGAGACACATCTCTTGATTTGTGAACGGAGCGAAACGTTCCGCCCGGCACTCGAACAATTACTGGCTCAGGAAACGAATGTCACTCTCTTCATTGGTGACGTTCAAGGATTATCCGATTCATGGAGCGGACAGATCGACGTCATCGTCAGTGGTCTCCCGTTTGCGTCGTTCCCGGCAGCGTTACGGCATGATTTATTGGCACAATTCCAAACGTTACTACGATCAGACGGTCACTTCATCGCCTTTCAATACACCCGGTTTCAGTTCAAGATGTTCCGGGACTATTTCCAAGAACACAGCTATTCGCACACGCTCTACAATCTTCCCCCGGCTTACGTCTTCGAGGGGGTGCAACAGGAGGAAATGAATCATGCCTACGCTCTTGATCGTTGATGACGAAGCAGACATCCGTCAATTGCTTCGACTCTATTTAACAAATGAAGGTTACGAAATCATCGAAGCCGAAAACGGTGAGGAGGCGTTAACGACTCTTGCAACGCGTCCAGTTGATGCGATGTTACTCGACGTGATGATGCCCGTTCGCGATGGCTTCTCGACCGTTCAAGCGGCGCGCGCTGCCGGTCACACGTTACCCGTCTTGATGCTGACGGCGAAACGCGAAGATATGGATAAGATTCAAGGTTTGACCTTCGGGGCGGACGATTACATCGGTAAACCGTTCAATCCGCTTGAAGTCGTCGCCCGCGTCAAGGCGCTGTTACGCCGCGTCAGTCAGTATCATGTCCCGACTACTGCTTCAGCGATTCAGGTCGGTCCGTTCACACTCAAAGAAGACGAACGCGTCATCTTTAAATACGATGTACCGCTCGCCCTGACACGCCGTGAATTTGATTGCCTGGCGCTCTTTTTGAGTCACCCCCGTCGTGTCTTCTCGGCTGACGACCTGTATGAACGGGTTTGGCAGGAGGAAGCACTTGGTTCCGCGTCGAACGCTGTCATGGTCCTGATCCATAAGCTCCGCGACAAGATTGAGGATGTCCCGAAAGAACCGCGCCACCTCCAGACGGTCTGGGGCGTTGGTTATAAGGTTGAGCCATGAGACGGATCAAACTAACTGTTTGGATGCTTGTCTTGTTGCTGCTCGCTGCATTTTTGAGTACGGCACTTGCCTGGTTGCTGGCGAGTCAATTGCCGCTTGGTGGAAAAACGGTTCCCCGTTACTACTACACGACGGAAGAAGACACGGTGAGCGCTGTTAAAGAGGACATTATACGTTATCAAAATGGACAAATACCGACCGGGCCCTATGAGTGGGCAGTATACGATGCCAATGGTCGTCTGGTCAGCGCTTCCGACAAGTATCCAAAAGACTTAACACCGAGCCGACTGCTTGCTGAGCAAACACCAACCGAGCGGGAGCCATCAGACACAGGAAAGGTTAGGACATTGCACCATATCGAAGCGATCAATCTTGGAACCCGTGAGCCTGGCTATTTTTTGACTGTTCAGTCCGATAAACCAACACTCAATGAATATCAAGTCGGTAATTCGAACGCCTTCTTCATCTTACAAGTCGTCTTGTTCATCGTCTTTTTACTGCTTTTAACACGTTGGATCGCTGGTTTGTTCCGCGAACTCGAGCGACGGCTTGAGCGGTTGACGGTCGAACCAGCGCCAACGGAACCGTTACCTCCCGTCAAAGGACCGAAGGAATTCAAGTTGTTCGCCCAATCGATCGAACGAATCGAACAGGAACTCCGCACCTTACGCTTACGCGACCAGGAGCGGTTCGTCGAGCAGTTGCGATTGATCACGAGTCTGTCGCACGACCTACGGACTCCGTTGACCTCAATCCAAGGCTTCATCCAGTGGCTAACCGAAAAACACGAGACGTTATCCGCGACGGAACGGACGGAGCTTCTAGCGATTGTCACCCGACAGTCAGAAACGCTCGCTTCCCGGATCGACGAATTGTTCACGCTCGCTAAATTATCGAACACCGATTATCCAGTCGAACGGACATCGCTTGATCTCGTCACACTGACGGAACAAGTCCTGGAACTGTTTCCTGGCACTTCTTCTACTGTCAATGGTCCTGCACACGCGACTCTCTTCGCCGATCCGATGCTCTTACGACGCTTGCTTGAGAATTTGATTCGCAATGCGACGCTTCACGGGACCAATGATCTTCGGATTACCATCAACGACGACGCAGAAGGTATCCAGCTGATCTGTTCAAATGCGATTGAATCGACTTATACGCTAGAGGAACTAAACGAATGGCTAACACCGTTCGGGACGTCCGATGCTTCCCGCTCGTCTGGTGGCTCCGGCATCGGTCTGTCGATTGTTCAGCAAATCATGGCGCGTCATGCGGGGAACGTCGCGTTGACTTCACAAGACAACCGCTTCATCGTGACCTGTCGTTTTCCACATATTTCATAAGCCTGCATCCGATGTGCGCATCGGGTGCTTTTTTGGTCAGGTTGTTACTTCTTAGACACTTCTTTGAAATTGGAATTCGATACACTAAAGACTGTTAGAAATTAGTTGTCGTTTTAAAGGAGTTGTTCGTGTCTTATGAAATCCTCGTCTCGTTCGATTACATATATGCCAGGGCTTGATGGCTTACGTGCCTTCGCTGTTCTATCTGTCATTCTCTACCATCTGTCGGTTTCATTCTTCTCCGGTGGTTTCCTCGGTGTTGATCTCTTTTTCGTCCTATCCGGTTATCTGATTACCGGTCTCTTGTTACGCGAGTGGCAGACGACCGGACGCCTCGACTTGAAACGATTTTGGATTCATCGCTTCCGTCGCCTGTTCCCGGCCCTATTCGTCATGCTGTTACTCGTTCTCGGGTACGTAACCATCTTTGAACGCGAACTGTTGCATACGGTTCGCCAAGATAGTGCCTTTGCGCTCATTTACGGGACGAACTGGTGGTATATCTTCCATGACGTCTCCTATTTCGAGTCGTTCGGTAAGCCATCACCGATTCAAAACCTTTGGTCACTCGCAATCGAGGAGCAGTTCTACCTGCTATTCCCGATCTTACTTTGGTTCGGAATGAAAAATCGTCGCTTGTTCCTGCAATTGATGGGCGTTGCGATCGGTGCATCCGTGCTTGCGATGGCGATTCAGTTCACACCTGGTGAAGATCCAAGTCGTGTCTACTATGGCACGGATACTCGGTTATTCGCCCTATTGATTGGGAGTCTACTCGCTTTCGCGTGGCAACCAACCCGCTTTAAGCTCGATATCCCAAAACGTGGTGTCCGGTTACTGAATCAAATAGGTGCCGTTACTTTGCCACTCTTGCTTATATTGATGATTGTCACAAGTGAGTTCGGAAGCTTCTTATACCGGGGTGGCTTTTTCCTTGTCGCCGTCCTTGCTGCACTATTGATTGCTACAATTGCTCATCCGGCGTCGATTTGGAGTCAATGGTTTGCGCATCCAGCACTTGTTGCGATCGGTAAACGATCGTACGGTCTATATCTGTGGCATTTTCCCGTCATCACACTGATAACGCCAGTCGAGCAAATCGGCACGTTCTCATTACTTCGGACCGTGTTGATCGTCGTCGTGCTTGTCGCCTTAACTGAAGCATCGTATCGCTTTATCGAACGTCCGATTCGTCAGCACGGACTATCCGGTTATTTAGAACGTCTGTCGTTACATCCGCGACAGTTACGTCAGTTTTCAACGATGCAGTGGACGAGTGTTGCCGTGTTGACGATTCTCATCGTCAGCTTCATCGGTAACTTATCGATTCTTGCTGTCTCCGATACGCCGAAGCCAGAACCTGCTTTCGAGAAGATAGCGGCGCCAAAAGAAAAACCGAAGCCGATCCTGAAACCGACGACACCAAAAGCAAAGCCCGATCAGCGAAAAATCTGTCGACCGACGCTTGCGATCGGGGACTCGGTCTTACTCGGTGTCGAAGATTATCTCGGCAGTACGCTCAAGCAATTGACGATTGATGCGAAACTCGGTCGTCAGCTGCGAGAAGCGATTCCGCTGAGTGAGCAGTATGCCGCGTATAATCGACATGGACGCCAAGTCATTCTCCACCTCGGAACGAACGGTAGCTTCCGAAAGGATCAGTTGAACAGTTTGCTCGATCAATTCGCAAATGCCGATCACGTCTATCTGGTCACTGCACGCGTCCCGCGTCCGTGGGAAGCAGAGGTCAATCAGATGTTACGCGAGGCATCGAAACGGAAGCGAGTCGAACTGATCGACTGGCATGCTGTTGCCGTCAAACATCCATCTTACTTCGAAGCAGATGGTGTCCATTTGAATATCAAGGGCGCACGTGCCTATTCGAAGATTCTTGCGAAAGCAACGAATTGCGCTGTTTCAACGAAATAAGACCACGTCAAACAAGGTAGCGGAACGATCCGCTACCTTGTTTTTTATACTCATCCTGTCGCTAGCAACCCAAGATAAATCAAACTGACGCTGAATAAACTCAGCAAGATACCCACTGCATGCCGACGATATCCTAGTAAAAGCAGTGGTAAGGTTGCAATCCCCATCATCAAAACCCATCCATTCCCCACTGGATCACCGGTCGGTAGTTGCCCTAGCGTCGGTTGTTCGAGACGGCTGAGTGAAGCACTCGCCATGAACAGCAATACTAAAATGATACTCTCCATCCGGAGTAACGGACGCGGATCGTACGTTGAGTCAAAACGCAACCGACGCCGAACAAGCGTGCCATTACAGAAAGCATAGAACAAAAGCGGTAACAATAAAAGGTGCTTCAGCAACAACGCTTGACCGTATGGCACGCCCCAGAGATTCGGATAACGTTCAAGCGGAATCGCCAGTTGCATCAGTAACAGCCCTGACAGGATGACACCCGTAAAGGCGATCCGGGCAAACGGACTGAACCAACTTAAAAAGGCAGACCAATGAACGGTCGAGCGAGCACCGATGGCTACCCAAAACACGACACCGATCCAAGCTGTCACACATAAGAAGTGACTAAACTGAAGCGTCCACCCGAGCGCACCGTATTTGGCCGCCGCGTGACTCGTTCCTGCGATGCCAATCCATAACGGGATCGTCAAGAGTGCGAGCAGGATGGATCGTCGCTTTTGCCATGTGAATACGATCAATAGGAGTAAAGCAGAGAAGTAAACGACAAGAAACATCCGACCGATATGCAACTCCAGTAATCCTGTTCGAAGAGCCTCTGTCATCGTTTGCGTCGAAAGTAGAAAACGAACGGCACCAAAGACCGGGATGCTCGTTCCAAGAACGAGCATCCCGAGTCCCGCTACCGCCCACGACGTACCGTCCATTAATAGCGGTTTTCGTTTCGTTGGGATGAAGCATAATACCAAATAGCCCATCCAAAGCGCTCCACCCATATAGACGAGTAGTTCTCCTAGAAACGCACTCATGTCGAACGACGACGTAACACGAGAAGGATGACGATACTGATTAACAGTCCCCCGACGATCCATGGGAGCAGTGTCGGAACGAGTCCTTTTGAAACAGGCTCTGCTTCAGGAACGACTGCTGCTTTTTTTTCCATCGGCTCAGCCTTTTCTACAGTGCTTGTTTCAGCTTTTGCCGCACCCAGTACCGTAAAACGGATCGTTCCTTTCACGGGATGACCATCATCTGAAATCGACGCCCACTTGATCGTGTATTTTCCTTCCGTTAAAGGCTCTGAGACGACAGCACTCAGTTCATTTCCGATGATAAGTGGTTTCGCAAGGGCTTGTTCAACTCCATTCGCGTCTACTACACGTAAGGTGCTCGTTTTTTCAACAGCCTCACTGAACGTCAAGCGGATCCGATCGACGGGTTCAGATAATGCCGATCCATCTGCCGGATTCGAGCTTTTTAAACTCGTGTGTGCTTCGACCGATATGGGCAACAGACAAATGAGGAACAGAAGGGCAAATCGGATGATGCGCATGTCGTTTACCTCCTTTCTGCTTGATGTGTACAAGAAAACCCGCTGTCACCAGCGGGTCGTCCTTTATTGTTGCGGGCGACGACGGAGTGCGAAGAATCCAAGGATCGATGCTGCTGCGATACCAAGCAGTGACCAGACGATACCTGTCGTCGATGCTTTTTCTTGCATACCACCGAGACCAGTGTTCGGCATTCCAGATGGTGCACCTTTGAATTTATCTGGGAACTGATCGACGATTGCTGTCGCAGTCCCTTCCCCTACACCGTACATATGCGCGTAAGCTTCACGAATCGCTGGGTACGTTTTGTCGTAATCTTTTTCATTATAGCTATTGAAAGCAAGCAAGAGTTGGTCAATGTGAACCTTTAATCCTTCTTCCAAATCTTTCGCTTTCAAACGTCCTTCTGTTGCTGCATCGAGGAATGCTGCCTGTTCAACACGGTACTCATCAAGTTCCTTCACAGCCATGTCGCGTGCTTGATCATCTTTCGCACCTGTTGCTTTGACATAGTCAACGAAGTAGCCGATGTGGCTCGACCAAATCTTCTTGAATTGTTGCGCTGCTTCACTACCATAAACAGAGCCAATCGAAGCTGTCAGGTCATCCGTATTTTGATTCAAGGCACCGGCCGCAGCGTCAAAGTCTTTTGCTCCGTCAATTCCTTTTTGCATCGCGAGCACTGCAAGCGCCGCGTGTTCAGAGAAGTTTCGGTTCAGTCCGGCACGAAGATCAGCTGCTGGTGTATCAACTTTCGTATTTTTGAATTTATCTGGGTACTGATCGACGATCGCACCAGATAACCCTTCTCCCACCATATACATATGCTCGATTGCTTTACGTAGATTACTGTAGGCAGCATCATAATCACCAGCAACGTAGCTATCAAACGATGTTAACAGTTGCGTGATATGGACTTTTAGTCCTGCTTCGAGATCCGCTGCCTTCAGACGTCCTTCCGTTGCTTTATCGAGGAACGCAGCCTGTTCGACACGATACTCATCAAGCTCTTTCAATGCTTTTTGTTTCGCGTCTTCGTCCTTGGCACCAGTTGCTTTGACGTAATCGACGAAGTAACCGATATGGCTCGCCCAGATTTCTTTGAAGGCAGCGCCTGCTTCTTCCCCGTAGACGGAACCAACAGCTGCCGCTAAATCATCCGTGTTTTGATTCAAGGCACCGGCTGCCTGCTCAAAATCTTCTTTACCATCAATTCCTTTTTGCATCGCAACGACTGCGAGATACGCGTGTTCAGATAGAATTTGATCGAGTGTCGCTCGTAAATCCGATGCTGGAGATGAGACATCGAGGGAGACTTTTCCTGAACTGTGAGACATCTTACTATGGTCCTCATGACCGTGAGCACTGACACCTGCTGCTGGAATCAACAATGCGGCACTAAGCGAAACAGCGAGATACGACTTTTTCATCTTCATCTTATGAACACCCCTTTGATTTTTTGGACTTCACATAGATAACGTAAGGAGTTCACGAATGGTTTTATCTTTTTACATTTTTTATTTAAAATATTTTTTCTGACGAAATAAACTTATGCAGCACTTTCATTATTTTTTAGTTTTTATTTACTCATTTCGCGAAATAGCCAACTTATTTTCTAATCATTTCATTAGAATCTTCTTATAACCTCATCTTTTATCTTTTATTGAACAGGAGTGGACTTATGAAACGGATTGTCATTGGCGCAGTACTTGCTTCGCTCGTCGTCTCGCAAGCAGTTGGACCTGTCGAAGCAAAAAGTAAAGCGAAGAAGAAACCTGTCGTGCAAGTCGATCGAGACAAAAATGGGATTCCAGATGCTTGGCAAAAACAATATCATTTGGGATATGGAAAACAAGTCGCAACAAAAGATCACGATCGCGACGGTTTGATGAATGTACAAGAGTATCAACTTCGTCTCAACCCAACTAAATTGGATTCGGATCGTGACGGGATCAAGGATGGGAAAGAGGATTCGGACCGCGACTCACTCACGAATCAACAAGAATACACAGCGCATCTAAATCCGTTGAAGAAGGATTCCGATCAAGATGGTATTTCTGATGATAAAGAAGATCAAGACAAAGATCGATTGACGACACGCGAAGAGTTCATCGTCGGTACGCAACCATTGAAAAAGGATTCAGACCGTGATGGCATCAAAGACAATGAAGAAGACCGGGACCGGGATACGCTTATCAACGAAGATGAATTTGAACTCGATTCTGATCCAACACAAGCAGACAGCGATCAGGACGGGACTCGAGACGATCAGGAAGATACGGATCAAGACGGAGTTCAGAATAATCAAGAACTCAAACGGATCATGATCAAAGTGACGGATACGAATAAGAAAAAGTTCGAGTGGCGTTACAGTAATGAACATCAACGGAAAGAATTGCGCTTTAAAGACGAGATCGGTATTACTGACGTTGCGACGTTAAAAGATCGTCTTCTCGTCACACCATCGATGACGGAAGAAGAATTATTAACGTTAGTCGCACAGGCGCTTCAATTACCAAACATCAAAACGTTACACGTCCAGATCAAGTTCTATAATGGACAGGAACTCGAATCAGAAGATGAGCACTCGGATGACGATGATTCTTCGGATGACTCAGAAGATGATGATCAAGATGATGATTCAGACGATCATGGAGACGATGACGGGGATGATCACGGAGATCATGGTGATGACGATTAATCGTCTATACGAAAAATGAGAGGACGGAATAGTATTCCGCCCTCTCATTTTTTATTTCATTATTCTTCAATGATGGTGACCGCTACTTCCGCCAGCTGGTTTTGCTCCACCTTGTAAGATTTTTAAATCTTCTTTCGATAACTCACCGACGATGAACTGCCGTGTTGGCATGATCATCGCACCTTCACTGCTTGCATGCGCTTTGACATAATACAAGCCGGATTTCGGTAGTGCCTTCGCAATCGTATAGACACCTGGCTTTGTCTCCTCTGCCGGTTCCATACTATAGCGTACTGTTCCATCCGCTTTCCAGATTTCGAAATGTACATAATCGACTTTTTGAACCGGTTTGGCTTCACGCCAGACTGTTGCTTCAAACGTCTGCTTTTTCTTGGCATCCGGTTGTAAGTCCTTTGGGATATTCATTTTGATCGATAACGGCTTAGCTACGGCATACTGTTCTGCTGCATCGGAATCGACCGCACAGCCAGCAAGACTCGTCGTCGTGACGAGCAGTCCGCCGAGCATGAGTGTTTGTATCGATTTACGCATTGAAGAACCTCCTTACACTCGGAATACGACGGATGACGAGGAAATCGACCAGCCAGACGACGAGCAACGATAGACCGACGAGCGGGAAGACGATTCCCAGCACGACAAGCACAGCGAGGAATCCTTTCAACATGAATGCTTTCGGTCCTTTCGGCGCCCCCATCCCTTTACTTGGTTTTCGCTTCAGCCAGAGATAGAAACCACTGACTGCCACGAGAATGATTCCGAGACAAATCAACAGACTAATTAACTGATTGAACCAGCCGAATTCCGTTCCCTTGTGGAGTGTGATCCCGGTCGCGACGATCTTTCCGACGACACCATAGTTGTCATAACGATAATCAGCGAGCACGGCACCGGAATATTGATCGAGATGGATCGTCGCTTCATTCTGTGCTTTCGCTGGATATGCAGACAGCGTATAGACACCGCTCGGGTCACTTGGAATACTGATCTTAAAGCTTGGATCCATCCCTTGTTGTTTGCCGATTGCAATGATGTCATCGATCGAAGCTGGAACAGCACCTTCGACTTTTGATTGCGGGACATCAAGTGTTTCGGCAGCCCACGGGACTTCCGCGATATCCTTCGTTTGAAGTGTTGACGTCGGTGCCTCCCCACCCCAGATGGACGGTGGATAACCAAGCCCTTGGTTCGTGACAAGGGACTGGAAGTTCGTTCCCCAGAAACCGGACCACGGTAAGCCAGTCAAGATCAGGAACAGCATCCCTGCTGTGATCCAGAATGCTGGAACAGCGTGGAGATCACGACGGAATAACTTCTTACCTTGACGAAGACGTGGGAACAAGACACCTGACAGTCCCTTTTGCTTACGCGGGAACCATAGGAACAGTCCCGTCACGATCAAGACGATTGCCCAACAGGCGACGAGTTCAACGATCCGATCGCCAGTCGTTCCCGCCATCAGTTCCCCGTGGATCTCTTCGATTTTATTCATGATCCGGTCATCGTCAGATAATGTTCCGATGATCTTACCAGAATACGGATTGACGAAGACCGTCGCCGACATGTCTGGTGACGAGACCTTCACTTCACTGGATCGATCGTCGGATTCACCCGGTCGGTACGACGTGACAAGTGCATCGGGATACTTCGCTTTGACGCGATCAATCTGTTCCGTCGCAGTGATGCGATCTGCTTGTGGTGTAACTTCATAATACGATTGATACAGGACGTTTTCGATTTGTGGCTTAAAAAGATAAATGGATCCTGTCACAGCAAGCATGACTAGGAACGGTGCAAAAATGATACCAGCATAAAAATGCCACCGCCAAATCGTCCGGTAAGCAGAAGAAGTCGGTGCTTTTTTGACCGTCTCTTCCGTCTGCATGAGATTCATATGTATCCTCCTCTGGCAATAAATATGTCCACTCTGTGAACACCTCCTAGTATAAGCGTTTACAATCCAATTTCAGCCACTTGCTTGTGACGATAAATTGCCAATACAGTGTGTAAATCAGGTAGCTTTTAAGAAGTGAAAAACGTCTTTTTTTGACAATGATTTCACTTTTCTTGTAGATTACTTCTTATTTCAAAAAACTATCCTTATTCATAAAACCAAACTTCATCTAAAAAAGCGAATCCTGATCTGGATTCGCTTGCTCGTTTGATGTTTTTATATTGAAGAACTTTCCTCGACTGATTCCTTTTGACGCCGATGATATACGATACCTGTTACTACTAGACCGATTAAGATGACTACGATCGCACTGATGATTCCGGGATTCACCTGAAGCCAGTTCCACAGCTCCGACCACGTCACAGCTTCTCCGATCCGGACGATCAAAAAAGTCCAGAGTCCTGTATACACGCCTGCTGCTAAGAATGTCATTACTAAATAACGCGGTAACGGATAACCGAGGAGTCCGGCGACATAATGAATCGGATGTCTGACGCCGGGTAAGAAGAACGATAGTCCGATCGCCCATAACCCGCGCCGTTCGATGATCGTTTCTGCTCGTTCTAAGAAACGTGACTTCATCCAGCGTTTGACGAGCGGAATCTCACGGAAGAACCGAGCAAGTAGATAAAACCACGTAAAGGCGATGAAGAAGACCGGCCATGCGGTCAACCAGATGACGACCGGGTACATCCCCTCTCGTAATCGAAGTGCTGCAAAACTCATCATCAAGACATCGTCCGACAATGGGGTGAACATGATTCCGCCAGCCAGGCGGACGAGTGCCATGATATCCATCACGTATCCCTTCTTTCTGTTTCTCTCTACTTTCAGTATCCCCGATTTTTCTGAAGTTGAGCCCTATCCATTTCTTAAGTTCTTCTTTAGTTATACTTTTCCGATCAAAAGAGATCATCATCGATGATTTAAAGTCACGTAGACCGGAGGATATGTATACGCAATCGTTCAATAAAAACTCCTTTTCCCACATCGAGAAAAAGGGTTTCATCCGTCCGTTCGAGAAGGGGTACAACGTACATCTGAACGCTCATCTGATAGGAGGAATTTCCATGTTACATCGCCGGAAGACCTATACGATTCGTCCCGAACGCCTAGAAGAATTCACTGAGTTTTTCCATACCTATTTGTACCCGCTCCAAGTCAGCCATGGTGCCCGTCTTGTTGGTCGCTGGGTGACCGAGGCAGAAGATGAAGTCATCGCCATTTGGGAATATCGCGACCGTGAACATTACGAACAAGTCGATCGTGATGTCCGCAACAGTGCCTTACGTCGCGAAGCGATGAAGAAGCGCGCGCGTCTCGGCAAAAACCTCTATATCAAATCCTATGAAGATTTCATGACAGCGACCGGTACGTATGCTCCCCCTCGCGCGATCGTCAGCGTGACCGCGTACATCACGAACGATGCCGGTGAAGTCCTGCTCGTCCGCAACCTCCACCGGGGTGATACGTATGAGATGCCGGGTGGACAAGTCGAAAATCACGAGTCGATTCTTGACGCCATCAAACGGGAAGTCAAAGAAGAAACCGGTGTTGATGTCACGATCGATGGCATCACCGGTATCTATCAAAATGTCTCAAGCCATGTCCTGTGCGTCTGCTTCCGTGGGAAAGCCGTCGGTGGTGAACTCGCGACACAAGAAGGCGAAACGACGGATGTCGGCTTCTTCCCACTGACACGTGACTCGCTGAGTGAGTATATCAAACGGGAACACTTCCAGTTGCGGACGCTTGATGCGATGGATCCCCATTACTTCCCGCATGCCTTATATAAAGTCAGACCGTATGAACTGATCAGCCGGTACGACGGTAACGCAACGTCGTCTTCACGGTAAACCAAAAATCCCCTTACAGTGTTTTCACTGTAAGGGGATTTTTTTCGGTTACGTTGTCAATCGAGCGGTAATTCCGGCATCATCGGTGACATAGACATCGCCTGCTTGATCCGTAACGGTATAAGCGGAAGACTTCAACGCCTCGATCGCTGCTTGGAGCGTCGCTTGATCCGGATAACGTAGTGTCCAATAGACGAGTCCGACCGCATCTTCCGGATTCGTCGGTGCGTTGACACCAGACCAGACGTTCAGACCGATGTGATGGTGATATCCACCGGCAGCAACGAATAATGCACGCATTCGCGAAGCGTCAGCGGCAACTTCAAAACCGAGCGTCTCGACATAAAATGCCCGCGCTGCTTCGAGTGTCTTGACGTGGAAATGGACATGTCCCATGACCGTATCGCTTGGCATGCCGTACCAGTCTTCTTCTCCCGCTTCGACGAGCATGCTTTGCCAATCGACGGGATCCGTCGTCATCTTGACGTCTCCATTCGCTTCGTATGTCCACGTCTCACGCGGACGATCGGCATAAATCTCGATTCCGTTCCCATCTGGATCCGACAGATAAAAGGCTTCACTGACGAGATGGTCACCTTGACCAATCTCAATTCCTTGTTCGATTAAATTCCGGATGACGAAACCAAGTTCTTTTCGGTTCGGTAGCAAAATCGCAAAATGATATAATCCGGCGACCGAGTTCGGTGGAAAACGGCGGGCATTCGGATGAACTTCAAGTTCAACGAGTGGTGTATCTTGTGCGCCGAGCACCGTCAACTGATCCGTTTGCGTTAGCACGCGTAATCCGAGTGATGTTGTATAAAATGAAATCGAACGGTCGAGGTCCGTGATACGCAAGCGAACAGGACCGAGTGTGATTTGTGGATGAATGGACATGTTGTTTCCTCCTTCAATGAAATAGCTCGTATCCCTATTATTACGCGGAAGCGATCGAAGCGGAAGTAGGCACGAATAAGTGGTATAGTATCCTAAACGATACCATGAAGGAGGAAGACCGATGGAAGAGACACCAAGCTGTCGCGTCGAGACAGCGCTCGAAATCTTGACCGGAAAATGGAAGCCGTCGATTTTACTCGTCTTGATCACACACGGAACGCTCCGCTTCAGTGAACTAAAGCGACAATTGCCAAACATTACGCAAAAGATGCTGACGGCTCAACTGCGTGAACTCGAACTGAACGATATCGTCCATCGCGAGATTTATCAGGAAGTTCCCCCCCGCGTCGAGTACTCGCTGACGGATTATGGTCGGACGCTTATCCCGGTTCTTGACGCCATCAATGCATGGGGCGAACAGCACGTCATTCATCTTGAACAGAAAGAAAAATTAGCATCGGCCTCTCAATGAGAAATCCATTTCGATGTGATTTCTCATTTTTTATGGAAAAACCTGTCTATTATCACGTATACTGACGTAATAGACTTCTGTTTTCGGAAAGGAATGAGTCCTCATGCATCAACTTCATGCAATCGAGCAACTGGTTGCTCGACTCAAACAAGATCCTGCAGTCGAAGCCATCTTCTTGAAAGGATCCTTCGGACGGGGAGAAGAAGATGTCCATTCAGACATCGATCTATACTGTCTCGTCTCGGAAGAACGTCAAACAACATTCTTATCGCGTCGTTTGTCCCACCTTTCTGCCTATCGTTCAATCATCTGGAAAGATGAGATCGATATCATCGCGCCGCAGATGATTGTCGTCTATGATGATCTGCTACATATTGATTTATTCACGGTGACGCTTGATTCGCTGAACCATAAGGATCAATTGCGTGTCTTGTATGATCCACAAGAACAGTTGACGGACTTTACCGATACTTGCGACTTAACACTTTCTGCTCAAGAAGCGACCGATGAAGCAATCGATGCTGTCTGGTTCTTGTTCCAATATAAAAAAGCAGCAGCTCGCGGAAATGACTTATGGGCAGTCGAGATGCTCCGTAGCGCCTTAATCAAGTTCGCAAAAGTCTTACTCCATCATCATGCTCCTGAACGAGCTCAACTTGGATTAAAGACGATTCCGACGACATTGCCAGACCATCCACGCCTTGCTCTTGAAGCAATCTACGACGTCCTGACACCCGCAACGCATGCTGAAGCGGCTCAACGTTATCTAGCATGTCTAGAGACTGAACGGAACACGCTCGACCAGACGCTCGCCTCTCATCCAGAGACGCTCGCTTTACTCGATCGATTAACGCCTGAACTCTCGATCCAACAATCAGGACGGTAACAAGAACGGGCTGACTCAAAAGTCAGTTTCCACAAAGATAAGAGTATCAGAATGATGATCTGCCACCCTTATCTCGTAACAAAAAGAATGACGCGTCACACGCCACTCCTACAGGAACAAGCACATTTATGCGCTGTCAGAGACAAACAAGACCCGCTTTCCTGCTTAAATGAAGCAGGAAAACTAGCTTGTGTCTCGCCTGAGGAAAGGGCGTGAAAAGACGCGTCATTCTTATATTGAGTCTCTTCTATGGTCACTCATTACTGTGTCAATTGAATCTCTTTTGATTGTCCACCTGCCCAGCCAAAGCCAGACGAGACTTCAAGCATCGGATTTTTCACCTGTTTCGGTAATTCAAAGACGATGTTGCCGGTTTTCTCGATATTCGGGTTGATCGTCTCTAAGAAGAAGCCCATCCCGTCTTCATTCGCATAAAGATCGAGTTCCGTATCGGCTGAGTATTCCGTATCGCCGACATTGACTTTAAACATGTTGCTGTCGACGAATCGCTCTTCCTTATCTCCGTTTAGAATCGTCAGACCGATGACTAAAAATTGTCCTGATGTTTTCTTTTCTCCGAGAACGTTCGACAACGTATCGACCATCTTGACGTCGTTGACGACGTACGTCAGTTTCCCGACCTTTACCTGATCATTCACCCCGTACGTTTTCTTGACCGGTTTTGCAACTGCTTTTGCCTTCACTGGTTTTGCTTCTGATTTGACTGCTTCTTGTTCGACTTCTACTTTTTTCTCCGGTGCTGCTTGTTCTTCGTCATCTCCTAGATTCCCGAGAATAACTGCGCCGATCACGATAATTCCTGCCCACTTCAATCCTTTTTTCATGTTACTTCCTCCTTTTAATGTGGCTGACTCACGTCTGATAGCCCTAGTATAGGAAGAAGCAACCCCTTATCCTTTATACTTTTTTAACCAGGTTATTTTTTGTTTATGGTTCGATAAAAAGATTGACAAAAAATAAAAGAGAACGCTGATTTCAGCGTCCTCCTCTTCTTATTCTCCCTTGACCCGAATGACGATTTTTCCTTTTGCGTGCCCTTCTTCGCCATAATCATGTGCTTCCTTGATTTGATCCAGATCAAAGATCCGGTCAACGACAGGTTGTAGCTCGCCACGTTCGACAGCTTTAGCGATATGCTGTAAACGCTCACCCGTCGGTTGCATGAAGACATATGCAGATCGCGCATTATGCTCTTTCGCTTGCTCTTCATCCGGTGGTGTGGAAATCGAGACGAGCATGCCGTTCGGCTTCAGCATCTGATACAGTTCCCCTTGATTGGCGCCACCCATCGTATCAAATACAAAATCGATGTCACGAACACGATCGGCCGGATTTTCCTGTTTGTAGTCAATGACTTCGTCGGCTCCAAGTGCTTTTACCCAGTCAACGTTTTTCGTACTTGTTGACGTGATGACGTACAAACCGTTCGCTTTTGCGAGTTGAATCGCGACCGTTCCGACGCCGCCTGATCCGGCACCAATAAAGATCCGGTCACCTGGCTTCGCATCCATCACTTCGAACATGACCTGCCACGCTGTATGTGAGACGAGTGGAAGAGACGCTGCTTCTGCGAAGCTGAGCGATTCTGGTTTTTTGACGACGAGATGGGCATCGACCGCGACGTACTCGGCATATGTTCCTTGGCGAGCGATTTCCGGACGGCTGAAAACAGCGTCCCCGACTTGAAGATCGGAGACGTTTTCTCCTACTTCCTGAATCACACCGGCAACGTCCCAACCGATGACGAGCGGCATTTCGTAGCTCAACATCTGACGCAAGTATCCTTCGCGTAGTTTCCAATCGACCGGGTTTACACTCGCGGCATAGACTTCGATTAAAACATCATCCGGTCCGATGACCGGCTTGTCCAGTTCTCCGACCTTGAATTGTTCCGATCCACCATACTGTTCAATGTAAGCTGCCTTCATCCGTTGACTCCTCCTTCAATATTCGTTCCCTATCTTCTTCCCCGTCCGTCCTACCGACAAACAGTCTGAAGATACACAACAGCTCCCCATCAATCGATGAGGAGCTGTTTCGTTAACGATTCGTTTGCTGAAGAGTGGATGCCGTTTCGTTCAAGGCATGGATCGCATGCTGCAGCTCCATGACCTGACCGACTTGATGACGTGTCAAGCCGGATAGTGACTCACTTTGTGCGAGCAACGCATTCATGAACGTATCAAGTTGACCGGCTGCTGTCGTGATAGCAGTAAGACTACTCGTCATCGTCGCGAACTGAGTCTGCGCCGACTGGATTGATCCAACAACTTCCGTTGTATCCGTCTCGATCGTCTGTAGCGCTAACTGACTCTCGGCCATACGCTCTTCCTGCTCACGTAACAATGTCGTACTCGCATGAATCGAGTTCCCTGTTTGCGTGACGTCCTGATCAACACGTTCGATGATCGCATTGATTTCCTTCGACGCTTCTGCCGTCTGTGCTGATAGATTACGAATTTCTTGCGCAACGACCGTAAAGCCTTTTCCGAACTCACCCGCACGGGCTGCTTCAATGGAAGCATTGAGACTAAGCAGGTTCGTTTGCGCCGCAATCGCATTGATGCTCGACGTGATGGCGACGATTTCCTGGAAACGTCCAGCAAGCTGTCCGAACGACGTGACCGAATCATCCATGCTCGTCGTCAATTGTTGCAGGGATTGTCCGGCAAGACCAATCGTCTGTCTGCTCTTTTCGGCTGTCGTTCGCGAGGACGAACTGCGCTCGAGTGCGTGATTGACCGCAACGGTCACATCCTCCATCCGATTGACTTGCTGATCATTCAATTGACGAATTTCACGAATCGCTTGGACGCTTCCCGCTGCATCATGTGCTAGCTGTTGCATCGCCAGATCAACCTGACTGAAGGAATCCTTTGCCGCATCAACTGTTTCACTCATCTCTTCCGTGAACGTCGTTACTTCCGTTGCGGTTGCTGCCGTTTGCTCGAGGGCAATTTGCGACGTCGCCGCGTAGGCTTCCGACCGTTCTTGTTCTTGGCGGACGGCTAACATGACGTTCCGTCCAAAGACGGCGACAAAAACAGCCGCCGAGAAAATCATCAAATAAATGACATAGGCGACGATCAAATCGAATGTATTCATAAAGACAATCGTTCCTAGCATTGTGAATACTGCCATCTCAATGAGTCCAAGGATTCCGGCGAGAATGACCAAACGCGGAATTAAATAGACGATTGAAATCGTCAAGTAGAGATAGACGATCGTCCAAATGCTTGGCGACGGCAAGGTCACTAAAACGAGAGCGAGTACGAAATACGTTAACGTCACTTGGACGTACTTCCCGCTCGGACGATGTCCAAGTAGGCGGTTGCCCACAAGCAACGCGACCGTCAAGATCAAACCACCGACTAAAAACTGATAAAACACACTGATTGGGACGTAATTCATTTGCGCAAATAAGAAAATCAATGGATGCGCAATCGTAATTAACGTTGCAATCAGGCGGGACAAAATCTTTGTACTTTGTTGCTCGAGGGCAGATACCATCTTGTTCAAACTCCTTCACCTTATTAAAGTCATACAGTTGTTCATCGGCAGAAAGAATTCATTCGTTAAGTCTCTCGAGTGACTTTTTTTCTTGACGCTTTCTTGAAAGCGGGAGTACGGTTAACGTAGACTTTTTCAGAAAAGAGGATTTCTATGCTGTATGTACTCGTAGGTCTCGCAGGTGTTCTCGGTGCCTCGGCACGGTATGGGCTCGGACTGCTGATTAGCGACTTCACGACTGGTCCGTTTCCGTGGGCGACGCTTGCGATCAACTTGATCGGGAGTTTTCTTCTCGGCTATGCGACACACTTTTTATTTCGAACGAAACTCTTACATCAATATGCGATCACAGCCATCGGCACGGGTTTCATCGGCTCCTTTACGACGTTTTCGACATTCAGCGTTGAGACGGTGACCTTACTTAATGAACATCATTTAGCGGACGCGTTCCTCTACGTACTCGTCAGCCTATTTGGCGGTTTGTTCCTGTCTTATGTCGGTTACGCGCTCGGAACACGACGACTGCGTCACGTGACGAAAGGACGTGAGTGAATGATGCTACTTGCTCTCGCCATCGGTGCTTTTTGCGGCGCCATCAGTCGGTTTGCCGTCAGTCAATGGATGAAGACGGTTTGGAAACGTGAATTTCCACTAGCAACGTTCCTGATTAACGTAATCGGTTCGTTTTTGCTTGGTCTCGTCATCGGTGCGCATCTCGATACGACATGGACGTTACTCTTAGGTACCGGTTTCCTTGGATCATTTACAACGTTCTCGACGTTCAAAATCGAGACGTTGCAGTTATTTCAGGACGGAAATCGTAAAGTACTTACCCTCTACCTCATCTCGAGCTACGGTTTCGGAATTCTTGCAGCGTTCCTTGGAATTACACTTACAGCTTGAACGAAACAAGAGGCGACGGAAAAATCCGTCGCCTCTTGTCGTATCCGTTTCAGTTTAATCATTCATCCAGAATAGACCGACCGTCTCTGCTCCGGCATGCGTCCCGATTGCTGGTCCGAACGTGCCTTCGAGAATCGTCAAATCTGGGAACTTCGCTGCGACTTGTTGCCGCAGTTCCGCTGCCATTTCCGGTGCCATCGTCGTCGCGACATAAATCCGGTTCTTGTAGAACGTGTGCTGACGCATCGATTCATCGATTTGTTTAACCATTTCGATGTAAGCTTTCTTTAAAGAACGTGCTTTTTTGAATGGTACGATTTTTCCTGCTTCATCCGTCGTGATGATCGGTTTGATGCTGAGTAGGTTCGCAAGGAACAAGTCACCGGATGAGACACGTCCACCCCGACGCATCGTCTCCATATTACCGACGATCATATAGAAATGGGTCTTTTTCGTCAACGCTTGTAAGGCAGCGACGATTTCCTCGACGGATTTCCCCTGTGCCGCGAGCTCCATCCCGTAACGAATGAACTCTTGTTGGTTCTCAAACGCCGTATGAGAGTCAATGATATGAACCGGGAAGCTGGCTGCTTCCGCTGCTGATGCTGAACTTTGGACGGTACTTGAGAGTCCATTCGTACAATGCACTGCAATCGCACAGTCATAGCCTTCTTCTTTCAAGCGTTCGTACGTTCCGACGAACTCTCCGAAAATTGGTTGTGATGTTTTGGCAATCAGCTTTTTGTCCGCATCAAGCGCACGGAACAGTCGCTCGACCGTGATCGCATTCTCTTGATACGCCGTATCACCGAGCAAGATTTGAATCGGTACGACATTGACGCCGATCGTTTCTGCCTCTTCCTTCGTGAAATAGGCCATACTATCGGTCACCCATGCTATTTTAGTCATTTCCCTAGCCTCCGTTAGATTCTTCTCGCTTTATCCTACCATATACAGAAGTGGAAATCGCAAGAAACGTCATGACATCATCTGAAAATGAAACGATGTACGCTTATGATAATGCTCATCGGCATGTAAGACGACGGAAGGAAAATTCGGTTGGTTGATCGCATCCGGTAATCCTTGTGTCTCAAAACAGATTCCGAGGTATGGGGTTGCGCGTCTTCCACAAATCGTAAACTCGCCCGACAAATGATTAGCAGTGTAGACGACGACTCCCGGTTGATCCGTCACGACGCGCAATCGCCGCCCGCTGATTGGCTCATCGAGAACGATTTCTCCACCCTCTCTAAGCAGGAAGGGATGATCAACCCCACTACCTGCTTGGCGGAGTTGTTCATCTGATGCATGTGTCACTTCATGCAGGGGACGGGTATCGAGAAAATCAAAGACGGTGTCTGTGACGGGGAGAATATCACCGGTCGGTACCGCATCTTTCGTCAACGGAACATAAAAAGGTGCATCCATTCGTAACAGATGCTGTTCGATCGTCGTTTTTGCTTCACCCGTCAAGTTAAAGTACGTATGATTCGTCGGACTGAATGGTGTCGAAGCTGTCGTCTCCGCTTCATAATGGATATGCAGGACGTTCTCGTCTGTCCATTCGAATGTCAGCGTGAACGACAAGTGCCCCGGATAGCCGTTCTCCCCACTCGGACTATCTAAACGTAGAACAAGTTTGTCGTCGTTGATTTCGTGCGTGAACATTCGGTTCGCCCAATTTTCGCTTCCTCCATGGAGGTGATGTTCACCCTCATTTTGTTCGAGTACATACGTCATTCCTTCCAACGCAAACGCACCATTCGCAATTCGTCCTCCGACGCGTCCGATCGTGGCGCCTAAGTGATGCGGATCATCTTGGTATTCTGATAGGTCGTCAAACGCGAGTACGATATTTTCGACCATTCCATGTTGATCCGGAACCCGGATGGCAAGAATTTTTGCGCCTCGGTTCAAGATATCGATACTATGCCCATGCACATTCTGTAACGTGAATCGTAACAAGGACTGATCTCCTAGTTGCCCTACTTCTGTTGTCGTAATCATCATTTGCTTCCTCCTGTACGATACGTTTTCCTGTTTTCGTATTTACCCTCGGAACGAGACAAAAAAACAACAATGGCAAAAGACCATTGTTGTTACAGAGACGGAAGTGGTAATCGCACTTCGATCCGAGTTCCTTGATGAATGATCGAGTGGACGTGTAATGTTGCAGTCGGACCGTATGTCACGTCTAATGCGCGTCGAATCAGGAACAGATTCGAATCCCCCGCCTCCTGTTGATCCAGTTGTTGCATCACGGCAAGCGGCATCCCTTGTCCATTATCCGTGACTTCGATGACCCAGTCCGTCGTCGCCCTAAAGGCACGGACATCAATCCGGTGATGGCGTCCTGCCTTTACGAACGCATGACGCAGTGCATTATCGACAAGCTGCGTCACAAGGAACGGGAAAACGAAGTATTCTTCAACAGCGGTCTCGATATCAAGATCGACCGTGATATCGGCAGAGGTCAGTTGATTCGGGCGACGCCGTGTTCCTTCTAGTGATAAATAGGCCTTCAGGGTCGCCAGTTCCTCACGGAGTGGATGTTCATCATGCCGCGTCGCTGCCGTCAACAGTTGAAGCAGTGCATTCAATTGATGTTTCACGGGAGTTCCCGGATCAGCTGTCCGCTGGATTTCTTCGATGATGCCTTTCAGATAGCTGACGTGTAACATCGGTTTCATCTTTCTTCCGCTTAACCGGAGCAACTGATCTTCTCGGTACATATGCAACTCTCGTGCTAATAAACGGACGAGTTGTTCCGTCATTCGCTCGACGGTGTCGTCAAATAAGTCTTTCGAAAAGTAACAGATGACGCCTGCCTTTTGACCGTTAATGCGCATAGGATGAAAGCTCAGAATTTGTCCCGTCTGCTCGTCTTCCTGTCGGACGGGTTCTTCTGCTTCGATCCATCGTTGCTCCTCGCGTCTCGGTTGCTCGCCACAGACTGCTGGTTGCTGGTCCGTCATATCGATGACGACCTCTGTCGCCCCGAGCACGACGATCCGTTGCATCTTTGTCTCCTTCAATAACGTCGCTCCGATCTGTCGCGCGACTTCCGAAGTCAATCCCTGCTTTCGTAAGGGTTGTAATGCTTGCAATAGACGATCGGATCGCTCGGTTTGCCGGACGAAGAGTGCTCCTTCGAGTCGAAGTTGTGTCCGTAAAATCATGATGAACAGTACGACCCCACATATGTTTGCGAAAAGTAATGGAAAAGCGGCACGACTCATCAAATCAAGTGCTTTTGCCGTATCCGGTGCAAGTAATAGCGTGATTCCACTCTCAAACAGCAATGCTGTCAAGACGATACCGATGGGCGGAACAATTGCATAACCATCATGCAAACGCCAGCGTTTTCGATACCAGCCGCTCGCAAGTCCAGCGAGCATGGCGATGATCCAACCGGCTTCTGCCCCTAACGAACCGAGTACGTAGCGGTGTAGACCAACCAAACATCCCGTGATGCCGCCAATCACGGGTCCACCAATCAATCCGCTCGTCACGATGACAGCGAGTCGGGTATCAAGCAACAAGGCATCTTTTTCGACGGCTAATCCGAGTAACGGATCAATCGTCGTATCTTGCGAAAGTTCAATTCCTGCGTAGTTCATCAAAATACCGGATGACACGAATGCGAAGAGCAGTGGAAGATTCATTCCGCGGTCCATCTTGAATATGTATCGGGAAATGCGCCACTGGGACAATAAAAAGGCTAACAGTGCTAACATACCTAAACGACTCAGTAAGAATGGAATCTGCTCGAGCACGGAATACCTCCTCGTTTCATAGGACGCGATTTAACAATAAAGTAGCTGTAGATTACATTCCCGCTCCTCTCTGCATTCTCCTATCATGCCTGCCGAAAGTTCGCACAATCCGTCCATTCTTGATTTTTTGACTGATGCGATGAAAAAAAGCCGGTTCCTCCATGAGGAACCGACCATCTTATGCTTCTGCTTGTTCAGCTGGATGCAACCAAATCTTGACGCGGTTGATTTGATAGTTTTCCATCTCCATCACTTCGACGGAGAAGTCCGGTGTGTCGATATGCTCACCTGGCTGAAGATCGATGTTGTGCATCTGAATCCAGCCACCGATCGTATCGACATCTTCGACATTCGTAAAACGAATATTGAAACGCTCTTCCAAGTCAGCGAGCAAGACTGTACCGTCGAGTAGGAACTCGTCAGATTTGACCTGTTCGATTTCTTCGACTTCATCTGCATCGAATTCATCACGGATTTCACCGACGATTTCTTCGAGTAAGTCTTCCATCGAGACGAGACCTGCTGTTCCGCCGTATTCATCGACGACGAGAACGAGATGGGTGCGGGTCCGTTTCATCTTGCGAAGTGTCTCTTGAAGCGACGTCACTTCCGAAACAACCGGTAAATCCTTGATATAGTGTGTCACCGGATGCTCATTGCCGTTCGCATAATCCGTCAAGACTTCCTTGACGTTGACGTATCCGAGAATCCGGTCCTTATCATTTTCTTCTGTAACCGGGTAACGCGTGTACGGATTATCCATGAAGATTTCCATCAGTTCATCCTTCGTCAAACGTTCTGAGATCGTCTCCATCCGCATCCGCGGCACCATCAAGTCTTTGACGATGTGCTCATCAAACGCAAAGACGTTTTGCATGAGGGCAAGTTCCGTTTGGTTGATTTCACCACTTTGGAAACTTTGCGCCATAATGATTTTCAATTCATCTTCCGAGTGGGCTTGTTCGTGCCCTGCAGGTTTGACACCGAACAGACCGAGGAATAGGCGCGCTGAACCGTTGAGTAACCAAATGAATGGGTACATGATTTTACCGAACACATAAAGTGGACGGGCGAACAACAATGTCATGCGTTCTGCATACTGAATCGCAAGCGTCTTCGGAGCGAGTTCACCGATGACGACGTGTAAGAACGTGACGGATACGAATGCGATACCAAACGACAAGAGTGTCGAAACAGCAGCAGAGATCCCGAAGTCATCGAAGACAGGGTGCAAAATCTTTTCAACAGTTGGTTCACCAAGTGCCCCAAGACCAAGTGCTGTGACCGTGATACCAAGCTGACAGGCAGACAAGTAGTAGTCGAGATCGCCCGCGATTTTTTTCGCAAGGACGGCACTTTTGTTCCCTTCTTGAATCATTTGATCCAAACGCGACATCCGAACCTTAACGACAGCAAATTCCGATCCGACGAAAAACGCCGTCAACGCAATCAACAAGACCACTAAAAATAAATTGATGAATAATATAGTATCCAAAATCCCCTAAACAGGGGTCACCTCCATTGTTTTGTATTAAAGCTGTGCAATCAAGGAAGCAATCAATGTTAGACGCCGGGACAGTTCTAAGCGGATCGCTTGTTTTTCGACGTCCGTCGAATGTAACAAACGCTGCTCGAGTCCTTCAACCGTCGCCTGAAGTTGTTTCACTTCCTGATAAATCGTCTCCCCTGTTTTTTGTTCCCGTTCCGTAAAAGAAGCAAGAATCTCTTGCAGGGAAAGCCGTTGAGACTTCAAATATTCAATCTTTTCGATTTGATGAATGACCGATTCGTCATACAGACGGTAGCCAGAAGCGGTACGCTCTGGTGTTAACAGACCGAGTGATGTGTAGTAATCGATCGTTCGTTTTGATAAGCCGGTGGTCTCCGCGACCTGACCGATTCGAAGTAACGCCTTCCCAAAAGATTCTCACCTCCTTTCCATAGCTAGTTCTTTTATCTTATCATGTCAAAACCATACAGTAAAACGTCGCGCTTTTTAAGAGAAAAAAAACGACTACTCCCGTTCGCACGAGAATAATCGTTTCATCCCACTTTTTCATACGGTTGCGACAGGTTCTTCGACTGGTACACCGACGATCGACCGTTCCAGTAATTCAACGACATCGTACGTAGCAACCGCCTCGTCGACTTCCTTCGCCTTCGTGCCGTCACTGAGCATCGTCAGACAGTACGGACATGCTGACCCAATGACAGACGGTTGAACCGTCAACAATTGTTCCGTCCGTGCGACGTTGACGCGTGCGCCGACTTTTTCTTCTTGCCACATCATCCCGCCGCCAGCACCGCAACACATCCCTTTTTCCCGATTGCGTTCCGTCTCGACGAGCGTGATTCCTGGAATCTTCTCGAGAATATAACGTGGTGCGTCGTAAATATCATTGTAACGACCGAGATAACACGAATCGTGATAAACGACACGCTCCTTGACTTCATGGAGCGGTGTGATCCGTTTCTCGTCAATCAGTCGTGCGAGCAATTCCGTATGGTGATACACTTCCACGTCCGGACTCAGTCCGAAATCTGGATACTCGTTTTTAAATGTATTGTAGGCATGCGGATCAATCGTGACAATCTTTTTGACGCCGTATTTCTCAAATGATTTGATGTTTGCTTCTGCGAGTTCTTGGAACAAGACTTCGTTCCCGATTCGACGTGGTGTATCGCCCGAGTTTTTCTCATCGTTTCCGAGAATCGCAAACGAGATATTGGCCTCGTTCAGAATACGTGCAAACGCCATCGCGATTTTTTGACTTCGGTTATCGTACGATCCCATCGCACCAACCCAGAACAGGTACTCGAAGTCTTCGCCCGCTTTTTTCTTCTCCTTTGCTGTCGGAACGACGAGTTCATCCCTATTTTTCCGCCAGTTTTCGCGTTCTTTCCGGTTCATCCCCCACGGATTACCTTGACGTTCGATGTTCGCCATCGTCCGTTGCATCTCCGGATCCATCTTGCCTTCCATCATGACGAGATGACGACGGAGGTCGATGATCTTATCGACATGTTCGTTCATGACTGGACACTGATCTTCACAGTTCCGACAAGTCGTACACGCCCAGATTTCTTCTTCCGTAATGACGTTCCCAATCAATGAATCGGGAACGATATCCATCTGTCCGGCTGCTGCCAGGGAAGCGATTTGATTACCTTGCGATCCTTCGAACGCAAAGGCAGGTGCCCATGGCGAACGTTGAGTGATCGCTGCCGTTTTCATGTTGAGATGGTCCCGTAATTTAACGATTAAATCCATCGGCGACAGCATCTTCCCCGTTCCGCTCGCTGGGCACATATTCGTACAGCGTCCACACTCGACGCAAGCATACAGATCAACGAGCTGTTTCTGATTGAAATCTTCGATTCGGTTGACCCCGAAGCTGAATTCCGCTTCATCGTCTTCTGCCTCTTCCATGACTGATAGATCAATCGGTGCCAAACGCCCGACTTTCGACGTTCGACCGAGCCAAACGTTTGCTGTACCGGCAATCAAGTGCGCATGTTTACCTTGCGGGATGTAAACCATGAAGCTAAGTAAGAACAGTAAGTGCGCCCACCAGAAGAAAACGAATAATCCAAACGCAATTGACTCCGGCACCCAACTGAATAAGAACGCGATGCTTGAAGCAACCGGTTCACCGAGCGTCGAATGATTCTCATAGACAAGGAAGAAGCCGTTTCCGAACAGGACGGCGACCATCAAACCACCGATGAAGATCAACGCAAGACCTGCCATGAAATTCCGCTTCAAGCGGACGAGTTTCTCGACGTACCGGCGATAAAATCCCCAAACGACGGCAATCAAGATGACGAGCATGACGATTTCTTGGAAGAATGTAAAAATCGGATAAAGCGGACCGAGTGGGACGTGCGGGAAACGCTGACCGACAGCGAGTCCTTTCCAAATAAAATCGATCGCTCCGAATTGAACGAGTAAGAAGCCGTAGAACATCATGACGTGGATGGCGCCACTTTTCTTATCCTTTAATAATTTCTTTTGACCGAAGACGTTGACTAAGACCGCGTCCAATCGTTCTTTGTTCGTCAGTGTCCATTCCGCCTTTTTCCCCCGTTTAATGGCGGCATAACGACTTTTGACGAGTGACGTGAACAGATAGCCCGCATAGCCGATGACGAGTAGGAAGGCAATCCAGTTGATGAGTAAAAACGTATTCATGTTCGAACAAACCCCTTTCCCCCTAAAGCAGTTGTGTTGAAATGAGTATAGCATATAATGAATGGCTATTCATTCATTTTTTTCATTTAGTTTTTACTGTGTCACACAAGCAGATAAGTACTCAAAAAAAATCAAGCAGTGGATCATCCACCGCTTGATTTAATCACGTCCAATACATCATTTTTTTAATTTCATCGCATTGGCCATCAGACCAGGGATGTCCGTATTTTCATGCAATCCACTGAACTGTTCGCTTTGTGGACCGTACGCGTAGAGCGGAACGTCAACACCTGTATGCACGGCAGTCGTCCAGCCGACATACGCTCGTTTACTGATCATCTCATTCAATGTCATGACGCGTTTCTTCGCATCCACTTTTTGCAACGTCTGAATTTCTTCAGTCGTCAAATCAAACGTCGTTTCTCGTTTGACGACAGTTGCGATGTTCGATAAGTCGTCGTTGAACTGACGAACCATCTCATCTCCCGTCGCCTTGACGTTTTTCAAGACTTCCGGTTTCGCTACGTACTCATCGTATCCACCGACGGACATACCACCTGTATCATGGTCACCGGCAACGACGACTAAAGTATGTTTATCTTTTGCAGCAAAACGAAGCACTTTTTCGACTGCCTGGTGGAACGCTTCTGCATCCTTCATCGCCCAAGCAGCATCATGCGCATGACCCGCCCAGTCGATCTGACTTCCTTCTACCATCAAGAAGAAGCCATCGCGATCTTTCTTCAATGTTTGCAGGGCTTTCGACGTCATCGTCGCAAGGCTCGGTTGATTCGTGTTTTCCCGGTCCAGTTCTGGTGCCATTCCTTCTTCTGCAAACAATCCAAGAACTTTACGACCGTCCGTCTCATTTAAACTTTCGAGTGAATCCGCATACTGGTATCCTGCTCGTTCTGCTTTCTTCACTAGATTACCAGCCTCTTGAACGCCACCATTTTTCTGATCAAAAAAGAACTTCTGACCGCCACCCAGTAAGACGTCGACTTTCATTTCATCCATGTATTGCTTCGCGATGTCCGCTTCGTTCGCGCGCGTTGCGACGTGTGATGCAAAAACAGCTGGTGTCGCATGGGTGATAGCTGATGTCGAGACAAGTCCTGTTGCTTTGCCCGCTTGATCCGCCCGATCAAGAATAGACGCCACTTCTTTTCCACTTGGATCCATACCGATTGTTCCGTTGTTTGTTTTTGTTCCTGTTGCCATCGCCGTTCCGGCAGCAGCTGAATCGGTCACTTTCGTGTTTGCCGAATACGTCCGCATCATTCCTTTTAAGTGACCGTCGAGTTCCGTCTCCTCGCCTCCTTGATACCAGCGATAATTCGTTGCATAGGCAGCTGAATAACCGTCCGGGATCATGAAGATGACATTTTTAACCTTCGCTTGTTTCGTGTTTTGTTTTGCCTCGACCGGCTGAGCCGATTCATATGTATAGCCCGCAACTCCCGTCATAAGCACTGTACCGAGAATACCTGTCGCCATCCATTTCTTGTTCATTTGTGTTTCCTCCCTGTTCACGATGATGGTTTCATCATACCGAGCGAATGTAAATGAACGATGGAGACCGCTTTAAGGAATGTAAAGAAACGATGACAGCCGAGTTACCACTTCATCTCTTCAAACATGTAATAGCCTTTGTGCTGTTCTTCTAAATATGCCGATAATGGAAGACGGACGTCTTCACTCGTGATGTACTCCGCTAACTCTGTTTGGTTGATCCACTTCGTCTCAATGATTTCTTCATCGGGATCACTTGGATCAAGTACACCACTCACTTCGCAATCAAAATAAGTCACGAGGCTGTGCGCTTGATAAGTTGGCATGAAGTTCTCCGTTAAGAAGGCAAACGACGACGATGTGACCGTCAAACCGGTTTCTTCTTCCACCTCGCGACGCAGTGCTTGCTCGAGGGTCTCTCCAGACTCAATCTGTCCACCGGGTAAGCTCCAGCGTTTCTCCTGACCCGATTGATTATGGACGATGAGCAGTTGATCGCCCTTACGGATGACCGCGACGATGATTCGATAGAGTGGATACATGACGCTTCCTCCTAAAAAGACCACCTTGCCTAAAACAAGATGGTCCACTGTGATTGTTTATTCTAAGCCGAGCGACTGTGGCAGACGGACTGCACGTGCGAAGGCATTTTTATAGTCCTTTTTCGCGACTAACTTTTCGACTTCACGGATTGCTGGATGCTGTTCGTCCGCGAACGCACCAAGAATCGTCAAGTAACGCTCGTATACTTGATCGTCTTCCTGACGTGCTTTCAAGAGCGCTGTATACAGCATGACGGTATCTTCACCGTATAAGACCGGTAATTCTTCGTTAATTAAAAGCAGTGTATCAATCGCTTCTGGATCGACCTTCGGATTATATTCCGTGATGACCTGCTCTGCGAGTCCTTCGAGTTGATCGCGCCATTCGTTGTAACGCGGCTCATCGTTCTCGAGCCACTCAAACCATTCCTCTTCCAACATCTGCTCCATTTGACGTACTGTTTGTTCAAATGCCATTCGTCTCACTCCGTTCCCAAGTTAAATCAATCATATACGTACCGACTGCTTGTCCATTCATCTTTAATGTATAGCGAAACTGCATCTGCTGCCGTTTCATCTCAATCGTCTTCGTGTCCGTTTCCATCAACATCTGACCGAATTGACTGCCATATTGGCTTTTGGTCGTCTCTCCTAAAATGAAGACGTGATGCATCGCAACAGGACCTTTGCGATTCAAAGCGATCTGGTCTTTTGACCATTTGATCGTCGTATCGATCGGTTGTTCATCCGGCTGAACGAACTTCACGGCAAAACCGTCTTTTGTTTCGAACAATGTGCCGTCCGCCTCAAGTTCGACCGATTCACGCATCGGACCATCTTCGATCGTCGTCACTTGTCGTAATGACACCGGGTACTTTACTGGTTTCACTTCTATCACCTCATCGTTTAGCGTACACGATTTTTTCGTCTGATGCACCTTCTGCTTACATGCAAGAAAAAAACGGATTCGACAACTATCGAATCCGTTCAAAACATATTAGCGCACACGGTACAGACGAGCTTCGAATGGACGAAGTTCCAGCTCTGTTCCTTCATGGTGCATCGTCGGATAGTTGCCGAGCAACATATTGTCCGAGTGCAAGATGATGTCCGTATCGATTTCTGCTGTTTCGCCTTTTAAGTTCGTAACGATCAAGAATTGTTCGTCACCAAACGTCCGTGTATACGCGTAGACTTTCGTATCTTCCGGTAAGATGAGATCATACGCGCCATAGATCAATGTCTCTTCCATCTTACGGATTTGGATCATTCGTTTGTAGAAGTTCAAGATTGAATCTTCATCTTGTTCTTGCGACGCGACGTTGATGTCCGCGTAGTTCGGGTTGACACCAAACCATGGAGATTGATTTGAGAAGCCACCGTTTTGCTCGTTCGTCCACTGCATTGGTGTGCGTGAGTTATCACGGGACGAGTTCCAGATGACTTCCATGATTTCCTCATGTGTCTTCCCGGAAGCAAGTTGCATCTCGTACATGTTTTTCGTCGCGACATCATCATAATCCGAGATGTCCGGGAATTGAACGTTCGTCATCCCAATCTCTTGTCCTTGATAGATGAACGGTGTGCCTTGCATGAAGAAATACATCATCGCAAGCGACTTCGCGCTCTCTTTCCAGTACTGTTCCTCGTCGCCCCAAAGAGAGACCGAACGAACCTTATCGTGGTTTTCGAGGTACAACGCATTCCAACCTGTTGCTTCAAGTCCTTTTTGCCATTTCGTCAGCACTTGCTTCAGTTTGACGACGTCGACGCCTTTTTCAGCGTCTGCGCGCCAGAGATCCATGTGTTCGAACTGGAAGACCATGTTCATCTTACCGTTCTCTTCTCCGACCCAGAGATCCGCTTCTTCCGGTGTGACGCCATTTGCTTCTCCGACTGTCATGATATCGTATTTCGAGAACGTCTCATCCTTCAACTCTTCGAGATACGCATGGATGCCTTCTACGTTCATATGCATATCGAATGAAGGGACATACGGCATACCAAGCGGATTCGGGAGATCAGCGAATGATTGATCCTTGTTGATGTGACTGATCGCATCGATTCGGAAACCGTCGATGCCTTTATCGAGCCACCAGTTGATCATCGTATAGACCGCTTGACGCATGTCGCGGTTTTGCCAGTTCAAGTCTGGTTGACGACGAGAGAAGACGTGCAGGAAGTACTGCTCCGTCTTTTCGTCATATTCCCATGCTGATCCACCGAAAATACTTTCCCAGTTGTTCGGTTCTCCACCATTGACCGCATCTTTCCAGATGTACCAATCGCGTTTCTCATTGTCTTTTGACGAACGTGATTCAAGGAACCACGGGTGTTCATCCGATGTGTGGTTAACGACGAGATCAAGCAAGACCTTGATGTCACGCTTATGCGCTTCTTCCATTAAGAGATCGAAGTCCGCCATCGTACCGAACTCATCCATGATGTCTTCATAATCACTAATGTCATATCCGTTATCGTCGTTCGGTGACTTGAACATCGGGCAAATCCAAAGAACGTCGACGCCAAGATCCTTCAAATAATCCAGTTTTGCGATGATACCCGGAATATCGCCGATTCCATCGTTGTTTGCATCGTAAAAGCTGCGTGGATAGATTTGGTAAGCAACTGCTTCTTTCCACCAAGCTCGTGTAATTGTTTGTTGGGCCGTTTCAGGGCGCGGTATCATTTGTGTCATGTGTCGTGAATCCTCTCGTAGGTCAGTCTTTGGGGTGTTATTTTCATTAGTTATTGAACTTCTATACACAGCGCAACCGATTGCGCAATTCCTCTACCTTCATCTTATCAAATCCACTTTTAAAGTCAATGTTTCGGGGGTGATTCCACCATTTCACATCAACGGTTGTCACTCTTCGTTCACACTGAATATTTCAGATCGTTTTACATTACATTTACTGAATTATCCTACACTGTTTATCGGTCGATTTCTACCCTTTTGCATAACCTTTCCTTCCGAAAGTGAATCTTTTTTTCTTCGTTCGGGTATACCCTTACCAATGCATGTAAAAAAGGGGGATTTTCAGGATGAAGGGACAATTCTTTATTGGTGGGCAATGGCTAGATCACGGACGAGAACGGACGGATGTTACGAATCCAGCAACTGGAGAAGTCGTCGGTAGTGTACCAAACGGAACAAAATCAGACGTCAACGACGCAGTAGAAGCAGCACGGAAGGCATTTCCTGACTGGTCGAAGCGGACAGTCTACGAACGTGCCGAACTTCTCGAGAAGTTATATGCGAAGATGATTGAGAAAAAAGATGAACTGGCTCGCCTGATGACGCTTGAAATGGGGAAACCGCTCGCTGAGTCAGAAGGTGAAGTGCAGTATGCCGCAAACTTCGTCAAATGGTTTGCAGAGGAAGGAAAACGCGCTTATGGGCGTGTCATTCCAACGCATGATGCGAGCAAACGACTTCAAGTCATCAAACAGCCGGTCGGTGTCGTTGCTGCGATCACACCATGGAATTTCCCGGCTGCCATGATTACCCGAAAGCTTGCTCCGGCACTCGTCGCCGGATGTACGTTCGTCATCAAACCACCAACAGCGACTCCGCTTACCGCGCTTCGTCTTCTTGAACTCTGTCAAGAAGTCGGGATTCCAGAAGGCGTCGTTAATGCCGTTACAGGTAGCGGGAAAGCGCTTGGTGAATCACTCGCGACACATCCACATGTCGATAAGATCACTTTCACTGGTTCAACCGAAGTTGGACGGACGCTGATGGCTCAAGGAGCAGAGACGATCAAAGCGATGTCGCTTGAACTTGGCGGACATGCACCGATTCTCGTCTTTGATGACTGTGATCTCGATTTAGCTGTCGCTGAGACGATTAAGTCGAAATTCCGTAATGGCGGTCAAACGTGCGTCTGCGGAAACCGGATTTACGTATCCGACTCGATCTATGATGCGTTCGTTGAAAAACTCGGGCAAGAGACAGCGAAGCTGAAGACCGGAAATGGTCTTGATGCTGAGACGAAGATTGGACCGATGATCAATAAAGCGGGTTACGATAAAGTCAAAAAACATGTTGATGATGCGACATCCGCTGGTGCACGAGTCGTCACGGGCGGAACAGGAACGACGGATGAGGAGAACGATGTCTATTATTATGAAGCAACCGTTCTCGCGGACGTAAAACCCGGCATGCTGATCATGAACGAGGAGACGTTCGGACCTGTTGCTCCCGTCCAGCGTGTCAGTTCTGATGAGGAAGCGGTTCGTTACGCCAACCAGACACCATTCGGTCTCGCTTCGTATGTCTTTACGAAGGATTACGCCCGTGCGATTCGCGCGATCGAAGGGCTTGATTACGGAATCGTCGGCTGGAATGATGGTGTTCCTTCTGCTGCGCAAGCACCATTTGGTGGAATGAAACAATCCGGTCTCGGACGCGAAGGTGGTAGTGAAGGACTCGAAGCCTATCTCGAGACGAAGTACATTTCAATCGGTGGACTAGCGTGAACGCGGCGGATTGGTTCGTCCAATGTTTAGAGGCAGAGGGCGTCACGCATATCTTTGGTGTTCCCGGTGAGGAAAACATCACATTACTCGAATCACTCAGTCGTTCGTCGATCACGTTCATCACGACGCGTCACGAAACGAATGCTGCGTTCATGGCAGCGATGTTCGGTCGCCTGAGTGGACGACCGGGTGTCTGCCTATCGACACTTGGTCCCGGTGCGACCAATATGATGACCGGTATTGCAAGTGCGACGATGGATCATTCCCCTGTCGTCGCGATCACAGGTCAAGGAGCGACAGCACGGCAACACAAAGCATCGCATCAAATATTTGACCTCGTAGACCTCTATCGTCCGGTCACGAAGTCTAGTACATCCGTTCTGTCGGCGGAGGTCATTCCGGAAATCGTGCGACGTGCCTTCGCGACAGCAAAAAGTGAAAAACCAGGTTCAACCCATATCTCTTTTCCAGAAGACATCGCAACACAAGAACGTGATCAAGCAGCGACACCCTTACAGCAGGACAGTACACCAACGCATCTCCATTCCCTGACGATTGATGATCCTGACGCCTTACGTCTGATCGAACGAGCAAAACGTCCGGTCATCATTGCTGGATTTGGCATTCATCGGCAACAAGCACTTGATGCGTTTCGAGCATTCGTCGAAAAGCTCCAAGCTCCCGTCGTCGAGACGATGATGGGAAAAGGAGCGATTTCTTCACACCATCCGCTTGCCGCACACACAATCGGTTTACCAGACGTCGATTACAACCAACGGATTCTCGATTCGAGTGACCTCATCATTACGGTGGGCTACGATATTACGGAGTTACCTCCGCAAAAATGGAATCCGAAAAAGACACCGATCGTCCATTTGGATACGAATCCTCACGAAATCGATGCTTATTATCCGGTTGTCGCGAACGTAGTCGGACCACTCGTCGATATGCTGACTGTATTGACTCCTTTACTGCCCGAGCGTGCGTGGAACGACTGGCAACAAGATCGCGATAAATTACGCGACGAGATTCAAGAAACGTACTCGCTTGCCCTGCCTTTACATCCTCAAAGTATCGTCCGTGAACTCGAACGAACTGTCGGGGAGGATGGCATGGTCTTCTCGGACGTTGGTGCACACAAAGTCTGGCTCGCACGCCATTATCAAACGACACGTCCGGATCAGTTATTCATTTCCAACGGATTTGCTTCGATGGGCTATGGTTTATCGAGTGCGCTCGCAGCCAAGCTGTTATATCCGGACCGGCGAATCGCCTGTGCCGCTGGAGATGGTGCCTTTTTGATGAATGGACAAGATCTCGAGACCGCTGTTCGTCTGAAGCTTCCGCTCGTCGTATTGATTTGGCGTGACGGAACCTATGGACTGATTGAATGGAAACAACAACAAGCGTTTGGGCGTTCGTCTTACATCACGTTTGACAATCCAGACCTCGTTCAACTGGCTCATGCTTTCGGCGCACTCGGTCTCCGTGTCGGTGAACACGGCTCCCTCGCACATTGTCTTGACCAAGCATTTGCAAGTGATGGACCCGTTTTGATTGACTGTCCGGTCGATTACCGGGAAAATCTAAAGTTAAGTGAACGTCTCCGGACGTATGGAGGATGATATACATGACACAACCACGTAAGCTGCAATCCATTTCTGATTTTGATCAATTTGCGTCCGAACACAACGCGTTCGTGATTTGCAAACACAGCACGACATGTCCGATTAGTGCCGCAGGATTCTCGGAGTATACGAAGTTTGCAGATGAAACGTCTGTTCCAACAGCATATCTTTTCGTCCAAGAAGCTCGGACCTTATCGAATCACATCGCCGAACATTACAGCGTTCGACACGAGTCACCACAAGTCTTATTCATTCAAGACGGTAAATCGGTCTGGACAGCCTCGCATTACGACATCACGAAAGATGCACTCGAAACGAACGTCCAGTAATGCTAGACTTCCGGCTGTTTCAAACTGAAGACCAAGCGCAATTTTTCTTTAACGAGAAGGATTGCGCTTTTTTGTTTACCACGAATCGTTATCCTAGGAAGCGATGTCGAGTGTACAACATGCTTCTTTCCTTGTTTACTTCACTAGAAAAACGCTTTCAATCTTACATAAAAAATAAAATTACCTTTCTTAGCTATTATTATTTGTAATTCGAACTAAATCGGATTAAGATAAACTACAGATAGAACGACCGTATAGAAATATGTACCGTTAGTTTAGTTAGGAGGATATTCATGCAACAAAGTGCAACTCACACAGCTCGAGCTCCTTACGGCATTCTCGCCGTTTTGATGATCGGGGCATTCATTGCTTTCTTAAATAATACGTTGCTCAACATCGCCCTGCCTTCGATCATGAAGGATCTTGCGATTGAACCATCAACTGCTCAATGGCTGTCAACTGGTTTCATGCTCGTCAACGGTGTCTTGATTCCGACATCTGCGTTCTTGATTCAAAAATATTCGGTTCGTCGCCTCTTCTTATTCGCGATGACGCTCTTCTCGGCTGGAACGATTCTTGCCGGCTTCGCAGAAGTCTTCCCTGTCTTGCTTGCAGGACGGATGATTCAAGCATCTGGTTCTGCGATCATGATGCCGTTACTGATGAACGTCATGCTCGTCAGTTTCCCGATTGAAAAACGTGGGACTGCGATGGGCTTCTTCGGATTAATCATGATGGGTGCCCCAGCAATCGGACCGACGTTGTCTGGTTGGATCATCGAGCACTATGATTGGCGGATGTTGTTCCACTTCATCACACCAATCGCCTTGATCGTGCTCGTTGCTGGTTTCTTCTTACTTCGTGACGTCAAGGAACGGTCTGCCACTCGGATCGATCTCGCTTCCGTGGCACTTTCGTCACTTGGTTTCGGTGGCTTACTGTATGGATTCAGCTCAGCTGGCTCTAAAGGTTGGGATAGCTTCCACGTCTATGGAGCTTTGATCGTCGGAGTCATCGCACTCGTGACATTCATTTACCGTCAGCTCCATATGGAACGTCCGATGCTCAACTTCAAGATTTATCGTTACCCGATGTTCGCCTTGTCTTCTGCCATCTCGATGGTCGTCACGATGGCGATGTTCTCGGGCATGTTATTGCTTCCGATCTATGTCCAGACGATTCGCGGTATCTCACCACTTGATGCGGGTCTCATGCTATTACCAGGTGCCATCTTGATGGCCGTCATGTCACCGATCAACGGGAAACTGTTTGATAAGATCGGTGGACGTCCTCTTGCGTTGACTGGTTTGTTCATCACAGTCGTTACCAGTTACTACTTCAGTCAGCTCGAGATGGATACGACGTATACGCATCTGATCGTCCTGTATTCGTTACGGATGTTCGGGATGTCAATGGTCATGATGCCAGTCTCGACGAACGGTTTAAACCAGTTACCAACGCGCTACTATCCACACGGAACAGCGATGAACAATACGTTGCAACAAGTATCCGGTGCGATCGGAACAGCCTTGCTCGTAACGATCATGTCGACGCATGCGAAGACACGTGGGACAGAACTCGCGGCTGAAGCGGCGAAGAACATGACGAGTCAACCGACAGCTGAAGCGGCTGCTGCTCTGAAACAGCAGATTACGATGCAAGCGACGCTTGACGGAATCAACTATGCGTTCTTCATCTCGACGTTCATCGCTGGTCTAGCATTCGTCCTTGCCTTCTTCATTAAACGGGCGACACAAGCCGAAGATATCATCAGCGATCAACGCTCATTGAACGAAACGATCGTCAAACCACAAGTTTCCAATCAGTAAGTGCAAAAGCAGTCGCCTCTCGCGACTGCTTTTTTATTTCTTAAGCTATATACTGGTACCCCCCATACCTATATGTTAGAGTAAAGATAACAACAAGATCACCAAAGGAGGCACGACTATGACACACGATCACCCCGTCGTTCCACGAACGAATGAAGAACAAGATGCGTTGATGAAGCGATTGAAGCGCATCGAAGGACAAGTCCGCGGGATTGCTAATATGGTCGCTGAAGATCGGTATTGTATCGACATTTTGACGCAAACGGCATCAATCCAAGCAGCTTTGCGGCAAGTCGAACTACAAATCATCGAACGCCACGTTAAGATGTGCATGCATGAAGTCGCCACCCGTCAAGATAGTACGGACGCTTACGTCGATGAATTGATGTCGGTCATCGCTCGATTGAAAAAGTAAGGAGGGTTTTCTGATGTCAAAAACGATTGAGTTTGATATTGAAGGCATGACGTGTGCCGCCTGCTCCGCCCGGATTGAAAAAGTCCTCAACCGGATGGACGGGGTTGAAGCAACGGTCAACTTGCCGCTTGAAACCGCTCGTGTTTCGATTTCTGATTCTTATGACGATCAAGCGATCATCGAAAAAATCCGAAAAATCGGCTACGGGGCAACGGTCAAACAAGCACCACACGCAACAAAATCGAATCGCCGGATGCTGTATCGCTTTATGATCGCGGCCATTCTATCGTTACCGTTGCTCGCGAGCATGCTGACGCATATTCCAAACAGTCCGTTCCACCTTCCATTCTTAATGAATCCGTGGCTACAGTTTGCTTTAGCGACACCGGTGCAATTCATCATCGGAGCGCCCTTCTATAGTGGGGCTTATAAAAGTTTACGGAGTGGGAGTGCCAACATGGATGTCCTCGTTGCACTCGGAACATCGGCAGCCTACTTTTATTCCGTTGCTGAAATGCTACTCGTCTCTGATATGCCGCATCTCTACTTTGAGACGAGTGCGATTCTGATTACACTCGTCTTACTCGGCAAGGTCCTCGAAGACCGTGCGAAACAACAGACGACGGGAGCAATTAAAAGCCTGCTCTCCCTACAAGCAAAGGAAGCCGTCATCTTAGAGGACGGACAGGAACGAACGGTCTCCATCGATGCAATTCAAACCGGGATGATCTTACTCGTAAAACCTGGGAATAAAATTCCGACAGATGGTATCATTCGCTCAGGCGACGCGTATCTCGATGAATCGATGTTGACCGGTGAATCTGCGCCTGTTCATAAAACGGTTGGGGCATCCGTCATTGGTGGTACGCTGAATACGAACGGATCTTTACAAGTCGAAGCGACAAAGATCGGACAAGCGACGGTTCTTTCACAAATCATTCGTGTCGTCGAACAAGCGCAGACTGAAAAGGCACCGATTCAACGACAAGCCGATCGGATTTCTGGTGTGTTCGTGCCGATCGTCGTTGCCATCGCGCTTCTGACGTTAGCCGCTTGGTGGATGATCAGTGGATCCTTTGCGGAAGCGATTCGTCCTGCCATCGCGGTGCTCGTCATCGCTTGTCCATGTGCACTCGGACTTGCGACACCGACTTCGATCATGGTCGGAACTGGAAAAGGGGCTGAACGAGGGATTCTCTTTAAAGGGGGCGCTCAACTCGAGAATCTTCAACATGTCGATGCTGTCGTCTTTGATAAGACCGGAACACTGACAGTCGGTCGCCCTGTCGTCGTCGAAACGTTCGGTACGGAGACAGCGCTCGATTTCGCTGCTGCGCTTGAACGGCAATCGGAACACCCTCTTGCTCGCGCCATCACAGCAGAACGGGATGTCGTCTTTGATATCGAACGGTTCCACGTCGAATCAGGACGTGGGATCACGGGACAAATCATGGGACATGATCTCATCGTCGGATCGGCGCGAATGATGCAGGAACGAAACATCATTCTTCCTGATTGGACATCACCTGGAGCGACTCTCGTATACGTCGCTGTCGATGGAGAAGTTGCAGCCGGATACGCCATCCGTGACGCGCTAAAAGATTCAGCGAAAGAAACGATCAAGCGGTTGCGCGAGACAAAAGAAGTATATCTCTTGACCGGTGATCGTCGTGAAGTCGCTGATCATTTAGCAACAGAACTGGGACTGGATCCAGCGTTCGTCTTTGCTGACGTTTTGCCGATTGAAAAGGCAGATGTCATTCAGTCACTTCAACAAACGAAACGTGTCGCGATGGTCGGAGACGGTATCAATGATGCCCCTGCTCTCGTAACAGCAGATGTCGGCATCGCGCTCGGTAGCGGAACGGACGTTGCCCTTGAAGCAGCCGACGTGACGCTACTTGGACACGACTTAAAACAAGTTTTACTTGCGATCGAGCTGAGTGAGCAGACGATGAAAAACATTCGTCAAAATCTCGTCTTTGCACTCGGTTATAACACGATTGGTATTCCGGTCGCCTTTCTCGGTCTGCTTGCCCCATGGCTTGCGGGTGCCGCGATGGCATTCAGCTCTGTCTCTGTCGTGACGAATGCGTTACGATTAAAACGTACCCCACTATCTGAAGGAGGAACATCATCATGAAAGAAACAACATTATCTGTTATCGGTATGACATGCAATCACTGTAAAGCAAGTGTCGAATCAGCTTTATCTGAAGTCGAAGGTGTACAACATGCTACTGTCTCACTCGAACAAAACCAGGTTACAGTCCAGCACGAGGATGTTCCTCGTGAACGTCTCGTCGATGCGATCGAAGAAATCGGCTACGATGTACCGACTGCTTAAATTTTCATGCCAAACTGCTTCTAACACGCAGTTTGGCTTTTTTATTTTTTGAAAAGCGGGAATGTACGGAGTAAGGAGGGGTTCGTATGGTACCGAAAATCGAATTCGTAGAACACTTCGACGACAACAAAGGAAAACGATTTAAAATCGAACTTTGGAATCTCGGAACCTTCACATTCAGTGCCGAGTCAGCTCGTGGACCTGTCACCCGTTTCACCTCCATTGACATTCAATTCGTTCAAGCTTGCGTTCAACGAATGCGCTCGATCGTGGACGCTAAAAAAGCATTTCAGGAAGACCAACCAGTCTAATCCTGTTCTTTTTCCATTCTCCTCATGGCGCTTGCCATGAGTTTTTTTGTTTCCGGTCAATGTTTTTCAATATTTTTGTCTTTTTTTCGAAAACCAGTATCGCTTCGGCAAGATGAACCGATAAGAAACAGACATCATTTTATTCACATCTTGAGTATTGGAGGCAACTACGTGCGTAATCCTTTTAAAAGTAAGACTACTTCGGCTTATCAAGCTACCATCGGCTTTCCTGATTCCCGTCTCATTACGAAGACGGCAGATCCTGATCTCACATCCCGTCTCGTATACATGGGGTATACAGAAGAACAGCTACAGACACTTAAATCGATGGCACCTGTCGTTCAAGGCATCTTAGATGAGGTTCTTGAACAGGTCCTCGATCATCTTCTATTAAATCCTGAGATGGCAACCATCGCAAAACAATCGTCGACACGCGAACGACTGAAGAAAGTCTTTGCTGACTACTTCACGAGTCTACTGACAGGAAATATGAACGAGTCATTCCTCGCGATGCGTACGCGAATGGGACAGACACATAAACACAACTTCGTTCCCGTCACTTGGTTCATCGCTTCGTATGCTGCGTTTCAGACGTTGTTGATTCCAAAAATCGTCGAACACTATCAGCATGACCCAGCACAACTGACAACAGCTGTGCTTGCATTGACTCACGCAATGAACTTAGACGCTCAGATCGTGACGAGCCAGTACGTCGATTCTCGCTTGAATGAAGTGACGACGGCGAACGAGTCACGCCGTCAACTTTTGACGGACGTCGTTCGTGTCAGTCAAGAAGTCGCAAGCTCAGTTGAGCACACGGATCATGCCATCATCGAGACGAGCCGACGTGCTTCACAAGTATTAGCAGAAACAGCTCAGACGGAGCAGACAAGCCAGCAACTCGTTCAAATGACGATTGCTAACGAACGACAGATGCAACAGATGGAGCAACAATTCGCTCAATCGACACAACAAGTTGGTACTTCGCTTGAAAGCATCCATGAATTGAAGACGACATCGGATGAGATCGTCCAGATGACGCAAAGCATCGAAGCGATCGCCAATCAGACGAACTTACTCGCGTTGAATGCTTCGATTGAAGCAGCACGTGCCGGTGAACACGGTAAAGGATTTGCTGTCGTCGCGACGGAAGTTCGAAACCTTGCCGAGAATGCGAAATCGTTGAGTAGCAGTATCAACGGTCTGATTCAAAAGAACAATGGTAATATCACACAACTCGTTTCTCAGATGGAAGACATTACACGTGCCAACACCGCATCTCAGCAAGAATTGCAACAAGTTAAACAAGGAATTCAAACCGTTAAGAGTGAAATGGAGAATTCCCTCACCTTGTTTGGACGCAACAAAGAAAACCTCGGGCAAATCGTCGAGACGATCCAAGGTCTCAGTAAGACGACACAAGGCTTGACGACACTGACGACGGATCTTGTCGCTGCTTCCGAAACACATTAAAAAATAGGCAATTCTTATTCTCGGTTTTAACCGAAATAAGAATTGCCTATTTTACTTTACTCGTCTTGTTCTGCTGTGACGACAAGACGCTGATCGTATCCTTTTGATTCTGAAAACGTACCTATACATGAAATGAGCGTCAGTTTATTCATGACGGTTGCACCGAAGATTGATCCGACAGGTGCTTCATCGACAGGATAGGACATGACGTTCGTCACCACGTACGATACCTGTTGTCCTGTTTTTCCCGTCACTTCAATCCGTTGCCCTTTTTTCATCTTGGCTAAATCATAAAAAACAGCGGGACCTTCTTGATCATCCAAATGTCCGGCTAGCACGACATTTCCGGTTTGTCCGGCCTTTGCTCCGTATTTATACCAAGCGACCTGATCGGTCTGTTTCGGAACATCCATCCGTCCTTGTTTATCCTTCCCGACGACTTCGATGTTCGCTTTCACATCGAGCGTCGGAATTGTAATACGCGTTGGTATGAACGCCTCTTCGTCCACCTTTTCGGATGGCGTGGACGAAGAAGACGTCGTTGTTTCGGTTTGTTTTGGTTTTTCCGGCTTTGTAGCATCTGGAGGTGATCCCGATTGACATCCGGCTAATACGAGTAAGAGAAGAAGACTACTCTTAAGCGTTTTGTTTACGACGGACGACATACGCTGTTCCTACTAACAAGGCAGCTGCTGCTGCGACTGCCCATGGTGTAGCAGAAGCCGTATCAGATGAACCACCAAGTCCTGTTTCTGGCATTGATGCCATTTCACCACCGTCTGGGATCAAGAGGACTTCAAATGCTGGTTCGCCTTCAAGTAAGCCGATTGCGAGTGCTGTATAGTTTTTGCCACTGTCGAGTTTGACACCATCCAGTGCTTTGACGACATCCGTTGCGCCTGCAGGACGGACTTCAAGGTCATACGTACCTGCATCGAGTGTACCGTAGTCAGAGACTTTTGAGAATTCAAGGTTACTGAAGAGTGGGTCTCCACCTTTTGGTGCGACATCAACAGCTGGCGCATCTGGTGCAAAGTGTGCGACACGAACCATTGATTTTCCATCTTCGCCTTTACCATTGTCTTCCATGACCGCGAGTTTGATATCAGCTAATTTGCCGATTGCTGCGACCGAATAGAATTTACCAGCTTCTACGTTGAGTGTTTGAGAGAGCACAGGATCTTTCGTAGTTCCTGCAGCGAATACTTCTACTTTATGTTCGCCAGCTGGTAGTGTGAGATAATCTGTGACATCTTTGAATTTTGCTCCTGATACCGCTTTTTTGCCATCGACCGCGATATCGACTGCCGGAGCATCTGGTGAAGCATGAATGACACGAACCATTGCGTCATCCGCTGCGCCTACTGGTAGCACGAATAGTGCAAACAGCAACGTAGCGGTCACAAACGATAAGAGTTTCTTCATCTTTTTTCCACCTTTCTGATTGTCAAATGTACATCGCTCTCAAACCAATGTTCTTACACTTCAGAACATTTCCTTCGTGGTGACATCTTAAACTTAAGATACTGCCGTAAATGTGTAAAGATTTCAGTGTGCTATGAACTTGTTCTACAAACACGTTGACTTTTTCTTTCTTTTCGAAATAAAATATCTTAAATAACAATAGAAAAGAAGGTTAAAACCTATGGATTCCTACGATTTAAAAATTATTACTTTTTTGAAAAGGGATGCCCGGATGAAATGGTCAACACTTGCACAACACATCGGCTTATCGGCACCGGCTGTTGCAGAGCGCGTCGCACGCTTACAAGAGCAAGGTATCATCCGTCAGTTGACGACGGTTCTAGACCCCTCCTCCTTTGACTATCGTCTTGCTGCATTCGTCGCTGTTTCACTCGAGCGACCGGAACATCGAGCGCCATTTCTAAAACGGATTCAAGAACTTGAGTATGTACTGGAATGCCATCACGTCGCCGGGGACGATGATTACCTACTTAAAATCCGTTGTCGGGATACAGAACAACTTGATGAAATCATCACCTACCACATCAAAGAATTAGCAGGTATCCTGCGGACGAAAACGACGATCATCATGCGAACGGAAAAGGAGTCGCTTCATTTTCCGTTACCCGAGGTCGACTGATGTTTACGACTGGTTTTGGAATCGGGTTTGCCTTAGCCGCCCCCGTCGGTCCGATTGGCCTCTTATGCATGCAACGAACTCTTCGACATGGACGAATTTCCGGAATTGTTTCCGGACTCGGAGCCGCAACGGCAGACTTTACTTATGGATTGCTTGCCTTATCTGGTTTTTCACTCGTCCAATCTTTACTCACCCAAGCATCCTGGATGCAACTGATCGGCAGTCTGTTTTTGTGTTACATCGGCTGGTCGATGTTTCAAGCTTCTTCGACCGCCTCAATTTCCGATACAGTCTCGTCACGGTTAAGTAACTATCTATCCGTCTTACCCCTGACGTTCTTGAACCCCATGACGATCACGCTATTCCTGGCGTTGTTCGCACGATTTAAATTGACGATGACGAACGGACAGGATGCCTTTTTGTTTCTAATCGGTATTTTTCTCGGTTCTGCCACTTGGTGGGTCATCTTGGCGAACATCACACACCTGCTCAAGCACCAGCTTGCGACACCCACTTTACGTATCATCCAGTGGACGTCTGCCAGTCTAATCATCGGATTCGGTGCGTTCGGGATCATTCAATTCTTCCTCTAAACAAAACAAAAGAGACCGACATCACGTCCGGTCTCTTTTGCTTTTTCATTTAATGAATCCAATCATCATTTCGCGTAATACTTTCGCTGCCGCGATCGCTGTCATGTCGGATTGATCGTACGCTGGGCATACTTCTACCAAATCCGCGCCGATGACGTCGACGTCTGCTCGTGCGATCATATGAACGACTTCAAGTAGTTCCTTCGTTGTCACTCCACCGATTTCTTGTGTACCTGTCCCTGGTGCTGCTGACGGATCGAGAACATCGATATCGATCGTGACATAGACCTTTTTACCGGAAAGTGTCGGAAGAACTTGACGAAGCGGCTCGACGATCTCGTATTTGAAGAGGTTGTAGCCTGACGTTTTCGCCCATTCGAACTCTTCTTTCATACCTGAACGAATTCCGAATGAATAGCAGTTCTCTGGTCCGATCAAGTTTGCGATTTTCTTAAGTGGCGTCGAGTGCGACAATGGCTCTCCTTCATACTCATCGCGTAAGTCCGTATGCGCATCAAAGTGAAGCACGACGAAATCATCGTAGTGTTTATCGAACGCTTTGACGACTGGCCACGTGACTAAATGTTCGCCACCCATACCGAGCGGGAACTTGCCTGCTGTCAGTAACGAATCGACGTAATCTTCAATCATATCAAGTGATTTTTGAGCATTCCCGAATGGTAACGGGATATCTCCCGCGTCAAACAACTTCGCGTCGGCGATGTCACCATCTAAGTACGGGCTATATTCTTCTAAACCAAGAGATACTTCACGGATACGTGCCGGACCAAATCGTGAACCCGGACGGAAACTGACCGTCCAGTCCATCGGCATGCCGTATAAAATTCCTTTTGCATCTTCGTGAGTCGGTTGACTAGCGATAAAGACTTTTCCTGAATATGCTTCATCAAAACGCATGATCCATTCCCCCTGTTCATTTGCCGTTTGCTGATACAAACGTCTGTTTACCTGACAACAGAGCGATTTCGAAGATCGAAACCGCTCTGTTCATGTGTGCTATAGTGACTGAGCTCAGCCGTTCGTCAAATCTTTAACGAATTTCGGAAGTGCGAAAGCTGCCGTGTGAAGCTCAGGCGTGTAATACTTCGTGTCGATCTCGTGGAAACGCTCTGGTGCAACAGCAAGCGGATCGTGTTTCTTTGATCCGATCGTGAACGTCCAAAGACCACTTGGGTACGTCGGAACGTTAGCGATGTAGAGCTTCGTGATTGGGAAGATTTCTTTAACATCACGTTGGACATCACGGATCAAGTCTGGTGTGAACCATGGGTTATCCGATTGTGCGACGAAAATACCGTCTTCTTTCAATGCTTTTGAAATACCAGAGTAGAAGCCTTTCGTGAACAAGTTGACCGCTGGACCAACTGGTTCAGTCGAGTCGACCATGATGACATCATACTCGTTTTCTGCTTCTGCGATATGCATGAATCCATCCCCAACGATGACTTCGACGCGTGCATCGTCCAATCCACCTGCAATGTTCGGGAGGTATTTTTTCGAATACTCGATGACTTTTCCGTCGATTTCAACTAAAACAGCTTTTTCGACGGACGGGTGTTTCAAGACTTCACGGATGACTCCGCCGTCTCCTCCACCAACGACCAGAACCGATTTTGGATTCGGGTGTGTGAACAACGGGACGTGCGCGACCATCTCGTGGTAAACGAACTCGTCCTTATCTGTCGTCATGACCATTCCGTCAAGTAACAACATCGTACCGAACTCGTCCGTTTCAACCATCTCTAGGCGTTGAAACTCCGTTTGTTCGCTCTCATAAACGTGGTTGACACGGAATGTGATACCGTAATCTTCCGTTTGGTGTTCCGTGAACCATAACTTTAATTTTTGTTCCATTTGCGATAGAACCCCTTTCTTTCATCAAGACAAAAGTTGTTCGTATGCGAGTGGCGTTTACGGCGCTTCTTAATCATACAAATGCGAGTATACCGAATTTCGAAAGAAACTTCTATATAATTCGAAAATTTTTGTCTTCTGTCTTTACTCGACGAACGTCACGATTTCATCAAGTGGACGACGTTGCTTATCACGTTTTGGTTCGTCTGCCCGGTAACCGAATGCGACCATGACCGGCACCGTGAAAACAGAACGATCGAGCAGTCCACGATCGACGAGTAATTGCTCGACGGCTTGCTGGTCGAATCCTTCGATTGGACATGAATCGATACCGATTTGTGCTGCCGTCGACATCATGTTTCCGAGTGCGATATAGGCTTGTTTTGCTGCCCAGTCTTCCATCGCTTTTGGGTTATCACCAATCGCGAAATCCTCCTCTAAAAACAGACCATAACGCTTCGTCCGTCCGGCCTTTGCTTCTTCGGATAGACCAAGGAAATCCATCATCTGCGTGACATGTGGACCATTTGCCTGCATTTGTTCTCCTGTCCGGGCGAGGAACAAGACGAAGTGACTCGCTGTCGGCAATTGTCCTTGTGCGCCCCAAGAGATTTCTTTTAATGCGTCTCGGATTTCTGGATTTTGAATGACGAGCATATTCCATGGCTCATATCCGAACGAGCTCGGTGACAGACGCGCCGTTTCTAAAATGAACCGAAAATCGTCTTCTGGGATCATTTGACCATTAAATGTCTTGGTCGCATGACGAGATTGAAATGCTTCGAGAATCGCTTGTTTTTGTTGTTGTTTTTCCATTGGAAATGCCTCCTTCAAAATGATGACTGCTTTTGTTATATCAAATCTGATTTCAGACCGCCTCTGATTTGCTCACATCAAGCTTTACGTTAGTTTTAAGACGAAACGGGAAATAATAGTATTAACGTTTTCCTTTTTTTATTTCCACATTATTTTAAAAACGCTTGATTGCAATCTTTTTTGCTTATCCTTCCATGAAAAACATTGATCTCTTTATTCTCATTTCCCGGTCGATTTGCTTTTCCACACAAATGTTTGTTACGGTAGTACCCTGCGTGATTAGGTTTTGTTATCGGATCGACGGGGTAATGATAATGTCGTTGCCATCATTTGATACAGAACAACTATGTAAAATTCGAAAGAAGGTGTTGAACACGATGGAAAATAATCGAAAAAGTAAGATCACAAAAGTCTTTATGGTATCCGTCATTTTCTGTGTGCTCTTTACCATATGGGGAATCTTACCGGAATCCCTAATCGGTGCAGCTAGTCTCGGAAATGTCACAGCTAAAGCACAATCCTTTGTTTCTAACGGATTTGGCTGGCTATATCTTCTCGGCATGAGTGCTTTTTTAATCATTGCTATCTTTTTAATCTTTTCCCGCTTCGGTTCGATTCGACTCGGTAAGGATTCGGACCGTCCTGAATATGGTCTCATTTCTTGGTTTGCTATGCTCTTCAGTGCTGGTATGGGAATCGGGCTTGTCTTCTGGGGTGTCTCAGAGCCATTGACGCACTTTCATACACCGCCAGTCGCAACAGATGATCCAACGGAAGCAGCACGCCTCGCGATGCGCTATTCATTCTTCCACTGGGGATTACATCCTTGGGCATTATACGCGATCGTCGCGCTTGCTATCGCTTACTCGACATTCCGAAAAGGACGTCCAGCTACGATTGGTGACACTGTCGCTTCATTGATGAAGCCTCGGTATGCTTCTGCCGGTAAAGGTACCGTCGAAGTACTCGCCATCGTCGCAACAGCATTTGGTGTCGCGACGTCGCTCGGTCTCGGTGCACAACAAATCTCAGGTGGATTGAACTTCCTAACGAGTAGTATTCCTAACTCCTTCCTGACACAAATGATCATCATTGTCGTTGTGTCTGTCCTTTACATGATGAGTGCGGCATCCGGACTCGATAAAGGAATCGTTCGTCTCAGTAACGCCAACATCGTCCTCGCCGTTCTGTTGATGATCGGCGTCCTGTTCCTCGGACCGTTCAGTTTCATCATGGACCTCTTCGTGCAAACAACAGGTGCTTATTTGCAAAACTTACCGGTCATGAGTTTCCGGGCATCTGCCTTTAATCCAGACGAACGAGGCTGGATCAACGATTGGACGATCTTCTACTGGGCATGGTGGATTTCCTGGTCACCATTCGTCGGTACGTTCATCGCCCGTGTCTCGAAAGGACGGACGATTCGTGAGTTCGTCATCGGGATTATGCTCGTCCCAACGATCTTTGGTCTCCTTTGGTTCTCTGTCTTCGGTGGATCAGCGATTTGGAACGAATTGTTCCAAAATGTCGATCTGATCTCGACGGTCAACGATAAAGGAGTCGAAACCGGTATGTTTGCTCTATTTGAAACATTCGGTGGCTTAGGCACGTTCCTTAGCATCGTCGCTGTCTTCTTGATTACGACGTTCTTCATTACTTCGGCTGACTCCGCGACATATGTTCTCGGTATGCTATCGTCTGGTGGTAGTCTCATGCCAAGCTTACGCATCAAGCTTGCTTGGGGTATCATCCAGTCTTCAATCGCCGCCGTCTTACTTTATGCCGGAGGATTGAGTGCCCTACAGGCAGCAGCTGTTCTAGCCGCCTTCCCGTTCATCTTCGTCGTCGGAATGATGGTCATCGCCCTGTTCAAAGATTTATCGGAAGAACCCGATGCGCAAAAAGAAGTCACAGACTTAAAACAAGATGCCTAAATCGTTTTGAATTCCTCCTTCCGTCGCATACGGAAGGAGGTCTTTTTTGTTATCCTGAATTATGCAAAGTAGAAAGAAATGAGGTGGCTCATGCGAAAACGTACACGCTGGTTAGTATCCCTCAGCGTCCTCGCATTAGGAAGCTGGTTTTTATATCGTGAAAATAACATCATTGATGTCTCACAGGTGACGGTTACGTCAAATCGCTTACCGGAAGCATTTGATGGTTATCGTGTCGTCCAAGTAGCAGATTTACATGGCAAGGCGTTCGGGAATGAACAAGAACGACTACTGAAGAAAATTGATCGCGAAAAGCCGGATCTCGTCGTCATGACTGGCGATTTGATTGACTCGAGGCGAAACGGTGAAGAAGCTGCCCTTACACTCATGAAAGCGCTCGTTGATCGATACCCGGTCTACTTCGTCACCGGGAATCATGAGGTTCGGCTCAATCTAACGATTTTGCCAAAGCTTGAGCAACTGGGTGTCACCGTTCTCCGAAATCAATCACGTGTCATCGAATACCAAGGTCAATCAATTTCGCTGATCGGTATCGATGACCCGACGACGACACGGTGGCGCGAAGGGCTATCAGAACCGGATGGAATTCGTCAAAGTCTCGATCAAGCATTGCAAGACGTATCACCTGATGCGTTTCGACTTTTGCTTGCGCATCGTCCGGAATATAAATCCTTGTATGCCGAGCGTTCCGTTGATCTCGTCTTATCCGGTCACGCCCACGGCGGACAGATCCGCCTGCCGTTTACGGAAGGTCTGTATGCGCCTGGTCAAGGATTCTTTCCAACCGTGACGGCAGGTCGCTATCAGGAACAGCAGACCGAACTGATCGTCAGTCGTGGTCTCGGAAACAGCCTGTTTCCGTTTCGTCTGTTCAATCATCCAGAACTCGTCGTCTTGACGCTGAAACGACCATGAAAAAAGAACGTGTGCCGCGGCACACGTTCTTTTGTTTAGACCAACGCTTCATGTAAAGCAGCGTCAGCATTTTCCCACATCTCAGGTTTATGTGTCTGCAAGAAATCACGTAACAATTCTTTTGAACGCTCATCCATATGATCGACGACAATTCGTCCTTTAAGGGATTTATCCATCTTATTGACGTGATCAGCAAGAATCTTGAATCCGCGACGCGCTTCCGCATCGACTAGCAGATCGCACGCAGCCACACCGCCGTAATAGAATCCTTCTGGCTTACGACCGACCGTCACCCAGACGATCCAGTACAGTTTGCCATTCGGCGTATCGGCTTTATCCGTCGTGAACTTGACGCGTTTCTCGATTGCTGCTTTCGCGTGCATCGCACCCATGTCGATGTAAGCTTCACCGTCTTCAGGAGAAATGATGACGGGTGACATACTATTTAAGCTAAGTGTCCCGACACCAAATCCTCCGTGACCGTCTGTAGAGTTATCTGAAATGATATTAAAGTTAATCTTTTTTTCCATCGTGTTTTGTCCCCTTTTAATCCTGTTGCTTCTATCATACCGTATTCCGAGGTGTCTGCAACCAGTCACTCATAACGAAGTAACTGTAATTGTTCCTCTGATGCTCGGCGAATCGTCGGGAGACGATAACACGTCATGGACGCAATTTCCTCATGTGCCGGAGGATTGACCTCTTCAAGATGAAGCAAAGCGCGGTCAAACAGGGTTTGCGCCGCACGACCGAACAAGAAGAGACGTTCCAGCGAAGAACACCGCGACCGAATCGCACGTAACTGATGCGCGAGTTCGCGTACCTTCGCCTCGACCTCTTCTTCCATGTCAGCCGTCGGTTTTCGATTTTGAAACAACGGTTTGAAACGTACATCGTCTTCAAGCAACGTCAACATCCCGTATCGCTTTGCTTCTTTTTGATTCAGCAGTTGAGCGAGTTCTTTATCCGTTACGAGTCGTCCGAATGGAATGTTCTGTTCAAAGACGATATCTGCGACTTCGAGTCCTTTAGCACCAGACAACGGATAATTCGTATCTTCCGGTAACGCCCGATCAAAAATCAGTAACGTATGAATCTTCTTCCGTATGATTGCGTCCATATGTCTCTCCTTTTCTGTCGTATGTGTATGACTACCTTCGCTTCCGACAAGAATAGCTCCTACCTTATACCCTTCTTTTTCGAAAACGATGTTCGAATTGACGAATCCCCTATCGAATGCGCTATACTGATGGCGTATCGTCATCATGCTAGAGGGGGAAATGAAGTCATGCCATATGTTACGGTTAAAATGTTATCGGGTCGTACAGTCGAACAAAAACGCGCTTTGATTGAAAAAGTCACGGAAGCGGTGTCGGAAACGACGAATGCTCCTAAAGAAAACATCACGGTCTTCATCGAAGAGATGGAAAAAACAGATTACGGTCAAACTGGCGTCATGTTCGCGGATAAATAAACAACAAGAGACGTCCGGTCGTTACCGTGCGTCTCTTTTTCCCATCTACTTGATCTCTAAGGAGGAATTCTTATGACTACTGTTACTGTACTTGGTGCGACCGGTCGAACGGGTCGACCTTTGATTGATCGATTATTAGAAGATGGCTACGACGTTCGTGCACTCGTACGTTCCACGTCACCGGGCTTACCCGTCCATGATCGCCTTCATATCCTGACGGGAGATGCGACAAATCCAGATGATCTCGAACAAGCACTCGCAGGAAGTACCGCTGTCTTCAGTTGTCTCGGTACCGATCAACAGCAGGTACTCTCGACAGCGATTCCACATCTCGTCACGAAGATGAAGGACGTAGGTATCGAACGGATCGTCTTCATCGGTACAGCAGGCATTCTCGATGCATCAGAAGAACCAGGAAAGTATCGTTTCCAATCGAGTGAGTCCCGTCGACGCTCGACGATTGCAGCAGAGGATCACTTGAAAGCTTATTTGACCTTAAAGGATGCAGACGTCGACTTCACCGTCATCTGCCCAACACAACTGACGGAAGACAAAGCACTTGCTGCTGACGACCTGTTGATCGAGGCGACACGCTTCACTGCACCGACAGGACCGATTCCCCGGGAAAACGTCGCGCAGTTCGCCGTTGAAGTCTACCGTGACGGAACCCATCATCGCGTCCGTGTCGGGATTGCGTCGCACGGTACGACTAAATGACAGACAAAAAGAGCAATGGATCAATGATCCATTGCTCTTTTATAAGTGTATCTCTTAAAGCAAGACGCTGACGACGATTGCCGTCAAGACACTGACGAGTGTTGCGCCGTAGAGTAACTTCAGACCAAAACTAGCCGCAACGCTTCCTTGGCGGTCGTTCAATCCTTTAACCGCACCAGCGATGATTCCGATTGACGAGAAGTTCGCAAACGAGATCAAGAAGACAGAAACGATTCCGAGTGTGCGTTCCGAGAATTCTTTTGAGTATTCTGGAAGGCTCAACATCGCAACGAATTCGTTCGTGATCAATTTCGTTGCCATGACACTACCGGCACTGACAGCTTCCGCCCATGGAATACCCATGATGAAAGCGAACGGTGCAAAGATGTATCCGAGGATTTCTTGGAACGAGATGTTTAGAACCATCAAGAAGATATCGTTGACCATACCGATCAAGGCGTTATAACCGATCAACATCGCACCAACGATGATTGCGACTTTGAATCCATCCATGATGTATTCGCCGAGCATTTCGAAGAACGTTTGTTTTTCTTCGACGATTTCAAGAATATCTTCTTCCGGATCAACCGTGTATGGGTTGATGATCGAGACGATCATGAAACCACCGAACAAGTTCAATACGATTGCTGTAACGACATATTTCGGTTCTACCATCGTCATGTATGCACCGACGATCGACATCGAAACCGTCGACATCGCTGACGCACACAATGTGTAGAGACGGTTTGCTGGTAATTGACCGATTTGTTTTTTAACTGTGATGAATACTTCTGATTGTCCGATTGCAGCTGAAGCAACCGCGTTGTAAGACTCAAGACGTCCCATACCGTTGACTTTTGATAGGACGAAACCGATACCGCGCATTAAGAGTGGTAAAATCTTCGTGAATTGTAGAATCCCGATCAAAGCAGAGATGAAGACGATCGGGAGCAAAACATTGATGAAGAATGGTTGTGCGCCTTCGTTCGCTAAACCACCGAAGACGAAATCAATTCCGATTGCCGCATAACTAAGCAGTTTTTCAAAGACTTTCGCGACGCCACGAATGACGATATATCCGAACGATGTATTGAGTAAAATGAACCCAAGTACGAGCTGAAGAACTAGCATGACCGCAAGCGGTTTCAATTTGATGCCTTTACGGTTACTGCTGACAAGGAGTGCCAAGCCGAAAACGATAGCCAGTCCGAGTAGTGCGATAAGATATTTCATGAAGTACCCCTCTATCTATTAGTTGTTTATCAGTTGTACATTCGTACGATGTCTGACGTTTAATCTCTTTCCAAGTAATAGAATAATCAATATTTCGAAGAACTACAAGAGGAAAAGTTCATTTAGTAACCGCTTTCGTTATTTTCATAGACTTTCAAGACAAACTTTTCCAAGCGTTCCCGAACATTGTCCTGACTAAGGTTTTGCCTTCCATATGCTTTCCACCCCGGATAGACGTCGATCGTTTCAGGTCCAAAATCAAAAACAGCCCGAATATCCCACGCGTGATCGTAAGAACGTTTCGTCTGTTTGAGGTAACTTTTTAAAAAATGATCCGCCATCTCAATGGATTCAAGCAAGGCAAGATTCAAACGACAATGCGCAAGGTCGACTTCAATGGGACCTACACACGCATTAATCCAATCAATCGTATGGCACGTTCCATTCATTTCGTATAACACATTGACCGGATGAAAATCCCGATGAATGAATCGGATCGTTTGACTTTCGTCCGGTTCGACCGCCAGTAGCTGACGCCATCTCTCCGGATGCTGCGTCCACGTCGGAACGTGACGTTCCGTCGCATACGGCTGATAGACGTATCGAGATTCTGGTACCGGTAGCGCATGGATTGCCGCGAGCATCTGTGCCAATCGTTCGACATACTGCTCATCCACCTGATCAAGCCGGATCTCTCCCGGTGAACGCGTCATATATAACCACGGCGGTACTTCGTCTCTAACATCAGTTTGATAGTCCAACACATCTGGTGCTAAGTCACCTGCTGCTTGTAACGCAAACACCTCGTGCAAGACAAGATCCGGCTCCTCATGTAGCCAGTCTTGATTCGTATGGACACGAAGAATTCCCTCACCGACCCGAAAAACAAGGGAGGATGTCGCGCCTTTTAAGACTTCGACCTCTCCTCCCTCCTGTCCAAGCTGTTGCAAGATTTTCGTAAGGACAGCGGACGATATCATGATGTCACACTACCAATCAATAACTGGTCGATCTGCATCTTCTCATTCGCATGTTCGCGCAAGTCGTGCAAAATTTCTTGCGGGAAGAACAGCTTCTCATCCGTCTGGCGTGACGTCGCGATGGCTTGAACGAGTGGTGAAACTTGCGAAATCTCTTTCATCTGCCCATCCTTCATCTGTAACATGATCGGTTGCTTACTAATTTCACCGTTATCTCCATATAAATCGTAAGGAAGACGACTGAGTTTATCTTCAAGCAGATAATACGTCGGATTCAAGCCGATTGCTTCAAACAACTCACACAACTTATCGTGGACGAGTTCACGCTTTTCAGCCGGATAATCGACATACTTGAACAACTTTCGGTCAACGAATCGCCTCGAGAGATCAGCAAGGATTGGATCCTGCTCGTTCGCCCACTGCTGAAAGTAAAAGTAGACGATCGTCTCATCGAGCCCAAGGAAATCACGCAACTCCATCTTCTGATCAAATAGCGGCATCAAATGAATCGGTGCAATCGCAAACGGATATGCGGACAGGTACAACTCCTGCGCCCGCTCAAGAATAGCCTTTAATAGGTAATCACTCGACCGTGTTACCGGATGCAGGTAGACTTGCCAATACATCTGATACCTTCGCATGATGTAGTCTTCGATCGAATGCATCCCTGATTGTTTGACAACCATCTGATTATGGGCAGGACGCAATACCCGAAGCATCCGCTCGAGATCGAATTTTCCGTAGCTGACACCGGCAAAGTGCGCATCGCGTAATAAGTAATCCATCCGGTCGACGTCAAGTTGTGAGCTGATCATCGTGACGAGCAGTTGATTCGGATGCGTCTTGTTGATGATCGACGCTACTTCTTCCGCAAATCCGTCTCCGACTTGGTCGAGGACTTTCTTGATTTCCGTATCCCCGAGGATGATCCGCTCTGTCCACGTCTCGTGGTTAACACCGAAGACGTTCTCGAATGCGTGCGAAAACGGACCGTGTCCGACATCGTGTAAGAGTGCCGCAGCCAGCGTCAACTCCCGGTACTGATCGTCCCAATCGGCACGACCGTTGAAGACATCGATCAGTTGGCGCGTGATTTCATAGACACCGAGCGAATGATGGAACCGTGTGTGCTCTGCTCCATGAAACGTCAAAAATGATGTTCCCAGTTGCTTGATCCGGCGTAGTCGCTGAAATTCACGTGTACCGATCAGTTGCCAAATTAACTGATCACTGACATAGATATAGCGATGAACAGGATCTTTGAAGACCTTCGTTTCCTTTAATTGTCCTAATGATTGATACATATGTTTCTCTCCTTTAAATCGAGTCTATGTCGTTGTTGTTCGGTTTTGTTTCCAAGGATTCCTGTCTCGCGCGGCGCTTCGCACAGAAACTTTACACACCCTGTGCTATAATGATGTCGCAAATCTACAATAAAGGAACGAGCCTATGGGAATCGAACTCTTAAAACAAGAACATTATCGTATTTTTGATCAAACGTCACTCGGAACTGCTTTCCATGCGACACAATCGTTTGCGATGGACGACACATTATGTGCCTCCGTTGCAACAGAAGGAGCCGCACTCCGCTCTTGGATTCACCACGAAACCGTCGTCCTCGGCATCCAGGATGCCCGTCTTCCTCATCTTGCTGACGGTGTAGCCGTTCTGCATGAACATGGTTTCTCGCCCGTCGTTCGTAACTCAGGTGGTCTTGCCGTCGTCCTCGACGCCGGTGTCTTGAATATTTCACTCGTCTTACCGGAACGCGGTGGGATTGATATCGACAGCGGTTATGAAGCGATGCTTGCGCTCGTTCGCCGCATGTTCGCACAAGAAACGGACGCGATCGTCGCTGGTGAAGTCGTCGGATCGTATTGTCCCGGTTCTTATGACTTATCGATTGCCGGTAAAAAATTCGCTGGTATCTCCCAGCGTCGTGTTCGTGGAGGAGTTGCCGTTCAAATCTATCTTTGTGTCAATGGAAGCGGAAGTCAACGCGCCGCTTTAGTCCGTGACTTTTACGCGGCAGCGCTTCAAGGTGAGACGACGAAATTCGTCTATCCGACTGTCGTTCCGGAAACGATGGCTTCCCTCGAAGAACTACTCGGCATCTCATTGACGGTCGAGGAATGCTTACGTCGTGCGTATGAAGCGTTACTTGCGCTCGGCGCTGATTTGACACCAGCGACTTTGACAGAACTCGAGAACGAGCGGTTCGGTGTCAACTTGAGTCGAATGCTTGATCGAAACGAAAAAGCCCTAGGTTAAGAAAGGAGAGAACGTGATGATCCGATTGATCACAGACAGTGGTGCTGATGCACCAAAAGACATGTTAGATGCTTATGCTTTTACGGTCATGCCGTTCGGCGTATTGATCGACGAAGACACGTTCTTCGATGGAGAATCGATATCTCCGAAACAACTGTATGATAAGATGCGTGACGGTGCAGCACCGAAGACATTCCAGGTAGAAGTCAGCCGGATGGTCGAGGTGTTCACGCGTCACTTCGAACAAGGGGATCCCTTCCTCTACCTCGCTTTCTCGAGCGAATTATCGGGAACGTATCAAACCGCGAAGATGCTCGCGGAGGAACTCGCCGAAAAATATCCGAACGTTCCTTATCTCGTACTCGATACGAAAACCGCTTCGACAGGACAAGGATTGTTCGTTCTCGACGTCGCAGAATACGCACAAACGCATTCGTTTGAAGAAACAGTGGCTTATGCTGAAGCCAAGGTAAATACGATTCGTCATCTGTTTACAGTCGAATCACTCGAATATTTGATGCGCGGTGGACGTGTTTCGCGAGCTAGCGCCTTCATTGGTGGTCTCTTATCGATCTTGCCACTATTGACAGTCGAAGACGGGAAGTTGATCCCAAAAGAGAAGATCCGTGGTCAGAAAAAAGTCATGAACCGGATCGTCGAGTGGATGGAAGAAGCACGCCCTGCGATTGACGGACATCGAATCATGATTGGTCATGGGGATTCGATCGAACGCGCAGAACAATTAAAACAATTGATTGAAGCACAGTTTTCACCAAGCGAAGTCATCTTGACGATCGCCGGCGCAGCGATCGGTTCACATACAGGACCGGGACTCGTCGTCATTGGGTATGACCTTCCACGTTAACGGCATTTATTCTTACTTCATTAAACGAGGCTGACTCAAAAAAAGAATGATTCGTCTGTTCACGCCCTTTCCTCAGGCGAGACACAAGATCCGCTTTCCTGCTTCATTCAAGCAGGAAAGCGGATCTTGTTTGTCTCTGACAGCGCATAAATGCGCTTTTTCCTGTAGGAGTTGCGTGTGACGAGTCATTCTTTTTATTACGAGATAGGGGTGGCAGATCATCATTCTGCCACCCCTATCTTTGTAGAGACTGACTTTTGAGTCAGCTCCGTTTTTTATGAATTGTATCCGAAGAACAGCAGTGCCATGCTTAATCCAAGCGAGGAGACGATGAACACGATCGCCATCCCACCCATTCCGAAGACTAACAGTTTCGGTAAATCACGTCGCTTCTTAAGAAGGGCAGTCAATAACCCGACGTTGATAAAGAAGACGACGAGGAACGGAAGCAACAGCATCCAACGCTCTTGCAGTAGAGCTAAACTATCCATGATGAGATATCCTTTCAGAAACTACTTCTACGAGTGCCTAGTTATTATATCAGTCTTCTGTTTTCGACGCTGCCACCGCATCATGGGAATTCAAGTTGACCGTCAACGGTTTTGCTGTTCCTTTACCGGAGAAGTTCTCGATCAACTCTTTGACATCTAATCCTGACGACGCCTTTAATGTTTCTTGCAGCGACGCCATCAAATCCGTTGCGTAACCGGTGACACGGTTCGCACCGCCACCTTCACCACTACCTGTATCAACGACTGTGATTTTATCGATGTTGCCGAGTGGTGCTGCAATCTCTCTCGCATACTCTGGCATCATCCGAATGACCATATCGAGAATCGCCGCTTGCCCGAATTGTTCGAACGCCTGCGCGATTTTTTCTTTTGCTTCTGCTTCCGCAAGACCTTTCAGACGAATGATCTCCGCTTCCGTTTCCCCTTGTGCCCGCTCCGCATCCGCTTTTGCAAGACCATCCAGTCGAATTCGTTCTGCATCCGCTTTTGCCGATGCTTCGATCCGGTATTTCGTTGCATCTGCTTCCGCATATTGCTTCGCACGGTCCGCTTGGGCAGCTTGCTCAATCGAGTAACGATCGGCATCGGCGCGTTTTTTGACTTCCGCATCATATTGTTTCTCACGACGGAGGATTTCGCGTTCTTCGAGCTCGATTTGCTTTTGACGCTCGATGATTTTGATTTGCATCTGTTGCTCGGTGACTTCTTGTTGCGCGCGTGCATTCTCAAGATCATACGCTTGGTCGGCTTTCGCCTTCGCGATATCTTGTTCACGGCGGTAATCTGCCATCTTCAACTGATTTTCTTTTTCCGCTTCAGCGATTTCTGTCGCACGTTCGAGTTCTGCTTTTTTCGCATCTTTTGAAGCTTCCGCCCGTTTGATGCGTGTCTCTTTTTCCGCGTCTGCCGTTGCGATGTCCGCATCACGGCGAACCTGTGCAATCCGCGGTTTCCCGAGTGATTCTAAGTATCCGTTCTTGTCACGGACGTCTTTGATCGTAAAGGAAACGATGACGAGTCCCATCTTCGCCAGGTCTTGAGACGCGACCCGCTGGACTTCTTGTGAGAACTTATCACGGTTCTTATAAATTTCTTCGACGGTCATCGACCCGAGAATCGAACGCAAGTGTCCTTCAAGGACTTCACGTGCTTCGCCTTCTCGCTCCTCCTTTGATTTTCCGAGGAACTGCTCCGCTGCCGTCGCAATCTCAGAAATCGAGCTACCGATCTTGATGATCGCTGTACCGTCTGCCATGACCGGTACACCTTGCTCCGTATAGACTTCAGGTGTCGTGACTTCGAGTTTACTCGATAACAAACTCAGCGGTGTCGCCTGTTGGAAGACAGGTAACACGAATGTTCCGCCACCTCGAATAATTTTTACCCGGTTACCGGACTCATCCGTATTGACGTTGCGTCCTCCGAGATAACTACCCGATACGATCAACGCTTCTTCCGGACCGACCGTTCGGTACTTCGTGATGAATAAGACGATTAAGGCAACGATCAACGCGACCGCGACGATCGATACGATTAACACTGGATTCATGTAAACATCTCCTTTTTCCATTGTTGGGGGTACGTCACGACAGACGCGACGCCTTGTTTGATCTCAATGACAAGCACCTTCGTGCCTTGTGGTAAGGCAGGTCCTTCAAACAGAACGGCTGACTTTGATACGCGCCCTGAGACGTCATCAAGTAAGATTTCACCATATCCTTCAGTCGGAATCGGCACGATGACGGTTGCGCTGCGACCTTCTAGCATCTGTTCCGAAAATCCAAGCGACTGTTCAGCTTGTGCCATCGGAACGAATAAAAAGATGTGCATCAGCGTCGTCACTAATAACGCAATCACACTGCTGATGATTAAAATCAACATCGAACGCAGCGGACTGAGCTGTTCGAGTCCGAATCCGATGGCTGACGTGATGATGACAAAAGATAAGATCAACGTGGGATGAAAGATTTGATCGACGCCTGGAATGACGTCTGAGAATAGGATGGACACAAACACACCACAAGCAGCGGCCGCTAACGCATATAAATAAAGTGTACTAACGTCCATCTTCGTTCACCTCGATGTAAGGATGTGAGCCATACAGTTCGTGGTAAGCCCTTTGATAAGCAGCCCGGTTTTCCTCAAACAATAAACGAGCCACTTCTTTGTCTCGTTGATCGATTGCCTCTTCTTGACGACGTAAGTATTTTTTCTGTGCGGCAAAATGACGTGCTAATCTTGCCTCAATCGACGGCTCTCGTTCACGCTGCAACTCCTGTTTCATCGCTCCACTCCTTTCTGAAGTACTGGCTTTCTTTCTCTTCTACGCTTTTTTTTTAGAAAATGTTTCAAAATGAATTCCAATTCTTTTCCTTTCATTAAAAGAAAAAAACGTTCATCCCATACAGAGGACAAACGTTTTTGAATAATTAGCGTTTATGAACGATTCGGTCGACGAACAATCAGACCATAATAGAGAATGAGCGCCAGGCAATCTAAGGTCATGATGATCAGTCCCATCGGAACAGCCGATTGTTCTCCCATGATCCCGACGAGTGGTGACACGAGCGAACCGACGAGCATCGGCAAGAGCCCTAAAAGAGCCGAGGCACTGCCTGCCGTTGCTCCGTAATTTTGCATCGCTAAGGTAAAACCGAGCGTCGAGATCAAACCGACGCTTGAAACGACGAAGAATAGTGGAATCATAACGAAGATCAGCTGATTCGTTAACGTCAAGGCGAGGAACAATAAGATGCTCGCACTCGCAACGATCGTCAAACTGATTCGCATCAGCCGCTCTGAATCGACACGACCCGCAAGACGACCGGCGATTTGTGCTGCTAAGATAATTCCGATTCCGTTTAAACCGAACAAAAAACTGAACTGTTGCGGCGAAGCGCCATAAATATTTTGTAAGACGAATGGTGAACCCGAGATGTAGGCAAACATCGCGCCCATGACGAATGCTTGCGCGAACGCATAGCCGATGAAGACGCGATCCGTCAACAAGCGTCCGAACGTCTTCAACGTCGTCGTCAGGTTTCCTTCGACACGTCTATCAAGCGGGAGCGTTTCCGGTAAACGGAGTGCGACGGCAAGTAACATCATTGTGCTTAAAATCGCAAGCAAGTAGAAGACGAAATGCCAGTCACCGAACCGAAGCAACTGTCCCCCGATGACGGGTGCGAGAATCGGTGCCGTTCCGTTGACGAGTGACAAGGCAGCAAAAAACCGCGTCAATTCAGGTCCGTCAAACAAGTCACGAACGATTGCCCGGGAAATGACGATTCCTGACGCTCCAGCTGCCCCTTGGATGAATCGAAGCGCGATCAACACTTCGATCGTCGGTGCCATCGCACAGGCGAGAGAAGCGAGCAGATATGCGAGCAGAGCAACCATCAGCGGTCGTTTACGTCCGCGAACGTCACTCAGCGGACCAACAATCAATTGTCCGAGCGCCATTCCGAGCATACAAGCCGTCAAACTTAATTGGATCAGTGATGCACTCGCATCAAACGAGCGTGACATATCTGGAAAAGCAGGTAGATACATGTCGATCGAGAGCGGTCCGAGTGCAGCAAGCGAACCGAGGATCAAGATCAACGTTAAGCGGCGTGGGGTCATGGTTTCTTTCGTCATGACGTCACGTAATCCAAATCATGCAAGACATAAGCGAGGAAAAAGACGACCGATGGATTTTCATATGTCATCTGAACCTTTTTGAGTTGTGCGCGGTAACCGGTCTCATACTCGACCCCGTTCAACTTCCGTTCCATGTTCATTTTAATCAATGCGTCGAGTTTATCGATCACATCGACCATCTGTCCTTCGTATGTCTCGTCTTTTGCTTCCACGACGAACCGACGGAACGGTGCTCGGATTTCTTTCGGTAGATTATTGATCAACGTCTCTCCTTCTGCCCGTTCGTAAGCTTCGAAGGCTGCTGCTGTGACCGGTGTCGCATGTTTGACAGGTCCAAGAACATCTCCCGTCGTTCCTTCAACGAGATCATGACACAAGAGACGCGAGACGACTTCTTCGATGTCGATCGTGACGCCGTACTTCTCTGATTCAATCAGACCATTGAAGATACCAAGCGAGGCTGCTCGAAACGCATGTGTCGCGTCGTTATCATCAATCGTGTTGAAACGTCCTTTCCAGCGCCGAATCGTATCCATCATCAAGACGTTTTCAATGAAATGAGACATCTCGTCCTCTTCCATGACCGACTGTGTCAAGCGACGGATCGAAACGAGTGGGTGTCGTTCTAGAACAGCCTGTAATTCCGCTGCCTTTTGTTCGAAAAAGACGGACTCTGTCATCCGTGCTTCCCTTCGTGCGTACAACATCGCATCGAACGTATCGATGGCTTCGACGATCCGTCCTTCCGGTGATTCATCTTCTGCATGTACGAGGTATGTCGTAAACGCTGGTTGAAGCGACTTTGAGAGTAAGGCAACGAGCTGTTCACTTGCTTGTTGTTCCATTGCCTGAATGTGTGCATGTAACGTTGGCTCTTTTTTTGTCCGGTGTTTAATTGGTCCAGTGATGACTTCGTTCATATCATGGAATAGAGCTTTTCCGAGCAATGTCAGGCGATCGACTGGTGTTTGCCCGTCTGCTTCTTCTAAATAGCTTGCCATCAAACTGAATAAGGCAACACGAAAGCTGTGACTGGCTGCGTTGTCCGGAAAACGTGGTGCATATTCATCCCACCGTGGAACGTTTTGCATCCGTGTCAGCATTCGAATGAAATTACCGTTTTGCATGAAATCTCTCCTAACGAAAGACGGACAGAGAGTACCCTGCCCGCCATTGTATTATTTTGCTGATTTGGTTGAACTACTTCCGCTACGGAACCAACCGATGATTAAAATCAGGGCAAGTACGACCCAGAAGATCGTTTGCCATAGTGTACTCTCTGGAAACTCATGCGGCAAGACGTCGATTGACGGATGCGCGAGTGTCATGACGACCAGTTTTACACCAACCCATGCAACAAGCCAAAAGGCAGCTTCTTCGATGCCTGGTCGCTTTTGGAGCAAGACGACGAACCAGCTCGCGAAGTAACGCATGATGACGAGACCGATGATCCCACTGAAGAAGACGACCCAGAATTGTCCTGTATTCAGACCACCGATCGTTCCACCAATCATCGGTAGTGTCGTCGCCATGGCGACAGCAGCAAGCGTCGAGTCGACCGCAAACGCTAAATCAGAGAACTCGACTTTAACGACCGTCCACCAAAAGTTCGGTGAGGCTTTTTGTGAGGCAATCGTGTCCGGTACTTGGTGTTTATTCGATCGTGCCTCGACGATTCCTTTAAACGCGACATAAAAGAGATAAATTGCTCCGAGTGCCTGAAGCTCCCAAATCGTCGCTAAGTACGAGGCAAAGAAGATTGCCACGAAACGTAAGACGAGTGCTCCGACGAGACCATAGAAAAGCGCCTTTTTACGTTGATCGTCTGGTAACGGTCGGACGAGGACCGCCATGACCATCGCATTGTCGGCGGATAGTAATCCTTGCAAAATGATCAGTACGAGCCCGACGGTCGCATACTGTGTAATTAATCCAATATCCATACTAACGAATCCCCTTTATTGTTCAGTCTATTTATTATATGCCGGTCGATCGGAAAGAAAAAGATGAAAGCTCGACTCAAGTACTTAACCTTGTGTTTTATTCCCATTGTTTAAGAAAACCTAACACAAAAAAACGACCCGTCATCGACGGATCGTTTCCATTTCTTATAAGTTTTGATCAACTTTCTTTTCAGCATCTGGATTTGGTTTCGTTTTTGGTGAAGAGAACCAACCCCAAAGAGCAAGACCGACCATGACTGTCCAGAAGAAAGCCTGCCACGGTGTACTGTGGGCAAATCCTTCAGGAAGTTTTAAGGCTTCAAAGATTGTTCCTTCGATTGATGCGTGGTATTTCGGGTGTTCGAGCGCAAGAACGGCTAGCTTCACACCAACCCAGGCAACAATCGCAAACGCTGCTGTCTCAAGACCTGGGCGCTCTGCGAGTAATTTAACAAAGACACGTGCTGCGAAACGCATCAAGACGACACCCATCAAACCACCTGTTAAGATGACGATGAAGTGACCTGTGTTCAAACCACCGATTTCGCCTGATCCCCAGTTTGGAAGGGCAACGGCAAGTGCTACTGCTGCAAGAATCGAATCGACAGCAAACGCTAAGTCTGCAAATTCAATCTTCGCAACTGTCCGCCAGAATTCACCTTTTGAAACTGGCTCTTCCGACTTCGGTTCTTCATCTAGCTCATTTTCAGCCCCATGGTTCTCACCGAGCTTTCTGGCTTTAACGGTCTTATAAATATGCCGTAGTCCCATGATGAGCAAGTACGCCGCTCCAAGTGCTTGGATTTGCCAAATATCGACGAGGAACGAAATCGCGAACAATGCCGCGAATCGTAAGACGAACGCTCCAGCTAGTCCATAAAAAAGTGCTTTCTTTTGTTGTTCTCCTGGTAAGTGCTTGACCATGACCGCGAGTACGAGTGCATTATCCGCTGAAAGTAATCCTTCAAGCGCGATCAAGACGAGTACGACCCAGGCATACTGTAATAGTAACTGCCAATCCATCTCTGTCATCCCTTTCTCTTACTACCTGTAAAATAAAAAAACTTCAATTATTGACCATGACGAAAAAACAATGATTACACGTTCACCTGAACATATACTATAGGATAGTATACCCGATTGCAAGTAAGTTATTCCTACAGATGTAGAATGTGTCGATTTTGAGTCGTGCGAGTTTCGTTTATCGAACGTTCGTGATAAAATTCAAGACAATACTTCTAGCGATGAAAAGATGAAACACATTTGCGGAATCATCAGACTTGCTCGTCTCTAGCATTCCTGTCATGTTATTACTATTGAAACACTACAAAAGGACAAAGGGGCCAATGAATATGTCTACCTACCCGATTACGTTACCAACAAAAGAAGAGCGCCATAAGCTGTTCGGTTCGGTACCACCGATCAAAGGAACAAAACCGACTGAAAAAGATAAGATGGTCGACTTGCAAAATACACCGAAGAACTTCCTGTTCGCACTAGATGCTGTCGGAATCTCGAACGTCAAACATCCTGTCGTCATCCAAGACGGAGACAACACACAAGCGACAGTCGCGACGTTTGAACTGTCGACATCACTCGTACAAGACCGTAAAGGGATCAACATGAGCCGTTTAACGGAGCAACTTGATCAATACCACAACGAAGGTTGGACGGTCACGAACGAGTCACTCATTCAATTCGCGCGTGATTTAGCAGACCGCATGGAACAAACGGAAGGTCAATTGACGATCCGTTATCCATGGTTCTTCACACGTAAAGCACCTGCAACAGGTCTTAGTGGCTTGATGAATGCCGAAGTATGGCAAACGGTCAGCGTCAACACGGAAACGGACGAAGCGACGTTGTCTGTCGGCTTGACGATCAACGTCACGACACTTTGCCCATGTTCAAAAGAAATCAGCGAATACAGTGCTCACAACCAACGTGGTTACGTCACGATGGAAGCATCGTTACGTGATGAAGCAGAAGACTTTGACTGGAAACAATCATTGCTTGATGCTGCGGAATCCAATGCCTCAGCGCCACTTCACCCAGTACTCAAACGTCCCGATGAAAAGCGCGTGACAGAGATGGCATACGAAAATCCACGTTTCGTAGAAGATATGGTTCGCTTGATTGCTGCTGATTTGTACGAAATGGATCCAATCGCTTCGTTCTACGTCGAATGCCGTAACGAAGAAACGATTCACCAACACGACGCGATCGCACGGATCACGTTCGATAAAGACGCACAATAAGTAAGTCTGCCGTACTCCCTCTTAATCCGAGGGAGTACGGCTTTTTTTGTATACCGGCATTGCCCTCCGTTTTGCGAGCGTTTACACTTAACTCGAATGGAGGAATGCACATGTTAGAATTGATTCCTTTTTTACTCGAACGACTTGGTATCATGATCATCTTAGCGTTCATCCTCGCCCAGTGGGGACCGACACGACGGCTACTGCGTCAACCGGAAGCAGGCTGGCAATTCCGTGTTCTCGTCCTGTTTTTTGCGACGTACGGCATTTTAAGTAACTATACAGGGGTCAAAGTCGATTTAGCTGAATTCTTACCCCATGCTTGGCTCGAAGAAGTCGACGGAACATCAGCGATTGCAAACACACGAACGATGATCGTCGTCATCAGCGGACTGCTCGCTGGTCCGCTCGGTGGATTGATGACCGGACTCATCGTCGGGGTTCACCGGTATTCCCTCGGCGGATTCACAGCGTTCGCTTGCGCGCTTTCGACCGTCATCGCCGGTGGTGTCAGCGGTCTCTTACGCTCCTATTGGCGCGACCGTCTCAGTAGCCAAGCATTATTGCCTGTGTGTCTGACTGCTTTTTTAATGCTGTTTGAAATGTCGTTGATTTTACTATTCGCCCGCCCCTTTGATGCGGCAGTCGAACTCGTCCAGTTCATCTTCTTACCGATGACACTGATCAACGTCCTCGGTGTCTGGTTGTTCTTATCGATCATCCGCCTTGCTGCGCGAGAAGAGGAAACGGTTCGGGCACGAGAAGCCGAACGGTCGTTGCATATCGCCGATTTGACGCTTCCGCATCTGACGCGTGGTCTACATATCCATACGGCAGAAGCTGTCGCGGAAATTCTGTTGCAGCAAACGCGAGCCGAAGCCGTCTCACTGACGGATCGTTCCATCATCCTGGCCCATATCGGTATCGGGAGCGACCACCATCAAGCTGGGAGTCACTGGACGACGAAACCGACTGAGCATGTCTTGCAAGACGGACAAGTTCGTCTTGTGACGGAACGACTCGATATCGGCTGTCCCGTAACGGATTGTCCGCTTCAAGCCGGCATCATCGCTCCGCTCATCGTCGGGGAAACGACGATCGGGACGTTGAAAGTCTATTATCCTCATGCCGAATTGCTCGACGCCGTCGAAGTCGAACTCATTGAAGGATTAGCGAAACTGTTCTCGACACAACTAGCACTCGGGAACGCAGAGCGGCAAGCCGGTTTACTGAAGGATGCCGAGATCCGGGCACTCGAAGCACAAATTCATCCCCACTTCCTGTTTAATGCGATCAATACGATTTATGCACTGTGCCGGACGGATGTCGAACAAGCACGCACGTTGTTGCTCGAATTGTCGACGTTCTTCCGCAGTAACCTCCAAGGCGCACGATCGACGAAAATTCCGCTCCAAAAGGAACTCGAGCACATTGAAGCATACACATCTCTTGAAGCCGCTCGTTTTCCGAATCGCCCGTTTCTCGATATCGATTTAGCAGACGAGACGACGGCTTTACTCGTTCCACCGTTCATCTTACAACCATTGATCGAAAATGCGTTCCTTCATGCGTTTTCTTCTGAACAGACAGGATATGTCGGGGTGACGGCATGGTGTGAGGCAGACCAGCTGTGTCTCGAAGTCGTCGACAACGGACGCGGGATTGACGCCTCGCGCCTTGCCCGTCTCGGTCGAGAAGTCGTTCCGTCCTCAGGCACCGGTACCGCATTATTCAATACGGCAGAACGGATTCGAAGTTTATATGGTGAAAAGGGACAGTTTACGATCACGAGTGACGGTCAAAACGGCACGACGATCGCGATTCGTCTCCCGATTGAAGTCAGAAAGGAGATTCAGCATGCGCACCTTGTTGATTGAAGATGAACCGCTCGCACGTGACGAGCTCCGTTATCACGTGACCGCAGCCGGTCTTGAAGTCGTCGGGGAAACCGGTAGTGTCGAGGAAGCCGAACGACTCGTTCGCTCCCTTCAACCCGACTTAGTCTTTCTCGATATCGAGCTGACGGACGGAAGTGGTCTTGAAGTCGCTAAACGCTTAAAGTCGATGCCACGTCCTCCGGCTCTTTTGTTTGTGACGGCGTATGATGCTCATGCGCTTGAAGCGTTTGAGCTCAATGCCTATGACTACATCTTGAAACCATATGATCCGGCACGGATTGTCCGTGCGATTGAAAAAGTCGCGCGACCGCTGCCGAAAAAAGCCCCTCGCCTTGAACGTTTAGCCGTCGAGACGGGCGAACAACTGAAATTATTGTCTCCTCAAGATATCAATTATATCGTCGCTGAGAACGGAAAGACGAAGATCGTCACAGAGCACCATGCGTATCCATCGAACGAGACCTTACTCGAACTTGAACGAAAGCTTCAAGATCATCGCTTTTTACGGGTTCACCGCTCATACCTCGTCAACTTATCAGCAATCGATGCCATCGAACCTTGGTTCAACGGAGCCTATAATTTAAAAATTCATCAGATTGATGTGCCAGTCAGTCGGACGTATGTCAAACTACTGAAAGAAGCGCTCGGTATTTGAGCGCTTCTTTTTTGTGATTCAAGGTCCATTTTCAACCTTTCATCGAACGAAACCGACAACTCATCTAAAAATCAAAGAAAGCGCTTCCATAACTTGTATACTAAATCCATCATAGTTCATTCAAGAGGAGGAATTTTAGATGAGCGCTACTCCAATCGTTATTGCTGTCATCTGTATCTTATTAATTGCGTATCGCCTTTACGGTACGTTCATGGCTGCGAAAGTCTTAAAAATCAAAGATGATCGCGAAACGCCCGCTCATAAATTAGCGGACGGAAAAGATTACGTTCCAACGAATAAATGGGTCTCGTTCGGACACCACTTCGCAGCAATCGCTGCAGCCGGTCCACTCGTCGGACCTGTCCTTGCTGCACAGTTCGGATATCTCCCCGGCTTACTGTGGCTCTTAATCGGTGCCGTCATCGGTGGAGCGGTCCATGATATGGTCGTCCTTTTTGCTTCGATGCGCCAAGATGGTCAATCGCTCTCTGAAGTCGCTAAAAAAGAATTAGGTCCCGTCGCTGGTTTTTGTGCCGGTCTGGCGATGCTTTTCATCATTACAATCACGATGGCTGGTCTATCGATGGTCGTCTTACACGCCCTTGAACATAACCCATGGGGTACATTCGCTGTCTTCTCGACGATTCCGATTGCGATGTTCGTTGGGATTTACTTACGTAAAGGTGGTAACTTAGCACTTGCTTCAACAGTTGGTTTCTTACTGATTCTAGCTGCGATTGGTTTTGGTCCTCAGTTAACGGAAACATTCATCGGCGATTGGTTCGATCTGTCGTCACGTCAACTCGCGATTGCTTTACCGATTTATGCATTCTTCGCTGCTGCACTGCCAGTGTGGCTCTTACTCGCACCTCGCGACTATCTATCGAGTTTCATGAAAATCGGTGTCTTCCTTGCTTTGATCATTGGTGTCTTCATCATCAACCCAGACATTCGATTCCCGGCATTTACGAAGTTCGTTGATGGCGGTGGTCCAATCATCGCTGGTCCAGTCTGGCCATTCATCTCGATCACGATTGCCTGTGGTGCGATTTCTGGTTTCCACGCTTTCGTTGGTTCTGGTACGACACCGAAGATGATCAATCGGTGGAGTGACATCAAACCGGTCGCCTTCGGTGCCATGCTTGTCGAATGTCTTGTTGCCGTCATGGCGTTGATCGCTGCGACATCGCTTGAAGTCGGTGATTACTTCGCCATCAACTCAACACCAGAAGTATTCGCGAAGCTTGGTATGAGCACGGTCTATCTTGATGATTTATCCCGTGAAATCGGTCTCGATCTGGCAGGTCGAACAGGTGGTGCCGTCTCACTCGCCGTCGGTATGACATTCATCTTCCGCGCCATCCCGTGGTTCAAAGAGATTGCCGGATTCTTCTTCCAATTCGTCATTCTATTCGAAGCGGTCTTCATCTTAACCGCAATCGATGCAGGAACACGCGTCGCCCGTTACTTGATTCAAGATTTCTTCGGGGAGTTCTACAAACCACTCAAACGTGTCGACTGGATTCCAGGTGCGATCTTCGCTTCGGCACTCGGGACGTTCTTCTGGGGCTATCTCCTGTTTTCGGGTGACATCGGTTCGATTTGGGCATTATTCGGGGTATCGAATCAGCTGATGGCTTCAATCGGCTTGATCATCGGAACGACGATCATCTTGAAAATCGCCGATAAAAAAGTCTATGCGCTGACGACGTTCATCCCGCTCGTCTATCTTCTGATCACAGTAACGTTCGCGGATATCTGGATGGTCGCAAACGTCTATGCGAATCCCGATTCTCCAGGTTTCAGCATCTTGAATACGGTCTTGTCCGTAACGATGGGACTGCTCGCGATCGTCATCACGATCTCAGCCGTCAAGAAATGGATTGAACTGTTGAATTCACCACGTTGGGAAAATCAAAAACGATCTGCGTAAGCGGATTGGTCATATGACAAAAGGCAGTGGACGCATCCACTGCCTTTTTCGTATCTCATTTTTAAAACGGATTATAAAAGCGATTACCATCATAGAAAGTGACGACGAATGACAAAACCGTCAAAAGTAGCACACAGCCGATCGCGACATAATCGATTCGTGTCATCGTCTGTTGGTTGTACCACGTTCGCTTTCGTCCGGCACCGAATCCACGGAGATCCATCGCATTGCTGACGGTCTCAATCCGCTCCAAACTCGTAAATAGCAACGGAAGTAAAATCTGGATGCTATTGCGTGCCCGCTGCCAAAGGGAGCCGTGTGAGACAGCAATCCCTCGTGCTTCTTGAGCGTTCGCGATCGTCCGGAAATCAGATTGAACGTCCGGAATATAACGGAGCGCTAAGGAGACCGCAAATGCGATCTTATACGGAACACCAATCCGATTCAAAGAAGAAGCGAACTCCGTCGGATGGGTCGTGACGAGAAACAACACAGCAATCGGAACGATCACACTGTATTTTAAGATTAAATTGAATAGATAAAATAATTGTTCTGCGGTCACCGTAAATCGTCCGATTCCTTCAAGTAAGACGTGACGCGACCCGTAGATCGCTACGCCCTGCTCTGGTTCGAACAGATAAACAGCGAGCGCATTGATTAGGACAAAAATCGCTGTAAAGATCAAGACGAACCGGACTTCCCGAAACTGGATACGCGACAAACGGAATAACACGATACTGACTAACCCCATTACAAGTAAGACACGTGTATCATAGGTGAACATCGTTGCTGTCGTAAATAATAAGAATCCGATCAGTTTCGTCGTTCCCGTCAATCGATGAATCGGTGACGTTTTTTCAATATAGCCAAGCATTTCTACAGCCATTGTTCCCGCTCCTTTCGCTCCGCCGTAATCACGGACTCGACGAATCGTTCCGGATCGACTTCGAGGTGTTGCGCTAGCGTAAAGAGCGATGTTTGTTTTAAATGGGCATGATGCAGCAATTGTTCTTGATTCAGCAGTCCAAATGATGTTCCAGCATAACGGATACGCCCAGCTTGCACGAGGCAGACTTGATCGCTGTATTCTAAGACGAGGTGCATATCATGTGTGATGATGAGTAACGTCATTCCGTCCTGCTTCAATCCTTCTAAAAAGTCCATCATATCCGAATAATGCCGATAATCTTGACCGGCTGTTGGTTCATCGAGAATCAAGATATCCGGTCGTCGAACGAGAATCGAAGCAATCGTCACTCGTTTCTTCTGACCAAAACTCAGTGCTTGAATCGGCCAATTACGAAACGGATATAATCCGCAACGACGTAATGTCTGCTCGAGACGCTCGTTTTCTTCCGCCTCACTTAATCCGAGCGCCAGCATCCCGTAGCGGATTTCCTCCTGCACGAGGTGCTTCGAAATCATATGATTCGGATTTTGCAGAACGAATCCGATCGCCCCCGCCCGCTCTGCGATCGATTGGTTCGTGATGTCGGTTCCGTCAAGTAGGATCCGACCACCTGTCGTCCGTTGGTAACCACTCAACACTTTCGCAAGCGTGGATTTCCCGGCACCATTCTGACCGACGATCGTCGTCAGCGTTCCCTTTTGAAAAGAGGCTGTCACATTCTCAAGCACCGGCGTTCCTTGGCGATAATGAAACGCCAACTGTTCAAGTTCGAGCCATGCAGTAGAGGTTGCAGTCTCTTTTTGAGGCGCTTCCTCTAAACGCTCCAACACGGCCGTCTGATTGAACTGCTTTAAAAAGGTATCGATGCGACTCGGCTGGTCTGAAGGTTGAACGGCAAGCCCAGCCCAGCGCGCGGCACTGACATAAAGGGGTTCACGTAAAATCGCTTGTTGAAGCACACCATTGCTTAAGATGACATCCGGATGGTCATCGGCAATGATTTCCCCATCGACCATGACGATGATGCGGTCAAACGGTATAACCAGAACATCCTCGATGCGATGTTCGACGACAATCAATGTGCGGTTCGTATCACGTTGCAGTCGATCCATAAGCGCCATCGCTTCTTGTCCCGCTACCGGATCGAGATTCGCGAGCGGCTCATCAAACAGTAAGATGTCCGCATCTTCGACGAGGACTCCGGCTAATGCCGCCCGTTGTCGTTGTCCTCCTGATAGATCATTCAATCGTGCTTGCAAGAGCATCTCGACATCCGTCATCCGTGCGACGCGTTCGACGATCTCCTGCATTTCCGGTCGCCCAGTCTGTTTATTTTCGAGCGCAAAGGCGATGTCTTCGCCAACCGATAAACCAACGAACTGCGCATCTGGATCCTGTAACACCGTTCCAATATGCAGCGAACGATCAAATAACGATAACTCCCGGGCATCCTGCCCTTTGATCAGGACCTGTCCTTCCCACGTTCCAGGGTACGAGAACGGAATCAACCCATTGATGCACTGGGCGAGCGTACTTTTTCCTGAACCCGACGGTCCAACGATTAAGATGCGTTCGCCTGCTTGAATCGTTAATTGAATCTGCCGGAGTGTCGGTTCCGACTGACTCCGATATGTAAATGAAAAATCCTGAAATTCGATTACGTTTGTCATATCCTTCTCCCCCCAAGCTAAATGAGCTATGATCCTGCCGTCTCTTCGCACAGGATCATAGCTCATTCGGTCAAGCTTCGCGTTTCAAGCTGCCTGCTTTACTTCTTGTTTTCGCATAGGTGACGAGCAACAACGTTCCAATGACACCGACTGTCAAGATGTTCGATGTCGCAGCGACAGCCCCTTGGACGAAGACTTTGTTCGCTGGCTCCGTGTAAATTAAGATATCGAGTACCGGTGCAATGATGATCCAACCGATCGCTTGCACGATGGCTTGTGTGACATTGAATAAGACGATTTTACGTGTCGTCAATCCGCCTTCTTCTAGACGAATCCGGTTAGCGATCAATCCGATGCCAAAACCGACGAACCCGGATACGATGACCCAGCTCCACCACGGGGACCCATATAAAATCGCATCTTTTAATCCATGACCGATCAGACCGATCAAACCGGCTGTGACTGGTCCGAACAAAACTGCCATGAATGCGAGAAATGCATAGGATGTCTCAATTGACGTGTTCGGTACGCCTGTCGGAATCACAGCGAATCGACTTAAAATGATGAATACTGCTGCTCCGATCCCGGTTGCGACGATCTGTTTTGTCGTAAATCCTTTCATGTTCGATCTCCTCCTTTGATTTGTTGTAAGGTAACACTCCAATCATTTCCGATCCCAACCTCAAATGCATGCGCAAACGAACCTTGATTCAAGGCAAGAGCAATCTGATCCAGCGAATTGATATAGACGACGCCTGAACCAACTGGCACATCGGCGAACGAATGACCAAAGAGTAGTGTCTGTTCATAGACGATCCGTTCTCGGTACGAAATCGTTACCTTGACCTGGCTACCGATATCGAGACCCGCCTGACGGACGAGAGCGACCGGAATGTTCGTCCAGACATTTCCGAAGCGAACATCGAGAATCTCGACGATACCAGTAACACCGATATCCGATGACGAGGCAACTGTCCGGTCGAGCAAGACGATGTCCGAAGCAGGTAAAACGGGTCCTACTTCCTCGAATGTGATGACATGGCTCGATAACCGAGCACCCGTGAAGGCAAAGATATCTCGTCCGTGAAACGTATACGATTCACCCATCCGCGGTAAGCGATGCCGTCGATCATCGAGTTGCCTCACTTCAGCAATGTATCCGGCTTGCCAAAGATGCGTCAACGTCCCGTTATCCGGTGTGATGATGTATTGATTCGCATGCGTCCGCGCGACGACACTCTTTCGACTTGATCCAACACCTGGATCAACGACAGAAACGAACACCGTTTGCTCCGTCCAGTACGGCACCGTCTGCAGTAACCGATAGGACGCTTCCCAAATGTGGAAGGGCGGAATGTCGTGCGTCAAATCAAAAATCCGAATCTCTGGATTGATGCTATGCGCAACCCCATACATCGCACTCACCGCCCCGTCACTCACGCCAAAGTCTGATTGCAATACCAATGCTTCTGCCATCTCGTCATCCTCCTCCTGCGGGAACGTCTCCACAAAAAAGACACCACGCCCTTATCTCTCAGGACGTGATGTCTATTCACGTGGTACCACCTTCGTTCATGGCTCAACTCACGTTCAGCCACCTCTAGGAGTACGAGACTCCCTGGAATGCTAACGGTATCCGTCCTACCGGTCGGTTCTACTGATGAACACGGTTCACGTTCTTCCGACTGCTCCGGGACCATCTTCAAATGACGAAATCGTCTCATTTCCAGCAACAGAGACTCTCTATCGATTTCTGATCACTTTACTCTTCCCGTCTACGCATGCAGATTTAGTTGTCTGAAAATTTAAATTAATAGTGCAACCGTTTCATTCCTGAAGCAAGGTTTTTTACTCAGAAATTTTTAAATTCGTCGTCCGGATCGTTCCCCATGGTGACACATCCGCACGGACTTCCAGTGCTTTTGCTTTTTCATATTGTTTTCCGCTTCCCTGTTCGACATAATACTGCGTCAACTGTGGAATCGACACGTATTGATCGTAATAGTCGCCAGCAACACTTCCGAAGAATCGTTCATTCGAAATCCGGTCGATTTGAGCATAACCAGAAGCATCTGTCTTGAAGCTGACATAAACACGCCCATTTTGAATCGTCGGACCTGGTTTTAAATCCGGATACTGAAGCATCACGTATTCACCGTAAACGGGATCAAACGGATCAAACGGCTCTGCCCGAAAACGGTACGATGTTCCGAACCAGGAGGTCGCAAAAAAGCTGACGATCAACAGACCAACGGCGCACGTCTGCAATACGGGCATTAAATAGCGCTTCATGACGTCGCACCTCCTCTACGGCGTAACCACCATAAGACACCGGACAATAGGAAGATGAGGAGCGCACCGATGAGGAAAAACAAAGACATGTTCAAACGATCCCACGCATAGATGACGTATATCGCGAGTTGAACGAGAATGAAATAGAGGAAGGCTGGCCAGACGACCGCATGACGACGTTCTTGATACAACAGATACAGTAGCGCGGATAGTTCAACGAGGATGGCGAGTAGAATGGCCTGTTCATCAAGCCACAGGACTCCAACGAATCCAAGCGGAACGATAAACAATAAGGAGCGACGTTTTTGATAGAGGAAAATTCCTAACCCAATGGATACGATAGCTAGCAGAATCGCTTCTGTCATAGATGGTAATGCGGCATTTGATTCCGCACGTACAGACAGATAGACGATCGAACTGATGGCAGCAACGACCAGATAGACCATTTCGACGATCCGACGATTGGACTCCTCACGAACAAGCCAGAGAACTGGAACGAGTAAAAATAGCGTCCAGACCGGCCACAGGAATCCGTCATATGATACAAGGAGAAACAAGGAGAGACCACTGAAGAAGAGAAACAGCCAGCTAAACAAAAGCGATGGCAGACGTTGGCTGAAGTAAAACCAACTGAACGACAGCACGACCATCAGACCGAACGATGTCCAGTCGAGATAACTCGCCTGCTCCTGACCAAAACCACCGAGACTCGTAAAGATCGTCCATCCGGAAAGGAAGGCGACGACACCGTATGCTTCATGACGCCAAAGCACATAGTGCGCTAACGCGGCGACAAACACACACCATCCGAGTAATGATCCTTCCATCGGCAAGTGGAAACTTTGAACAACGACGAGAATCGAGGCGCCAAACGCTAGGATTCCACCGATTCGGAAGACAATCGGATGCAACATACTCCGACGTTCCGAAAGATCCGCCATGACGTAACAGCTCCACATGAGTGCTACGACAAGTCCGATTTTCCATCCGATCGGCATGACTTGCCAGTTAGCGGCTAAAAAGCTGAACACAGCCAATACGACGAACGTACCCCCTACAATCAACAAGAGCGGTAGACGTTGTTTTTCCTTACGATTGTTCTCATAATCGATGATTCGTTTGACGGTTGCTTCGTCCAAAAGCCCCGCTTCACTCCACTCTCTCATCTTGCGTAACTGCTTCATCGCACCCACCTCCTTCGAAGTGTTTAGATATTTATTAAATTCCCGATTTAGTACCATCTCAAGCCCGGATTCACAAGGATTCCAAGCTATTTGTTCAGTTCGTCACAGAATGGTGACAGACGAAAAAAGCAAGGAAGACTAGCTTCCTTGCTTTTTATAATCGATGGCTTAAACACGGAAACGGGCAACGAGCACCTGTAATTCTTCCGCCATATCGGATAATGCTTTGGCTGATTGCGAAATCTCTTCCATCGCACTCAACTGTTCTTCTGTCGTCGCTGCGACTTGTTTCGACGCCGATGAATTCTCTTGCGCGATATGTGCGATTTCGGTTGCAGAGGCAGAAACCTCTTGAACGTTCGCTGCGATTTCCTCGACAGTTGCCGTCACATCTTCAATCCGCGGTGTCATCTCTTGCGTCCGTTCGAGAATCTTCTGGAATCGTTCTGCTGATGCTTCTGTCGTCGATAAACCGGCTTTCGTCTGTCCTGATACTTCTTTCATCATCGTGACTGACTGATCTGTCTCCTGCTTGATGTTTTGAATCAGCTGTGCAATCTGCTTCGTTGAATCCTGTGACTGCTCTGCTAGTTTACGCACTTCACTTGCGACGACGGCGAACCCTTTTCCGTTTTCGCCTGCCCGTGCTGCTTCAATCGCCGCGTTCAGTGCCAATAAATTCGTTTGTTCGGCAATGCCGTTGATGACATCGACGATTTTCCCGATTTCATTCGAACGATGTGCGAGTGAGCTGATGACACCACCGAAGTTTTGAACGGAGGCATCGATTTCTTTCATCTGCTGGACGTTCTGTAGTACAGCAACCGTTCCGTTCTCGGCTTCTGTTGCCGTTGAACGTGATAGCTCTGACACATCGGTTGAGCTCTCAGCAATTCGCATGATGCCCGCTGTAATCGACTGGAGCGAAACAGCATTTGCATCGAGTTGACGTTTCGATTGATCCGCCCCTGCTGCGACCTGTTGAATCGATCCCGCAATTTGTTCCGATGCGGACGTCGTCTGGGCAGAGTTCGCCATTAATTCCTGCGACGAGCCAGCCACTTGTGTGATCGACTGGTCGAGATTGATGATGATCGAGCGGAGTGAATCGACCATGACGTTAAAGCTTTGCGCGACCTGTCCGACCTCATCGTTTGATTCAACGATGACGGGTTCCGTCAAATCACCAGATTGAATCCGTTCTGCCCCACGTGTCAAATGACCGAGTGGGCGTAAGATCGAGCGAAGGATGAAGTAAATGAAGACGGCTGCGACGAGTAACATTCCGCCGATGACAGCAAGCGTTGTCCACAGAATACTCGACGTCGCATCGGTGATTTCATGATCGTACAGGGTTCCGGCAACCTTCCACTTCGTTAAATCGTTCGTCATGAAGTCCATCTGTTTACCTTCATTTTCGAATTCATACGAAAATTGTCCGGCTGGGTCATCGTAGAGTGGCGCAACCCAGTTCCCTGTTGCCTTTTCACCTGGTTTTAGCGTCGGGTGCGTAACGAACTTCTTATTCGAATCGAGAATCGTCACATAACCCTCTTTACCAATTTTAATCTTTTTCGCGATTTCCGCGATGCGGTCGACATCGACATCAATCGCCACGACACCTCTTCCGTTTCCGGTCGTTTGTGACAATGTCACCATCATCTTGTTCGAGGCAGCATCGACGTAAGGATCGGTGATGACGACTTTTCCACCGGCTGCTTCAGCCGATTGGTACCACGAGCGCTCACGTGGGTCATAATCCTCGGGCATGACTTGTTCCGGGAAAATGTTCATATCCCCTTCTGTCGTCGCGAAATAGATGTTCGCCGCTTGCGGATGCATGTCGAGATATTCCGTCATTTTTTCCTTCAACGCTGCATTTTGTTTTCCTTTTTGATAGAGCGTCCCGTCAATTCGGTCCGCAAAAAAGGCGACATCGCGTCGCATCGGATCAATGATATTCTGAATCTCATCGTTCATTCGATCGACTCCACCATGTGCCGATTGTAGAATTTGCTCCGTCATCGATTGTTTCGCCTGATTGTAGGCGACGAATCCGATCACGAGCGCTGGAATTACTAATAATAGAATCGATGTCAGAATTAATTTTTGTTTGATACTCATCGTTCGTTTGATCTTTTGTTCCATGTGTCACTCCATTCTCGAGTGCAAGGACCCGCTATTCTACCTTCTTTATCGGAAGAATAACGAAAAATGTTCATAGAGAAATCGATAATCGTTCATTGATTCACATGAAAAAAAGACGACTCTCATGGAGTCGTCTTCCTTGGTAACGCTTCCTCTTATGCTTCTTGATCGCCCTTCCAGTTCATCATGCCGCCTTCGACGTTGACGATGTCGTATCCATATTGCTCGAGGAAACGACCGACGTTTTCGCTTCGCGCGCCCGCTTTACAGATTAAGTAGTAGGTTTCACCTTCTTGCAGCTCCGTATAGCGTTCACCGATTTCAGACATCGGAAGGAAGCGGACGTTCGGAATATGTCCTGCATCGTATTCATCCTGCTCCCGGACATCAACGACGTGTAACGCCTCGCCTGCCTCTAATCGCTCTTGTAACTCGTCTACATGAATCGTTTTCATTTCGTATGACCTCCTGTATGGTTCTGCCGTAAGTGTAGCAAATTCATCATCAAAACAAAACGAAACCGTTTGATACGAAGTGATGAAAAAGCGGACCCGTTTGCGGATCCGCCCATCTCATTATTCTCCTGATGCTCGACGCGTCGATTGACGTGTTTCCTTATGCATTCCCCGTGCATAATAGACGGCAATCAAAATCGCGTACCACAGTGGTCCAACGACCAGAGCGATGCGTGTACTTGCGTCAAATGCCATCAAGACGATGACACCAGCAAGTGCCGCAAGGGCGATATAGTTGGCAACCGGGAAGAACGGAACAGCAAATTCTGCTGAACCATGTACCTTCCGCGCCCGCATTTGTGCGATCAGAATCATTGCCCACGTCCAGACGGCACCGAACGTTGCGATACTCGTAACGATTGCAAAAACATCTTCCGGTAAGAAGTAGTTCAAAGCGACACCGACGAGCAAGGCGACACCTGAAAGAATCGTCGCCAGTGCTGGAACACCGTTTTTCGAGATTTTCGAGAAACGACGTGGTGCTTCACTGTTCTCGGATAAGTTCATCATCATCCGGGCTGTTGAGAAGATACCCGAGTTACATGACGAAAGTGCTGCCGTTAAGACAACGAAGTTGATGATGCCGGCTGCTGCCGGAATACCTAGCGATTGAAATAGTAATACGAAAGGACTACTATTGTTCGCACCGACTTGATCCCACGGATAAATCGATAAAATGACGAAGAGCGCTCCGATATAGAATACTAAGATCCGAAGGAAGACGTTATTGACGGCTTTTCGAATCGTTTTCTTCGGATTCTTCGCTTCCCCTGCTGTGACCCCAATCACTTCAATTCCTAAGAACGCAAACATGACCATCTGCATGGCAAGGAGTACTCCACCGAATCCGTTCGGTAAGAATCCACCATGTGACCACAGGTTCGAAATCCCAACCGGTGTGCCGCCGTTTCCAAGACCAATGACAATCGTCAAGGTCCCTAAGATGATCATGGCGACGATCGCGACGATTTTAATCAACGCAAACCAAAATTCGAATTCACCATAAAATTTAACAGCAATGAAGTTGATGCTTGTCATCAAGACAAGTGCTGCTAGTGCCCATACCCACCCCTGAGAATCCGGGAACCATACTTTCATGTAAATACCGACTGCTGTGATTTCCGCCATACACGTAAAAATCCAGAGTAACCAATAATTCCAACCTGTTAAAAAGCCAGCTAATGGACTGACATACTTCCGGGCATACTCCGCAAAACTACCAGCCACCGGCTCCCGCACTGCAAGCTCCCCAAGTGCTCGCATGATAATGAAAATGATGACACCACCAATCAGATAACCAAGTAAGATCCCTGGTCCTGCTAATTGGATCGCTTTTGCTGACCCTAGGAAGAGTCCGACACCGATTGCCGCCCCCAGCGACATCAGTGTAATATGACGTTCTTCCAGTCCCCGATTCAACTCTGTCTGTTGTTTCATTTTTACGACGTCCTTCCCGTCTCTGTTTGTTTCTTAGCAGTTCCCCGTACCGCTACGTTGTCAGTATAAAGAAGATGTGTCGATTTTGTAAACGTTTTCAATGTATATTTCTTACCAAATCCACATACTCGGAATATTCTGATTACGTTAGCGGTATAAAAAAAGGAACCTCCTGCTACTATGTAGTATACAGGATGGCTCCTTTCTGAAAGTTACAATTGTTATTCAACTTTAGCAAGTGGTACATCCGGTGACTCCGACTTACTCGTCAATCGGAAGATTCCATTTAGCAATAATGCCGTTAGTGACCCTGCGACGATCGGGCTATCCGTCAAGACACGGATTTGTGACGGGAGACCGGCTACGATCTCAGGATTCATACTGATTCCTAGACCAATTCCGAGGGCAAGTGCCACCGTGATGACGTGTTCATTCTTCGAGAAATCGACCCGCGACAGAATACGAATCCCGCTCGCTGCGACCATTCCGAACATGATCAACATCGCCCCACCTAGGACAGGTTTTGGAATCAACGTCGTGAACGTCGCCACTTTTGGTAAGAAGCCGAGCAAGATTAAAAATCCGCCCGCAAACAGAATGACTTTACGTGTCTTCACGCCAGTCAACTGAACTAGACCGACGTTTTGGCTATAGGTCGTATACGGGAAACTATTAAAGATACCGCCAACGATCGTCGCGACACCCTCTGCCCGGTAGCCACGTGCTAGGTCTTTATCCGTCAAACGGCGATCCGTGATCTCACCAAGTGTCAAGAACACACCTGTCGATTCGACCATCGAGACGAGACCAACCAGCGTCATCGTCAAGATCGCCGTCGCATTGAATGTCGGAACACCGAAGTAGAACGGCGTCACCATTTGGAACCATGACGCTTCCGCCACCGGACTGAAGTCGATCATCCCCATGCCAAACGCAACGAGTGTACTGATCATCACAGCAATCAAGACGGCTGCTGCTTTTGAAAAGACCGTGCCGTAGCGATTCAAGATTAAAATCAAGACGATCGTTAGTCCGGCGAGTCCAAGATAACGTGCGTCACCAAAGTCCTTCACCCCTTGTCCGCCCCCGATATCGTTGATTGCAGCCGGAATCAAGGAAATCCCAATGATCGTCACGACAGAACCAAGGACGACTGGCGGGAACAGGACTGCAATCTTACTAAACCAGCCTGAGATGACGAGAATGATCAACCCACTCGCAATTAAAGCACCATAAATCGCCGTAATCCCTTGAAGACTACCGATCGCGATCATCGGACCGACTGCGGTGAAGGTACAACCGAGGACGACAGGAAGACCGACGCCTGTATATTTCGTGACGAGCACTTGTAGTAAGGTCGCTACGCCACACATGAAGAGATCAATCGCCACTAAATAAGCAAGTTCTTCTCCCGACAATCCGATCGCACTCCCGACGATCAGCGGAACTACAGCTGCTCCTGTGTACATCGCAAGCACATGCTGAAGTCCGAGACTAGCGGCTTTGAAGTTCGATAGTCTCATACGGTCACCGAGTCAACGAACGTCGCTTTTCCATCCTTCAATGACTCCACACGAGCGAGTGACTCGACGCGGAACCCGGCTTCGATTAACTTTTGACGTCCCGGTTGGAACGACTTTTCAATGACGATTCCAAAACCAGCAACTTCCGCACCTGCCTGCTCAACGAGGCGAGCGAGACCAAATGCCGCTTCTCCGTTCGCGAGGAAATCGTCGATGATCAGAACTCGTTCACCCGGTTGTAGGTATTTTTCTGCAACCGTAATCGTACTCGTCTGTTGTTTCGTAAACGAGAAGACTTCAGCTGAAATCGTTCCTTCATTCAAGGTGACGGATTTCGTCTTACGGGCATAGACCATTGGTACCCCTAAACGGAGCGCCGTCATCATTGCCGGGGCAATACCACCTGCTTCGATCGTCAAAATCCGCGTGATACCGGCATCTTGGAAGCGATCCATGAACTCATAGGCGATTTCCCACATCAAGGTCGGGTCGACCTGGTGGTTTAAAAAGGCATCCACTTTCAATACTTGATCCGATAATACGATTCCCTCTTGATTAATCATGTCGTGTAGACGTTTCATACATGCATTCTCCTCTTTAAAAACGAAAAAACGTACAGCCGCTACCCGGGGGCAGCCACTGTACGCCAAAAAAGAGAGCAGTAACTCACCACCCGTAGTCGGACCGTTACGGCGATCCGGTAGAGACTCGTGGGCCAATTCCCACTATTATACGAGCGTTGCTATACGTTTACGTTTCGTGATTTTCGTGATGTGTACCATTGTACGGGGTTTAGCGAAAAAGTAAAGACTTTTTCACACCATGCTTAGGCTTGGCGTTCTTCGACTGCTTGCGCTGCCGTGATGATCGCGAGTTTGTAGACATCCTCTTCGTTACAACCGCGTGAAAGATCGTTGACCGGTTTGTTCAACCCTTGAAGGATCGGACCGATTGCTTCGAATCCACCAAGACGTTGTGCGATTTTGTAGCCAATGTTTCCAGCTTCAAGACTTGGGAAGATGAAGACGTTCGCTTGACCGGCGACATCTGATTCTGGTGCTTTTGATTTCGCGACGCTTGGAACGAATGCTGCATCGAATTGGAGTTCGCCATCGATCGCAAGTTCTGGTGCACGTTCTTTAGCAATGCGAGTTGCTTCAACGACACGCTCTGTCTCTGGTGATTTTGCTGAACCTTTTGTTGAGAAGCTGAGCAATGCCACTTTCGGATCGATCCCGAATGTTTTCGCTGTTTTCGCAGATGCGATCGCGTTCTCTGCTAGATCGTTCGCATCTGGTGCGATGTTGATTGCGCAGTCTGCGAAGACGTATTGCTCATCGTCACGTACCATGATGAAGACGCCTGATGTTTTTTTATAGCCTTCTTGCATTTTGATGATTTGAAGTGCTGGACGAACTGTATCGCCTGTTGCGTGCATCGCACCCGATACAAGACCTTCTGCTTGTCCTGTGTGAACGAGCATCGTACCGAACGTGTTCACGTCTTTTAAGATGACAGCACGTGCTTGCTCTTCTGTTGCTTTCCCTTTACGACGCTCAACGAACGATGCGACGAGCTCATCAATTCCAGCATAAGAAGCAGGATCGATCGTATCAAGTCCCGTGACATCGATTCCGTTCGCTGCTGCTGTTTCTTCGATTTGTACACGTGGTCCGATGACGATCGGTGTGACGAGACCGTCTTTCTTCAAACGGACAGCTGCGCCAAGAACACGCGCGTCAATTCCTTCTGGGAAGACGATTTTCGGTTGGTGCGCTTTAATCTTTTGTTCTAACATATCGAATAATTGCATGAGTTTCTCTCCTTTTTAGGTAAACACGACGTCGTCGATTTGATCCATTTTCTTTTCCATCGTTTATTATACACAGTTCTCAATCGTTGTTAAAACAATTTGCAAAAAAGTTATCTAACAAAAGCACTGAAGCCATATTCACCGACTATTACAGTCATTTTCAAGAATGGTACAGAGACTATTTCCAAGCAACGTAATCTCCACTTCCCCTTTTACCCACTCTCTGCTTTTTTCATGTGTTACGATCTCATGGACAAAGACCTTTTCGGGCGAAGAGTTTCAGTAGAATGTGATAAGATAAGATATGGAAAAAGACAATTTATTTCAGACTCAGGAGGTCATCCCATGCAACACCAAACATCTGAACCGACTGCTACGCAACAAGCCGCTGAAACACTCGACGGCTGGTATACATTACATGATTTCCGCCGGATCGATTGGTCACGCTTGAAACAAGTCGACGCGACAGAACGCGCGCGCATGATTGAAGAGTTCCAAGCCTTCCTCTCAGAGCTTTCTGGTGTCGAAGCGACAAAAGACGGAAGCCATGCACTTTACACGATCATCGGTCAAAAAGCCGATCTCGTCTTGATGGTTCTTCGTCCAACGATGGAACAAATCCAAGACGTCGAAGTCAAAATGCAAAAACTCGATCTCTATGATTACTTGATCCCGACGTATTCTTACGTTTCTGTCGTCGAACTCGGTACGTACCGTGGTTCAGGCGAAGGAAACCCATACGAGAACCCTTACGTGCGTGATCGTCTCTATCCAATCTTGCCGCAAGCGAAGCACATCTGCTTCTACCCGATGAGCAAGTCGCGTCGCGATGGCGACAACTGGTACACGCTCTCAATGGAGAAACGTAAAGAGCTCATGTATCGTCACGGTATGATCGGTCGGAGTTATGCTGGGAAAATTCAGCAAATCATCGGTGGATCAACTGGATTTGACGATTGGGAATGGGGCGTCACGCTCTTCTCAGACGACATTCTCCAGTTCAAGAAAATCGTCTATGAAATGCGTTTTGACGAAGTCAGCGCGAAGTACGGTGAGTTTGGTGAGTTCTTCATCGGGAACCGTCTCGAAAGTGAACAATTAAGTACTCATTTTGCACTTTAATGTGTTGAATGACGTTTGATTGAAATATCTCATGGGAATATACTCCTTGCGTCTACAAAACAGGCTATAAAATAGTAGGTTGATTACGTAAGGAGGAATTACCATGGGGAATGCTATGAACCGATCGACACGATCGCGTGAATTGCAATTCGCTGTGCTTTCAAAAGAGCTGAAACCGGTTGCAGATCGCGTACTGGATCGCTATGAGCAAGCATTATCGAAGCTAAACAAAACACAAACGACAAAACGATGAACTCGTTTTGATACTTACGCCTACTCCATCGCGAGTAGGCGTTTTTCATACAAAAAAAAGACCGTTCTTCTCCATAACGGAAGAAAAACGGTCAATCCTCATAGTCCTTTGTAGGCACCAATTGCGACAAAGATCCATGCTGCGATGAACAAGACGCCACCGATTGGTGTGATGGCACCCAGTTTCGTTACATTCGTCAATGCCATGACGTACAGACTACCCGAGAAGAAGACGATTCCAGCAAGCATCAGCCATGCAGCTAATGACCATTGCGGGATCGATGCTTTTAATAAGAGTCCCCCGAGTGCTAGGATACCGAGCGAGTGTACCATCTGGTAAAGTACGCCTGTCTGCCAGTTCGCGAGCATCCGTTCCGTCAACATATCTTTTAAGGCGTGTGCACCGAATGCACCTAGTGCGACCGATAACATCATCGAGATCGCGCCAATCATAATGAAAACTTTCATGCTTATTCTCCCCCTAACCGTCGTGCTGGTAAATTCCATTCATAATAATACGATAGCATACGTAAAACGGTGATGAGTCCGAGCAATGTGAACAAATGTAGAGGATTCGTCAATTGGAAACGATCAATCACAAGTGCTGCCATGACGGCCCACATCGCATAGATCTCTTTATGCAAGACGAGTGGTTTCCGACCAGCGAGTAAATCGCGAATCACTCCACCACCAACACCAGTCAGTACAGCAGCTGAAATCGTCGCTGACAACGGCAGTCCTTTTGCTGTCGCCATCAAGGCACCTTGAATCGCAAACGCAGACAACCCGAGCGCATCCGCAAGGACGCCCCAACGTGTCCAGTGCGGCAAGAACAACTGGGGTAACATGAAGATCAACAACGCAACGAGAATCGCGACTAAAAAGAGACCACCTTGTGACCAGAGAGCAGATACCGGTACACCAATCAGTAAATTACGAATGGCACCACCGCCGAATGCTGTGATCAAAGCAAGTAACCAGACACCGAATAAATCATATTTTTCTTCCATCGCGACGATTGCTCCACTCATCGCAAAAGCGACCGTGCCGATGATATTCAATAAGTCCCAGGACATGCGCACATTTCACCTTTCTACAAAGAAATTCCAATACTTACTATACTCTCTTTTTAGTTTCCGTAAAGCATTAATTTTCTGTCACCGTTTCGACCGTTTGCGAGTGACGTTTTTAGGTAAAGTAACCTATACTGAAACAAACTGTACAGGAAGCTAGGTGACCGTATGAAACGTTGGGCGCTTTATCGCATCGTCGTCATCGTGACGATGTTCGCACGTTACATCTTTACGATCTATCGATTCACCCGGAAAAACCGGCCAGGTACGAACAACGAAGAGTTTGAGCGCATCATGATCCGGATTGCGCGTGACTATAAGAAAAAAGCATTACGGTTAGAAGGATTATTGATCAAGCTCGGTCAGTTCTTATCGATTCGAGCCGATCTGTTTCCGCCATCCGTTTTGATGGAACTGACCGAACTGGTCGATAAAGTTCCTTCAAGTAAACTTGGAGAGTCACGTAAGATCATCGAAGAGGATTGGGGTATGCCGATTGAAGAGATCATCTCGGACATCAGTCCCCGTCCTGTCGCTTCTGCCTCGATTGGTGAGGTGTACAGCGGAACCTTAAAATCAAACGGTAAAAAAGTCGCAATCAAAGTTCAGCGACCGAACATCGAACAAATCATCAAAACCGATTTCCGTGCCATGCGCATCGTCATCGCCATGTTACGCCGGACTTCGTTAAACAAATCGACTGATTTACAAAGTCTATATCGCCAAATGGTCTTCGTCATCGGTGATGAATTGAATTACCGAACTGAATTAAAAAATGGTCTCTACTTTAAAAAGATGTATGAGACGAATCCTGTCATCTATATCCCGAGCTATTATGAAGAACATTGTACGAATCGTGTTCTCGTCATGGAATGGATTGACGGGACACGTATCACCGATCTCGATTATTTAGCGGAACATCAGATTAATCGTGACGAACTGGCACGTAATCTATTCTTGAACGCTGGTGAACAACTACTGTTCGGCGGGAAATTTCACGCCGACCCACACCCGGGCAACGTCCTCGTTCAGTCCAACGGCAAAATCGTCTTGCTTGATTTTGGGATGATTGGAGCGACGACGCCCGATGACATGCGAGCGATTCAACGAATCCTCCAATCCTTCGTCACATTAGATTATGATGCAATCGTCGATGGTCTCGAGGATTTACGATTCCTGTTGCCGAATGCGAATAAGCAAAACATCCGACAAGCGATTGAAAAAGCGGTCACGTTCTATCTCGAGAGTGATATGGAAAACGTCGATACGAAACTGATTGAGAAGGTCTTATCCGATATCGAATTACTCGTCCGAAACGAACCGATTCAGCTACCTGCCGAGTTTGCTTTCTTCGGTCGTGCTGCCTCGACGATTCTTGGGATTCTTCAGATTCTTTCACCGCAAATCAACCTGCTCGAATTAGCCAAACCCATGGTTCGACGTTGGCTCGATGACGAAGGAAAAAACCAAAATCGTTATCTCCAGATTGCCGGATCTTACGGTGCGCGATTGCTCGCCTTCCCGCGTCTTGTTAACGATGCCTTAAGCGAACCGACACGTTGGCGGATCATGGAGCAACAAAAGTTCTCTCGTGTCGCGAACATCGAGTCACTCAAAATCCGGCAGTGGACGAGTTCACTCGTCGGGATCATCAGTCTGCCTTTTAGTTATCTCGGCTATTATTTTACGCAGTACGACGTCATGGGCATTTCCTTGACGATCGCCGTCATCGCTTTATGGAATGGTCGACGGATCGGACGACAAATTGTCCGGATCGCCGATGAACCGTTCCGTTAAACCGTTCCGTTAAATAGAACGACAATATGCGTCCACTTCGGTGGACGTTTTTTTTATTTCAGAATAATTCCTCTTCGCGCTTCGAGGTTTTTCCTCGCGTCTCGTGGGGTACAGCTTCAAGTAGAGAGATAACAGTAAGGAGAGGTGAAACACTTGATTGATATTTTAATTGCCATCGTTCCTGCATTAATGTGGGGATCGTTGCCGCTCGTCGTCTCGAAAATCGGAGGTTCAACGGCGCAACAAATTATCGGTACGACTCTGGGTGCATTGCTTTTCGCGATCGTCACCTTCTTTTTTGTCAGCCCAGAGATGTCGACGACTGCTTGGGTTGCCGGATTCTTTTCTGGTGCATTCTGGGCGCTCGGTCAAAAAAATCAATTTGCCGCATTCCGTCAAATGGGTGTATCAAAGACGATGCCAATCTCAACAGGGATGCAACTCGTCGGAACATCGTTGTTTGGTGTTCTCGCTTTTGGAGAGTGGTCAACGACAACTGCGTTGATTCTCGGAATCAGTGCCCTTGTATTGATCATTGCCGGAGCAGCTTTCACATCTTACAAGGAAGATAAGAGTAAACAAGATGAGAATATCGGAAAAGGACTGACGCTCCTCCTCATCTCTACTGTCGGATATGTTGGCTACGTCGTCATTGCCCGTTGGTTCGATATCAACGGTTGGGAAGCTGTCTTACCACAAGCTGTCGGGATGGTCGTGAGTGCCATTCTTCTTTCTTTACGAGAAGGAGATCTCTTCACGAAAAAAACAGCCGGCAATACTATCGGTGGACTCATGTGGGCTGTCGGGAACGTCGCTTTACTGTTTGCCACAGCAAAAGTCGGGGTCGCAACGAGCTTCTCCTTATCTCAAACAGGGGTCGTCATCTCAACGATTGGTGGCGTACTCTTACTAAAAGAAACGAAGACAAAGAAAGAAATGACATTCGTCATCATCGGTTGTATTTTAGTCGTTGCTGGCGGGATCATGATTGGATTTACGAAACAATAATGAAGGAGTGAAGCATCATGTATGAAAGTTTAAAGGGAAAAGTAGCCATCGTAACAGGTGGATCAATGGGAATCGGTGAAGCCATCGTTCGCCGTTATGCAGAGGAAGGTATGCGTGTCGTCATCAACTATCGCAGTCATCCGGAAGAAGCGAAGAAAATCGCTGAATCGATTCAAGATAAAGGCGGCGAAGCTATTACAATTCAAGGAGATGTCTCGAAAGAAGACGATATGATCAACCTTGTCAAAGAGACTGTCGCTCACTTTGGTCAGTTGGATGTTTTCGTCAACAACGCAGGGATTGAAATGCCTTCAGCCTCCCATGAGATGTCACTCGAAGACTGGCAAAAAGTCATCGACGTCAACTTAACAGGTGCATTCCTCGGTGCGCGTGAAGCTCTGAAGTACTTCGTCGAACACGATGTTAAAGGTAGCATCATCAACATGTCGAGTGTTCATGAAATCATTCCATGGCCAACGTTCGTCCACTACGCTGCAAGTAAAGGTGGCGTTAAATTAATGACACAAACCCTTGCGATGGAATATGCACCAAAAGGAATTCGGGTCAATGCGATTGGACCTGGTGCGATTAATACACCGATCAACGCTGAAAAATTCGAAGATCCGGAACAACGAAAAGAAGTCGAGAGTATGATTCCAATGGGCAATATCGGAAAACCTGAGGAAATTTCAGCCGTTGCCGCATGGCTTGCGTCGGACGAAGCGAGTTATGTCACTGGTATCACACTCTTTGCGGACGGCGGAATGACACTTTATCCATCGTTCCAAGCAGGACGCGGTTAACCTATTTTGAATAGACAAGGAGAGAACCGCTCATGGCCACTTTTTTCTCATTGATCCGTCGCGGCAATAAGTCAGCACTTGCTGCTGCAATCGTCAACACGATCATTGCTATCATCAAGTTCGTCGCTTATATCTTGACTGGGAACGTTGCAATGTTTGCTGAAATGATGCATACGATCGGTGACGCGGCGAATCAATTTTTCGTCTATATCGGTTCTGCTCTAAGTAAAAAAGCACCAACGAAGCGATTCCCGAACGGATTCGGTCGCCTTGTTAACCTCGTGTTACTTGCTGCAATCATCGTCGTTGCGTTGCTTGCGTATGAGACGATTCGTGAAGGAATCTTGCATATCACACATGGTCCTGGCGAAGAGACGACTGGGCTTTGGATCATTTTGACGGCACTTGGAATTGGTGTTGTCCTCGAAGTCGGCGTCTTTTATAAAGCGATGATCGAGATTGCTCATGAAACCGGGCTTAAGTCTAGAGGGCTGACACTAGTTGGTCAAAGCTTCACCCATCTTGGGCAGGCAAAACCAGCTACACGTCTTGTCTTCATGGAAGATCTTGTTGCGACTCTCGGTGGTATCATCGCGATCATTGCCGTTCTGATTTCGCATTACACATCGTTTTATCAAGCAGAGGGCATTGCATCGATTTTGATTGGTCTGATGATGTTCTACGTCGTCTATAATGTCTTTATTCAAAATGCTGCCGGTGCGCTCGGTGAGATTGATGAAGTACTGACTGCTAAAATCGGTGAAATCCTATTACGTGATGAAGCGGTTCGTGATATTGAAAAGCTTGAAGTCATTAAGGAAGGGGATCACTTCCATGTCGAGACAGAGATTGAAGTGGATCCTAACTTAACGATTGCCCAAGCGGACGACATCAAGGACCGGCTTGAACTTCAAATCCGAATTCTTAAAGGAATCACCGATGTCACGATTTCCTTTGATGAAGATGATAAAGTACAGCAGTATCAATCCCCCTCACCACCTGTAGAGTAAACAAAAAGCCATCGATTCCGATGGCTTTTTGTGTGCATTCATTAGCGTGCAGCGCGGACAAATCCGGCTTCTTCTGCTTCTTTTTCCGTACAAAACTGTTGCTCTGGCTTCACTTCATCGTAGGACTGACCTCCCGGTACATGGTAGATTTTTTTACCCGACCGATTGATGTTGCCTTTGATTTCGCAGGATTTCGTTTCTGTAATCGCTTGAGCGTCGAAGCCACGATTCGTGACGTAGCCATCGTGCTCCCAAATCTTTTTCTTCGCCTGCTTGGCTCCCTGTTCGATCTGTTCGAACATATCGACATAACGTGTGTCCGGCTCATAGACGAATGCTACACGTGCGAGTCCTTTTCGGAGTAACTCCTGATTCAACATCTTATCGCCGTACCAGACGTATGCGAGTAATCTTCCGTATCGATCGGTCCGGGAATGATCACGCTCCAACCGAATTGCTGTCCCGCTCGGTAAGGTCTCTTTCGTAAACGCTGAAGCTTCCGTTCCATACGGTTGAACCGGTGTATCCGGTTTGACGGTTTCTGGTGTATCGACAAGGAGTAGACGAACGTCCTCCGTTTTCCCATCCGCCAACTTCACTTTTAACGTATCCCCATCGATGACGCGTTCGACCGTCGCCTTCGTGATTTTTTCGTCGTCCGGTTGCTTGATGCCAAGCAAATCGGTTTCTTCTGGTGCACAACCGATGAGAACGAATAAAAAAAGTAGACTCATCATTGCATATCGTCTCACTTCTGTTTCGCTCCTTTCCATGAAAATACGGATTCGGTCAAAGCCCGAACCCGCATACGCTATCTTGTTTATTCGTTAGTCTGCTGAAAGAACCGTTTCAACTTCATTTCGGTTAGTATAAAGTTGATAGAACGCTTCCGCTACATTTTTCGGATCAAGTGCCGTTCCACGCTTCACTTCCCCGGCAATCGTGACAGTTCCGACGTAGACACCGTCTTCCTTCAACGTATCATGTAACATATGCGTCACTTGGCGAACGCCTGCCTTCCCGATTGAAAGCCCTGGTAACGATTTGATCGCTTGCATCGCAGCGCCGCCTCCAGTAATCAGGATAACGCCGTCTTTTCGTTCCTGCATCGACGGAGCAACGAGTTGTGCGGCATGCAGTGCACCGAGTACGTCGATTTCGAACTCTTTCATAATCTGTTCTGCCGAAACTTCGAGGACAGACGCTTGATGTAAAATCGAAGCATTGTAGACTAAGACATCGACTTGTCCGTATTGCTCCTCTGTCCATTCGATGAGTGATGCGATATCGGCTTTTCGAGAAGCATCACATTCCACTCCAACCGCTTCCACGCCCGCTTCTTTTAGTTCCGTGATGACGGCTGCGAGTGTTTCTTGCGTCCGCGCCGCACAAACGACTTGAAAGCCTTCTTTTCCGAATCGTTTACTGATTTCATATCCGTTTCCTGGCCCTGCTCCGATGACGATTACTGTTTTCATGACGTATCTCCCCTTCTCATTTCAACTGTGATGGTTATTCCCTGAATCGCGTCATTTCATTCAAAAATCGAGCAATGAAGTGCCTTTTTCTTCTTTCTCCTGCGAAACACCCATGAAACGCGCTAACATCGGATCGACTGTTGGTGTTGCCTGAGGTGTTGACGTAGGTAGCGATATCGTTGAACTTGATGTCGCCTCAGATTCAAGTAATAGTTCACAGTACGTTTTCATTGATGCAATCTGCTCTTTCTGCGCGGCTCCTGTCGTTTGCTCAATGCGTTGCATCGCTTGACGCATCTTTTCGATGATGTGTTGTTCCGTAATCATCTTGTATTCCTCCTTATGGTAGATTGAGGGTATGAACTTGAAAAGGATGTGTTTTCCATGATTCGTACCGCTTTAGTTGGTTTTGGTATTGCCGGTGAACATTTACATGCTCCTTATTTACACGCACCTGATTATCAGTTAGTCGCTGTTCAGTCGAGTCGTCCGGAAGCAGTCGCTGCTTATGACGCGACGCTACCTGTTTATTCGACACTTGAAGCCCTGCTCGCTAAAGAACAAATCGATTTAGTCGTCATCGCGACAGCAAATGAACGACATTATCCACTTGCGCGCCTCGCTTTGCTATCGGGCTGTGATGTACTCGTCGAGAAACCATTCACTGTCACGTTTGAAGAAGCCGAAACGTTGACGGAACTAGCACGTGTACACGATCGGTTACTGACAGTTTATCATAATCGTCGGTATACGAAGGACTTTCGAACGCTGATGACCTTACTCGAATCCGGACGTCTCGGCACGCTCCAAACGTTCGAAGCGCATTATGATCGCTATCGTCCAGACGTTGAGGATCGTTGGCGCGAACAGGACGTACCCGGTGCTGGTCTCTTGTACGATCTTGGATCACACTTGATCGATCAAGCACTCGTCGCCTTCAATGCAGTACCAGATCGCGTCTTTTGTGATCAAACGATCCAACGGCAAGGTGGGATCGTTGATGACTATACACATTTGATTTTAGCATTCGGCACGCGACGCGCTATTTTGCACATCGGTTCCATCGTTCCGGCTGTTGGTCCTTCGCTAATGGTACACGGGACAAAGGCTAGCTATTTCGTCGATGAAGTCGATACGAAACGAGCGACGTATCAATTGGCTGAAGCAAACGGTCCCCTTGAAGACTTTCCTTTTGTCTCCGGGCAATTTGGGGATTATTATACAGATCTCGCCCCAGCCATTCGACAGCGAACAACACCACCTGTTTCTCCGAAACAGGCTGAACTCGTCATGAAAATCATTGATCGTGCTCAAAAGAGTGCAAAATCGGGTACATGGATAGAAGTAGACTAACTATCCATTCAGACGAACAGGGGGAAGACAAGATGTTTTCAAGTACGGAACGGACAGCTTGGTTAGAAGAGATGGGACAAGAACTTTTAGACGTGCTCGTCATCGGGGGCGGTATCACGGGAGCCGGTATTTTGCTTGACGCACAAAGTCGAGGCATGCGGACAGGATTGATTGAGATGCAGGACTTCGCCGAAGGGACATCGAGCCGATCGACGAAACTCGTCCATGGTGGATTGCGTTATCTGAAGCAGTTCGAAATCAAACTTGTTGCCGAAGTCGGAAAAGAACGTGCCATCGTGTATGAGAACGCCCCACACGTGACGACGCCGGAGTGGATGATGCTTCCACTCGTCGAAGGCGGGACGTTCGGCAGCTTCTCGACATCGATTGGCTTACGCGTCTATGACCAGCTCGCAGGCGTCAAACGCAATGAACGCCGGACGATGCTCAGCAAAGAAGAAACATTACGTTACGAGCCACTATTACGTTCGGAACACTTAGTCGGTGGTGGTCGTTATGTCGAATATAAAACGGATGATGCCCGATTGACAGTCGAAGTCTTAAAGGCAGCCGTTGGTTACGGTGGACGTGCCGTCAACTATACGAAGGCTGAATCGCTCGTCTACCACAACGGAAAAGTTGTTGGTGTCGAAGTCCGTGACGTCTTAAGTGACAAAACGTATACGATTCGGGCAAAGAAAATCATCAATGCAACTGGTCCGTGGGTCGACGAACTACGAGAAAAAGATGGTTCGAAAGCTGGGAAATCACTCCACCTGACGAAAGGCATTCATCTCGTCATCGATCAAGCGCATTTCCCACTACAACAGGCCGTTTATTTCGACGTTCCAGATGGGCGGATGATCTTTGCGATTCCACGCGAAGGGAAAACCTACGTCGGAACGACCGACACGAACTATAAAGGAGATATTCTTGAGCCGGGTGTCACCGTGGAGGATCAGGATTATATCCTAGAGGCGACGAATCAAATGTTCAATGTCGAGTTACGACCTGAACACGTCGAATCGACATGGTCCGGACTACGTCCACTCATTCATGAAGATGGAAAGGATCCGAGTGAACTGTCCCGAAAAGATGAAATCTTCGTCTCGAAATCCGGGCTGATGTCAATCGCTGGTGGGAAGTTGACCGGGTACCGGAAGATGGCAGAACGAATCATCGATATGGTCGCAGACCAATTCAAGAAAGAAGAAAATCGGATTTACCTCGCTTCCCGTACGCACGATATCTTGCTTGGTGGTGGTCATCCACAAGGAAGTAAAGGATTTGCCCGCTACTTGAAGGAACAACAACCAAAAGGAGAAGCCCTCGGATTGTCACCGAATGAGGCGACATGGCTCATCCAACGTTACGGTACGAATGTCGAACGTGTCTACGAGTTGATTCGGACACGTGGCGACGAGGCAGCTCGTTATCAATTACCGCTACACTGGTTCGGCGCCCTTCTATATGGATTAGAAGCTGAACTCGTCATGCAACCCGGCGACTTTTTAAACCGTCGTGCCTCGGCCGTCTTCTTTGATTTCCCTCACGCTGAACAGTACGCAGATGGTGTTCTCGCCTTGATGCGTAGCGAACTCGGCTGGTCAGCAGAAGATGAAGCCAAAGCCAATGAAAGTATTCGTCGTGAATTTGATGCGGTCCGCGTCAAAGGACCTGTTCCACTTTCATAACATCAAAAGACCCGATCGCCTTCAGGCGACCGGGTCTTCTTATGTGTTACTGTTCTTCTTTCGAAGCAGCGAGTTCCGCTGCCGGCATGTTGCCTGGTTGTAAATTCGAACTCTTACGTGCAAATGTGAAGTAAAGAACTAAACCGATAGCAAGCCAGATTCCAAAAGCAATCCATGTCTCGAGTTTCAAGTTGAACATCAAGAAAAGACATGCAGCGATTGCTGCGATTGGCACATATGGCATACCTGGACATTTGAACGCACGTGGGAGATCGGGCTGTGTCTTACGAAGAATCAAGACAGCGACAGAGATCAAGACGAATGCTGCGAGTGTACCCATGTTGACGAGGTTTGCGATGACATCGAGTGGAACGAATCCAGCAACGAGTGAGCTACCCAGTCCGATCATCCAAGTCGCCTTGAATGGTGTTTGGTACTTCGGATGCACTTCAGAGAACACTTTCGGGAACATTCCGTCACGCGAGATGGCGAATGCAAGACGCACCATTCCGTAAGTCATGACGAGAATGACTGTTGTGATCCCGAGGATCGCACCGAGATCGATGAATCCAGCTACCCAGCTTTGACCGGCCATTTGAATTGCAAGTGAGACTGGATGATCGACACCGGCAAATTGTTGGTACGGTACGATACCCGTCATGATGGCTGCGACGATGACGTAAAGGACTGTACAAACAGCGAGTGAACCGATGATCCCGCGTGGCAAGTTTTTTTGCGGATCGCGGACTTCTTCAGCTGCTGATGTGACGGCATCAAAGCCGATGTACGCGAAGAAGACGATTGCGGCACCCGAGAAGACGCCTCCCCAACCAAATGGTGTGAACGGTGTCCAGTTCGATGGCTCAACGTAGCCAACACCAACAACGATGAAGAGAATGACGACTGCGACCTTGATGACGACCATGATGTTGTTGACACGTTTCGTTTCCTTGATTCCCATCGACAACAATGCCGTAATGGCAAAGAGGATTAAGAATGCTGGAAGGTTGAAGTATGTCTTGGCTCCTTCGACTGCTCCAGGAGCTGCTGATAAGGCTGTTGGCACATGGATGTTGAATCCTGCAAGTAAGGACTGGAAGTATCCAGACCATCCGGCTGCAACGGCACTCGAGGCGAGTCCATATTCGAGGATCAAGTTCCAACCGATGATCCAAGCGAAGATCTCACCCATCGTCGCATACGTGTACGTATAGACGGATCCACTGACCGGAATCGTTGATGCGAATTCAGCGTAAGCAAGAGCAGCTAGACCACAGGCGATGGCAGATAGAATGAATGATACGATAAGTCCTGGTCCTGCAGTCAATGCTCCTGTTCCTGTCAAAACGAAGATTCCGGTTCCGATGATGGCGCCAATTCCTAAAAACGTTAAATCCATCGCGCCAAGATTTCGAGCAAGTCCACTGTTTCGTTTACTTGCAGCAATCATAGCGGAAACATCTTTTTTCCGCGTCAAGCTCATGATGTACTTCCCCCTATGTCTCTTTTGATTTGTCCTACGGAGCGAGTCGTCCGTAAGAACTTAATCAAAAATTTACGAAGTTTTCTGATAAATTGATATAGGTCATTATACCTATTTCTATTTTGTTGAACGCTTTCATTCGTTAAACAAAAAAATCTGTAAAAAAAAGATGGATATGTAACACATGTTACACACCCATTTAACAAGCCTCAGTTTATTAGGTTTTTAAATTGTTTTTCGGGTCTTCATCCACTCTAAAAACACTTGGTAATCCAGCTTTGTTCGTGTCACGTAGGCTTCTGACCAACGCTCGATTTGCTCTAAAAAAGCAGTGTCCGAAACACCAATGGCTTGGATGATTTCAACATCCGCATGATGTGTCAAAATTTTTTCTTTAATCCCGGCGTCCTGATCTGCCCGCGCATGGATTTTCGCGGTAATTTGACCTTGAATACACAACACGTTCTCAAGGTCTTCCTGACTTTTGATATGCTTTGCTTTTAGTTTTTTCTTATATGGCGAGCGCTCACGTACATAATATTCCTTTTTCCCAATCGTCAGGTAGCCAAGATATGGATCCTCATGTGCCTGCATCGCTTTTTGGGACGTGATGATCCGGCGTCCTTGATGAACTGTTTCTGCTTCTGGACGATAGACGGGAAGGAACAACGAAGGGACAGAAGTCTGAGCTTGTTTCATCTCTAGAATCAAATCTTCTTCCCCTCCCTCCCCCTCAATCAAGATGTAATAGCGTTCAAGACCAATCGATGCCGTTCCACTGTCTAGTTTCCGCACGATATCCTTGATTGTATAGAACGCTTCGTCACGACGATCCTCTGCGTCAATCGTCTCGATATAGGAGGACCAGGCAGACTCAATCGCTATTCGCGTCGTATCATCTATCGCTTGCATATCCGGTAATGTACAAAAACGTCTCACGCCATCCACTAGTTCCGTACGCTCTCCCATTAATTCCTCACGTTTCTTTTCTGCTTTTTTGATCAACTTCTTGATTGGTCCTTTCGTATTATCCCGCGTAAAACAGACATCACTCGGATCTTTTCCGAGAGCGTACTTTTTTAAATCGTGTAAGTATTCCAGGACATAATTTCGAATCGCAGGAGTCGGATCGTATCCTGCCTCTTCAGCGAACAACCGGACGGAGACCGCCATGCGAATCAAATCGTATAGATAAGATCCTAAGTATCCTTCATCAAAGTCATTGACGTCGTAGATGATCTCTCCCTTCGCATTGCCATGGACACCGAAATTCTCAAAATGAAGATCTCCCTGAATCCACGTCGGTTTATCACGAGGCGTATCAAAACCAAGGGGAATTCGCGTCACGTCATAATAAAACAGATGCGAACTCCCACGGAAAAAGCGAAACGGACTCAAGCTCATCTTGTCGTACTTTTCCTGACGTGCTTGCTCATCGAGCTGACGGATTTCGTGATCGTAGAAATCAAGCACTTTCGCAATCGTCATTTGTCGAATCTCTTCATATACGGGTCGAAACATTCGATTCTCTCCCTTCCATTTGAAAAAAAGAGCAGTCAAAACGAAATCGTTTGACTGCTCCTTACGTGTTACTCGAAATGTTTTTTATATTCCCCATATCCTGCCGAATCAAGCTCTTCAAGCGGAATAAATCGTAATGCTGCTGAGTTGATACAATAGCGAAGACCACCAAGTTCTGTCGGACCATCATCGAAGATATGACCGAGGTGACTATCCGCATTCGCAGAACGCACTTCCGTCCGCGTCATCCCGTGACTCGTATCGAGTTCGACTTCCATCTTGTCTTCTGAGATGGGTTTAGCGAAGCTTGGCCAACCACAGTTTGACTGGAACTTATCTTTCGATGTGAAGAGTGGTGTGCCGTCAACGATATCGACGTACAGTCCTGGACGTTCTTCATCCCAGTATTCGTTACGGAAAGCGGGTTCTGTCCCGTTCTCTTGTGTGACTTTATACTGAATTGGTGTCAGACGCTCTTTCAGTTCTTTTTCCTTACCGTGGTCCTTCCACGCTTCTTTGATGAATTTCGCGCGACCTGAGCCGACACTATACATCTGATAACGGAACGGATTCTTTTTATAATAATCTTGGTGATATTCTTCTGCTGGCCAAAACGGCTTTTCTGGACGAATCTCTACCGCGACCGGACGCGAGAAACGTCCTGATGCGTCAAGCGCTGCTTTCGAACGTTCCGCCGTTTCACGCTGTGCTTCATCGACATAAAAGATAGCCGGCTGATACGATTCACCACGGTCGTTGAACTGACCACCACCGTCTGTCGGATCGATTTGACGCCAGAAAATCTCGAGTAATTCTTCGTACGTAATGACGGACGGATCGTACGTGACTTCAACCGCCTCCAAGTGACCTGTCGTTTCCGAACAGACCTCTTTATAAGTCGGGTTCTCTGTATGACCACCGGTATATCCTGAAATGACCTGCTCTACCCCATCATATTTATGGAATGGCTTGACCATGCACCAGAAACAACCACCTGCAAATATTGCTTTTGCCATCTATCTTCCCCTCCTCTGTATATGACTATTTTACCTCGTTCAGAGAATGGACTCGACTTTCCTGCTCATTCAATCCTCCGGGTTCGCTTTTAGACGACGCATGACGAAGTAGATCGCCGCAAAGACAAGAAGAAGTCCTCCAAGCGAATACCAGATGTTATTCAAACGATAGATCATTTGGTATAAGGCAAGCGTCACAAGCAATAATGCGATCGGTAAGAAGGCACGCTTAAAGTGGTACCAGTAATTCATAAAGATCGCCCCCTGTTTTTCTTTCATCTTACTTGAAGCGACATCTAAAAAGCCACCTTCATTTGAAGGTGGCTAGTTGATTACGATTGACGTGGATGTTCTGGGAAGTCCATCTCGTCATAACGAACGATTGACGTCCGGTTTTTGAATTTATGTCCCAACCAGAAGGCGAGGAATAATGGAATACCAACATACGTTGCGGCAATTCCGACCCAATCAATTTGATCCGCGAGGAATGCGGCATAGTTTTGACCGACGATGACGAGGAAACAAAGACCGAATGCGAACAGCGGACCGAATGGGAACGCTGGTGCCACATATGGTAAGTCTTTCAACGAGTGACCTTGTGCAAGGAATCCTTTACGGAAACGATAGTGACTGATTGCAATCCCGAGCCATGCGATGAATCCTGTCATACCGGAAGCATTGAGTAACCACAAGTAGACTTGTCCACCAAACATTGACGTCAAGAAACAGAGTGCACCGATTGCTCCTGTTGCGAGCAAAGCGTTACGCGGTACACCGTTTTTCGATACTTTCGCAAACAACTTCGGTGCATCTCCTTGGCGAGCAAGCGTATAAAGCATCCGAGTCGAAGCATACATACCTGAGTTTCCGGCAGATAGAACAGACGTCAAGATGACGGCGTTCATGAGTGCTGCTGAGAACGCAAGACCTGCTTTTTCAAAGACGAGCGTAAACGGACTAACCGCTACGTCCGTAATGTCATTCGAAACCAAGTTCGGACTCGTATACGGAATGAGCATTCCGATGACGAAAATCGCGAAGACGTAGAAAAGTAAGATACGCCAGAAAACTTGTTTGACTGCTTTAGGAACGTTCTTTTTCGGGTCTTCTGACTCACCCGCGGCAATCCCGACGAGCTCCGTTCCTTGGAAACTGAATCCAGCAACAAGAATGATTCCGATGACGGCAGGAATCCCACCGACGAACGGTGCATCGCCAAGAGCAAAGTTTTTAAAGCCAACCGGTGGCTCCGATGTAAAGACACCGAAAATCATCGCAACACCGACGACTAAAAAGACGATGACGGTAACGACTTTAATCATCGCAAACCAATACTCCGCTTCCCCGAATCCTTTAACGGAGAAGTAGTTCAAGCCGATCATGAGTAAGAGGAATAAGGCACTGAAATAAAATCCAGGAACATCCGGGAACCAGTACGTCATGACGATTTGTGCTGCGACGAGTTCAACTGCGATCGTGACTGCCCAGTTGTACCAGTAGTTCCAGCCGAGTGCAAAGCCGAATGATGGATCGACGAATTTTGTTCCATATGTCGAGAAGGATCCAGCGACCGGCATGTACGCTGCCATTTCACCAAGACTTGTCATTAGGAAGTAAACCATCAGACCAACGATTGCATACGATAGGAGCGCACCACCTGGTCCTGCTGCTGCGACGGAAGCACCGGACGCAATGAAGAGTCCTGTTCCGATCGCTCCACCGATGGCGATCATTGACATATGACGGGCTTGTAATCCACGTTTTAATCCTTCTGCTGTCGAATCTGTTGTTTGTTTCACATCTAGATTGTTCATTTCGTTCGCTTCTCTCTTTAATAAATTTTTGAGAGGACACTTTTTGAATGAAAAAACAAAAAGCGCCCTCATCTTCCAGATGGAAGATGAGAACGCAACATAATAAAATGGATGCGCCTCATTCTACCGTCGTGAAAGATAGCTCTCCACAAGTAGGTGATACCCGACTTGTGACAGTATTAGACCTATTTGATCTAATCCCAATCGATCATCTTCAAAGCGATGATTGATTTCGGCAATTCTTCCTTTCAGGTCACCTCATCTGTCGCTTGACGACATCCGTAACCGTACTCTTAAGAACTGCAACCTCCATCCCACTGGTTGAGTGAGAACTGAATTAAGTTAGTTATTACTACGCCATATTACACAAAACGCCACGAAATTGTCAATTGCCTTTTTCGAATCTGGGGTAGTCGATGGTAAAAATCCGATATGTTTAGTACACTAAATGGTAGAAGTCCACTGAGAGAAAGGATGCTGCTTGCATGCCACAGGAACGTGATTTGCTAACTTATCGACTCGAGGAACAAATGCGTGTCATTCTTCGTACCCTGCGACGTGAACTTAACCGGCTATTTGAAGGAACGGCGACCCGGAGTGAATTTTTCATCTTACGAAGCCTTTCAGAAAATGGTCCTCAGCGCCCGACGCTTCTTGCGGAACAATTTGAGCTCGCGACGAGTCAAGTCACTGCTTTGACGGATAAGCTGTATAAACAAGGATATGTCACACGGACACGCTCGACGGAAGATCGTCGTTCAATCGTCCTCGCTTTGACGGATGACGGAGAACGTGCATTTCGGGATCTCGAAATCGTCCGGAAAAACTATTTACAAGATCGCTTCGGTACATTGACGGAAGAAGAGCTGGAAACGATGATTCGTGTCTTTGATAAAATTTTACTGACGATGGATGAGGATTCTCTTACTTCATCTTCTTAAAAACGGTAGATCTTCTACCGTTTTTTATTTTTCATCTAAACATTTATGCCTGTCTAACCGTTATCTAGTTGAGTATACTGGAAGTATATATATGGAAATCTGTTAGTTGGGGAGCTGGGAGGATTTGTTGTCCATCATGAATCAATTCATCATTAACTTTTGTCTACTGTTTACAACGATTACTCTCTTGTTCTTACCGTTTCGGAATCAACCGCGTATTTCATTGAACTCCAAATGGAGCATTCGACTTATACTCGGAGCAGTCTCTGGTTTGATTGCGGTCTTATTGATGTTCAATGGGATTCAAATCGATGTCGCCCGTGTTGATTTACGTATCGTTCCCGTCGCGATTGCCATGCTGTTCGGTGGTTTCCCAAGCGCCATCGTTGCTGGTGCAATGATCATCGGGACACGTTACTTTTTAACACCAGTTGATCAAATGGAAGGATTTTATTTATCGACGTTGATCATCGTCTTGTTCATCACGACGATCGGGATCATTCGTCGATTCGTCCATGTCTCGATGCGTCATTTTCAGCTTATGGTGTTGGTCGGTATTCTCTATTCGTTACCCGCCATCTACGTCCTGACGCACAGCTGGTCGACATTCTTTAAAATCTCGATTGCGTACGTCTTCTTTAATTTATTAGCTGGCTTTGTCGCTTTTCGATTGCTGACGGAATTACGCCGTCACTTCGAAAACATCCAGTATCAGCAGAAACTCGCCATGACGGATGCTTTGACAGGGCTCGCCAATCGTCGTCGCCTGGATGACTCGCTTTCGCTTGTCGGCTCGACCGACCAAGGCTATTCGCTTGTACTCATCGATATCGATTTCTTCAAGCATGTCAATGATACATATGGTCATGATGCGGGCGATGATGTGTTACGCCAACTCGGCATGACTCTCGCTTCCTTGACCCGTCCAGACGACCTCGTCGGACGGTACGGTGGTGAAGAATTTTTAATCATCTTACCAAGTACTTCGGCGAAAGAAGCGCAAAAAATAGCAGAACTAGCTCGGTTGACGGTCGCACGTAACCTGTTCCCAACAGCAGATGTACCTGATCTGCAAATTACGATCTCACTTGGGATTTCCCATTCCAGTGGTTCGCATACGTCACTTGAAGCATTACAACAGGCAGATAAAGCGTTGTATTATTCAAAAGAAAGCGGACGGAATCGGAGTACGATCTATACGAAAGAACTTGCATTCCGACAAGCTTAAACTGATTGGACACTTCCGCAGGGAAGTGTCTTTTTTTACGTCTTCATTCCGTTTCTTTAGGAAAACCGATACTCTCAACCGTTCCAAAGACGATCATCCGACTTAATTGTTCTGCCATGTATTCTGATGAATACGGTCGACCGTTTCGTAACCAAGAAATCAACAATCCTAACTGTCCACCAATGACATAGTTCAATAATAAGTCTCGATCGACGAACGTAGCTTCTTCTGTGATTTGCGGTCGAAACACAATTCGATAATTCTCTTTCAATGTATCGAGAAAACGAGAGATGAACGTTTTGATCGGTCCTTGAACGAGCATCGTCTGATAGAATAGTTCATTTTCTTCGATATGAATGAACAAACGAGCAAAATAGCGACTCACCTGCTCGACTGTCGGAAAGACAGTTCCTGTACCCGTGATCCGAATCGCTTGTTCAAGTGCTTTCATTTGCTCCTCAACGACTTGATCGAGCAAATCATACTTATCCGTATAGTGTGCGTAGAAGGTCGAACGATTCACACCTGCTCCATCCGTCAACATTTTGACAGTAATGCTCGAGAAGCTGTGCGTCTTCAGTAAACGAAATAATTCCATCGTAATACGGTCACGTGACCGTTTTGGTCGGGGATCACGGCTCTCATTCATCCATATTTCACTCCTTTTTCATCCTCTTTTCATTAATGAATCCGTTATCATCTATTTTTCCAACATTTTGTCGGAAATTGTCGGTTGTTTGTTAGCTAACGTTCCATATAATTAACTATATTAATTACTCCTCCCCCCAGAGGAGTACTTTTTTTGAATCGATTGTACACAAGAAAGGATGCTAACACACCCATGAGTATGAAAAAATTATTGATCATCAATATCGTGACACTCATCGTTTTAATCGGTGGTGGTGTTGTCGGATACTACTATTACGATCAAGCAACGAGCTATGTCAAAACAGACAACGCGAAAATCGACGGTAAGATGATAACGGTTGCGAGCCCAAGCGCTGGTAAATTAACAGACTGGTCTGCGAAAACAGGCGAATCACTTGCCAGTGGCGCAACAGTCGGACACGTCATGACGGCACAAGCTGGACAAAAACCGACGGATCTCTCGGTTTCAATGCCCTCAAAAGCAACGATCGTTCAGTCGATGGCGACAAAGAACGGCTTCGTCGCAGCAGGTACACCTCTCGCCTATGGTTTTGACTTAAACGACCTTTGGGTCACAGCGAACATCGAAGAAACAGAAATCGATGAAATCAAAGTCGGACAAACAGTGGATGTTTACGTCGACAGCTACCCGGACACGACACTTTCTGGTGAAGTCGAGCAAATCGGTATGACGACGGCTTCCACGTTCTCAATGATGCCTTCTTCAAACGGAAATGCGAACTACACGAAAGTCGCACAAGTCATTCCTGTTAAAGTCTCACTCTCGCAAGAAAAATCACTCGACATTCGACCTGGTATGAATGTGACCGTCCGCATTCATAAGGATTAAGGAGGGACGTTCATGTCTACTACCTTCTTGTTCGGATACAGTGCGTTCACGATTCTGATCATCATCGGCGTCAACTGGATTGCCCGTCGAAGTCGCCCATCCGACATGGCACTGGCGACTGACGGACCGACTCTTGAGGAATCCCTCGAGGCGGAACCGACGATGACCGTGACACCACCAGTCGCAGCACCTTCTAAACAGGTATCGACTGAAAACGTCAGTATTCCGAAAGTACTGACGGTCTTACTCATCGGTATGTTCATTGCTATTTTGAACCAAACGTTGATCAATGTCGCGTTACCGGTTCTGATCAATGACTTTAACGTGTCGACATCCACTGCCCAATGGTTGACGACGGGCTTCATGCTCGTCAACGGGATTTTGATTCCGATCAGTGCCTTTTTGATGCGAAGCTACACGTTCCGTCAATTGTTCCTCGCTTCGATGACACTGTTTTTCTTCGGATCGGTCATCTGTTCGATGGCAATGAACTTCCCGGTCATGATGATCGGTCGTGTCGTTCAGGCTGCGGGTGCTGGTATCTTGATGCCACTCGGATCAAACGTCTTCATGACATTGTTCCCACCGCATAAGCGCGGTGCTGCCATGGGAATGCTCGGAATCGCGATGATTCTGGCTCCAGCTGTCGGACCTACGATCACGGGATATGTCATCCAAAACTATGACTGGCACGTCATGTTTTATGCGATGTCGTTCTTTGGATTAGTGACGTTGTTACTCGGTACAGCCTGGTTCCGCCTGACGCAGCCACTCTCGAAACCTTCTTTCGACGCACTGGGCGTCTTATTTAGTACGATCGGATTCGGGAGTCTCCTTTACGGATTCAGTGAAGCCGGGAATGACGGCTGGGATAGCCCAATCGTCATCAGCACGATCGTCATCGGCTTAATTGGAATTGCTGCTTTTGCAATGCGTGAGCTGTCGATGGAAGATCCGATGTTGAATATTCGTGTGTTAAAGGTTCCGGAATTTTCGTTCACCCTCTTCATCAATGTCATCGTCACGATGGCCTTGTTCGGCGGGATGTTGCTTTTACCGATTTACCTTCAAAGCATTCGCGGTTTTTCACCGGTCGATTCAGGTCTTCTCCTTTTGCCCGGATCACTAATCATGGGAATCACCGGACCGATTGCCGGTCGTTTATTTGACCGCTTCGGTATTCGACCGCTCGCTATCTTCGGTTTGACGTTGATGACGTACGGGACATGGGAATTGACGCAATTAAACATGGATACGTCGTATTATTCCATCATGGGCATCTACGTGCTTCGGTCATTCGGTATGGCATTCATCATGATGCCGATCATGACTGCCGGTATGAACGCTTTACCGATGAAGATGATCCCACACGGAAACGCGACCCAAAACACACTTCGTCAAGTCGCCGGCTCCATCGGAACGGCAATTCTCGTCACCGTCATGACCCGTCAAACGACGGCTCACTTGGCAGACGATGCGAATCAGTTCACGACGCTCGACCCGACGCTTTCGCAACATTTAAACGATCTTGGTCAACAGCTGGGTAGCTCCCAAGCCGCTTCAACGAGTTGGTTTACGATGCTGACGAAACAAGCGACGATCCAAGGGATCACCGATGCGTTCTGGATTGCGACCGTCTTGTCTGCGCTTGCACTGATTCTGTCCTTCTTCTTGCACGGAAAAAAAGAACCGAATCTAGATTGATTGACGACAGACCAGTTGATGTCCTATCAGCTGGTCTTTTCTTATACTTTACGAAAAGTTCTTCTTTGCACTTCAGCCTTAAAATCGATACACTATGGACAATGAGTTTCATATCTAAAGGAGATGCTTTATGGTTGCCTTTCTGCAATTTTATGCGTTCATCTTTGCTTGTTGTTTTGCTTGGCAAGTTGGTCGACCATCCCCTTGGTCACAAAAGATCGTTCGTGCCTTTTTAACAAGTGTCAACGGGCTCTTCGTATTTGCACGTGCCTCGATTTCAATCTTTTTATTAGTTGGACCACTATTACTCGTCACTTATCTTGTCTTCCCACGGTTAATCGCTTTTGAAAATGGTTTAGCGATGGTGATCAGCGTGCTCGTCATCGGACTGGTTGATCGTCTCGTCAGTCTCGTCGTCCTGCCACTCATGCGTTCCTTTTTCTTAAAACGTCAACGCGTCATGCCACAATCGGTGGAAATGGTACTTTATACGATGGCAATGGCTGTCTTACTCTTCATTCAGCTTCATGCTGTTCCTGGCGTTCAAATTCATGTAGCGTTAACGATTTTCCTTGGTTTTACGATTTATTTCGCTCATTATCTATTTGCCCTATATCGGATTCGCCTCATGAAAAAGAAGCTAACGACCGTTGCTCAAGATCAAGACGAGGAACGAAAAGCCTCTTAAATACGAAAACGAAAGATGATTTCCTCTTGGGAATCGTCTTTTTGTTTTCTGATAAATAACGTTGACAATGATAATCGTTATCATTTATAGTGAAAAAGTACTCAGTGAGGAGATGAAACGGATGCATGCCCAACAAGTGATTGAAACACGCCGCTCGATCCGATCCTATACGGAACAACCGGTTCCGGTCGAATTGGTAGAAGCATTACTCGATACAGCGATTTATGCTCCGAATCATAAATTACGAGAGCCTTGGCGCTTTGTTCTCGCAATCGAAGACGGACAAACACGGTATGTCGATGCCTTAATGGAGTTACTAACGGCGCGTGGTCAATTCGAGACGAAAACGTCTGAACAACGTCAACAGGCTGAACAAAAATTACGGGAAGTCCCAGTTTATTTAACGGTACTTTGTCAGGTACAAGGGACACCGGATCAACAACTAGAGGATACTCTCGCAACGGCTGCGATGATTCAAAATCTGCAGTTGGTAGCAACAGAACGAGGTCTTGGGTGTTGCTGGAAGAGCGGAAAACACTGGTTCACACCAGAGTATGCCTCACTCGTTGACGCTTCTGAAAACGAACGCGTTCTCGGCGTCATTCAAATCGGCTGGCCTGCCATCGTTCCACCTGTCAAACCTAGAACGTCCGCAAAGGACAAGTTGACGCACTTTTAAGAGGTGCGCATTCTGCGAGCTACCCCTGCTCGCGCCAATCAAGCCCCAATTCAAAAATAAAAACGTTCCGATGACGTCTCTCTCCCCAAACGGAGACGCAATCGGAACGTTTTTCTGTTAGAGAAACCCTTCATGATTGACAAGTGATTTAGCTTGAATCTAAGATTATGAAGGTGAAACAAATAACCGCTTACAGAAAGCGGGTCGAAAGAAGGGGTCCCCTTGCACGCGGATCAACGAAAAAAATTAACGGTCCTCATGATCAACATGTTCATTGCGGTCGGGAGCTTCGGGATCATCATTCCGATTCTACCCGCTTACTTAGCATCGATTGGACAGGGTGGAACGGCGGCTGGATTAATGATCGCCATCTTTGCCGGAGCACAACTCGTCATGTCACCGATTGCCGGAAAATGGGCGGACCAATACGGTCGTCGCAAGATGATCATCTATGGATTGATCGGCTTGACGCTCTCGATGTTCGTCTTCTACTTCTCCAATTCCGTCACGGTCCTCTATATCTCGCGCGCAATCGGTGGTGCCGGTGCCGCACTCCTGATTCCAGCGATCTTTGCTTACGTCGCGGACATCACGACGATGGATCAGCGCGCAAAAGGAAACAGTTACGTCTCAGCTGCGATGTCACTCGGAATCGTCATCGGTCCTGGAATTGGTGGATTCCTTGCCGAATACGACTTAAAATTGCCACTACTCGTCTCAGCGATCGTCTCAGGGGCAGCCGTCTTGTTCAGCGTCCTGTTACTTCAAGAAAGCGAAAAACACGATGCGACAGCGATGGCACCAGACGAAGGGTCGATGCTTCGAAAACTCGGCACGTCGTTTAAGAAACCGTACTTCGTACCGCTCGTCATTACACTCGTCATGAGCTTCGGTCTCATGGCATACGAATCAGTACTTGGTCTATTCGTCGATGACCAATTCGGTGCTTCACCGAAAGACATCGCGATCATGGTGACGTCGACCGGTATCATCAGCGTAATTGCTCAAATCTTCATCGTCGATAAGTTGTCAAGTAGTCTCGGAGAAGGAAAGGTCTTGAACCTATTCCTGTTCATCGCAGCACTCGGTTTCCTGTTGTCATTATTGACATCAAGTTACGGTGGATTCTTTGCGATTACCCTCGTCATCTTCCTTGCGACATCGATTTTACGTCCCGTCTTGAATACGATGATTTCAAAGCTCGCTGGTAATGAGCAAGGCTTTGCTATGGGAATGAACAACGCCTACATGAGCATCGGGAACGTACTCGGACCGACGCTTGCAGGTGTCCTGTATGACGTCAACATTCTCTATCCGTTTGCACTCGGTCTGATTTTCCTCGTCGTGACGTTCATCGGATCGTTCATCTGGCAGAAACGTCAATCGCGTTTAATTAAAAAAGTCGAACAAACTTCTTAACGTCAAAAAAGCAATGCGTTCCCGATTTTTTATTCGGAAGCGCATTGCTTTTTCATTCATTCATTCATTCATTGCTTTTAAATCACCTGTTCCAAAGTCAGCATCAAAAGCACGACACCAAATGACGACACGGCTATGTTTCGTCAAATCGACGTCTTTTGGAATCATATAGTTCTGATTTCCTTGATTTCCTTTTAAGGTGCCGAGACGAATGCCGTCTGCTGTATCTTCACCGGGCTCGATCAAGTACACAAACAAATCCGGACCATTCGTCGTTTGAAAATCTTCAAAACGTAGATACAACGTATCGTCTACAGTTAGCGTCTTGATGTTCCCTGATGTTTTGTAATTTTTTTCACCGTCCATGAATTGGCCTGATAATTCAGCTTCCGTTTCTTCAGGAGAAGGTTGTGACGTTTCGGAGTTGTTTTCCTCCTCCTTTTGTTCCACTGTTGAAGAACCTGGCGGCAGTCCTTCATCGACTGATTCATTCAAAAAAAGAGGTGATGCGAGCCACCAAACTAAAGCCAGTACGCAAACAATGACGATTCCGACGATAATTTTCGATCCTGTTCGCACCGTCTCCACTCCATTCCTCCATTGAGAGAAAGCATGACTTCCGTTTAACCGTATTGTTTTTGATGTTCCCGTTTTAATGCCAAATACTCTTCATCCGCCCGGATCAAATCCCATTTTTCTTGGAAGATGGCCGCAGATTTTGCTTTTTCTTCGTCAATCTCGCGCGCGTGTAATTCTTTGGTCTCTTTATCTTTATATTTACGCCCACCCTTGTAGTTCGCGTAACGTCGTGCGCGCGTATGTCCCATCTGAATGAACTTCCGCGCCATATCCATGCCGACGAAGTCTCCGTCTTCTTTATAAGCTAAATACATCTCATAAATTTTCTCAGACGATTCCTTCGCGATGTCCGGCGTCTTAAAACGCCAATGCGGCAAAATCTCACTTTTGTAAGGTTCGACGAGTAAGACCCCTTGCTCCCCGCGTCCAACCCGGTACTTTTCCGGCTCCTTACGAAAATCCGTCGTCTTGAAATCGAGATCGTAATCAAACGGCATCCCGGTCACGCTCCCTTCTACTTCGAAACGTTCCCTTCCCGTCCGTTCATCAATCCTCGATCCGGTAGAGCCCTTGCGTATAAATCGTCGCTAAGACGTGCGCAATCTCTTCGATCGTCGCTGTCGTCTCTTCGCGGACGACTTCGAATAAATACATCTCATTCGCAAAGAACCAACCACGGGCGACGAGTTTCGAGTCGACATCCTGCCGCGCAAGTCCTGTCTCCTGCGCATACTGGATATCCTGACTGATCCGATCAATGAACCGTTCCCGAATCGCTTTCCATTTCGCACGGACGATATAGGAGACGCCGATTGCTTGCTCGACAACCCGTAACATCGCTCGTTCTTCTTCCGCGAGACGTAAGAAATCCGTCGCTTGCGTCACGATGCGTTCCTTTGCCTCTAGCGGCGTCGTCGGTTCGAATGTTCGTTCCGCGATCGCGTGGAAGCGGCTCATGACATCTTCCATCAGGACGACGAGCAACTCATCTTTCCCTTCAAAATGGACATAGGCTGTTCCGTAGCCGACGCCAGCTTGTTTAATGATTTGTGAAATCGTTGCCGTTTGAAACCCTTGTTCTAAGAAGACGTCACGTGCCGCACTCAACAGTTTCTCGCGTGTCCGCACCGTGCGCAGATGACGTTTATCGATTTTTTCTGGTTGAGAAGATGACATGTCCTTCACTCCTTTTGTTTTCTCTATTCGACAATATTGACACAATGTCAATTTGTTTGCTACGCTTTTGTCAAAATTGATTGAGCATTCATTTGAGGAGGATGACTATGACACTGCAAGCAAAACGGACCGATGCTGTTGCTCGGGATGAGCAAGATACACTCGCCGCCTATCGTGATGAGTTTTATCTGCAACCGGGTAGTATCTATATGGACGGAAACTCGCTCGGCTTATTATCGAAGCGTGCCGAGAAGACGTTGCTCGAGTCGCTATCAGACTGGAAAGAACTCGGAATCGATGGCTGGATGAAAGGACGTCATCCTTGGTTTGAATTATCAGAACGTCTCGCTGCTCTCAACGCTCCGCTCGTCGGCGCACAAGCTGAAGAAGTCATGGTCACTGGTTCGACGACCGTCAATCTCCATCAACTCGTCGCGACATTCTTCCAACCAACAGAAGGACGAGATAAGATTTTAGCGGATGCGCTGACGTTCCCGTCGGATATCTATGCCCTCCAAAGCCAACTTCGCTTACGTGGTCTGGATCCGGAGACACATCTCATCCAAGTACCGAGTCGGGACGGTCGCTTTTTAGAAGAAGACGATATCATCGCCGCGATGACAGATGATATCGCGTTGATCGTCTTGCCGACAGTACTTTACCGAAGTGGACAAATTCTCGATATGGAGCGTTTGACGAAGGCGGCACACGACCGCGGCATCCTGATTGGTTTTGATGGTTGTCATTCCGTCGGAGCCGTTCCCCACGCGTTCCATGACTGGGGTGTCGACTTTGCCTACTGGTGTAATTACAAACACTTGAACGGTGGTCCTGGAACGGTTGGTGGATTATTCGTCCACGAACGTCATTTCGGAACGTTGCCTGGTCTGACAGGCTGGTTCGGTTCACGGAAGGATAAGCAGTTCGATATGGATCATACGATGACACCGGCGGCGCATGCCGGTGCTTTCCAAATCGGGACACCACACGTCTTAAGTCTCGCTCCACAAATCGGTGCATTAGAGATGTTTGACGAAGTCGGTATCGAAGCCGTTCGGACAAAATCACTCGCGTTGACGCAGTACATGATGGAACTCGTCGAGCAGGAACTCACACCGTACGGTTTCGTCATCGGAAATCCAATCGACGATAAACGCCGCGGGGCGCATCTCAGCCTCGAGCACCCGGAAGCAGCACGGATCTGTAAAGCACTCAAGGAAAATCGGATCATTCCCGATTTTCGGGCGCCAAACATCGTCCGTCTAGCACCCGTCGCGCTCTATAATACGTTTACCGATGTCTATGACGTCGTCGCGACACTCAAACGAATCATGAAAGATAAAGAATACGAACGTTTCGCGAATGAACGCGAAGTCGTTGCTTAAGGAGTACACCATGGAACAACCTACTGAACTACGGCGTGAACTCAAGACACGCCAACTCACGATGATTGCGATGGGCTGTGCGATCGGAACCGGTCTTTTCCTCGGAAGTGGACTTGCGATCGGGCTTGCCGGACCGAGCGTTTTAATCAGTTACGCAGTCGGCGCCTTCATCGTCCTACTTTTAATGGGCTGTCTGGCTGAAATGACGGTCGCTCATCCAACATCTGGCTCGTTCGGTACGATTGCCGAACGATACATTAGTCCATATGCGGGTTTTCTCGTCCGCTATTCATACTGGATTGCAAACGTTCTCGCGATTGGTGTCGAAGTCAGTGCAATTGCCATCTATATGAAATACTGGTTCCCGGACGTTCCCGGGGTCGTCTGGATTCTCGTATTCGCTGCCGCGTTGATTTACATCAATGCCACGACAGTCAATACGTTCGCGACCTTCGAATACTGGTTCTCCGTCATTAAAATCAGTGCCATCTTGCTATTCATTCTGCTCGGTGCCTACTTGGTCATCGGTAGTCCAAGTCCTGAGATTGGTCCACAAAACTTCACAAATGACGGTGGCTTCATGCCGTTCGGTTTCTCAGGTCTCTGGATCGCGATTTTCATCTCCCTGTTCAGCTTCCTCGGAACGGAATTGATTGCCGTAACCGCTGGTGAAGCGAAGGATCCAGATGTCGCCGTACCGAAAGCATTAAAAGCGACAGTATTCCGTCTCTCGACGTTTTATGTCATCACGATTGCTTTGATGTTGATGATCGTCCCGTGGCAACAAGCAGGTGGTGTCAATCAAAGTCCGTTCGTCAAAGTAATGGAGATGCTATCGATTCCGTATGCAGGCGGCATCATGAACTTCATCATCCTGACGGCGGCACTGTCTGCGATGAACAGTCAGCTGTATGCTTCGACACGGATGATGTATTCCTTATCGAAGGCAACGTATGCGCCAAAAGTATTTGGTCGTTTGAATCGAAAAGGTGTACCGCTCTTCGCACTCGCCTTATCGACACTCGGGATTTTTCTCGCGGGGATTATCAGCAGTCAATCGAGCGTTTCTTATCCATTCATGATGGGAATTTCGATGTTCGGGGCGATTTTCACATGGTTCATGATTTTCATCTCCCACCTGTACTTCCGTAAAGCCTGGGAACGTGAAGGTGGACGGACGTTACCGGTCCAGATGATGGGCTATCCGTATTTGACTGCCCTCGGTGCATTGTTGTTATTCGCACTCGTACTAACGACATGGTTCACAGATTTTCAAATCGTCTTGAAGTTTGGTGTGCCGTGGTTAGTGTTCTTATCGATCGCCTATTTCTTCTGGAAACGGGCGCATCCGGAACAACCATAGACCGCTGAAAAACGAAAACTGAATTAACATGATAAAGGAGATGAATGGGAATGACAAAGACAGATCCTACGTCTATTGAAGCATCGATTCAAACGGATTTTAAGAAAGATATGTCCTACGGGGATTATTTGCAACTAGATCCATTGCTTACGAGTCAACATCGCTTATCGGGGCATCATGACGAGATGCTGTTCATCATCATTCATCAAACGAGCGAACTCTGGATGAAGCTGATCCTGCATGAGATGCGAGCAGCGACGCAAGCGGTCGCAAACGATGATCTCGAATCATCGTTTAAGATGCTCGCACGTATCTCAAAGATTCAGCACCAGTTGATTCAGTCGTGGAATGTCTTGTCGACCTTGACCCCTGCCGAATATCTGGAATTCCGTGACGCGCTTGGTCACTCATCCGGTTTCCAATCGTATCAAAACCGTCAAATCGAATTCGTGCTCGGCTTCAAGAATGAGCAGATGCTAAAAGTGTATGCGCATGACGAAACACTCTATCCAATGTTGCTGGAAGATCTGAAGACACCAAGCATCTACGATGAAACGATTCGCGCGATGGCGCGTCATGGACTACCGATCGACGAGTCCGTCCTTGAGCGTGATGTCACGCAAGACTGGACGCCGAATGCAAGTGTCGAGGCCGCTTGGGCAAGCGTCTATCGAGATGTCGAGCAATACTGGGATCTGTATGAACTCGGTGAAAAACTACTCGATATCGGAAGCCAGCAACAGATGTGGCGCTTTAACCATATGAGTACCGTCGAACGGATCATCGGACAAAAACCAGGAACGGGCGGTTCGTCTGGTGTCAGTTATCTACGGCGTGTGCTCGACCACCGGTTCTTCCCGGAACTGTGGTCGGTCCGCACGACATTATGAGGAGGATGAAACGATGACACGATGGATTGATGTTTCACAACCACTTGATCGTCACGTCACGACGTGGCCGGGGGATACACCGTTTGAAGCCACATTGACATGGAATAAGGCAGACACCGGTTCCGTTAACGTCGGCAAAGTTACGATGAGTCTGCATACCGGTACCCATGTCGACGCGCCGTTTCATTTTGATGATGCTGGACAAAAAATCATCGACCTGGATCCAGACCTCTACATCGGACATGCGCGTGTCATTTACTTACCAGGGCGTACAGACATCACAGCCGCTGATTTAGATGGCTTTGAGCTAAATGACGTCCAGCGCTTGATCATCAAAACGGATGGTTGGATCGACAAATCAACGTTCCCAGAAACGATTCCCGTCTTGACTCCAAGTCTTGCTGAACGTCTCGGAGAACTCGGGATTTCGCTGATTGGTCTTGACTTACCAAGCGTCGATGCGATTGATAGCAAGGAAATGGCAGCCCATCACGCACTGACACAGCATGGAATCCATATCCTCGAAGGACTCGTCCTCGATGCGATCACGCCTGGTGATTACCACTTGAATGCCGTCCCGCTCCCGCTCGTCGACGGCGATGGTAGTCCCGTTCGCGCCTTACTTCGTCCATACTAAAAAATCCGTCCAGCAGCCTCTCTGCTGGACGGATTTTTTACTGATGTAGCGGTTCGAATAGACTGGCTTCGATCTGACGAATGACATGTCCGAGAACTGCAAGTGACGAATCGACCTCAAATCCTTGATCGAGTGAATGATTCGCTCCTTCGATAACATCGATCATTAATTGTGATGTCCGACACGTTTCAAGTGCTGCCTCATCATAAAACTTATCGGCCGTGCCAATGACGATCAGTCCAACTTGCGACGAGGTGGCGATTTGTTCAACCACTTCATTTAGGACGGGTGTTAAGAAAACGAAGCGTGCTGTCTGTAGACTCGGCTTAGCAAGTAACGCGGCAAGCGGAATCGTTCCTAACGATTTTGCGATAAACTGAACGTTTTCGTATGGATGCGTCGCAAGCACTTCCGAGACGACAGCGTCAACTCGGCGCGTCATGCAGGCATTTGATTCAGCGTCTGACATTGAAAATAGCTCTTCTGTCACATAGTGAATGCAGATGACATCGATGCCTCGCGCGAGTAATGCCATTCGACTGTAGTAAAAGTATGGATGGTCGTATACGTACGATGCTCCCGAAATCAAGAAGCAGACCTGTTTGGATCCCATTTGAAAATGATCATATGAAACGGTCGTCTGATCGACGACGATGGATGATTGTTTGATATGCATGAAATCCCCCTATGTTTTTTCTAGACTTTACCATTTCAGAAGTAGACTGTCATGTCTTTTCAGTTCTTCCAAGCTAAATAAAAAAGGCAATGAACCTTACTTGATTCATTGCCTTCCATACTTTTTATCCAATCGGAGCAAACACCGACTGCTCGACTTGTTTTAACTCATAAAACGCCCCTTGTCGTGTCATCAAATCGGCATACGTTCCGACTTCGATGACTTGTCCTTGATCCATGACGATGATTTGATCCATCGCTTCAAGACCCGCTAAGCGGTGGCTGACGAGGACAAGTGTCGCATCCGTTGCTCGCGCAAACAGTCGCTTGAGAATCATCTGTTCCGTCAAAGCATCAACGGATGACGTCGGTTCGTCAAGCAAGTAAAGCGATGCTTCTCGCAAGAGCACGCGGGCAATCGCTAGCCGCTGTTTTTCTCCTCCGGATAAGTTCTCTCCTTTTTCAAACACACGATCACTCAACTCGAATGTCGTTAATCCGACATCATCGAGTGCTTGTCGCATCGCTTCATCCGTCGCTGCTTCGTTTGCGAGAAGTAGATTATCACGAAGTGTTCCATAAAAGTAGTGATTTTGTTGCAGGACGACATTCGCGTGCTGCCAGAGTCCTTCCGGATCAACCGTCCGACTATCTTGACCAGCAATCGTTAATCCGTCCGCTGGATACATCCGTAACATCAATTGCAGTAACGTGGATTTCCCGGAACCACTCGCCCCGACGATCGCCGTCTTCTTGCCGGCAGGAATCGAGACGGTGACGTCACGTAAGACCGGACGCGGTGCATCAGGGAACGTGAACGTCAACGCGTTCGTTTCAAAGGATGGTGCCTTATTGAGAACAAACGTGTCATAAGTTGGCTCTTCTTGCTCGGTCACGACTTCATCAAGTCGTTTCGCAGCATGCCGGCTGTCTTCAAAAAAGCCGGGTAAGATCGCCATCGGTGCCGCATTTTCAAAGACGGTCAGCGATGTCATGACGAGTAAAGCGAGGAAAACTCCCTCGAGTTGTCCGCTTGCGACGAGATAGGCACTGACACCAAGGACAAGCCAAGAGATGATCAACGTCACCATCGTATTCAAGGCCAGGTTCGAGACAGCGTGTAAACCATTACGTTTCTCTTCCTCGACATACCGTTTCGCGACGGCATTCAAGTCCTGTTCCTTTTGGTCGAGTTGTTGGTAAATCTTCAAATCACGATAGCCTTGGAATAACTCTGTCACTTCTGTCGACAAGTCACCACGTCGAACACGGACTGAACGGGCGAAGCGTTGTTCACGGTACGCGAACCATCCCGGAATCAAGAAACCGGTCAGAATTAAACCAAGCAACAGAATCCCGGCAATCGTCCATGAGAAGAAACTGACGAAAAAGATCGTACAGAAGAAAACGAGCAGTAACACGATAGGTGGATAGAGGACACGTAAGAAGGTATTTTGTAGACTCTCAACATCCCCGACGATCCGCGCAAGTAAGTCACCACTGCGGTACTTACCAAAAATCCCTGGCGCAAGCGGCTCGAGACGACGGTAAAATGACGTTCGGATGTCACTAAGAATCGTAAACGTCGCCCGGTGCGAATAGTAACGTTCCGCATACCGACTGACGGCGCGCGTCAGACTCGACACTTTTTGCAGGGCGATCAAGACGGCGAGTGTCTGGATCGGTGGCAACAAGGCTGCCTTTGAAATCAGGTAACCACTTGCTGCGAATAAACCGACCGCTGTCACACCGGCGAGGACACCGAAGAAGATCGACCAGGCGATATCGCGTTTTTGATGCACCATCAACCGAAAGACTCCTAATAATTCCTTCATCGTGTTTCCTCCCCTCTCTGGACGCTACGCATCCGCGCATATTCCGAATCGCGACCAAGCAATTCATCATGGGTGCCACGATCGACGATTCGTCCGCCGTCGAGAACGACGATTTGATCCGATCGTTCAATCGTATGCAAACGGTGCGCGACAGTGATGACCGTTGCCGATTGTCCGAGTTGCTCAATCGCTTGTTGGAGCAGTCGCTCCGTTTTGACATCAAGTCCAGTCGTCGGTTCATCAAAGACGACGACGTTCGGGCGTTTCAAGAACGCTCGCGCTAACGCAACACGCTGTTTTTCGCCACCCGATAGACCGCGTCCACCTTCTCCGATCACCGTGTCAATCCCTTCAGGCAACGTCGCAATCAACTCCTCGAGCCCTGCCGCCTGCGCCGCTTCGAAAATCTCTTCCGGCGTCGCTTGACGAAGCTCACCAATCGCGATGTTTTCTGCCAGCGTTCCGGCATACAGATACGGATGTTGAGAAATGTAGCTCAACTGACGAAACCAGCTTGTTTCCTCCACCTGACCGCGCTCGGTTCCGTCGAGTAGAATCCGTCCTTCTTGTGGATCCGCAAGTCCGGCAATCAACTGCAAGACGGTCGATTTACCGGCCCCACTGCGACCGATCAACGCTACCTTTTGATACGGCTCAATCGTAAGCCCGATATCTTGCAAGGCAAAACGTCCTTCTTGGTACGTAAAGCCGACTTCATTCAAGACGATTCGTGGTGGACGGTTCATCGAAAGTTCTGATTGCCCAAAGGCAACAGGACGATCGTCTGCCGTTAGTTCGGCTGCGATCTGTTTCGCTGCCGCGACACTACCGCGTCCCGTATGGAAGGCAGCTCCCATCTCTTTTAAGGCAAGATAGTATTCTGGTGCCAACACGAGCATCAAGAACGCCGGGATGAAGGTAATACTTTGGAACAAAATCAAGCGCAGACTGACCTCAAGTGCAATCATTCCCATGCTGAGCATCGAGATGAACTCAAGCATCAACGACGACAAGAAGGCGAGCTTCAAGACCGTTAACGTCGCATCCCGGAAATCAAGACTGCTTTTTTCGATGACGTCACGTTGTCGTTTCGCACGACCAAATAACTTCAAGGTCGTCAGTCCTTGCAACGTATCAAGGAACGTTCCCGAGAATGCCGTCATCTTCTCGAGTTGAGCATCCGCCCGCTTTTGCGTCATGATGCCGATGATGATGTAGAACAACGGAATGAACGGTGCCGTGATCATCATGACGAGACCGGTGATCCAGTCATAGCTGAATGCCGCGATCAAGACCATCAAGGGAACGATCGTCGTCTGGACAACTTTCGGCAAGTACTGACTGTAGTAGCTGTCCATCTCGTCTACAGCGTCGAGCAAGACACTGACCTTCTGTCCCGCTTGCCCTTGTAGCATCATCTCGACCGAACGACCTGTGTATTTCGCGACGAGTGCTTCCCGAAGTGCCTGCTTCATGTGTGCCGATAACGTCGTACCGAGACGACCGTTCCAATACGTCACGGCGACTCGGAGCAATAACATCCCGAGGACGACGAGCAGTAACGGAATGACAGCTTCAAACGGTTGTTCTTTTAGGAAAATGCGATCGACCGTCAACACGATGCCGTATGACTGACCGACGACCGCGACCCCCATTAAGAAAGCCGCAATGATGAATTGAATGAGAATATTACGTGGAATCTGGACGATTCCTTTTAATGGATTCATATACAAACGTCCTTTCACAAAGTGTGAACGACTTTTAGTGAATATTTTCACATATCGTACATTTAGTATACCGAATCCGGAACGGGGATGCCATGCAGATGCTGTCGAAAAGGTGTGACGGTTTTGTGAGAGCATATGACTCGACAATTCTTTCGAATAAAACTATTATGGATATACATTATCCACGTTTAACGAAAGGAGATTTCTCATGCAAATGAAAACCGGGGTCGAGCAATCCGTCTATGCGATGTTGCTTTTGACCTTCCTTCCGGATCGCGCTGTGTTGCCCGGTGAATTCATCAGCCAGCAACTCGGTGCCTCGCCGACTTATTTCCAAAAGCTCTTACGAAAACTCGTCCAGGCGGATCTGTTGTATTCCGTACCGGGTGTCAAAGGCGGCTTTCGCTTACGACGTCCGGCAGACGAAATTCAAATCTTTGACATTTATCAAGCGATCGAGGGCAAGCAGACGTTGTATGCGTCAAGCGGTGTCTTTGAGGATTTGATGGGAATTCAGGAACAGGAAATCGGTCTACTCTCGAATCTGATGACAGAGGCGGAAGAGGCGTGGCAATCGACGTTGAAGCGCGAATCGATTGGCTCGATCCGTCAAGCAATCGACGCCTCCTGTCCACCGGAGCATTTAGAACGGTTGCATGCGTTAATCACAGACCGGATGATGACACTTTAATGAACAGAAAGAGGTTTTTACTATGGTATTGAATCGTTATTTCGACTTATTCGACGCGTCACGCACAGATGAACAAGCTTTTGAGGATCTCGTTTCCTTATTCACGACAGACATCACGTTCGTCCTGAACGGACAACCAAAGCACGGCATCGACGCCTGGAAACAGTTCGTCCGTCATGTGTTCACGGCGAATCAGGACATTAAGCACATGTATGCAGGCTGGGAAGAAACAACACCAGGAACATATGAAACACGCTGGGCAGTTTGCGGAAAACGGGCAGACGGTAGTGTCTTCACGCAAGACGGAAAAGATATCGCACGTCTCGATGAAAACGGACGGATCGCTTATCTGGAGAACGTTCCAGATGATCCGACGATGTTCCGTTCATAAGATGGCTTTTAAATAACGAAAACCTGTGTTCCGCGCAAGCAGAACACAGGTTTTTTGGTATTTAGCGCTTCATTACGAGTCGTTTCAACAAATAGCCTGTGATGACAAGTAATGATGCAATGGCGAAATAGACCATATAGACCAACAAGTCTGGCGCAAATCGTGACACGATGTACGTCAATCCGACGACAGCCGTATAGAACAATAGAAATAGACTGATGTGCTTCAACTTCGACACTCCCCTTTGAATCCTTCCCTCTTCTTTACAGAAATGACTGGAAGATATTTCAAAGGACTGTCGTTGCTTCGTTTTATAGATTCTTCGCTTTGAATGTATCTCCGCCTTCGATCGTGCCGTTATCAAAGCCTTTTTGGAACCAACGCTCTCGTTGCGCCGATGTGCCGTGGGTGAAACTCTCCGGTACGACATATCCTTGTCCTTTCTCTTGTAACGTATCGTCCCCAACAGCATTGGCTGCTGTCAACGCTTCTTCGAGATCGCCTTCTTCGAGCAAGTTTTCTCCTTGCGCGTGATGCGCCCAGACGCCGGCATAATAATCTGCCTGTAGCTCGAATCGAACGAGGTATTTATTGAACTTCTCCTCACTCATTTGCTTTCGAAGTGGCATGATCTCATCCGATTTTCCGAGTAACGTCTGGACATGATGCCCGACTTCATGCGCAATGACATAGGCCATCGCAAAATCGCCCGGTGCTCCGTATTTCGTCTGCAGTTCATTATAAAAGCTTAAATCAATGTATAATTTCTGATCACCGGGACAGTAAAAGGGACCGACGGACTTCCCTGCTTGTCCGCAAGCCGAACTAACTTGATCCGTATATAAGACGAGTGTCGGTTTTTTATAGGTCTTACCATCTTCTTTAAATTCTTTCGCCCAGACTCGTTCCGTATCGGCCAAGACGACGGAGACGAAGTCCGCTGCTTCTTTTTCCTGCGCTGTTTCCTCATACGTCGTATTTTGCTGATCCCCACCGGTTAAGTCTCCGAGTAGTTCAGTTGGATTACCACCCATCAAAGTGATGACGATCAGCAGGATGATCCCGACACCACCGCCGATACCGGCGATTCCTTTCCCACCCATTCCCCGCCGGTCCTCGACGTTCGAACTCCGTTCTCTTCCCTTCCATTTCATGCGCTTTCCTCCTACCCGTTTCGTTATTGTTCTTTACCCAAAAGCTTTTATACGTAACGCTTCAGGACATCATGGATGAAACAGAAGTCTATTGATTTGATGCATTTTCTAGGAATATCCTTCTACTGTAGAGAAGATTAGTAGCAGAACCGATCTTTCGGATCCAATTTTTTCTACGCAAAGGAGGTACGACATGAAACCTCATCTACTTTTTTTATCTTGGCGTGATGCTCGACATCCACAAGCCGGAGAAGCTGAAACTTTTATTCATGAAATGTTGCGGCGTGTCAGTACTACCTACCGAGTTACCCATTTGTCTGTCTCATTCAAGGGCGGATCACCGACGGAGTATCGAGATGGTATCACTTACCTCCGTTATGGTACGACAGCTTCTCTTATTCCATATGCCCTTTATTATTACTGGTCTTATGCTAAAACGATTGATTTAGTTCTGGATCATTTGAATGGGTTTCATTTCTTCACACCACTTTATGTTCCACGTCATAAACGAACTTTATTTCTTTATCAATTGATTCGTGAGCGTTGGTCGACGACGCTTGTGTTTCCTTTTTCAAAGCTTGGCGAATGGACAGAGACTCGACGGTTAAGCTGGTATAAAGATAGTCATGCCTTGACTGTCAGCCCCTCTGTTGTAGACGAACTACAAAGTGCTGGTTTTACTAACAGTCATATCACGATGTTGCCGCCAGGACTTTCCTTTTCCCCGTGGTCTGAACAGGAATGGGAGTTAAAAGAACATGTTCCAACCTTTCTATATATCAACCGTCTGAACGAAAAAGAACTTCAAGATGCGATTGGGGCATTCCTCATGGTCCAACGTGAGTTTCCTGAGACACGCCTCTGGCTGATTGGTATCCGTAACAGCACTCATCTTTTGCAATACCTTACACTTCCCCTTCCTAAAGAAGTGAAGGATGCTATCACATATTACGATTCAGTCACTGAAACAGAAACGCGCCGCATGATGAGTCGTGCCACCGCTCTCCTTTTCCCTTCCATACGTGAAGGCGTAGGTTTTTCTATTATTGAAGCGGCGGCGGTCGGAACACCATCCATCGTATATGATGCTCCTGGTGTCCGAGACGCCGTTCAGTACGGCATGACAGGCTACATGGCTAAAAACAAAACACCTGGTGCACTCGCTGCCGAAATGCGAGCTTGTTTCCGAGATCCAGAGGAGTACGAAGCCATTCGCATCTCCGCTCATCATTTTGCACGGGCAATGGATTGGCAACAGACTGATCTCAAATTTCAAGAATGGCTGAGACGAGTACTTCTTGATACAAAATAAAGGGAAACTTCAAACGGTCTGACTTCTCCCAACAAGTAGAGAGAAGCCAGACCGTTTAAGTCAATCTTCATACTTTTTATTCTGTTCAAGGTTTTGGAGGATGTGTTCTGGATCAACGCGTTTTGTATAATCGGATGGTACTTCTGCGAAACGAATCACACCGTCCGTATCAATAATGAACGTCGCCGGTTTCGGCAACTGCCAATCCTCATTTCCGTTGTGTTTTGCTACATCAAGTCCCGATGCCTTGTAAATCTCGATCAAATAATCTGGCAGGTCGAAGACCAAATCAAATTGACGGGATACATGTAAATCAACGTCACTTAAGACAGGGAAACTTAACGCATTCTTATTCACCGTTTGCTCAGCAAAATCAGCTGTCTCCGGACTAATTGCAATGACAGTCGCTCCCTGAGCACGAATTCGGTCGATTTCCCGTTCGTACGCGCGAAGCTCGAGATTGCAGTATGGACACCAGCCACCCCGGTAGAACGTTAAGATGACAGGACCTTGCTCGAGTAATGTCTCGATCGCCACAGGCTTGCCAGATACATCGGGTAACGTAAAGTGTGGAATCGTATCACCGACACCTAGACCTTTTGCGATACCAGAAGCAGTAAGTTCTGCTGTCGCTTCCGCCATCAACCGTTGTTTCTCAGCAGGTGCCTTTTGTCGGAATTCCGATTGATACTGTTTGATTTCTTCGAGTAATCGTGTCATATGTTCTCCCCCTTTATTGCTGTATAGAATAACAGGGAGATTACTCGTTTGTCTCTTCTGACGACTCTTCTGCCTTCTTCCGGAATCGTTTCACGAACCCCATCAGTTGTTCCGGTGTCAGCTCGAGCTTATTCTCATAGACATATTTTGTTCCATATCCGAGTGCAAGGGTGGCGGTCGAAGCAACGCCCGCGGCAATGACGGCACCATACCCCGGAACGAGCTTCGCCATTTGCCGAAAGGCGGTTTTTCCGGAGTTTCCGACGATTGTCACGACAAGCAACTCCTTCGCACTCTCCTTGGATAACTGTCGTTCGTACAGATTCGATAACTTGAGCATCAAGCCGATTTGAATTGAAGTCAATGGAATGATATCAGCTCCCGGGAACGGGACGGCACCAATCGCACCTGCGGCTGTTCCGGCACCCACAATCCAGTTGTTGGCGATCTTGCCACGAACGGTCGGATCCATCTGACGAACGAACACATTATCCTTGTCGAACTTTTTTAAGATGTCGAGGACCTCCCGACGGAGCCGATCAATGTTCGTTCCTTCTCGTGCTGATACGGGAATGATTTTGGGTCCTGGTAGTTTTTCTGCAATATGCTGAACGATCGTGTCGACATCATCCGTCGCATCCATCTTCGTAACGACGATCAAGACATTTTGGTTATGTTGATAGATCTTACGGAAGTTTTTCGTCTCCGTCTCAGATAAGACGGTACCTGCCGCATTTAAAAAATAAAGGATGACATCGGCACTTTGATAGTACGTCCACGTCGCTTCCGAGTTCTGTGTATTGGCATCATTCAATCCTGGTGTATCGACGAAGATGACTTTATCTTCCGGATGCTGCCTTACTTGATCAATCCGGACCGTTTCACCCGGGCGCGCTCCGACCGTTGCGACTTCACGACCAAGAATCGCGTTCAAGGTCGAGGATTTTCCCGCATTGACATCTCCGATCAAGGCAACCGTCACGTCCTGCTCCAGCGATTGATTGAAATCCCGTCGCTCCGATTCAAACGACTGATCAAAGATTTCCTCCAGTTTGCGTTTCCGTTTTTGCTGATTGGTCTCAAGTCCTTCACCAAAAAAATCATCCATCGTGATCCCTCCCCCTTCTTCTGCTGTCTGTCTTTTCCCATTATCCCTTGCTTTCAACACAAAGAAGGCAAGGGAACATTGTGTCCACTTGCCGAATTTTAGAGATATGTGCTGCGTCGCTCGAGCAATACCGTATCGCGCCATCTGCCTCCGAGCCGACCAATTCGCTCTCGGCGACCGACTTCCCGAAAATCAAAACGTTCATGAAGGCGTAGACTCGCTTGATTTTCCGGAAAGACTTGCGATTGCAACGTCCAGATTCCGGCTGCTTCACTTGCTTGAATGACGTCGTCCATCAAGCGTGTGCCGACACCTTTACCGCGTGCTTCTTCCGCGATATAGAGGCTGATTTCAGCGACACCGGCGTATGCCGGAATCGAAGAGAATGGACTTAACGCGACCCAGCCGAGCAGTTGCTCGTCTTCCATTGCAACGAGGCGGCTGTGTGCGTGGTGATGCCTCGTCCATTCTTCGTACGGTATTGCTTCCGTGCGAAATGTCGCATTCTCCGTCTTTATTCCTTGTTCGTAGATTCGAACGACTTCTGGATAATCCGATTCTTTCATTAGTCGAATGTGCATGGTGTCTCCTCTATTCGTTCTATCATCTCATCAAGTTTTATACTTCTAATCGCACTGCCATTTCCCGACCGAATCGATCCCCGTGGTCGATGAAGCCGAGACTTGCATACAGACGGTGTGCCGCCTGATTATCCGGCCGATAGCCGACGACGATTCGTTTAGCTGCAGGTAACACGCGCATCTCGTCAATTACGGCTTGCATCGCCAATCGTCCGATTCCGTTCCCTTGCTGCGCTTGATCAATCATGATGCGGTAAATCCAGTAGCCGTTGAGTTCTTCTAGCTCCGTGTTGTACATCACAAAACCAACGACGGCTTCACCTGCAATGATCGCCCGAAGGACAAGGCTCGGTTCGAACTTCGCTTGCGCGATCGAGTAGACATTCGCTTCCATGAAGTCTTGCTGTTCTACTGTCAGTGCTAGCTCACAACACGCTTCCCAGTTTTCTGCTGTTACCGGTACAAGTTGAATCATGTTCATTTCCCCTTTTAGTTAGACGGGAGTTGCCTCCAGCGTCTGTTGATCACATCGTTGCACAGTGATCGCCCCCTTTCCTTCTCTTTCCTATCGGTTGGTTTGATTCATTGTTGAAGGACTGCTGCGTTTTCAACCACCGCAGGTAGTTCGGCTAACGACGTAATCGTAAACGTCGGCTTGATATCCGTCGCTGATTTTCCTTCTGGATTAAACCAACATGTTGCGATACCGGCTTGATTGCCACCTGCGATATCAGCTGACAAGGAATCCCCGACGATGATCGTTCGCGCTGGGTCGAATTGCGGAATTCGCGCAAACACATGATTGAAGAATCCTGCCATCGGCTTTTGAAAACCCGTCTCCTCTGAAACGAAAATCCCTTCAAAGAAGTCCGTTAATTCGGCGCCCTCGAGCCGTGCGCGTTGCGTCTTCGAGATACCATTCGTGACGACGTACATCGTGACGTTTCCGGCTAGCTGCTCAAGCAGCGCCGTCGCACCCGGAATCAATTCTGTTCCTTGTGCGAGATAGCCGCGATACGTTTCGTCAACTTCTCGTCCGTCGACCGTCCGTCCTTCTTCCGCGAAGAACGTCACGAACCGTGAGTGAATGACTTCCTCGCGTGTCACCTCACCTCGTTCGAGTGCTTTCCAAAGCGCTTGATTGAGTGTTTTATAGCGCGCTTCTCGCTCCGGTGTCCACTGCAAATCTTGTTGCTCGAGCAGGCGGCGAAAGGCAATCCGTTCCGTCGCTTCAAAATCGAGTAATGTATGGTCAATATCGAATAATACCGTCGTGTAAAACATAGTCAAGCTCCTTTTCGTACGTGTTGTACAGTCGTTGTTTTGCCACCTAGTTGAAATAATAGCACGCCACCACCAATCAATAGCACGCCGAGTGCTTTCGTCCACGTAAACGGAACGGTCTGTAAACCAAACCAGCCGAGCGTATCCCAGAGTAAGGCAAACAGGATTTGTGATACCATGACGATCGAAATCGCTCGACTCGGTCCGAGTTGTTGAACGCCTTGCGTCACACAGAGGACGACACCGACACCAATGATCCCGCTGAACCAAAACCAGGTTTGTGCCTCTTTTAGTGCAAACAGTTGTGATCCTTCGACGATCAAACCAATCGTCAGTGAAGCGAGGAACCCGAGTCCAAGGACTAACGTTGTCGTCGCCCAAGCGCCGACGTATTCTTTGACTTTTGCGTTAAACGTATTTTGAATACAGACGAGCATGCCCCCACAAAGGGCAAGAATGATTCCTGTAACCATATCACACCTCTTTCATTCGTAAATGCTTTCTCCAACGCGCTCCATCAATCCGTCTCGATCAATGATTTCAATCGTATGCTGCGTCCGGCGAATCAACCCATCATCGACGAACTGGCGTAAGACACGATTGACATGACGATAACTCGTCCCGATCAAATCTGCCGCATCGACGAGTTCCTTACTCGCAAAAGCATCCGTATTAGGTGTCATCGACAGCAAATAACTGGCGAGCCGAACTTCAACCGGGTACAACAGATTGAAGCTGAGCGTATGCGATTTTAATTCAAACTTTTTCGTGATCGTCTCGAGTAAAAATAATAAAAAGGCAGAATGATGGACACGTGCTTCTTCCAAATCCGGATAGGCAATGCGTAAGACGGTCACTGGTGTCACTGCCTCGACCGTGTTCATCAAATCAATCTTTCGGACGAACTCAATATCACCGACGAGATCAAACGGATGCTTGAAGGACAACACGAGACGTTTCCCCGTTGCCGACATATGCGTGATCTTCAATTTCCCTTCGACGAGCAGGTAGAGTTCATGCGCAACATCGCCTTGTCGGCATAAAGCCTCACCCGGTGCGAACGTCTGGATGTGCATCGCCTTGCGTAGTGATGCATCAAAGACATGCATTAACTGATACCGTTCCAAATAGGTCACAATGTCCGTCACTTCTTCTCCTCCTTAGCTCTTTAAGATGAAGATGCCTGCTACCATCATCAAGATGCCGATGATCTGCGGACCCCGCAGTCGACGTTTCATGACGCCGAACCAGCCTCTTCCGTCAATCCAGAGTGCCAGCGCTAATTGCGCCAATAAAAAGAGCGAAATCGTCAAAGTCACGCCCATCCGGTGGACAGCCGTCATGTTGCTGAATAATATGATCGCCGCAAAGGCTCCCCCTGCCAGATAGAGTGGTTTGACACGTCGCATCGCTGAAAAACTGCGATCCCGTAAGACGATTGCTAAGAGAATCGCAACGATGAACCCAGTCATCTGAGTGATCGTCGCCGCTTGCCACGTCCCGATCGTTTGACTGATCCGGGCATTGGCGACACTTTGGAGCGTCAAGAAAAAGCCACCAGCAATCGCAAATAAGACACCACGCATGTGCATACTCCTCTCTTGTTCCATGATACTTTCATTTAACGAGAGTCCTTCTGACTTGAATAGGACATTTGTCCTGAGATGTGAATAAGTTCATGCTTCATGATAACTGAAAAAAATTCATACAAAGCCAAATGCATCAAAAAAAAAGCGATTCTTCTCAGCAAGAGAACAATCGCTTTTGGTGTAAATGATTTATGCTTCTTCTTCCAATAGTTTAATCGCTTCATCTAGTTGTTCCTGATCCTCTTCCGACAACTTCGGATATTGCGGATCAATTTCCTTCAAAACGTCATTCATGACTTCGGTGACGATATAGCGAGAATACCATTCGTCATCTGCCGGCAAGATGTACCATGGTGCATACGATGTCGACGTCGCCGAGACGAGTTCAGCAAAAATCTCATGGTATTCGTCCCAGTGCTTGCGTTCTTCAATATCACTGAACGAAAATTCAAAGTTTTTCGTTGGATCCTTCAGACGAGTCAATAATCGTTGCCGTTGCTCTTCTTTTGAGACATGGAACAAAAACTTGACGACCCGGAAGCCGTTCTCGACGAGATAGCGTTCAAAGTCATTGATTTGGCGATAGCGCATCTGCCAGACATCTCCGTCATCCGGCTTTTCCTCTTCCTCGAGCAAATCATGGATGCGTGGCGCAATGACTTCCTCATAATAGGAACGGTTCAAGATGCCGACTTCGCCTTTTTCCGGTAGTCCTTCGTGGATCCGCCATAGATAGTCGTGTTTTTGCTCCGTATCCGACGGTTTTTTGACGGAAATCGTCCGGAGTCCTTGTGCGTTCAAGTTAGAAAAGATGTAGCTGATTGCCTCATCCTTCCCCGCTGCATCAATCGCTTGCAGGATGACGAGGACGCCGTTCTTCTCTTCGGCATGTAAACGCCAGTGTAACTCTTGTAACGTCTCGACACTTTTCGGAATCCGCTTCTCTCGCAATTCCGCTTCCGAAATCTCATGTTTTTCTGATGTCGGGTAATTCGAAAACGAGACTTGCTCGCCTTCCTTGACACGATAGGATGACAGTTTCATGGTAGGGCTCCTCCTTTAATTGCTTCTAAAGGGGATTTACCCTACTCGTTCATCCTGAAAACGTTCAGATGAACTTATCTTTTCAAAAGGAGACGGACTCCCTCTTCTAGCGTCGTCACAGGACGACCGAGTAATTCTTTAAAATCAGTACTTTCCACCGCAAGGGTTCCGGCTGCGATATCTGCCTGGATACCCGTCAACATTGGAATCAAGAAGTCAGGTAAGCCAGCTGCTTGCATCCGCTCGCCATAGGTCGCGCTATCTACTTCATCTACAGCGACCGATCGGTTAAGTACTGTTCCGACTGCATTCGCGAGTTCTGCTTGTGTATGCAACGGACCTGATAGTTCATAGATCGCTTTTGGATGCTCGAGCGTCAGTCCCGTCGCAATCGCTAGCGCATACTCCTCTTGTAACGCCCATCCGACTTTGCCTTCACCTGCTGCTGTTAACCAGTCTGCACCTTGTGCGACGGCATCCATCGTTCCGAGTTCATTTTCGAGATACCAGTTGTTGCGGAAAAAGACATACGGGATACCTGTCGCTTGAATCGCTTCTTCTGTGACCCGATGTGTTCGCGCAAGTCCGTTCGTGCTCTGTGCCGCATTGGCGATACTCGTATAACCGATCAGCTTGACGCCTGCCGCTTGTGCTGCCGTGACAGCGGCTTGATGTTGCCGGATCCGTGTTGCTTCTTCACCGTCCGTCGAGATGATCAGCAGACGATCGATACCTTGAAACGCGTGTCCGAGTGTTTCCGGCTGATCGAAATCACCATGCCGGACGTCGATTCCTTGCGCTGCAAGCGACGCTGCTTTTTCAACGTCACGGACACTAACCGCTACATGTTCGTTGCCGACTTGTTCACTGAGATGTTGCACGATGCGCGCCCCTAATTTTCCGGTTGCTCCTGTAATTAACCATTTCATGATGAAACCACTCCTTTGAAGTTTGATGTTGTTCTTCATGATACGCCAGGTGATACACTAAAAAAAGTAGGCACTTATCTGAAACTAGGTCCCTCAAAACGAACCAATGGGAGAGGATGAACGTGGCTGTATTCGATTCAACAACTAATCAACGGACGGCTTGTCCAGTCACTCGGGTCCAACAGATGGTCGCTGGCAAATGGAAGATCATCTTGCTCTGGCACCTGACACACGGGACGCATCGTTTTCATGAACTGCAACAATTAACAGGCATCTCTAAAGGAACATTAACGCGTCAGCTTCGCGAGCTCGAGGCGGACGGTTTGATTCAACGACACGTCTTTGGCGAAGTTCCTCCTCGCGTTGAATATTCCCTGACGGATGCCGGACATAGTTTTTTACCGATTCTTGACCAAATGGCAGCTTGGAGTGAGCAACACTTCCAGGGGGAATGATCGTGAGTAACAAAAAAACATGCGCTTCTTCTCGATTCAGAAAAGAAGTGCATGTTGTCGTTCATTCCGTCGCTGTCACCGTCTGACGTAAGTGGGTATCAATCGCCTCTGCGACGCGTAATCCGGAGATGACAGCACTCTCGACGCGCGTCCGCCCTGACGCATCATCGGCTTCAAGGAACGCATCCCCGGCAAGCCAAAGCGGATGTGCCGCTAGTTTCAAATGCGGTGTCCGGTAAACCGCACGTGCCTGAGCGTAACGCCAACGTTTGAGCTGACGCGAAACAATCGTCGCCGGTCCGAGTTGCTGTTGTAACAGCCGCTCGACTTCAGCGAGTGTCTCTTCTTCCGGACGCTCGTACCAGTCTTCACTGAAGCGGGCTGTCATATAGACGCTTAGGAGTGTCGTCTTCGAAATCTGCTTTTCGGCATTATTGACGAGTTTTAACATCCCATCGACAAGTTGTTCGTCTTGTAGACCAACTTCTCCGATCGTCAGTCGCTCTTTGATTTCAAACAGACCCACGAATGTCGGCTCGAACGTCACTTGGCGTAACTGCTCATGATCGTCATCTCCAAGCGCCAGATCAGAAGACTGCAACAGTTCATATGCTTGCGGCACAGGCGCCGTCACGAGTAACGCATCATACGTACCTTGATGATCCGTCGCTTGTGTGACGAGTTCATCCTCTGTTGCCGTAATATGCGTGACCTGCTCATTCAACTGAACGGGAATCCCTCGACCAATCGCTTGTACGAGTTGATTCATACCGTTCGTTGCGACATAGCGTGGAAAATCCGTTCCGAACCACTTACGAACCCATCCCTTCTCAAGCCATTCGTCGACTTCGCGTTCCAACTCTTCCGTCCGAACCGTGAAGAAGACGGCACCATGATCCGCTGTTCCTTCATCAATCCGACGAGTTGCCATTCGCCCCCCGACGCTCTGGCTTTTTTCGATGATTTCAACAGCATGTCCTGCTGCCTGCAATTGACGTGCCGCAAAGATTCCGGCGAGTCCACCACCGATGATTCCGATTCGTTTCCCTGTCATCTCGCTTCCCCCTCATATTCCTCATTTCCCTAAGTATAGAGGTTTCTTCCAAGACATGGGTGAATCAATACCCGTCCGATATGCTCGTCATCTGTAATTCCTGCTCGATGAGCATGATGTTCTCCTCAAAGAACGCCCGGTGCTCTTCTAGTCCACGTTTGATGCACCAGCCAACAGCCGTGAGTGCTTCCCACAAACGATAGTGTGCTAGATACATCTCAATTGGCACGTCTGAGTGTAACGTCGCGTATCCTTCTTGAAATGCCGTGACGTAAATGGAACCGAACGTATTGAGATTACGGATGATCTTCGTGAAGTCCATCTCGATCGCCCCATAACGGGTCGTCTCGAAATCGATCACCCCTATGACTTGATCACCTACCGTCAGTAAATTTGCTAGGCGGAAGTCACAATGTGTGGCAACGGGACATGAAGGCTCCGGTAACGACTGTTCTCGTCTGACTAACTCTGTTTGGATGTTCTCTAAAAAAACGGGATCGAGTTCGGATGTGATGAACGGCATGAATCCATCGAGTTTTTCATTCCGGAAGCGTCGCCAGTTCTGAACCGGATAGGCATAAAATCCATCTTCCGTATACTCGCCGTAAGCTTCTCCTGTACACGTATGCAGCATTGCGAGCGTTCGACCAATTTCGTACGCCAATTTTTTAGTCATCGTGACCGGTGCCTGTCCCGGTAAGGCAGCAAGCACGAACGCCCCGGTCGTCTGCCCGGGAGCTGCTTCAGCTAAGATGTGCGGCACGGGTACAAACCCTTCTAGTGCATGAATCCAGCCTCGCTCCCGGTACCACTTTTCAGCCGTATAGGGGCGCTTTAAGAAAACGACCTGACCATCCGCTAAAATGAGACGATCGACTTCAGAACTATACGATTCGTCGACAGTCGCGCATGCTGCGACATCGAGTTGAAAATGTTCAATCCATTCGTCTCGTGTCATTCTGTCGTCCCCACTATTTTCTGTAGCGTTTCACCTGGTAGACCGTCAATCGGTCCAACATAGGTCGATTCAAAACCTAATCCGATCAAAATACGGCGCGACGCTTCATGTGCTGGATCAATCGTTGCCGTGACGACCTGTAACTCTTCTTCTGTCGCTAACTGTAAGAGACGCTCTGCAATCGCTGTGCCGTATCCGCGTCCCCACTGATCGGGTAGCAGCATGTAACCGAGCTCTGCTTCGAACGGTTGCGTTTGACTCCGGGTCATGTGCCCGATTCCAATCCATGTCTCTTCGGTATAAATCAGATACGATCCGAGTCGGTCGTGCTGCTGTTGTTCAAGGATTCGGTCAAAGCGTTGTTTCGTTTCCGTATCTGTTAATGCCTGTTCCGTGATGTAACGCATGACACGTTCGTTTTGGACGAGCGTCGCGTAGCGATCGTAATCGGACGCTGTTATTTTTCGTAATTCAATCATCTTATTCTCCTCTTCATGTCCGGTAGTCATTGTGGGTTGGGGTGAAGACATCTTCCGTTGACGGACGAACAATCGCAAAGTGCTCGACGTTATAATGACCGTGCAAGACTTGATTGTGGTGGGCGATCATTTGCTCCGGCGTCAGGACATCGGAGCCGTTCGTCGTATGCCCGTCGGCGACGAGTGTGACATCAAAGCCGTGCACCGTCGCACTGCGCACCGCGGTATCGATGCAGTGTTCCGTCTTACAGCCTAAAACGATCAGATGTTCAATCGATGCTTGGCGTAGATGATCGAGCAAGGGTGTATCATGGAACGCATTCGTCGCCGCTTTATCGAACGTGACACTGGACGCTGGAACGGGAATCGAGTCATGGACTGCAAACCCAGGTCCTGTTCCGCCAGCGACGTCCAAATCCCGAATGAAGACGACCGGAACGTTTCGTTCGTCTGCTTCAAGCACGACCGCTTCGATGACGTGCGCAACTTGCTCTTTTAAGTATACCGGTCGTTCTTCTGTGTTTCCGTCGACGAGTTCCTGTTGAAAATCAATCACTAGGACTGCTTGTTTCATCGTCATGTTCCTCCTTGTAAAATCGACTGCTTGTTTCCTTCCCGTTCATCTGAATGATTTCCTGCTCTTGACGGGCGTGAAACTTTTTAGCTGTTGGATTCGTTAAGAAGAAGGAAAGGATGTGTCTGGATGATTTGGTTTGGCGTCATCTTCTTATGTGTGCTTCTCGTCAATCTGACACTGGAGAAACTGATCATGAACCGGACGATGACAGGTCGTTGGTTCGTACGCAACTTACTCATTTGTCTCGGGATCACTCTATTACTATTCGGAATCGAACGTTATGTCATATCCGGGTTCTAAAAAAGCAGGTAGCGATTTTCGCTACCTGCTTTTTTAGTTAATAGACTTCGTAATTTTGCCCTGTCTGTGCCCCTTCGACACTCTTTTCGAACGCCGTCGCGACACGTGACGCCGGAACGGCTTCAAAACCACGGAAGAAGGGTCCGTACTTTTCAAGCGACTCGATCAGTACGTTCGGACTGACACTGTTGATCCGAATACCTCGTGGCATCTCGATCGCTGCTGCGTGAACGAACGCTTTGACCCCACCGTTCGCAAGCGCAGCGGATGCGCCTTGGCGAATCGGAGCGTCCATCATGATGCCGGTCGTCAGCGTAAAGCTTCCCCCGTCTCGTACTGACTCTAAACCAAGCAAGACAAGATTGACCTGACCTTTTAGTTTACTGTCGATTCCGATTTGATTAAGCTCCGGTGTTAAGTCCGTCAATGGACCGAAATGAGCACCACCTGTGGCACTGATGACGGCATCAACAGAACCGACTGTTTCATACATCGCCCGAATACTTTCCTCTGATGTGATGTCGACTTGTACATCCGCTCCGCTTCGTCCGGCACGAATGATGTCATGCCGCCCACTCAGCCGTTCGACGACTGCCTGCCCAATCGTTCCGCTTGCTCCTACTACTAAAATTCGCATGATCCCTTCCCCTTTCACGTCTAGCTTACCTATCTAGCCTACTGCACAGCAGCTGATGGTTTCAAGGAATCTACCGGATGCGTCTTCAAGAAGATAAGGATTTCTTCGAACAAACGTTGTTTATCCCGATCGAGCGTCAGTAAATGTTTACTGTTCGGAAGAAGGACCTTTTTCTGATCTCGGCTCGGCACTGTCGTTTCGATTCGCTCGAGACTTGCATGATAGACGGCATCATCTAAGGCACCAAGGAATAGAGCGATGGGTTGCGTGATCTTCGGCAAGACAACTCCCGTGTCGAGGATGAACTGTTGCAGTGCCCGTAAGTCTTTTTCCGGGCGTGGAAAATGACGGTCGACAAAATCTAAGATCCACTCTGGCGAACGATCGTCAAATTGAAAATACCGTTCCGTATACCGACGGACGCGGTGCTCAAGTCCGGCAATCGTCCGCTCAAGAATCGGCGTCGAGAGTAAGATGAGTCCAGCGCATCCTGACTGTTCTGCTAGTCGAAGTGCCATTACTCCACCGAGTGATTGTCCGATCAAAAAGATGTCTTTGTGTCCTCGATCTTGTAAAAACGCGAGTCCGACTTGCGCGGACTGCCAGACGTCTTCGATCGTCGTCTCAAACAAGCGCTCCGGCGATTCCCCGTGCCCGGCGTAATTGGGCGCGTAACAGGTATAGCCGGCTGCATGTAAAAAACGAGCGAGTCCCCGCATCTCATTCGCACTTCCAGTAAAACTATGTAACAACAAAACAGCAGGTCCGGGTCCTTCTAAGTACAGATCCTTTGATTTCGTAATCAAGTGCGCCCCTCCTTTTCATCTCTTCACACTTCCTCCACCGAAGCATCCTCCCGTAACGACTCTATAATCCGAAAGCCTGGGTAGTTCGCTTCGGATCGTCGTTCGCCACTTGACCGATAATAAGCATTCCAGTAACTGATCATCCGGTCTTCGATTCGCTTCATGTATGCCGGATCATCCTCGACGAATCGCCGCTTCACTTCCGGATCCCATTGCTCGATTGCGGGTACGATGATGTCGACGATGTCACGGACGTATTCACTAGCAAGTTCGATGATATAGGCAAGAACCCATCCGTCGTGTGGATAGTTTTTAAGTAACTGCTGAAGATACTGCTCACGAACATGACCATCATGGTGACGGGTGTAAAGGCAATATAAAATCGTCTGCTGAGTCGACGTCAGTTGCTTGATCCGCTCCGAGTCGATTTCTGATAAATACAAACGCATCGGAATCTGTATGTGTTCCTGTTCTATATTTACTTCGATCGCCCCTGGTGATAATCGTGTCCATCCAAACGGTAGACATGCTTTAACGACCCGAACGTCCTGTTCATATCTCTTAGGAAATGCGGTGATCCAGCGGTTCATCTCGTTCTCCTCCTAATATAAAAACTCCAAACGACAGACGCTTACACGCCTGTCATTTGGAGTCGATTTGTTTCCTTATTCAACCGTTACCGACTTCGCCAAATTACGTGGCTTATCGACGTCACAGTCGCGACCGAGTGCCGCGTAGTATGAGATTAATTGAAGTGGTAAGACCGACAAGAGTGGTGACAAGAGTGGCTCGACTGCTGGAATGACGAATGCATCTGTTGGCAATTCAAGACCTTCTGCTGCGATGACACACGCATTTGCCCCACGTGCGACGACTTCCTTGATATTCCCACGGTTGTTGAGATGAACGTGTGGTTGTGTCACGAGCGCGATGACCGGTGTGTTGTCTTCAATCAAAGCGATCGGACCGTGCTTGAGCTCTCCACCCGCGTATCCTTCTGCTTGGATATACGAGATCTCTTTGAGTTTCAATGCACCTTCCATCCCGACGTATGCATCTTGTCCACGACCGATGAAGAACGCATTGCGTGACTCAGACAAGTATTCTGTCGCGATTTCTTGGAAGCGATCTTTTTGAGACATGACCGACTCCATCGCACTTGAGATTTTACCGAGTTCTTTCATGAGATCGAAGTTGACGGCAACCCCTTTTGCTTGAGCAAGGTCAAACGCAAGGACAGCGAGAACAGCGATTTGAGCTGTATACGCTTTTGTTGAAGCAACGGCGATTTCTGGGCCCGCGTGGAGCAACAATGTTGCGTTTGCTTCACGTGACAATGTTGATCCTGGAACGTTCGTGATCGTCAGTGCCGGGTGACCAAGTTTCTTCGCTTCGACGAGAACGGCACGACTATCCGCTGTTTCACCTGATTGTGAAAGGAAGAGGAAGAGCGGTTTCTCTGTCAATAATGGCATGTTGTATCCGAACTCAGAAGAGATGTGCACTTCTGTCGGGATGCCTGCGATTTGTTCGATCAACTGTTTTCCGATCAAACCAGCATGGTAGCTTGTTCCGCAACCAATGATATAGACACGGTCACGACCGAGTACGAGATCACGGACTGATTGATCGAGTGTGATGTCGCCTGCTTCGTTTTGATATTTTTGAACGATGTTCCGGATGACTGCTGGTTGCTCATCCATCTCTTTGAGCATATAGTGCGCGTACGTTCCTTTTTCGATATCTGATGCATCGATTTCAGCCGTGTACGCTTCACGCTCTTGGACGTTCCCGTCGAGATCTTGGATCGTCACGCTATCACGCGTCAAGATGATCATCTCACCATCATGCAACTCAACGAATTGATCCGTTACTTGCAACATTGCCATTGCGTCTGAAGCGACGACGTTGAACGTACCGTCACCGAGACCAACGAGAAGTGGTGATTTGTTTTTCGCGACGTATAAGACGTCCGGGTTTTCTGCATCGATCAATGCGAGCGCATACGAACCATGCAAGACGCGGAGTGTTTGACGGAATGCTTCCGCGACGTCGCCTGTCTCGTTGAAGTTCTTTTCGATCATCTGAACGATGACTTCTGTATCCGTGTCGCTCAGGAGATCGACGTTCAATTCTGCTTTCAACTGCTCATCGTTCTCGATGACACCGTTGTGCACGAGTGTGAAACGTGCTGACGCACTTTGGTGTGGGTGCGCGTTTGGTACGCTTGGGACACCGTGTGTCGCCCAACGTGTGTGTCCGATTCCGACTGTGCCGTCTGCCTCTGCAGGAACGACTTCGCGTAGCGCAGCAATCCGGCCTACTTCTTTATGGACTTGGACGCCGTCGTTGACGAACGCAAGACCTGCCGAGTCATAGCCGCGGTACTCGAGCTTCTCGAGACCTTTTAATAAAATTTCTTTCGTGTTGACCTGTCCGATCATACCTACGATTCCGCACATGTTACATCTCTCCATTTACAAGTATTTCCCTGAAGAGGAAACGGCTCTTGTTGAGAGGGTCCCGATCGGTCTGTTTGTCCGCCCAATCACTTGGACGATTTCAGAACGATTTACGGTATGGACCTGTTACCGGGAGGCATCCGCCGAATGATTCGATAAACCTCCACCTCGTCAGCTTTCAACCTACGAAGAAAGCCCTGGCGCTTTTTAGTTCCGTCTGACCCCGTTTCTGTCCGACTTCACCATCATACGAACTTTACTTTGAAAAAGCAAGAAAGGTAACGTAGTTGTAACTATTCCCGATATTTCACTAATCAATACGTATAATCCCTATTTTTTGTAAAAATCTCAAGCTGTTTTTCTAAAATAATTGTAAAAAAAGAAGCAGAGCAATCGCTCTGCTTCGGGTTTCTTAGTTTTCTTGTAACGCATAGTTCTCACGAACGACATTCGCGATCCGCTCGACGTACGCATCACACGCTTCTTGTGTCGGAGCTTCCGCCATGACACGAACGAGTGGTTCTGTTCCTGACGCACGAACGAGGATCCGTCCGTTCCCCGCCATTTCCGCTTCAACTTCCGCAATGATTGCTTGTACAGCAGGACCGCTCATTGCGCCATTTTTATCTGAAACACGGATATTGACGAGACGTTGTGGGAAGATCGGCATCTCAGCTGCGAGTTCTGATAACTTCTTCCCTGTCGCTTTCATGATTTGCAACAACTGGACGCCTGACAACATGCCGTCTCCTGTCGTTGAGTAATCCATGAAGATGATGTGCCCCGACTGTTCGCCACCGAGCGTATAGTCGTTCTTACGCATCTCTTCGACGACATAACGGTCACCGACTGCTGTCTGAAGCGCCGTCATCCCGTTTTCTTTGACGGTTTTATGAAAACCAAGGTTACTCATGACCGTCGCAACGATCGTGTTGTCTTTCAGACGACCAAGTTCGTTCAAGTATTTCCCGCAGATGAACATAATTTTATCACCATCGACGATATCGCCGTTCTCATCGACTGCAATCAAGCGATCGCCGTCGCCATCAAATGACAAACCGACATCTGCGCTCTTTTCTTTGACGAAGGCAGCAAGGTGTTCAGGGTGTGTCGAACCGACACCATCATTGATGTTGAGTCCGTTCGGATTCGTTCCGATCGTCGATACTTCTGCTTCCAAGTCACCAAATAGACGTGGTGCGAGGCTTGACGTCGCTCCGTGTGCACCGTCAATCGCGACATGGATGCCTGAGAAATCTTCATCCGATGTCTGACGAAGCATATGCAGATACTTTTGTGCACCCTCAAAATAATCATGAACGAAGCCGAGTTCTTTTCCGGCTGGGCGTGGCAATGTATCTTCTGCTTCATCGAGTAATGCTTCAATTTCAAGTTCTGTTGCGTCATCAAGCTTAAAGCCGTCTGATCCGAAGAACTTGATCCCGTTATCTTCTACTGGATTGTGCGACGCGGAAATCATGACTCCTGCTGTCGCATCCATTGTTTTTGTCAGATACGCGACACCTGGTGTCGAGATGACACCTAGACGCATGACTTCTGCACCGATCGATAAAAGACCCGCGATAAGTGCGTTCTCAAGCATTTGACCAGAAACACGTGTATCGCGTCCAATTAAGACTTTAGGTCGTGTGCTTTCGTGTTTTGTTAACACGTAACCACCTGTTCGACCGAGGCGATACGCCAGTTCCGGTGTCAATTCTACGTTTGCGACGCCGCGTACGCCGTCAGTTCCAAAATACTTACCCATATGTTATTTCCTCATTTCACTAATTTGTTTTAATTGGTCGGAACGGATGTCCGAGGCACGGCTTTTAACGTGACATCCATGTTATCCGGACGCAAGACATCGAAGGCTTTCGACGTCTGGTATGAAATCGGCAATCCATGCGTCCCTTCCTTTAAGCCTGTCACATCGATGACCGCTTTAATATCCGTCGCATCAATCGATGCTAGATCCGATTCTTTCCCACGGACAACGACATCCATCGTTTGGTTATAATCAATCGTATACTTCGACTCATCAAACCCGTTCAATGTGACCGTCACACCCGGGATCGTTTTCTCTGCTCGATCCTCGACGGTTTCTGTCGTCGATTTCGCGTTTTCCTTTTCAACGACGATATTGACGGTAACCTGTGTCGGATCCATCGCCGTCGCGTTTTCCGGTTCCACGAGTTTGACGGTTTTTTCCGTCGTCTTCGTCAATCCCTTAAGCGAGACCGCTTCTGTATCAACGGAACCAATCCGTTCCAACTCTTCTTTTGTTCCATATAGACGAGCTTCCGTCGTGACGGGAACGATCTTGACAACGGTATACCCTTTTTTGACGTTGTCTTTTGTCTTCACATTGATTGGTACCGTCTTACTTTCCTTATAGATCGGTACTGTGATTTCTAATTGCTCCGGTTGATAAGATGCATTAATCGTATTCCCGTTCGCATCCGTCGCTTTAGCATTGAACGTCTCTTTGAACGTCTCTGCCCGACCGGTCACATCAATCGGTACTTGGATTGCTGAAATCGCCTGTAACTTCTCCGCGCCTCCCGTGACTTCAACAGTTTGTTGGTTCGGTTGCGCTTCCCCAGCGACATATCCTTCAGCGATTTTGTTTTTATTGAGTAAGGCGACTTGTACCGGTACTTCTTTCGTAATCTTCTTATCGAGGAAGACTTCGATCGTCTGTTGTTTCGGCGTCACTTCGACATCTTTTCCGAAGCCGGTCGGTGTGACACGGACACGATGATAGCCCGGGTCGAGGCCTTTCAAATCAATCGATAATCCAAAATCCTGAACAAGCCGGAGCATCGTCAAGCTACTCGAAGGACCTTTAACGGTGACCTCCATCGTATTTGGAATATTATAGGCGACCCATTGCGATTCATCATACTGGACCGTGACCGGTACGTCAAACTTCGTCGAGCCTTGTCCTGCGATCGGTAACAGACTAGCCGCATCGCTTTTTCCCGTCGTATTCGAACCTGCGACCATCAAATACAACATGACGGCTAAGGCAACGGCAACGATACGTAAAAACCAGCGTTCATTGAACCACTTTTCGAACATTATTTTTTCGCCCCCATCCAGTTCAAGAAGGAAGTATTCGTCGGTTCGGCCTTGACGATTGTCTCAAGTAACTTCGTCCGCAAGGATTCTTCGTCGAGTTCCCGGTATAGACGTCCATTGATGGCGAGTGAGACACCACCCGTTTCTTCCGAGACGACGAGCGTGACACTATCCGTCACCTCACTGACACCAATTGCTGCGCGGTGACGTGTTCCAAGCTCTTTTGAGATATGTGCACTCTCAGACAGCGGTAAGTAACAAGCGGCTGCTGCTAACTTGCCTTGCTGGACGATGACGGCACCATCATGTAAGGGTGTATTCGGAATGAACAAGTTGATCAGCAACTGACTCGTGATTTGTGAGCCGAGCGGAATACCCGTCTCCACGTATTCACTCAGTCCAGTCTCCCGTTCAATCGTCACGAGTGCCCCAATACGCCGTTTTGACATGTACTGAGCAGACGATACGAGCGCATCGACGATTCGAATTTGTTCATCTTCATCACTGACCGCACTACGCGAGAAGAATTTACTCGTTCGTCCTAAATGTTCCAGTCCACGCCGGAGTTCGGGTTGGAAGATGATGATAATCCCCAGTAACCCATAGGTGATGATTTGATTCAGTAAGAATTGCAGTGTTTTGAGTCCAAAAAAGCCACTCAGGAACCAACTGATCAAAATGACCGAGATCCCTTTAATGAGCTGGACCGCTTTTGTTCCTTTGACGATGATCATGAGACGGTAAATGACGAACGTCACGACCGCAATATCAATCACGTCATTAATATAATCGTACCAATGTACGTTTTCTCCCAGTTTCAACAATTGAAATTGAAGTGGTTGCCAGCTGAAGTAATTCACCAACCGTGCCCCCTAACTCATCTGATTTAAACAGTTTCCATTATAGCACAAAGGGACGAGTTCGACTCGTCCCAGCTGATTATTGAAATAGACGCTTGATTCCGTACCATACGCGTTCGAATAATTGATCGATTTCCTTGATTTCTCCGGTCACGCTACCAGCACTCGCCGTGTACGCTTTCCCGTCAACGGTCATGACATCGCCATTGACTTTCCCTTCGATGCGGACGTTCCCGCCTTCGACATATAGATCTTGGTCGACCGTGACGCCTTTCGGGACAACGACCTCACCATTTTGAGCGACGATACCTGGTGCATTCGTATAAGATAAGTCATGTTCTTCTTGTGCCATATAACCACCTAGGCTACCGACCGACAAGAGTAAGAAAACAGCCGCTGCCGCGAGCAATGGGTACTGCTTCATCTTACCTCCAAAACGAGACGGTTGCGGTTGGTGCAGCAAAGCAGCGCTTGGCGTCTCCACCTGTTCAGGCAATTGTGCCAGCACGCGGGATGTAAAATCTGCCGATAATTTAGGCGCTGGAAGTTGACGCAGTCGAGCATCAAGGAGCCGATACTCTTCGAACTCGTCCATCGCGTCTACTTCTCGTAACTCTGCTTCTAATCGCTCGAATTCCTCAGGTGGTTGGTTTTGGTCTAAATAATCCTGGATCCGTTCATGTACATGCTCTCGTGACATGGTGAGTTCCTCCTTCTCATCGTTTGGCAAAATGCTTCTTCAGCGCTTCTCGTCCACGATGAATTCTAGTTTTGACAGTAGCGACAGGTAATTCGATCATTTCACTGATTTCCTTTAGCGAAAGATCTTCTACATATTTCAGGACGAGTGGGACACGGTATTTTTCTGGTAAAGCTGCAATCGCGTCCCCGACTTCGTTTCGTTGCTCGTTATCGACCACTTGGTCCTCCGGCAAGGTATCCTTGCTCTCGAGTTGTGAATACAATGTCAGTCCTTCAGTACCTGACATCTCAGCATCAAGAGAATAATCAGGTTTCTTTTTCCGTAATCGGTCAATCGATACGTTCGTGACGATTCGGTACAACCAAGTCCGGAACTTCCATTGTGCATTATACGAATCAATCTTCGTAAATACACGGATGAAGGCTTCTTGTGTCGCATCCTCCGCTTCCATTCGATCGCGCAAGACGCGGAAAGCCACAAGAAAGGCACCTTCCTTATATAGATCAACAAGTGCCGCGAATGCATCACGGTCTCCTTGTTTCACTCGCTCAATTAAGCGTAGTGTCGTTTCTTCCACTTTGAATACCCCCCGCTCTATGCGGTCAATCTCTTATACGAAGTCGACCGATAAATGTTTCATCTCCTTTTAAATTGTAACAAAAAAAACTTGAACTCCGCTGAAAAGAGTTCAAGTTCTATCCATTATTTTACTAAGCGATGTGTTTCCATTGCCAAAAGTAGATCTCCGATCAGTTCATTCGCAAGTTCCGCTGTTCCATTTCCTTCTTCAAGTAACGGATTCACTTCAACGAATTCAGCTGCAATGAAGTTTTCTGCCGTTGCACAATGCTTGAGCACCGTTTTCGCATCGTCTAAGAAAATGCCATCGGCGACACGTGTACCTGTACCGACGACGAGTGATGGATCGAGACCATCCATATCAAAGCTAAGATAGAATGCATCCGTCGTTTCCTTCAAATAAGCAATCGCTTCTTCCATGATCGCGTCCATTCCCCGAGTTCGGATCGCTTCCATATCATAGACCCGAATACCAAGACGATCAATCAGCTCTTGTTCCCCTGGATCAACGTCACGTAATCCGATGAAGACGAGGTGTTCCGGTTGCAGCTTGATATCTGTTCCTCCGACTTCCGTTAAACGCTGATGTCCTTCCCCAAGGGCTACAGCGAGCGGCATACCGTGGATGTTACCAGACGGTGATGTTTCCGGTGTATTCAAATCACCGTGTGCATCGAACCAGATGACGCCAAGACGTGGTACAGTCTGACGTAACCCAGCAATCGTTCCGATCGCCATGCTGTGATCGCCACCAACTAACAACGGAAAACGTTGTTCCGATAACGCGTCACGTACGATCAGGTGCAAGTCATTCGTCGTATGGACGACGCCTTCCAAACGTTTCAGCTTAGGATCTTCTTCCCGGACTGCATCCTCGGATAAAACAGCCGCTTCCCCGTAGCGTACTGCTTCTTGTCCCCGTGCTTCGAGTGTCGCGAGTAGACCCGCTTTTTCGACAGCAGCAGGTCCGTGTTCAGTGCCTGGCTTTCCTTGTCCATAACGGTACGGTACGCTGATATACGCGATGTTCATACGATATTCCCCCTATGTCATAGTCACTTCTACATGTATTGTAAGCGGTAACAAACAAGTGGTTCAACTCAACAAAAAAACGCATGAATATACAAAAAAAACACCGTGAAGGGAATCACGGTGTTCTTGCGTACGTACTCTGGTTATGCTTGGCATTTCATATAAAAAAAACTTAAGACGAACGAAACTCGCTTAAGATCTTTAAATAAAAT
>NZ_LMPR01000012.1:0-210 GCF_001423925.1 Exiguobacterium sp. Leaf187 | reverse complement strand
GATTCGAACCCGTGTTACCGCCGTGAAAGGGCGGTGTCTTAACCGCTTGACCAACGGGCCATTGGCTCCGCAAGTAGGATTTGAACCTACGACCTACCGGTTAACAGCCGGTTGCTCTACCACTGAGCTATTGCGGAATAAATTAAATGCCTGGCAACGTCCTATCCTCACAGGGGGAAGCCCCCAACTACTTTCGGCGTTCAAGTGCTT
>NZ_LMPR01000011.1:230564-258948 GCF_001423925.1 Exiguobacterium sp. Leaf187 | reverse complement strand
CTCATCGTTCAGTTTTCAAAGTTCGTCCGCGCCTGTTTTGGCGACTCAATTAGAATACCAAGTCTCAAACAAGAAGTCAACAACTTTTTTCAAATTGTTTTTTTCGTTTGTTTCAAGCGCTTGTCGTTGTTAAGGACATGCAATAATATATCATGCGATTTATTATTGTGCAACACTTATTTTAAAATTATTTTTAAAATCATGAACAAGCCTCTTGAACCTTACGATTCCGGCTCAAGAGGCTGTGTATTCTCTATTAATCCATCAACTGAATGATACTATGTTGTCGTTCTTCCATTAAATCCATGACTATCATCCGTCCTTGCTCTTCATATGAAATAACAGGTCGATCAAAGATTGTATTCTTTCGAACGATCGTTGCAATCTTTCCATTACTCATCAGGACACGATCACCGACTTCGATTGGTAAAAGTAACTGTCCGAGCAATAGGACATACTTCGAGCAATATTGCATCGGTCGTGCTTTTAAATGACGGTATGCATCAAACGGTGTATATGCTTCTCGATATGGACGCCAACTTGTCATCGCAGCAAAGACATCTGCCACAATAAAAAGTCGACTATGATCCGTAATCTTATCTCCCTTTACCTTTAAAGGATAACCCGTTCCATCTAGTCGTTCATGATGTTGAACAATCAAGCGATTGACCGTATCTGAAATGATCGTCTCCTTTTGCAATGCTTGATATGCCATTGCGGGGTGCCGGTGGAAGATTTCTTGTTGCATTGCTTCATAGCGTTTCGTATGACGCCATTCCATGATTCGCGCGAGACCGTAGTCAGCAAAATAAGAAGCTGTCCATAACTCATGGATTAATTTCCGATCTTTTCCGACTGCTTCAGCAAGCATTTGCGCAATTGCCCCTCGATAGATGGCATGTCGAACGGTATAAGCTTCCGTTCCTCGCTCGAGGAAGAATGGTAAGACATCTTGTCTCGTAATCCGTTCTGGAACGGACTGTTTGACCCAGCTCAATGCTTCATACACATTCGGCTTTATTCCCTGTTCCCATGACATGAAGACTTTATTGTAAGAACGAATGAATGCTTCAAACGGATTTTCTGTATGAGCCGCTACGGTTTCAGTTTGCGCCTCCTCGCTCTCGATTAAATCCGGTCGATCTTCGATGACGACTTCTTTAATCAAAAATCGTTGAATCCGCCGTAACTCATCCGTTCCTATCTTTTTACCTGCTTCTACGATTGGATGATCTGTATGTAAATAGATGGGTTCCGTTAAACGATCCCCGATGCGTAATTGATTACTTGCCACTCGCATATCGTTTCGTCTCCTTTTTTATTTTATTTTCTTTCTATCTATATATGTAGATAAAAGCAGCAGAGTAGTATCACTCTGCTGCTTCCTTGCTGACGTCTTGCTTACTCTTCCGCTTCTTCTGGAGCATCCGATTCGACTACATTCTCTTCAGACACGATGTCAGTGTCTTCTTCCATTTCATCAGTCTCTTCTCGTTTCAGTTTGGCAACCGTTGCAACACGGTCACCTTCTTCAATTCGAATGACCTTCACCCCTTGGGTATTCCGGCCGACACGTGAGATGTATTGCGAGTCTGTCCGAATGACGATCCCGCTCTCTGTCATGATCATGATGTCATCGTCGACATCAACGATTCGCATGGCAACGATTTGACCGACACGTTCCGTCACCTTACTCGCGATCAATCCTTTACCACCACGAGACTGGCTACGGAACTCGGTCATCGGTGTCCGTTTACCGAATCCTTTTTCCGTAATGACAAGAACATCTTGGGCATCACGTGCAAGTTCCATCCCGACGACGAAATCGTCTGGACGTAACGTCATCGCTTTGACACCACGAGCGCCACGTCCCATCGAGCGGACATTCGTGATTGGGAAACGAATCGCTTTCCCACTTGTTGAAACAGCAAAGACTTCATCGTCCGTCGATGCGAGACGAACCGATGTCAACTCATCGTCTTCAAACAATCGAATCGCGATCAAACCGTTTTTGTTGATCCGTGCGTACGCAGACAACGGTGAACGTTTGACGCGTCCTTTACGTGTCATGAAGATCAATGATTTTTGCTCATCTTGAACGACTTCTTCCGTTTCGAGCGTTTCTTCCGTCTCTTCAATCTCTCCTTCAATCACCTCGACAGGTGCTTCAGTTGCTTGTTGCTCCTCGAGATAACGTTTGAAGTTGACTGGAATCATCGTCTCGACCTTTTCGTCGCGTTCGATTTGGATGAGGTTGATGATCGGTACACCTTTTGATGTCCGACTCATCTCCGGTACTTCATATCCACGAATCCGGTAGACTTTCCCACGGTTCGTAAAGAATAGAATCGTATCATGCGTCGAACAAGACAAGAGACGCGTGACGTAATCCTCGTCGTTCGTTCCGATTCCCTGAACCCCACGTCCACCGCGGCGTTGTGTCCGGTACGAATCCGTCGTCATCCGTTTGATGTAGCCACTGCTTGTCAACGTGATGATGATATCCTGTTCCGGAATCAAATCTTCGTCTTCGAATTCGATGTGGTCCATGCGGATTTCCGTCCGACGTTCGTCGTTGAAACGTTCTTTCAACTCCTCAAGTTCTGTCCGGATCAAATCAAGCAAGACTTCCTCACTCGCAAGGATGCGGTTCAGTTCCGCGATCAATTGCATGATTTCGTCATACTCTGCTTCAATTTTCTCCCGCTCAAGACCTGTCAGGCGTTGCAAGCGCATATCAAGAATCGCTTGTGATTGTTTCTCAGATAACGCAAAACGCTCCATCAACTGTTCACGTGCTGCGTCCGCTGTCCGGTTCCCGCGGATGATTTGAATGACTTCATCCAAATGATCGAGTGCAATCCGTAGACCAGCGAGTAAGTGTTCACGTGCTTCTGCTTTTTCGAGATCGAACTGTGTCCGACGACGCACGATTTCTTTTTGATGCTCGAGGTAATGATAAAGCATTTCCTTGAGCGTCAATGTTTTCGGACGTCCTCCAACGATCGCTAGCATGTTGACACCAAACGTCGTTTGCATCGACGTCTGTTTATACAAGTTATTTAAGATGACGCTCGCATTGGCGTCACGACGAACTTCCATGACGATGCGCATACCGCGGCGATCTGACTCGTCCCGTAAATCAGTGATGCCTTCGATCTTTTTCTCGCGGACGAGATCGGCAATCTTTTCAACGAGGCGGGCTTTGTTGACTTGATAAGGCAACTCCGTCACGATGATCCGTTCCCGGTCTTTTTTCGTCTGTTCAATCTCAGCTTTCGCGCGGACGATGATCGAGCCACGTCCTGTCTCATAAGCGCGACGAATCCCACTCCGACCAAGAATTTCACCAGCTGTCGGGAAATCAGGTCCCGGAATGTGCTGCATCAGTTCTTGGATCGTGATTTCTGGATCGTGCGACAAGGCTAAGACACCATCGATGACTTCGCCGAGCTGATGTGGTGGAATGTTCGTTGCCATCCCGACCGCGATCCCGCTCGAACCGTTGACGAGTAAGTTCGGGAAGCGTGACGGTAAGACTTCCGGTTCGCGTTCCGAACCATCGTAGTTATCTTTGAAATCAACTGTGTTTTTGTTGATATCGCGAACGATCTCCATCGCGATTTTTGACATACGGGCTTCCGTATATCGCATCGCTGCCGCCGAGTCTCCATCGACAGACCCGAAGTTTCCGTGTCCATCGACGAGTTCGTAACGGTAGCTGAAGTCTTGTGCCATGCGGACCATCGTGTCATAGACGGCAGAATCCCCGTGCGGGTGATACTTACCGATGACTTCCCCGACGATACGGGCAGACTTTTTATGTGGTTTATCGGCACGAATACCGAGGTCGTTCATCGCATAGAGAATCCGGCGGTGTCCGGGTTTTAAGCCGTCCCGTACGTCCGGAAGAGCACGTGCGACGATGACGCTCATCGCGTAGTCCATGAAGGACGTACGCATCTCTTGACTGATATTAATATCCTTGATGATTCCGTGATTTTGTTCGGACATGCTTCTGGCCACCCTCTCTGTTCAGCGTTAAATATCCAGGTTCTTGACGTAATGTGCGTGTGATTGAATGAAGTCGCGTCGTGGTTCGACTTGATCTCCCATCAAGATATCAAAGACTTCATCTGCTTCGATTGCATCTTGAAGCTCGACACGCAACATTTGACGACCACTTGGATCCATCGTCGTTTCCCAAAGTTGCTCTGGATCCATCTCCCCAAGACCTTTGTAGCGCTGAATGTCGTACCGTGCGTTTTCAGGAAGCGCTGCAAGCGCCTCTGTCAATTCACGTTCGTTATGCACGTACGTGATGTTCTTCCCTTGTTTGATCCCGTATAGAGGTGGCTGAGCGATATAGACATACCCATGCTCGACAAGCGGACGCATGTAACGGTAGAAGAACGTCAACAAGAGTGTCCGGATGTGGGCACCATCGACATCGGCATCGGTCATGATGATGACTTTGTGATAGCGTGCTTTTTCGATATTGAACTCAGAACCGATACTTGTTCCGAGTGCCGTGATGATCGTCCGAATCTCATTGCTTCCGAGAATCTTATCAAGACGTGCTTTCTCAACGTTCAAGATTTTACCGCGAATCGGTAAGATTGCTTGGAAATGACGATCGCGTCCGGATTTCGCAGAACCACCCGCCGAGTCACCCTCGACGATGTACAATTCGGAAATCGACGCATCACGTGACGAACAGTCGGCCAGTTTACCTGGAAGCGAGCTCACTTCGAGAACACCTTTACGGCGTGTCAGTTCACGGGCGCGTTTCGCTGCCATGCGGGCACGCGACGCCATCATCCCTTTTTCGACGATTGCGCGTGCGTTCGTCGGATTTTCGAGCATGAACTGCTCAAACGCACCAGAGAAGAGTGAATCCGTAACCGTACGCGCGTCGGAGTTCCCGAGTTTCGTTTTCGTCTGACCTTCGAACTGTGGGTTCGGGTGTTTGACGGAAACGATCGCGGTCATTCCTTCACGTACGTCCTCACCGGATAACGTACCGTCCGCATCCTTCATCAAACCGAACTTCTTCGCATAGTCATTGATGACGCGTGTCAGAGCTGTCTTAAAGCCCGTCTCATGCGTACCACCCTCATGCGTCGGGATGTTGTTCGTGAACGAGTAGATGTTTGACGCAAATCCGTCGTTGTACTGAAGCGCGACTTCGACTTCGATGCCATCTTTTGTTCCGTGTACATAGACAGGTTCCGCATGAACGACTTCTTTTGAACGGTTCAAGTGCTCGACGTAGGACTTGATTCCACCTTCGTAGTGGAAGCTACGTGTCATCGGCTCATCTGCACGATCGTCCGTGATGATGATCTTCAGGCCTTTGTTCAAGAAAGCAAGTTCCCGCAGACGTGTCGCTAGCAAATCATAGTCATACTCGAGCGTCTCTTGGAAAATCTCACCGTCTGGGAAGAAACGAATCGTCGTTCCTGTCTCTTCTGATGTTCCGATGACTTCGAGATCTTGCGCTGGTACACCGCGATGATACGCTTGGTAATACAGCTTCTCGTTCCGTTTGACGAATACTTCAAGTTTCGTCGACAGGGCGTTAACGACCGAAGCCCCAACACCGTGTAATCCACCCGATACTTTATATCCGCCGCCGCCGAATTTACCACCGGCGTGGAGGACCGTTAGGATGACCTCAACGGCAGGACGACCCATCTTCTCTTGGATGTCGACTGGAATACCGCGTCCATTATCCTCGACTAAGATCGAGTTCCCTGGTTCGATCGTCACCTTGATCGTGTCACAGTACCCTGCGAGCGCCTCATCGATCGAGTTATCGACGATCTCCCATACGAGGTGATGGAGACCCTTTGATGCCGTCGAGCCGATATACATCCCTGGACGTTTACGTACTGCTTCTAATCCTTCAAGTACTTGAATCTGATCGGCACCGTACCCTTGTTCCAATTCCATATCTTCATGATTACTCATCGGTTTTCTCACCTACTGTTTCTTTATATGATGTCTCTTCCAAATCGACCGTCCCTTGTTTCACGTGGAACAACTTCGCTTGGTTGATCGTTTCATGCGCAATCCCGTCGACGCTTGTCGTCGTCAGGATCGTCTGGACCTTTTGTTGCATCGTATCGAGCAAATGTGTTTGACGATGATCATCAAGTTCGGATAAGACATCGTCGAGCAGAAGAAGTGGATATTCCCCTACTTCCTCATGAATCAATTCGATCTCCGCAAGCTTTAACGAGAGGGCTGCTGTCCGTTGTTGTCCTTGTGAACCATACGTTTGGACGTTTCGTCCGTTGACTTCCATCTCGAAGTCATCGCGATGTGGTCCAAACAACGTAACTCCTCTTCGGATTTCATTTTCTTTTATTTTACCAAACTTCCGCGTGTAGGACGCAGTCATTCCTTCGACATCGAGTAATTCGTCGCCGAATGTGTCCGAACGATAGATGAGCGCGAGTTCTTCCTGTCCACGACTGATTCCGTCATGAATCGGTCGTGCCCACTTTTCGAGTTGGGCCATGAAATGATGCCGGCGCTGAACGATTTTAACGGCTAGCGTAATCATTTGCTCCGTCAAGATATCAAGGAAGGTCTCGTCTCCTCCCTTCATGGACAGTTGTTTCAGCAATGCATTCCGCTGCTTCAACACTTTCAGATACTGGCTCAATTCATGCAGATAAACCGGGCTGACTTGACCGATCTCCATATCGAGAAATCGTCGGCGGACTTGTGGACTACCTTTGACGATATGCAAATCTTCTGGGGCGAATAAAACGATGTTCAGTGCCCCAACATAATCACTTAAGCGTCGTTGCTCTAGATGATTCAGCTTTGCTTTTTTCCCGCGACCCGAGATGACGATTTCTTGAACATGGGAGCCGGTCCGCTTGACGACACGTCCTTCGACGCGCGCTGTTTCCTGGTCCCAACCGATCAGTTCCTTGTCATGCGTCGTCCGGTGCGACTTCGCGAGAGCAAGGACATAGATCGCTTCCAGTAAGTTCGTCTTCCCTTGTGCATTTTCACCAATCAGGACATTCGTTTTTTCGGAGAATGACAGTTCGAGTGCGTCATAGTTGCGATAATGACTGAGTCGGACTGAATCCAGCCGCACGTTAGTTGCCCTCGTTCTTGATGATGAACTGACCGTAGTCTTCTACATCAATGATGTCTCCATCCCGTAATTTACGACCACGTCGCTGATCGACCTCGCCGTTGACTAGAATCGGTACCTCTGCTAAAAACGGTTTGGCTTGTCCTCCGCTTGAGATGATATCCGATAGCTTCAGGAACTGCCCTAATGTGACGTATTCCGTTGTAATTCTGATTTCTTGCATGGATTGACTCCTCCTACCTACATATTATAAATGACGTACTCTTTATTGTACTAAACATTAGACGATTTAGCAAAATCCCCGAACGTATATACGGTATACGAAAAGACGGGTCCGATGTCGAAACGATCGAACCCGTCTTGTCACGTGTTTTCTGTTGATGCTTATGCTGTCCGTACTGGAAGAATCAGTTGCAGGACATTATCTTGATCGACTGGATGCAAGATGAATGGACGAATCGAACCCGTGAACTGGATTTCGATATCTGTCGCGTCAAGCGCCTTCAAGGCATCCATCATGTACTTCGAGTTGAACGAGATTTTCAGCTCTTCTCCTTCAAGCGACAGGATGCTGACTTGCTCCGAGACTTTCCCGACTTCTGGTGAATGCGAAGAGATCTCGACCGCTGTCGTTCCTTCAGCTGCGAACTTGATGACATTGTTACGGTCCTCACGTGCAAGCAGCGACGCGCGATCGATCGCTTGAAGCAATTCTTTCGCATTCATGCGGACAGCTGTCCGGTACTCTTCTGGAATCAAACGTGATGTATCCGGATAGTTTCCGTCGAGTAGACGCGAGAAGAAGAGGACGTGCTTCATCTTGAACAAGATTTGTTGGTTCGTGATCGTGATATCCACATGACCGTCCCCAAGCAACTTCGATAATTCATTTAAGCTCTTCCCTGGAACGATGACGTTCTGGAACGAGATATCTGTATCTGTCTCAAACTGAGCACGACGAAGGGCTAAACGGTGACTATCCGTTGAGACACACGTCAAGATGCCTTTGTCAGCTGAGAAGTTCACACCTGTCAGAACAGGACGTGTTTCTTGAACAGCGACAGCAAAGCTTGTTTGACGAATCATCGAACGTAAGAGATCAGCCGGTAAACGGAAACGTTGTCCCCCATCGACTTGCGGAAGGCGTGGGAACTCATCTGGATCAAGACCGTTCAAATGGAATTCCGCTGTTCCTGATTGAATCCGTGTCATGAAGTTCGGTGAGACTTCGAGTGTGACTTCGTCTTTTGGCATCTTTTTGACGATATCGCCGAAGAAGCGGGCATTCAAGACGACACTACCAGCACGGTGAACCGTGACATAAGATGTTCCATTCTCTTCTGCATAGATCGTCCGTTCAATCGAGATTTCTGTATCGCTTCCTGTCAGCGTCATACCATCTCCATGAGCTTCGAGTTTGATTCCTGTCAGAATCGGAATCGTCGTGCGGGATGAGACCGCTTTGGCTACATCTTGTACTGCTTGAATTAAAGCTTCGCGTTGAATGGTGATATGCATATCGTCGTTAGACTCCTCTCGAGAATAATGGGCATGCGCCCATCATAACATAATAATATATTTTTTTAATAATAGTCTTAGGGGCTGTGGATAGTGTGGATAAGTCGGTGGATAACTTGGTATAAAGCCAAAAACGGTGTGGATAAGTTGTGGATAACCACCCTACTTTATCCACATGTTTATCCACAGTTTTATGAATGCTTCAATTCATGTTTGATTTGTTCGATGACTTTTCCCGTTTCCCCATCCGATTTGATCAACATACTGATCTTTTCATGGGCATGGATGACGGTCGTATGGTCGCGTCCCCCGAATTCTTCTCCGATTTTCGGTAAAGAGCTCTCCGTCATCTCGCGTGAGAGATACATCGCGATTTGACGTGGGAAGGCAATCGATTTCGTCCGTTTTTTCGCCTTCAGATCATCAAATGGCAAATTGAAGTGCTTACTGACCGACTCCTGGATGTCACGAATCGTAACTTTACGCGGTTCAGCGACCGGCATGATGTTATGCAAGGCTTCCGCAGCAACATTTGGATCGATTGGTCGTCCGACGAGATTCGCATAAGCGATAACGCGGGTTAACGCTCCTTCGAGCTCACGAATATTCGTATCAATTTGACTTGCGATGTAAAGCATGACTTCGTTTGAGACGTCAAGTTGCTCCGCATTCGCCTTTTTCCGTAAAATCGCAATCCGTGTCTCGAGATCCGGTGGCGTGATGTCGGTGATTAATCCCCATTCGAAACGAGAACGAAGCCGATCTTCAAGCGTTGGAATCTCTTTTGGTGGTCGGTCACTTGAGATGATGATTTGTTTTTGGTCGTTGTGCAAGGCATTGAATGTGTGGAAAAACTCTTCTTGCGTCTGTTCTTTGCCCGCAAGGAACTGGATGTCATCAATTAAGAGGACATCGATGTTACGGTATTTATTTCGAAACTCAACCGTCTTATTATCACGGATGGAGTTAATGAAGTCATTCGTAAAGCGTTCAGAAGAGACATAGGCAATCCGTGTCCCGAGATTTTGATCTTGAACGTACTGTCCGATGGCATGCATCAGATGGGTTTTGCCAAGACCAACGCCACCATAGATGAAAAGCGGATTGTATGCTTTAGCAGGCGCTTCCGCAACAGCAAGTGAAGCGGCATGTGCAAAACGGTTCCCCGATCCGATGACGAATGTATCGAACGTATACTTCTCATTCAATTGTCCGAGTTCACTCATCGTCAGTTCCTCTGTTGGTCTCCGCATGTTCGATGGACGCGATTTCGGAGTCGGTGTTGCCTCAACACGTTCCTCTTCTTGTCGATCGAGCATTTTCTTCGCTTGTCCCTCTTCAATGAACTGAATATCGAGTCGGCTTCCTGTTACTTCCTCAACTGTGTCTTCGAGTAAAGATAAGTACTGGCGCTCGAGCCATGTCACCGTAAACGCAGCTGGTGCTGAAACGAGTAGTGTCGTTCCATTTAGCGTGACGCCTTCTGTGGATTTTAACCACATATCATAACTAGCTTTCGGTGTTCGTTCCTCTTCCTCGATCACAGATAAGACATTATGCCAAAGTTCGGCAGCGTTTTTCATAAATACCCCCCTTTTTTTATCAAGATAGAAAATTTTTGTACACAGGCTTATACACAGACAAAGTTAATGAAGAAACTCGACTTATCCCCATAACGTAAAAACTGTGGATAACGTTATCCACAGGCAGTTGAATCTGTGTATAAAGTTATCCACAGGGTGTGTATAACTTGTTTTGTCCTGAACGATCAGGATCATGTTATGCACAATTAGTGTATCAAAAGAAATGAGCCCTGGCAATGGTTGGAATGATTTATCCACAAGTAAATTAAACCGTCCACAGGTAGTTACCCACAAGCTGTGGATAGTGTGGATAAATTGTGGATAAGAGGTGGATAACTTTTCGAAAGAGGAAGCGTTGAAAAAGAGTTATTCACAAAATACAAAAGAAGTGGAAAAAGGAAATCCAAAATCGAGGATTGACGTCGATTTTAAAAAATACTATCGTAGACAAAGTGAAGAGTTATCCACGGAAAGTGTGGATAATGTGGATAAGTCTGTGGATAGGTGGATAAGTCTACACACATCCCCTCTATGACCCATATGTATTCTATCGCGTAATAGAGTTTGCACAGTCGAATCCTATTGCCTGTTTTCAAACTAGAACTCCCTTAAGCAGGACAAGAAATCTTCTGAACTTTCATTGACAATGCCACAATCAGTTTATATAATGTACAAGACTGCCTTAAAGTAGAAAATAACAATTGGTTATAAAGATCTTTTAAAGGAGGTGCAGACGAATGAAACCAACTTTCAACCCAAACAACCGTAAGCGTAAAAAAGTTCACGGATTCCGTGCGCGTATGGCTACGAAGAGTGGCCGCCGTATCTTGGCTGCTCGCCGTCTTAAGGGCCGCAAAGCCTTGACTGTCTAATGCATTGATGCATCCATCACTTCGGGCATGATCCGAGGTGATTTTTTTTTATGTTTTTTCATGTGTTCGTGCTTTTGTCACATGCGCCCTATCGCGTCGCATGTTTATTCTATGATATGATGAGAGACGACGAATTTTCGTAGTGTCAGGATGGAGTGTGAATAAGGTGAAGAAGGAATACCGCGTCAAGAAAGACAAGGAGTTCCAAGCGGTGTTTACTAAAGGAGCCTCTGTCGCAAATCGGCAATTTGTCGTGTATGCCTTGAAAAAGGAGCAACAGACTCACTTTCGGGTTGGTTTATCCGTCAGTAAGAAAATCGGGAATGCCGTCGTCCGGAATCAGGTAAAACGGTATCTTCGGGAAGCATGCCAGCAGCATGAAGCCTCGATTGCCCCGAATTATGATTTGGTGATCATCGCGCGCAATCCGGCCGCGAAGATGACCGCGCAAGAAGTGGCTGACAGTCTCCGTCACGTGCTCAAACGTTCCGGTGTCTGGATGCGATCAAAAAAATGAATCGTAGCAATGCATCCTGTTGATTTGTACGGCGCTCCCTTTCCTTGCCTTACTATAGAAGAAGATGGCGTTCGACAAAGCGTAAACAATTTCTAGGAGGAATTATGAACAAGAGAACTAAGATTTGGTTAACTCTCGGACTCATGTCCGTGCTCGCGATCGTATTATCCGGCTGTACACCTAGTTCGTATGGTACTGGTGAACCGATCACAGCAGACACAGAAGGTTTTTGGAAACATTACTTCGTTTGGCCGATGGCGTGGTTGATTCGTGAGATTTCACAGTTCTTTAGCGGTGATTACGGTATTGGAATCATCATTACGACACTTCTCGTTCGTCTTGTCATCCTTCCATTGATGATTAAACAAACGAAGAGTATGGGTGGAATGCAAGTCATCCAGCCTGAAATGATGAAGCTTCGTGAGAAATACAGCTCAAAAGACCAAGAGACGCAACAGAAATTGCAACAGGAAATGATGAAGCTCTACCAAGAGCACAACGTCAATCCACTCGCAGGCTGTTTACCGATCTTGATCCAAATGCCGATCTTGATCGCGTTCTATAACGCCATCATTTATACACCGGCTATTTTCCAACACACATTCCTCTGGTTCGACCTTGGTAAACCGGATCCATTCTTCATCTTGCCGATCATGTCTGCGGTACTGACGTATCTGCAACAAAAGATCTCGATGGCAGGTCAAGAAGACAATCCACAAATGAAAATCATGCTCTACGTCTTCCCAATCATGATCTTCATCATGGGTGTTACACTCCCATCTGCCCTTTCGCTTTACTGGGTCGTCGGTTACATCTTCTCGATCATCGTCACGATCGTCATCATGAAGCCGATGCGTGAAAAGATTAAGTTGCAGACGGAAGCAACAATGGCTGCTAAACGTGAAAAAGAAGCAGCACAAGCAGCTCCGGCTCCTAAAAAATCGAAAAAGAAACGCTAATACGTGAAGAGCGACGCTTTGTTTTGACAGAGTGTCGCTCTTTTTCTTTTGCGTCATTTCGTGTATAGTTGTTTCGTTATACCCATTGCAACGATTAAGGATTAAATACTCATAAAAAGACAGAAGAAAAACGAGGTGGAAGAACGGATGATGGAATTTGATACGATTGCCGCGATTTCGACGCCGATGGGAGAAGGGGCGATTGCGATCGTGCGCTTATCAGGTCCTGATGCAGTCGCTGTAGCCGACCGTGTTTATAAAGGGAGCAACCGCTTGACGGAAGTACCAACCCATACGATTCATTACGGGAAATTGGTCGACCATGAGGCGGACCGTGTCGTCGATGAAGTAATGGTGAGTGTCATGCGCGCACCAAAGACGTTTACACGTGAAGATGTCATCGAATTGAATTGTCATGGAGGAGTCGTCGCGGTCAATCGTGTCCTCGAACTCATCCTCGCCCAACCGGAAGTCCGGCTGGCGGAACCTGGTGAATTTACGAAACGTGCGTTCTTGAACGGACGCATCGATTTATCACAAGCGGAAGCCGTCATGGATCTGATCCGGGCGAAGACGGACCGAGCGATGCATGTCGCCGTCAGTCAGATTGAAGGACGTCTCTCGAAACTCGTCCAAGACTTACGTCAACAATTGTTACAGACGATTGCTGCGATTGAAGTCAACATCGATTACCCGGAATACGATGCAGAAGAGATGACGCAACAGATCGTCGAACGTGATGCGGGTGCTGTCCGCGCGATTTTAGCAGAGTTATTAACAACGGCACGCCAAGGAAAAATCTTGCGCGAAGGGTTATCCACAGCGATCATCGGTCGACCAAACGTCGGAAAGTCGTCTTTGCTCAACACATTGGTGCAAGAAGCAAAGGCCATCGTCACGGATATCGCGGGAACGACGCGCGATACGATTGAGGAATATGTTAACGTTCGCGGTGTACCGTTGAAGTTGATTGATACGGCAGGGATTCGTGAGACGGAAGATATCGTCGAACGGATGGGTGTCGAAAAGTCACGTCAGGCTTTAAAGACGGCCGACTTGATCTTACTCGTCCTCAACGGAAACGATGTTTTGACGGATGAGGACGTCTTGCTGTTTGAAGCAATCAAAGGGATGAACGCGATCATCATCGTCAACAAGAGTGACTTGGCGCAACAGATTGACTTAGCGCGTGTCACGGAGCTTGCTGATGGTCGACCAATCGTCACGACATCCTTGCTCGAAGAAGCAGGCGTCAACGATCTCGAAGCAGCGATTGCGAGTCTGTTCTTTGAACAGGGTGTCGAAAGTCAGGATATGACGTACGTCTCAAATGCGCGTCACATCCAGCTCATCAAACGAGCGAGTCAAATGATTGAAGATGCTCTCGGTGCAGCAGAAGCAGCGATGCCGATCGACATGGTACAGATCGATTTACGACGAGCGTGGGATACGCTTGGCGAAATCAATGGTGATACAGCACAGGATAGTTTATTGGATCAGTTGTTTTCGCAGTTCTGTCTCGGGAAATAATTCGAGACGACTGCGTGTGGAATAAGAAGGAGGAACCAGTACTATGGCTTATCAAGCAGGTGAATTCGACGTCATCGTCGTCGGAGCCGGACATGCCGGCATCGAAGCCTCTCTTGCTGCGGCACGAATGGGCTCGAAAACGGTCATGTTGACAATGAATCCCGATATGGTCGGATTCATGTATTGCAACCCGTCGATCGGTGGTCCTGCAAAAGGAATCGTCGTCCGAGAAATCGATGCGCTCGGTGGCGAAATGGCACGCGCGATCGATGCAACGTATATTCAAATGAAAATGTTAAACACATCAAAAGGTCCTGCCGTGCGAGCACTACGGGCACAGGCGGATAAATTCGAATACCAAAACCGAATGAAAAAAGCGCTCGAGGATGAACCGAATTTGCTTTTACGTCAAGCGCTCGTCGAACGGTTATTGATTGACGACGAAGGACGTTGCGTCGGTGTCGTCACGAATACAGGGGCGGAGTACCGGGCGAAAGCGGTCATCATCACGACAGGAACGTTCATGCGCGGAAAAATCATCATCGGTGAATTGTCGTACGAGAGTGGTCCGAACAATCAGATGCCATCGATCAATCTATCGAAACATCTTGAAGAACTCGGATTTGAGCTCGCACGTTTCAAGACAGGTACACCACCGCGAATCGACGGGAAAACGATCGATTACTCGAAGACGGAGATTCAACCAGGCGACGAAGTAGCACTTCCATTTAGTCATGAAACGACTCAGATGATCACGGAACAGATCCCATGCTGGTTGACGTATACGACGGAGTATACGCATCAGTTGATCGATGCGAACCTGCACCGCTCACCAATGTTCTCTGGGATGATCAAAGGAACAGGTCCACGTTATTGCCCATCGATCGAAGATAAGGTCGTCCGGTTCAACGATAAACCGCGTCACCAAATCTTCCTTGAGCCAGAAGGTCGCGATACGGAAGAAGTCTACGTGCAAGGGTTATCGACAAGTTTACCGGAAGACGTTCAACACGATATTCTCCGCTCGATTCCTGGGCTTGAGAATTCAGAAATGATGCGTCCTGGTTATGCGATTGAGTACGATGCCGTTGTTCCAACACAACTATGGCCAACGCTCGAGACAAAACGTGTTCCTGGTTTATTCACAGCGGGTCAAATCAACGGAACAAGTGGTTATGAGGAAGCGGCAGGACAAGGGATCATGGCAGGGATCAATGCCGGACTACAAGTCCAAGGCAAAGAACCACTTATCTTGTCACGTTCACAAGGCTATATCGGTGTCATGATCGATGATCTCGTTACGAAAGGTACGAACGAACCGTACCGCCTCTTGACGTCACGTGCCGAGTATCGGTTGTTGCTCCGTCATGATAATGCGGACCTTCGCCTATCGGAAATCGGACATGAACTCGGATTGATCTCGGAAGAGCGCCAAGCGAAGTTGCTCGATAAACAAGAACAAATCCGTCTTGAGATGAAACGTCTTGAGAAGGTCGTCATCAAAGCGACAGCGGACGTGAATGCGCAACTTGAAGCCATCGGTGCATCACCACTCAAGGAAGCGCTGCATGCGATCACGTTGCTGAAACGCCCGGAAATCACGTATGCGATGATCGCGCAGATGACACCACCGGAAACACCACTGTCTGCAGAAGCAGCAGAACAAGTCGAAATCCAAGTCAAATATGCCGGGTACATCGATAAACAACTTGATCAAGTCGAAAAAATGATGCGGATGGAGCAAAAACGGATTCCGGATCGTCTCGATTACGATGCGATCAGTGGATTAGCGATTGAAGCGAAACAAAAACTAAACCAAGTGCGTCCGCTCTCGATCGGACAAGCATCCCGGATCTCAGGGGTAAACCCGTCTGATATCTCGATTCTGCTTGTCTACATCGAGCAAGGCCAATACGCATTGACTGCGGAGTGAACGAGATGAACCAACAGCAATTCGTAACAGCATTGGCAGCACAGGGACTTGAGGTCTCAGAACATCAGTTGCATCAATTCAAACGGTATTATGAACTGCTCGTCGAGTGGAATGAAAAGATGAACCTGACGGCGATCACGGACGAAGAAGATGTCTATCTCAAGCACTTCTATGATTCGATCACAGCAGCATTCTATTTCGATTTCACGACGGTCACGACGGTTTGTGATGTCGGAGCGGGCGCTGGTTTCCCAAGTCTGCCGATCAAGATCATGTTCCCACATCTCCAAGTGACGATCGTCGATTCACTGAACAAACGAATCGGCTTCCTCAATCATTTGGCGACGGAACTCGGACTCGAAGGTGTCGCGTTCCATCATGGACGCGCCGAAGAGTTCGGTAAAAATAAACAATTCCGCGAACGGTTTGATGTCGTGACAGCACGTGCGGTCGCCCGGATGTCCGTTCTCGCGGAATATTGCCTACCGCTTGCGAAAGTCGGGGGTCAATTCGTTGCCTTGAAGGCAGCGAAAGTCAGTGAAGAGCTCGAGGATGGTGCGATTGCCTTAAAAGTACTCGGTGGGAATTTACGGGAAAGTTTCCAGTTCCAATTGCCAGGCGAGGAAAGTGAGCGTAATATCGTTATTGTAGATAAAAAACGAACAACACCCGGGAAATATCCGCGTAAAGCGGGTACGCCTGCAAAAGATCCATTAAGCTAAACACCGTTTCACGTGAAACGATGACTGATAAAGGTGAGGTGCGCCAACGTGAGAAATGCAATTGCCAAGCTGCTCGGTAAGGGAGGGCAACCTGCTACGATCGAGCTTGACCCACAAGAGACGGTTCAGGAATTACCATTGACAGAACTTGTCGCGAACCAGTTCCAACCACGGACAGTGTTTGATGGGGACCGAATTGAAGAGCTAGCCGTTACGATCGAAGAGCATGGATTACTCCAGCCGATCGTCGTTCGAAAACAAGGAACAGGATACGAAATCATTGCGGGAGAACGACGATACCGGGCAGTGCGCTCGCTTGGCTGGGAAACGATTCCTGCCATCGTCAAAGAGATGACGGACGAGACGACTGCTTCACTGGCATTGATTGAAAATCTGCAACGCGAAGATTTGACACCAATCGAAGAAGCAGAAGCCTATGAGCGCTTGCTTGCGTTACAAGACATCACGCAAGAAGTGTTAGCTCGTAAGCTCGGACGTAGTCAATCGACGATTGCTAACAAATTGCGTTTGCTTCGATTGCCAACGGATGTCCGGGAAGCGTTGAAGCAACGGACGATCACGGAGCGTCATGCCCGTGCGTTATTACCGCTCAAGGATGAAGCGCTACAAGTAACGGTACTCGCTGAAATTCTGGAACGGGAATGGAACGTCAAGGAGACGGAGCGCCGGGTGGAACGATTGATGACACCACAGCCACCGAAGAAAAAACGTCATAAGAGCTTTGCTCGCGATACACGGATTGCGTTAAATACCCTTCGCGATTCCGTCGATATGATCGAGCAAACCGGATTGACGATTGAAAAAGAAGAAGTCGATTGTGAAGACTATGTAGAGGTGCGGATTCGCATCGTGAAGGCACGTCCGGAATAAGCGGTCGTGCCTTCCGCTACGTTTAGGAGAGAAGGCAAGTGAACGAATTACCTGTTCGGGCGATTCGCCCGAATCCGACTCAACCCCGGAAACGATTCAATGAAAAAGCATTAGAAGAGTTAGCCCAATCGCTCGTTCGGCACGGGATGATCCAACCGATCGTCGTCCGACCACGTGATGGCTATTATGAAATCATCGCCGGCGAACGACGGTATCAAGCAGCGAGTCGCGCAGGATTCGAACGTGTACCGGTCCTCGTGATCGAAGCAGACGAGACACGCGTGATGGAGCTCGCTTTGATCGAAAACATCCAACGGGCGGATTTATCCGCGATTGAAGAGGCGATGGCGTATGCGGAGATGATCGAGGAATTCGGCATCACGCAAGCAGAGCTTGCGCAGCGTGTCGGCAAAAGTCGTTCGCACATCACGAACAGTCTTCGGTTACTACAATTGCCGCTACTCGTTCAACAAGCGGTGATGGATGAGCGGTTATCGATGGGACATGCCCGTGCCCTGTTGTCGCTAAAGCATCCAAAGAAAATCGAGCAGATGGCAGAACGCGTCATGGCGGAAAATTGGAACGTCCGTCGATTAGAGCAGGCGCTTCGAGAACGGAAAGAATCCACTCGTCCGCAACAAGCGACTGCTGTCCAATTCGTCGAAGAGTCGCTTCGCGAAAAATACGGGGCGACGGTACGGATCAAACAAGGCAAACAAGCAGGGAAACTCGAGATTGATTTTGCAGATGAAGACGACCTCAATCGGTTGCTCGACTTGTTATTACCTGAATCGGATCAATGAAAAAGAAGCGTTCCGGTGACGGTTCGCTTCTTTTTGATTACATCGAGCGTGGCGTAAAGGAAATCGTCGTCCGTGTCGACTCAGCGGATAATTTCGCATCGAGCATGTGGAAACTGTTCGCGACGAGTTCTGCTAATTCATAAACGAGGTGTAACCGTGTATTTTGGAGAATCATCATCTCCATGAAGCCACTGACGTTAACGACAGCCTTGATGTTGAAGTCACCGACCGCTGGCAATTCTTTTTGAACGCCGGCACCGGGTGCGAGTGGACCTTCCGAGAAGAAGACGTGCCCAACGCTTGAAAGTCGACCAAGACATGCATCGATTGCGATGACAAGTGGACGATAATGGGTCGTTTGGATTGAGTGAATCGTTTCAGCGAGATTCAGTGCATGGACGGGTTTAGCGAGTGTACCGTAAACGTGGAGATGAGTAGGTGCTTGTTTTTCAAGGAATGTTCCGACAAGTGGACCGAGTGAGTCGCCCGTCGAACGATCAGAACCAATGCAGACGAGTACGATTGGTCGTTTTTCCTGGACTGCGGAGATTTGTTCGAATAATTGTTCGGCTAAGCGTTCTTTCGCGAACGGTTCCGTATATTCTAAAAAGAAAGAATAGGGCTTGGGCTCGTGCGAATGAAAGCGGAAATTCATCGAAATCATCCTTTCTTCTCTTGGTGTCGGTGTCGTGGTGGATTGGCAAGAGTGAAGGGTTCTTAGATGATTTTCCTTTCCCGGTTTTTCCAAAAATCTAACGTCAAAATCGGCTCTTTGGTTGAAACTCAATTAAAATCACGTATACTGTCGTAATAGAGAGAACAAGAAAGGATGAGAGAATGGCTACCAATCAAGATGTACAAGAATCCGTCGCCCAAGTCGATAAACTAATCAATCAAGTAATGGATGCGGATATGTGGATTCGTTTTGGGATGAAACTACTGATTGCGCTCATCATCATCGCGGCGTTCTATGTGTTAACGCGCGTTTTGACTGGGGCAGTCTCGCGTCTCTTTACGATTAGGAAAATCAATGAACAGGACTACTTGGCGCAACGTCAGAACGAGACATTACTGAAGTTGCTCCAAAATGCGATTCGTTACGTACTCGGAATCGTCATGTTGTTGACGGTACTCAGTCAGTTCGGAATCAACATCACCGGTCTTGTCGCCAGTGCGGGGATTGCCGGTCTTGCGATTTCGTTCGGTGCGAAGAACTTGGTGCAAGATATCATTACCGGAGCGTTCATCATCTTCGAACGCCAGTTCAAAGTCGGAGATTATGTACGCGTCGGTGTGATCGAAGGAGTCGTCACGGAACTTGGAATCCGGACGACGAAACTAAAAGGACTCAACGGGGAGATCCACATCATCCCGAACGGTCAGATTTTGCAAGTCACGAACTATTCGGTCGACAACAGTTTCGCGCTCGTTGATGTTCAAGTCTCCTATGACGAAGATCTCGAACGGGTCGAACAAGTCTTGCATGAGATCGCGGACCGGACAACGAAGAAGTATGTCGATATGTTCGTCGAACCGATTCAGATGCTTGGCGTCCAGACGCTTGGTCCTTCTGAAGTCGTCTATCGTTTGATGGCAGAAGTACCACCGATGCAACATTTCCAAGCCGGTCGTCTAATCCGGAAGGAATTGAAGCAAGGACTAGAAGAAGAAAACATCAAGATCCCGTATCCACGGATGGTCATGATGAATCCAGAACAAAAGAATGGTGGACAAACGGATGATTCCAAAAACGTATCAACTCCATGATTATGTTGAGATGAAGAAGCAGCATCCATGTGGTACGAACCGATGGCAAATCATTCGGGTCGGCATGGATATCCGAATCAAATGTCAAGGTTGCGGGGCAAGCATTTTGATGCCACGTCGTGATTTTGATAAACGATTGAAAAAAGTCTTACCAGAGTAATGAAAAGCGGATCTGATCCTCGTGATTAGATTCGCTTTTTTGTTGTCTTGCTTAAGTGGAGCGGTTGCGTTCGGTTAGGACGTGAGTAAAAAAGACGGTCGAGCTCCTTGCTTAAAAAAATTGAACTATCTATAATTGTGAAAGATGTGCTGACGTGGTGTAATCATTCTACCCACTGCGGCCGCTAGCACGGATTTCCTAGGAAATACCGAAAAGGAGGAATTCCAAGTGGGATTAACAGCAGGAATCGTTGGCTTACCAAACGTAGGAAAATCAACACTTTTTAACGCCATCACACAAGCAGGTGTAGAGGCAGCGAACTACCCGTTCGCAACGATCGACCCGAACGTCGGTGTCGTTGAAGTACCAGATGCACGTCTTCGGAAATTGACGGAACTCGTCAACCCGAAAAAGACGATCCCGACAGCATTCGAATTCACGGATATCGCAGGTATCGTAAAAGGCGCGTCTAAAGGGGAAGGTCTCGGAAATAAATTCCTCGCGAACATTCGTGAGGTAGATGCGATCTGTCAGGTCGTGCGTTGTTTCGTCGATGAAAACATCACACACGTGGCCGGAAAAGTCTCACCGATCGATGACATCGAGACGATCAACCTCGAATTGATCCTCGCAGACCTCGAGCAAGTCGAAAAACGGATTCAGCGTGTCCAAAAACAAGTCAAGTCACGCGATAAAAACGCAGCGGCTGAACTCGAAGCACTTGAAATCGTGCAAGCATTACTCGAAGACGAGAAACCAGCACGTCTCGCTGAATTGAACGAAGATCAAGCAGCTCTCGTCAAACACTTCCAATTGTTGACGATGAAACCGATGCTTTACGTTGCAAACGTTGGCGAAGATGAAGTCGCAGACGCGGACAATAACGAAAACGTCCGTCTCGTACGCGAATTCGCAGAAAAAGAAGGTTCTGAAGTCATCGTCATCTGTGCTCGGATTGAAGAAGAGATTGCAGAGCTTGAGCCAGAAGAACGTCAAGAGTTCCTCGTCGATCTCGGAATCGAAGAATCAGGTCTTGATCAATTGATCCATGCAGCATACAGCACGCTTGGTCTTGCGACATACTTCACAGCAGGTGAAAAAGAAGTACGCGCTTGGACGTTCAAAAAAGGGATGAAAGCTCCGCAATGTGCGGGTGTCATCCACTCGGACTTCGAACGTGGATTCATCCGTGCAGAAGTCGTTTCGTACGAAGATTTAGCAGCAGCAGGCAACATGGCTACAGTCAAGGAACAAGGACGTTACCGTTCAGAAGGTAAGGAATATGTCTTCCAAGACGGCGATGTCGTCACATTCCGCTTCAACGTCTAATCGAAATCGAATCGTTATTGCATAAAGCAAAATACTTTGGTAGTATTAACGAATGTGAGTAATGAATTATTGCTCCTTGCTCGAACATTCGAGCCGCCAGTCCAAGAGGAGGTGACAGATATGCGTAAATACGAAGTACTTTACATCATCCGTCCGGAACTTGATGAGGAAGCACGCAAAGCAACAGTGGAGCGTTTCAACAAAGTCCTCACTGATAACGGTGGTACAGTTGATAAAACAACTGAAATGGGTAAACGTCGTTTCGCTTACGAAATCAATGATATGCGTGAAGGGTTCTACGTTCTTCTTAACGTTTCTGCTGAACCAGCAGCTACAAAAGAACTTGACCGTCTCATGAAGATCAGTGACGATATCGTTCGCTTAATGATCACAAAAGACGAGAAATAAGCTGAAACAGGAGAGTGATTCTGATGATTAACCGCGTCGTTTTAGTCGGTCGGTTAACTCGTGACCCGGAAATGCGTTATACGCAGAGCGGGATTGCGGTAACGCGATTCACACTCGCATGTGACCGTCCTTTCACAGGGCAAGATGGGAAGCGAGAAGCTGATTTCATCGATTGCGTCGTTTGGCGCAAGCAAGCAGAGAACGTTGCTCAGTATTTGAAGAAGGGTAGTCTTGCTGGTGTAGAGGGTCGCCTCCAGATTAGCAGCTACGACGATAAAGAAGGGCAACGCCGTTATCGTGCGGAAGTCGTCGCTGATAGCGTCCGCTTCCTTGAGTCACGTAACGCGAGCCGTTCTTCGGATGGTAGCGAAGGCTACGCTTCATCTACTGGTGGAAACGGGAATGCTGCAGGATGGGGTTCACAGCAACAGCAGAACAACTCTTCCTCGCCAGCACCCGCTTCATCGAATTCGGGCTTCGGCGCTGATCCGTTCAGCGGCGGTAGTTCGATCGACCTTTCAGACGACGATCTCCCGTTCTAAGGAAATCGTCCTGAAAAATCCAAGTTAAAAAGGAGGTTAATCACATGGCACGTCGTCCAGGTGGAAAACGTCGTCGTAAAGTATGTTACTTCACGTCGAACCACATCACTCATATCGATTATAAAGACGTAGAACTTCTCAAACGTTTCATTTCGGAACGCGGTAAGATTCTTCCACGTCGTGTGACTGGTACTTCAGCGAAATACCAACGTCCACTTACAATCGCAATCAAACGCGCACGTCAAATGGCTTTAATCCCATACGTGGCTGACTGATTTCGTAGCACCATCCTCATGCGTGAGGATGGTGCTTTTTTTCGCTTCCCTTTCATCCCCTCCTGCTTTTCGGTTATAATAAACAAGTTACTAAAAATTTAAATGAACCCTATAGAGCATATAAGGAGGACACGATGGAGTCAGGTCAACAAGTATCACCGGAACGAGAACGACGCATCGTTCGCTTCATTCCGTATCTATTAATCGTCGGTCTGCTTCTCGTCGTCGCTGTACGTGAACCGATCATCTCTGCTATCGGAGCCGTCGTGACTGCCCTCCTCTTCGGATTGCACCTATTCGAAGAACGCCGTGCACGCAGGGCATGGGAGGCATACGTCGCCGGAATCTCGATGCAAGTCGAGGAGACGGGACAAGATGCGTTGACGAACATGCCAATCGGGATTTTGTTATACGATGAGGAAACCCTCGTCACCTGGTTCAATGATCCGATGCGGGAGATCTTTGATGATGTAGCGATGGGACAGACGCTCAATGAGCTCGATCCCTTATTCATCGAAATGGTCGCGACGAACGAGGACCAAGCGACGCTTGAAATCGGTGATGCGGTATATCGCGTCTTTTCAAATCATGAGAATCGGACGTTCTATCTGTTCGATATGACAGAAGAAGCACAAGTCGAACAACAACTCGTCGATAATCAGACAGTCATCGGCGTTATCTATCTCGATAACTACGATGAGATGACACAAGGTATCGAAGATCAGTTGCGCAGTGAGTTGAACAGCCGAGTTACGCAACTGTTGAATCACTGGGCAGCCGAACACGGAACGTATATCAAACGAACCGCATCTGATCGGTACTTCATCGTCACGACAGAAGAGAATCTTCGGATTCTCGAACGATCGAAGTTCACGATTCTCGATACCGTGCGCGAAGAGACGAGTCAGCGTGGTGTCCAGTTGACGTTATCGATCGGAATTGGTTGCGGAAGTGACCCGATTCCGGCGCTTGGTCTGATGGCTCAGTCGAGTCTCGATCTCGCATTAGGACGGGGAGGCGACCAAGTCGTCATCAAACGCGATGGAAAAGTCCGCTTTTATGGCGGCAAGACGAATCCGACAGAAAAACGGACACGTGTCCGAGCACGTGTCATTGCCAACTCGCTTCGTGACTTAATGCAGGAATCGAGCCGTGTCCTGATCATGGGGCATAAGAATCCGGATATGGATGCACTCGGATCAGCGATCGGCATTTTGAAGCTTGCGGAAATGAACGATAAGGAAGCGCATATCGTTTTACCGCCAGAAGAAATCGGTCGTGGGATTCGCCGGATGATGGACGAGATCGCTGAAGTACCACAACTCGAGACACGGTTCGTCAATGCGTTTCAAGCCGATCAGTTAATTGACGATCAGACGTTACTCGTCGTCGTCGATACCCACAAACCGTCGCTCGTCGTCGTGCCGACGTTACTCGATCGATTCGAGCATATGGTCGTGATTGATCATCACCGGCGTGGGGAGGACTTCATCGAAGATGCGGTCCTCGTTTATCTCGAGCCTTACGCATCGTCGACGTCAGAACTCGTCACCGAGTTGATCGAGTACCAGCCGACGAATCAGAAGCTATCGATGCTTGAGGCGACGGCGTTACTTGCCGGAATCATCGTCGATACGAAAGGCTTTGCCCTTCGGACCGGCTCGCGGACGTTCGATGCTGCCTCTTACTTGCGTTCACAAGGTGCTGACACGGTGCTCGTGCAAGAGTTCCTCAGTCAGGATCTTGAGACGTACGTTGAGCAGTCACATATCCTCGAGCGGTCCGAGGTCTATACGAAAGGGATGGCGATTGCGACAGCAGAACCTGGCGTCATTCACGATCAAGTCTTGATCGCACAAGCGGCTGATCAATTGTTGTCGCTTCAAGGCATTCGTGCTGCCTTCGTCATTGCGGAACTTCAAGACGGACGGACAGCGATCAGTGCCCGTTCACTCGGAGAAGTCAACGTCCAGTTGATCATGGAGACGCTCGGAGGCGGCGGTCACTTGACGAACGCGGCGACACAGATGTCAGAATCGGTCGTCACGGTCGCGGATGCGTTGCGTAAAGCGATCGATCAATATCTAGAAGATGAGACAAAAGGAGAGGAATCAGAATGAAGGTTATTTTCTTACAAGATGTAAAAGGACAAGGTAAAGCAGGAGACGTCAAAGACGTGGCCGATGCTTATGCAAATAACGTACTCTTCAAGAAAAAGTTGGCGCGTCCTGCGACGACTGGCAACTTGAAGCAACATGAAGCACATGAACGTAAAGCAGCAGAAGAAGCGAAACAGAACTTGCTTGACGCGCAAGCGTTAAAAGAGAAAATCGAAAAAGAGACGATCATCGTCTCGACGAAAGCCGGTGAAGGCGGTCGTGTCTTCGGTTCTGTCACAAGCAAACAGATCGCGGAAGCACTCAAGAGCATGGGTTACAAAATCGACAAACGTAAAATCGAGCTCGAGCACCCAATCAAGGCACTCGGCTTTACGAAGGTACCATTGAAGCTACACAACGAAGTGACAGCGACGCTGAACGTTCAGGTCAAAGAGGCGTGAGTAGAAAAGGGGAACGGTGATGAGTGAAGTCATGCAAAATATGCCTCCCCAAAGTATCGAGGCAGAACAAGCCGTCCTAGGGGCGATCATGATTGATGCGGATCGTTTGATCAGTGCATCAGAACGTCTGTTACCGCAGGACTTTTACCGTGCCTCTCACCAACGGATCTTCGAAGCGATGCTCGTGCTGTCCGACCGAGGCGAAGCGATCGACCTCGTCACGGTCACAGCCGAGCTGAGTACGCTTGGCATCCTAGATGAGATCGGTGGTCTACCGTATCTAGCGGAACTAGCGGAAGGTGTACCAACCGCAGCCAACATCAATTACTACGTCAACGTCGTTGACCAGAAGTCGACGCTTCGGCGTCTCATTCGGACGGCGGGTGAAATCGTCACTGACGGATACGAGCGGCAAAACGAGGTCGATGTCCTGCTGAATGAGGCAGAACGGAAGATTCTCGAAGTATCACAAGGAAAAGGGAGCGCGAGCTTCATCCCGATCTCGGACGTCTTGACGAGTGCCTATGCAACGATTGATAAATTGCATAAGCAAAGCGGCGAGACGACGGGGATTCCGACCGGTTTCCAGGATCTCGATAAGATGACGGCCGGCTTCCAGCGTAACGATCTAATCATCGTCGCAGCACGTCCATCGGTCGGGAAGACGGCGTTTGCCTTGAACATCTCGCAAAACGTCGCGACACGCGCTGACGAGAACGTCGCCATCTTCAGTCTTGAGATGGGTGCCGAACAGCTCGTCATGCGGATGCTCTGTGCCGAAGGAAACGTCGATGCGCAGCGTCTGCGGACTGGTCAACTCGAGGAAGAGGACTGGGGCAAGTTATCGCTTGCGATGAGTAACCTGTCTCAAGCCGGCATCTACATCGACGATACACCAGGTATTCGGGTTAACGATATCCGGGCGAAGTGCCGTCGTTTGAAGCAGGAGCACGGTCTTGGGATGATCATGATCGATTACTTGCAGCTGATTCAAGGGAATGGTCGCTCCAGCGACAACCGTCAACAAGAGGTTTCGGAAATTTCCCGTTCCTTGAAATCACTCGCGCGTGAACTCGAAGTCCCCGTCATCGCCTTATCGCAGCTCTCCCGTGGGGTTGAGAGCCGTCAAGATAAGCGACCGATGATGTCGGATATCCGGGAATCGGGAGCAATCGAGCAAGATGCCGATATCGTCGCCTTCTTGTATCGTGACGATTACTACAATAAAGAAACGGAAGATGCGAATACGATTGAGATCATCATCGCAAAACAGCGGAATGGTCCAACCGGTACCGTCAAGCTCGCCTTCCGAAAAGAATTCAACAAGTTCGTGGATCTCGAGCCAAGCAACTCGTACGCGCCACCAGCTTAATCCAAGCTACGTTTTGTCTTCGATCAATCGGAGATAAAACGTAGCTTTTTTTATTTTCACCTAAAGATTCTCAGTTTGTTCACCAAAAACGATAATTAAACGAACGAAAGAGAATTGTAACAATTAATTGTTCGGTATTTGGTTGACTTCTCTTTTTTATCGCGTTACACTTAGTCGTGGTTTTGAATCGTACGTGGAGGTGGATGATAAGATGTCATCAGTAGTAGTAGTCGGAACACAGTGGGGCGACGAAGGAAAAGGGAAAATCACCGATTTTCTTTCGAAACAAGCCGACGTCGTAGCACGTTATCAAGGTGGAGACAATGCAGGACATACGATCGTATTCAATAACGAGACGTACAAATTGCACTTGATCCCATCAGGTATTTTTTACTCGGATAAGAAATGTGTCATCGGGAACGGTCTCGTCGTCAACCCGAAATCACTCGTCAAGGAATTGAAGTATCTGCACGATCGTGGTGTCTCAACGGATAACTTGTTAATTTCGAATCGGGCGCATGTCATCTTGCCGTATCATCAGTTGCAGGATCAGTTAGAAGAAGAAGCGAAGGGCGACGCAAAAGTCGGAACGACGCTAAAAGGAATCGGACCGTGTTACATGGATAAAGCCGCACGAATCGGTATCCGGATGGCAGACTTACTCGACAAAGAAACGTTCGCTGAGAAGTTGAAGATCGTTCTCGACCAAAAGAACCGGATGTTCACGAAGATGTATGACGCTGAACCAATCGCGTTCGACGATATCTTCGAAGAGTACTATGCGTATGGACAAGAGTTCGCGAAATATGTCTGCGATACATCTGTCGTCGTCAACGATAGCCTTGATCACGGCGAAAAAGTGTTGTTCGAAGGCGCACAAGGTGTCTTACTCGACCTTGATCACGGAACGTATCCGTTCGTTACATCATCGAACGCATCTGCTGGTGGTGTCGCATCAGGCGTCGGTGTCGGTCCAGCTCGGATTGACCACGTCGTCGGTGTCTGTAAAGCGTACACGTCACGTGTCGGTGACGGTCCGTTCCCAACGGAATTGTTCGATGACATCGGGCACCAAATCCGTGAAGTCGGTCGTGAATACGGAACAACGACAGGACGTCCGCGTCGTGTCGGTTGGTTCGACTCTGTTGTCGTTCGCCACTCGCGCCGTACAAGTGGATTGACGGATCTTGCGCTCAACTCGATCGACGTCTTGACAGGACTCGACACGTTGAAGATCTGTACATCGTACGAATTCAACGGTAAACAGATCGATGAGTACCCAGCAAGCTTCCGTGATCTCGAAGCATGTGTTCCAGTTTACGAAGAACTGCCGGGCTGGAAAGAGGACATCACAGGTGTCCGTCGCTTTGAAGATCTACCGTTGAACGCACAGAACTACGTTAAGCGGATTGCGGATCTCACAGGTATCTCGCTCGTCACGTTCTCGGTCGGACCGGGTCGTGAACAGACAGTCGTCTTGCGTGATCTCTACGAAGAAGCATAAGTCTCAACAGGACTGACTT
>NZ_LMPR01000011.1:155408-230559 GCF_001423925.1 Exiguobacterium sp. Leaf187 | reverse complement strand
TTTCCTCAGGCGAGACACAAGCCAGTTTTCCTGCTTCATTTAAGCAGGAAAGCGGGTCTTGTTTGTCTCTGACAGCGCATCAATGCGCTTTTCCTGTAGGAGTGGCGTGTGAGCGTCATTCTTTTTATTACGGAATAGGGGTGGCAGATCATCATTCTGCCACCCCTATCTTTGTCGAGACTGACTTTTGAGTCAGCACCGTTTTTTGTGCGAAATGGTTCACAAACGGAAGCAAAAACAGGTATACTAAATACAGTGTTTCACGTGGAACCTCTCTCGTGAGACGACGAACAGCAGAGAGAGTGGCGCCGGGAGTTTCCGTCGCCACCTTTCTATATGCCGAAAAAACAGGTAAAATAGATTGAATAGAAATTTTTAAGGGGGCACACCCAGTGACGGAACGCAAAATTCTAGTCGTCGATGACGAGTTACCGATTGCAGATATACTCAAGTTTAAATTAGAAAAAGAAGGCTACCAGGTCGCGATCGCAAATGACGGCGTGGAGGCATTAGAGAAATTCGAGGAGTTCAAACCGGATTTGATGTTACTCGACATCATGCTTCCGCTGATGGACGGGATGGAAGTCTGCCGGGAAGTCCGGAAGACGTCGAAGATTCCAATCATCATGTTGACAGCGAAGGATTCCGAAATCGATACGGTACTTGGTCTTGAGCTTGGCGCGAACGATTACGTGACGAAGCCATTTAGCTCGCGCGAGTTACTTGCCCGCGTGAAAGTCCATTTACGCAACACGAGTCCGGAAGCTACACCACAACCCGTTGGACCAGGTCCACTCAAAGTCGGAGAACTATATATCGATACGAATTCGCATACGGTGACACGTAAGGATCAAAAGATCGAGCTGACGCAGCGTGAGTTCGAATTGTTGCACTACCTCGCGAAAAACATCGGTCAAGTTATGACACGTGAGCATTTGTTGCAGACGGTCTGGGGCTATGACTACTTCGGTGACGTCCGGACAGTCGACGTAACGGTACGTCGTCTCCGTGAGAAAGTCGAAGACAACCCAAGTACGCCGGTCTATATCATGACGCGTCGTGGGGTCGGCTACTATCTCCAAGACGGGGAGAATGAATAACGATGTTAAAAGGAACGAACTTCTTTAAATCCATCCAATGGAAACTCGTCGTCATCTATGCCTTATTGATCTTAGTGGCGATGCAGGTCATTGGCGTCTATTTCGTTCGTTCCCTTGAAAAGCAGTACATTACGAACTTCTCGAAGTCGGTCGAGGACCGGGCAGGTCTTGTCGCCTATAACGTCGGGAAGGAATTCGATAAAACAGGCGATGATGAAGCCTCCAAACGGCAGTTGTCCCAATCACTAGGGCAACTGCTGTCTGAGTTTAGTAATGGCTCCACCTCAAGGAACGACATCCTCGAAGTTCAAATCATTGACCAGGACTCGATCATCCAGGCGACATCGGATAACGAGAACCAGTCGGCGGTCGGACAACGGGCGACGAATTCATTGATTAAAAAAGCACAGGCAACGAGCTCGACCCGGACGGACACCGTGCTTGATCCGGAATCAGAGGATAAGATCCGAATCTTTGCCGTACCGGTCACTTCGGAACGAGATGGCGTCACGACCGGGATGATTTATGTCCGCGCCTCGATGGAGTCGATCTATTCGCAGATGCAACAGGTCACGCGGATTCTTGCGACCGGAACGGTCATCGCTCTCGTTATCACGTCGATTCTTGGTGTCTTGCTGTCGCGGACGATCACGCGCCCGATTTCCGATATGCGGCGTCAAGCGATCGAGATGCGACGCGGGAACTTCTCGCGGAAGGTTAAGGTCTATTCGGACGATGAGATCGGGCAACTCGCTCGTTCCTTCAACGAATTGACGGATGAGTTGCTCGAAGCGAACGCGACGACGGAAGCTGAACGGCGGAAGTTGACGAGCGTCCTTGAGAACATGACCGATGGCGTCATCGCGACGGACCGGACGCTGCGCGTCATCTTGATGAACGATCAAGCGAAAGATATCGTCGGTGCGGACGATGCGAGCGTCGTCGGCACGAACTTGAAGGACTTACTGGCACTTGGTGACGATTTCATGATTCCGGAAGACGGTACGATGCCACCGCGTCTGCTTGATTTCAGCAGTGAGGATGAACTGTTCCTCGTCCGGGCATTCTTCTCGCCCGTCAAGAAACACAGTGGTCCGATTACCGGGATGATCGTCGTCCTGCATGACGTCACGGAACAGGAGCAAGTCGAACAGGATCGTCGCGAATTCGTCGCGAACGTCAGTCACGAGCTCCGGACACCGCTGACGACGATGCGCAGCTATCTCGAAGCCTTGGCAGAAGGAGCGTATCAGGACGAGGAACTCGCACCGCGTTTCCTTGAGACGACACAAAACGAGACGGAGCGGATGATCCGCCTCGTCACCGATCTTTTACAGCTGTCGAAGATGGACAGTAAGGAATACAAAATGAACAAGGTCCGCTTCGATTACATTCAGTTCCTGAATGAGATTCTCGATCGCCATGACATGACGAAGCCGGAACGGATTCGTTTCCGTCGTAAGATCATGAAGCGGAAAGTCTATATCCGTGGGGATCAGGATAAATTGATCCAAGTCGCAGACAACATCCTGACGAACGCAATCAAGTACTCACCGGAAGGCGGAACGATCACCGTCCGGACGATGCTCCGGGCAAAACGGATCGTCATCAGCATCAAGGATGAAGGTGTCGGAATCCCGAAAGCGAATCTCCAAAAAATCTTCGAACGCTTCTATCGTGTCGATAAAGCCCGTGCCCGTAAAATTGGCGGCACCGGTCTTGGTCTGTCGATTGCAAAAGACGTCGTTTCGGCACATGGTGGCGACATCTGGGCAGAAAGTGAGTGGGGACGCGGCACGACGATTTACTTCACGCTTCCGTATGAGGTGATCGAAGAGGTGGATGCCGGATGAAGAAACAACACTGGAGTTCGCTGTTACTCGTCCTGCTTGTCGCCGGTTCGATCGCTCAGACAGCGATGCTCTGGACCTATCATCCAAGCAGTGAATCAATCGAGCGGGAACAGGTCTCGTTCAACGAGATCGATGCCTCAAAGACGATTGAAAGCAACCAACTGATCAACCCGGAACTACTCGTCTATTCGGACCAGGAAGGGATCTATCAGACACAAATCATCGGTCGGACCTTCCTTAACCGCATCGGTGCGTCGTTTAACATCGGTGTCCTCGTCTTGACGGATAAAGCGAATAACATCCCGGTCGGTGACCGGAGTGTCGAGATGATTTTCCCGACACCGATCAGTGCGACGATTCTTGAAGAGTTACTCGGCGAAAAACAAATCGCCTTCTCGGAACCAATCAAACGGCTTTATTTACTCGATTATGATGGACCAATCCTCCGTCTTGAGTCGGCGACCGGTCGCCTGAAGGACTTCAAGCTCGTCGGCGATGAGACGGTTCTGAAGCGACTGTTCGCGCATGATAAGAAAAAACCGATGACACGCGTCGAACTCAAAGGTGGCGATTATACGTATGTCGCGAGCGGTACGACGCGACTAGAGCAAGTCTTCGTCTATGACGAGGTCGGGCAATCGCCAAAACCACTCGATCGCATCCGGAGTGCCTTTTTTGCCGAGAACTCGAACGTCCAGCAAATCAAGAGTCGGGATGATCTTGACGTCTTGACGGACGGTGTCAGCGTTTCGACGTATGACCGAAACTACAATGTCTATCGCTTCAACACGTTATCGCCGAATACCCAAAGCTCGACCGTCGATTACAGCACGCTCGTCAGCTATGTCAACATTCATGGGGGCTGGCTCGATCAAGATACCCAGCGTAGTGGTTTCCGGTATTACTTTGATCAGATGAGTAAAAAGAGTGAGGAACAGACGGCGACGTTCCGATTGTATCTGAACCGATATCCGGTATTTGGGGAGAGTGGTCCGCTACTCGAACAGACGAAGTTCGATCTCGCGACACTGAAGATCATGTATGAGGAGAACCAAGTCCGATCGCTCAGCCGTAGCATGCTTCGGGCGAAGCGGAAATTGATCCTTCGGGAAGAGACGGTGCCAGCCGTTGAAACGGTTCTCGAACGTCTGAGCCGTGCTGATCTCTTAAAAGAGATCAGTGGAATCCGGATTGGATATGAGATGACGTATAAGATTTCAACGAGCCGCTATGCCGTCTTTGAGCCGACGTGGTTCATTAAGATCGACGGTGTCTGGCAATCGATCAATCAAGCTGTCGGGAATGAGGGGTGAGGATGAATGGACTGGAGTAAAGCGAAGACCTTATTGATGCTGACCTTTTTGATCCTGAACGTCTACCTCGCCATTCAATTGATGGACCGGATGGTCGAGCCGCGGATCGTCGCGACGAGTGCGACCGGTAAATCGATCTTGAAGGATCGTCAAATCGATGAGAAAAAGCTACAACCGGTTACGCGAGACATCGGCTATTTAACAGCCGAAGTCGATGCGCGGACGCTAGCGCCACTCGCGAGTTCACCGATTCGTGACGCGGTCGCCTCCGTCAAGAACGATGTCGAGTGGTCGGTCCGGTTGACGAAACCGTATCGACTCGATGCGAAGACGATGCGGGATTCTGCTTCATCGTTCGTTCAAGCATCAGTTCGATATGGTGCCGAATATACATTTTGGAAGTATGATAGTAAGTATCAGGAGATGACATTCGTTCAGACGTATAAGGGACAGCCGCTCTATTCGACACCACAGCAGTCGCGTGAGGACGATGCGATGATCGGACCGTCCCTGCTCGTCTTGCAGCTCAACGATGCGAAGGAAATCGTCAGCTACAAACAACGCCACTTGAACAAGGTCGTCCGGCAAGCGCAGGACGTGACGTTGTTATCGGCAAGTGAAGCAATCGTCCAGTTGTCGGAGCAAGGCTTGTTCCCGGCATCGAAGCGGTTGACGAGTCACAAGCTCGGTTATTTCTGTCTCGTCACGGAAGGCACGGAATCGGTCCAAATCCTGCCGCCGACGTGGCAAATCGAGCTCGATAATGAAGAAGTCTATTTCGTCAATGCGATTGATGGCGGTGTCCAGACCGTCGAACGATTGGATACAGTCTCAGAGAAATGAGGAATGCACGATGAGCCTACACTACAGCGTCATGGCCAGTGGCTCGACGGGGAACGCCCTCTATATCGAAAGTGAACAGACCCGCTTGCTCGTCGATGCGGGATTGACCGGCAAGGCGATGCTCGCCTTGTTCGACCAGATCGACCGGTCGCCACATGGCATCGATGGTCTGTTCGTCACCCATGAGCACTCCGACCATATCAAAGGCGTCGGCATCATGGCGCGGAAGTACAATATCCCGCTCTATGCGAATGAAAAGACATGGGCAGCGATGGAAGCGAAGATCGGTAAGATTGATCCGGCGCTGAAGTTCCTCTGGGAAGTCGGAGAGGTCAAGCAGTTCGGTGACATCGAAGTCGAATCATTCAACGTTAGTCACGATGCAGCCGATCCGATGTTCTTCCAGTTCGCCCATGAAGGAAAACGGTTGGCACACATCACCGATACCGGATACGTCTCGGACCGAATGAAAGGTGTCATTCGGGGCGCTGATGCCTATATCTTCGAAGCGAACCATGATATCGGCATGCTCCAGATGGGACATTATCCGTGGAGCGTCAAACGACGGATCCTCGGGGATTACGGACACGTCTCGAATGAGGACGCCGCAATCGCGATGAGCGAGGTCCTTAATGATCGGACAAAACGGATCCATATGGCCCATTTGAGCAAGGACAACAACATGAAGGAACTCGCCCGGATGAGTGTCTCTCAAACGCTCGCGAGCCGTGACATCGATCTGAGTAAGATTCAGCTTCTCGACACGGATCCGGTCATTCCGACGCCGCTCCTAAAGCTTTGATTATGGGAAATTACTGAATATGCTCAAAAGACCCCCACATTTGGCTCACTTGCCACGCGATGGGGGTATACTTGTGTAAAGAGAGTCATAAAGGAGGCGTATGTCGATGGATCGACCCGAAGAACCACGGAACGAATCCGAACGATACGAACAGTCATCCGATGAGAGCGGCTTCCCGCCCCGTCAACCGGCAACGAGCGAACCGGTCAGCCCTTATCGTGAACCATATGAAGAACAACCAGAACCACCACGTCGTCGTGGTGCCGGAAAAGCCTTTTTCGTCGGTCTGATCGGCGGAATCGTCGGAGCCTTGTTGATCGCCCTCGTCGCGTGGCCGTTCGTCCGCGATGAGATGACGAGTCCGACTCCGGTTTCGTCGACGACAGCTGAACAGACTGCGACACAGACGACAGAGGATGAAGCCGACATCGTCGGTGCGGTCGGTAAGACGAAGGAAGCCGTCGTGAGCGTGACGAACCTTCAGAGCTCGTTCCAAGGAACCGATCAGGAAACGGGTGCAGGGTCCGGCGTCATCTATAAAAAAGACGGCAATAAAGCCTACGTCGTTACGAACTACCACGTCGTTGAAGGCGCGAGCCGCTTGTCTGTGACGTTATCCGACGGAACAGCACTCGAGGCAAAAGTCCTCGGCGAAGATCCGACGTACGATTTAGCGGTCCTCTCGATTGATTCATCGAAAGTGACACAAGTCGCAAAACTGGGGGATTCGGATACGTTACGTGCCGGTGAAACGGTACTTGCGATCGGAAACCCACTCGGGATTTTCGCGAACTCCGTCACACGCGGTGTCATCAGTGCGCAGGAACGGACAGTTCCAGTCGATACGAACAAGGATGGACAGCAAGACTTCAACACGGAAGTCATCCAAACCGATGCAGCGATTAACCCGGGGAACTCGGGTGGAGCGCTCATCAACACAGCCGGTCAATTGATCGGGATCAACTCGATGAAGATTGCGGAAGCAAGTGTTGAAGGCGTCGGATTTGCGATTCCGATCAACGAAGCGTTACCAATCATGCGTGACCTCGAGCAAAATGGTGAAGTCGTTCGTCCACAGCTCGGGATTCAGATTCGTGACGTGCAGGAATTCCCAAGCGGGTATCGCGAAGATCGTCTGAAATTACCGAATGATGTCACGAAAGGAATCGTCGTCGTTGGTCTAACCCGTAACAGTGGAGCCGAAAAAGCGGGAATGAAGGCAAACGATGTCATCGTTGAGATCAACGGAAAAGCGATCGCATCGTTCGCGGATTTAAAAAGTGTCCTCTATCGAGATGCAAAAGTCGGTGATACAGTCAAAGTCACGTTCTACCGTGGCGGTGAAAAACAGACAGCAGATGTGAAGTTGTCGGCCCAGTCACCAACCGTTCAGTAAGGTATAACTTGAAAAACCATCCACAGGTCCGACCTGTGGATGGTTTTTTTGGGTGAGGAAACCTGCGGCTTTTCCGGTCAGGAAGGTCGATATTTGTTATACTGGAAGCGGATAAATGTGGATAAGTGAAAGGAGGAGACCACCTGTGGATAAGTACGTTTGTTTAGAGCATGTCGAGCTTGCACTCGACGAAATCGTAGATGAAACAGAACAATACCCGATTCTCGATCAGCTAAATCCAGAAAAAAACATCATCTGTGAATACTGCGAGGCACCGGCAACATATCTTGTGTCAAGCAAAAAATAAATATCAACATGTGGATTTGTGGATAACTCTGTGGATAACTCCTGAATTTTCTGTCAGAAAGCGAGAAAAAAGATGCAAATTACCATCATTACGGTCGGAAAGCTAAAAGAGAAGTATTTGAAACAAGGCATCGCCGAATATACGAAGCGTCTCGGCGCCTACTGTTCGATCCAAGAAATCGAGGTCGCGGACGAAAAGGCACCGGAGCAGTTGAGTGAAGCGGAGATGGCGCAAGTGAAGAAAAAAGAGGGCGAACGGATTTTAGCGAAGATTGGACCAGACGTTCATGTCCTCGCACTTGCTATCGAAGGAAAACAACGGACGAGTGAACAGTTCGCAAAAGAACTCGATCAACTCGCGACATACGGCAAGAGCAAGATTGCCTTCGTCATCGGTGGATCACTCGGTCTTGCACCAGAAGTGATGCAGCGTGCAAATGATACAATCTCGTTTTCGAAGATGACATTCCCGCATCAGTTGATGAAGATGATCCTCTGTGAACAGATTTATCGGGCGTACCGGATTAATCGGAATGAGCCGTATCATAAGTAAATTTCTACACAAAAGTCAGGAAGCATCATTATGATCACTATTCGACAGATCTATTAAATTTTATTTAAAGAAAGAATGGTATTGAATTAATTGGATTGAATTCTATCTCCTATTCAAATGAAGATGTAAGGAAAAATGAAGTGAGTATAGAAATGGACCATATCACTTAAATCAAATACAATGAGCTTGCCCTAATTTAAGTAAGATTAATAGATTAAATGTGACAAGCTAGTTTTGTTGAACACATATAAACTGTCCCCCCTAAGCAATGTAGCTTAGGGGGGACAACATACTTACTTATCTAATTCTTTTTCTAGCCGGGTGATTTTACTTGGATTTTTTAAGCACTCTTCTGTTTCACGCATTTTACGGATAACATTGGTTTCGTGTTGTTTAATCATAGCATCTTCATCAAAGATACGATTTCCTTTTGGGATACGCTTTAGAAAAGGCAAGAGTCCTTGATTATCATAATAGCGTAATTGAGAAATGGATGAATTATTCGTTTTGGTAGCTTGACTAATGGAATAGTCCGACGTTATTCTCCTTTCTGGATTACCATAGAATAAAATGGATTAAATGAATATGTATTTTTGAAATATATAATGTATCCGTATTCTAAAGGACTAACGGTAAAGATTTTTGAAAAATGTTTTAATATATGTTGGTAAAATGCTAAAACTCTGCGAAGGGAGCGAAGCTGATGTTGTCATCGTATTCGAAAATCTATAACCTGTTACGTCAATCTGAATCTAATCCCTACGAAGATTATTTGACCGAAATCATTGCTCCGATTTTCGAACAACCGGATTTATTGACGAATTTTTTTAAACGGTTTGCAAATGTGAATTTGTATGAAATTAGTCATGTGAAGGCATATACACAAAAAACGTATAATAAACTACACACACATGATACTGACAGTCGACCCGATCTCGTCATCACGTTTAGTGAAAGGGAAACTCCACACATTGTATTTATCGAGAATAAGTTAGGTAGCGGCGAAGGACATCATCAATTGCAACGTTATCGAGAACATCTTGAGCAAAGTGAAGAAGAAGGATTTTCGACATACCTGTTTTATATCACTCAATATTTTGATCCCAAACAAGTTGCTACATTCTCAACCAAGTTCTTTCAATTGCAATGGTTTCAACTTTACATGATGCTGCAGGAAAATAACAAACAGGATTTGTACTACAAACAAGTGCTCAAATATATGGAGGATATTGAATTGAATAAATCAAGAACATTCCTACCTCAAGATGTATATGCGATTCAAAACTTAGGAAGAACCATTTCGATGTTAGATCAATGTCTCAACGAAAAGACGATGCACATGTTTACGAATTTATTTGGAAAGCCGAAACCATGGGGGAATCGTGCGATTGAACTTCGTGATTATAATCGGTACGTCATTCAAAATGATCAAAGTGATTGGAAATTTATCGGCTGCGGATTTAGTTTTGAACAAGCTGATTATCCAGAAGTGTCTGTCTATATAGAGGTTCACCCGAACAGTAAACACAGATTAATTTTGATGGATGCATTCAAACAATTCGCAGAAGTGAATGAAGGATGGGTCTATGAAGCGCCAGAAGAGCGAAATGACTGGTTTATGTTGTACGCTGACCAATCTTTGACGCATTTCTTAAGTACACAAGACCACATAGATGAGATTGAGATATTTTTCATACAAAGATTGAAAAAATTGAATGAACTCAAGCAAAGTTTGTCACAATTGAATTGGATTGTGGTCGAGTAAGACGAAATGATACTAAGTAAGTAGATGGATTTCAAAACCATCTGCTTTTCTATTGGGACGGTTTGTCAAATTAAGAGCAACACTTCTTCAGAAAAGACCTCGTATGCTGTTTTCCGATTGAGACACTTTCGTGGACGATTGTTGATTCGAGAGAGTGCGTAATCTAGTTCTGCTGAGTCAACCATCCCGAAGTTCGTTCCTTTTGGGAAGAATTCATGCAGAAGGTCATCGGCGTTCTCATTGCTGCCACGTTGCCATGGCCGGACGATTTCAGATGTAGCACGTGAATATGAACTTCCTTATACGACTGTGGAACGGTTGTTTTATCAGTACGCTTCAGTCGATACAGTGGGACAGGTGATACACATCCTTATCGAGGAGTTCGCCACGAGAAAAGGACATCACTATGCGAAAATCATTCTTGATGCCAAGGCTGGACGTCTTCTATCCATCGTCTCGGGCGGGATGTATCGGCGATTACGGCTGTGCTCCAAGATGTACTGGGAGGTGTTCGTTCTGTAGTCAGTGATTTTGCACCTGGGATGGCGAAAGCAGTCACTTCTGTCTTTCTGGATGCAGCGCCTTGAGGGTCGTTAAATTAACGACCAAGCGTTATGGTGATGAACCAAATAATAACAATCTCATTTAAAATAGTTGAGAACAAAACAGACGCCGTCCATTAACTTGGACGGCGTCTGTTTTTCATTATGTTCGCTCCAGTACATTGACGAGCATCTGATGGATGACGTCATGATCCCGGACATCGTGGACACGATAACTGCCAGGTAACGTATAGATGTCTATCGCCCCGACGTAAGCAATCTTCAGTTCCAACGTTCCGTTTTCCTGACAAGTCGTCCGGAGTTCGAGTTCACCGCTGATGACACCAACTTCTTGCGTCATAACACCATGTGTGGCAGTAAAGGTAGAGGTTTTCGTTTCCATCGAATCGACTCCTTTTTAGTATGTACATGTGTTCAACATCGTCTGTAGCGCTGTTTTTTCACTCGATTGTAAGCTGAGGTTCCAGCGGCTCTTCGTATTGATCCACATCTTCGAGTAGGCACAGCTCGCACCTGCCCGTGTCGGCTTCCATGTCGACGGATCCTGATCCCCTTTTGAACGGTTCGAGCTTGCAGAGACAGCAATCAATTGCGGACCTGTCAAATCGTTTGCGAATGCTTGACGTGTCGTCGTCGTCCAGCTGCTTGCTCCTGAACGCCATGCTTCCGCAAGCGGTACGACGTGATCGATGTCGAGGTCAGACGGATTCGTGAATGTCAGTCCGTCATAGTAACTATACCAAGAACCAGATGTAACGGGGCACGATCCGACATATGAATCAGCGTCACGTTTTAAGACGACTTGTCGTGTATCACAGCCGCCTCCTTGACTGCTCCAGTGCGGGAACAAATCACGCGAATAACCGGTCATGCTGCCTTCTGTTTTAACCGTTAAGGCATCGAGTTGAGACTGGGCCGTCGCTTTCGATGAGATGCCCGATGGTAACGCGGAAACAGACGTCGTATCGAATTGGAAAGCGGTCAGGCAGACGAGCGTAGTGATGACGATGGACTTGATGGCTTTGAACACGTGTCATTCCTCCTATGTATGAGACGAGATGATGTGAAGACACCCTTCACAATTTTTAGTATGGCATCACTTATTTAGGAAAAAATGAATATCGTGTAAATGTTATTAAAATTAAACTTTTGTCATTATATAGAAGGGTCTGATGTTAGGATTTAGGTGGAGAAGAAAGGGGACTACATAATGAACGAACGAATCAGAGGATGGTTGATCGTGTTCGGTATCTTTTTAGTCGTAAGTGGCACGTTGACGGAAGCGCAACGTTATTTCAACACAAAAGAACTAGAAAATTGTATCGCGCAAGCTCGCGCTGCCCACCAGGAATATGAATATGAGATCGTTAATCCTGTCACACGCGCGTATTCATTCCGTGCGCATTGATTTTCTAAAAGATGTCGGGTCATCTCGCATATGGTACGCTTTTCAGGAAGCAGGATTTTAATGATTCGAGGAGCTGGTATGCATGAATAAAAAAGACATCGCCGACATCCGTCGTCACTTCAAGATGGATGCCGATTTACTAAAAATCCATGAAATCTACAACGTCTATATTCGAAAAGAGACGAGTGAAATCTATCATGAGGAAGCCCGACCGTTTCCATTGCTTGATCCGGAGCAACAGGAGCTGTTCCTTGCGAACTTCAAGAAGGTACTAGGTGGAAAACTCGACGTCAAGCTGTTCGAGGTCAAGTTCACGCATCCGGAAGAAGGGGAGACGGGTCATACGCAGCAGCTCCTTTACGAAGGACTGTATGCGGAAGAGCCGGAGGACTGGGTCGAACAGATGCAGACGATGGCGTTGAAGATGGTTCAAGACGTCCAGTACGAGAATGACCTCGTCGTCACGTTCATTCGCGGACAATACTATAAAACGACGAAGCGCCAAGCAGATGAGACAGAGATCGATCCGAATGACGACGTCTATACGACACCGTTCATTCTCGGCAGCCTTAACTTAACGGAGTTACCGAAACAATCACTCGTCTTTGATTTTGTCGAACGCGAATTCAAGTCGAACTTATTCATCAATCCGGTCATCAAACTGGCATCGCCGATCGGTGGATTTCTCTTCCCGACCTTCACCGACAACGCAGCAGACGTCAATCATGTCTTGTATGCGGCGGGCAAGCCGAATAAACCGGATTTTGGCTTCCTTGAAAACGTCTTGAACGGTCAACCGATCGTCACGGCAGATGAGGATAAAGCGATCTTCGAGGAAATCGTCAAATCAGTCGTGGGTGAATCGATGGATACGAAGACGTTAGCTGGTGTCTATGAAAACATCAATCAGTTGATCGTCGTCGAAGAGGATCAGGATGAAGAAGAAGTACCGATGCTCGACGTTCAGGAAGTCGAGCGTGTCCTCAAGGCAAGCGGTGTCGAAGACGTCAGTACAGAACAAGTCGAACGGGCATTCAAGACGGTCGTCGACGATCCGACATACAAGATGAAAGCGAGTAACATCGTCCCGAACTATGAAGCGAAATCGATTAAAATCAATACGAAGGTCGCGAACATCGCGATCAGTCCGCAAGACTTGAAGTACGTCAAACAAGTCAACTACCAAGGAAAACGCTGCTTGTTGATCGAGGTCGAGGAAGACACGGTCATCGATGGCTTTACGATCGTTTCACAAGAACAATTACGATGAGGATCAGCGCAGGCGACTGCGCTGATTTTTTTAGGTGAAACATTTGCTTCTCCTGTCAAAGACAGGTATATTGTGATGTAAGCGGTCTCTTTTTTGAAAAAGAGGCATTCGAAATTTTTTTAGTAGTTATCGAAAGCGCTTTCGATAGCAGTTTGACAAGAAAGGAAGCGATCCATTTGTCTACCGTATCGATGCAAGATTTGCTACGAACGTTACGAAATAGTTCATCCATTCATCAAGACGGACTTGAAATCGTCGATAAGCCGATTCCTGACGTCTCGACTCCGGGAACACTCGATCCGCGTGTCCGTGAGGTCGTTCTCACGCAGCGTCCATCGGTCTCGATGCCAGAAGGGGCGTCGCCAGTTGAATTGGCGCGTGCCGGCATGGGTTGGGACAACGAAGACGTGACGACTCGAAAAATCTCAACGGACGTCCTCGCGATCCCAAGACCCGGTACCACGATCGAAGCACGGCTGTATCGTCCGGAAGCGGCGCGTCCAATCCCGCTCGTCGTCTATTTCCATGGCGGTGGTTTTTTCGGGGGCACGCTCGAGACGGTCGAGAATCCGTGTAAGGCATTAGCCGATAAAGGGAACGTCGCCGTCTTGTCCGTTGGTTATCGATTGGCGCCAGAGCATCCGTTTCCGACAGGGCTTATGGATTGTCATGCAGCGATCGATTGGGCAGTCGAGCACGCTGATCGACTTGGGATTGATCCAGGTGCAATCGCTGTCGCCGGTGATAGTGCCGGTGGGAACTTAGCGACGGTCTGTTGTTTGCTCGACCGCGAGCGTCCGATACCGTATATCCGCTATCAAGTCTTGTATTATCCAGTCGTCAACGTTGGGGAACATCCAAATTCGGAATATGACTGGACGCTTGAAGCGTATGACCGACAAACGGAACCGCAGTTACTCGAACGGATCATTTTGTCGCTTCAAGATGAAGAAGGTGTCCTCGAGCAATGGTATGTTCAAGCAAGTGATTCGACGGATCGACGGATCTCACCGTTGTTCGCGACGCTCGATGATCTACCAGAGGCACTCGTCATTACAGGAGAGTTTGATTACTTACGTCTTGAAGGGGAAGCGTATGCGAAAAAACTGGCACGCGCTGGCGTCAAGGCTCGTTATCTCCACTACCGCGGGATGGAACATGCCTTTCTTGATAAACTCGGTCTGTATCCGCAAGCCGAAGACAGCTTAGACGAAATTGCGAAGGACTTAAAACGACTCTTTTCTCAAACTAACTAATAAAGGTGGATGACGTATGACATACACACTCGATTGGCAAGCCTATACAAAACTCGCTCGACAAACCGTCGCGGAAGGGGCAGTCCTCTTACAAAATGATGGTGTGCTCCCGTTGCAACCCGCATCGACGGTCGCTGTCTTCGGACGTAATCAGTTCAACTACTATAAAAGTGGAACAGGATCAGGCGGGATGGTCAACGTTACGAACGTCGTCAGTCCGCTCGATATGCTACGCGAAGACGTAACGCTGAACGCAGACGTCCTCAAGGCGTACGAGACGTGGCTTGAAGACCATCCGTTTGACCAAGGTGAAGGCTGGGCAGCCGAGCCGTGGTCGCAAGAAGAGATGCCGCTTGACGCGACACTCGTTCAGCAAGCAGCGCTTGACTCCGATGTTGGCTTGATCATGATCGGTCGTACGGCTGGGGAAGACCGCGACAATACGGCGGATCCAGGGAGTTATTTTTTAACGGAGACGGAACAGGAGATGCTCCGACTCGTGACGACACACTTCAAACAGACCGTCGTCGTCTTGAACGTCGGGAATATCATCGATATGCGCTGGGTCGAAGAGACGGCGCCAAGTGCTGTCCTTTACGCGTGGCAAGGAGGGATGGAAGGCGGAACTGGACTGAGTGATCTCTTGCTCGGCCGCGTCTCGCCGTCTGGGAAACTACCGGATACGATCGTCCGTTCACTCGATGATTATCCGTCGACACCATACTTCGGTCATGCCGATCGCGCGTTGTATCAAGAAGACATCTATGTCGGGTACCGTTACTTCGAGACGTTCGCACCGGAAGCGGTCTTGTATCCGTTCGGTTATGGATTATCGTATACGTCGTTTGACCTTACGACAGACGTAACGACGTCAGCTGATGCTTGGACGGTTACGGCGACGGTTACGAATACCGGTCAGACGAGCGGGAAGGAAGTCGTACAAGGATACCTCGAGAAACCACAAGGACAACTTGGGAACCCAACGCGTCAACTCGTTACGTTCGGCAAGACAAAAGAACTCGCACCAGGCGAACAAGAATCTCTCACACTCGTCGTACCGTTCGCCTCGTTTGCGAGTTATGACGATAGTGGCGTTACCGGGCATAAGTCGTCTTATGTCGTCGAACCCGGCACGTATCAGCTCTATCTCGGAACGGACGTCCGGTCGGCGGTTCCAGTCGCAAGCCATTCCGTCGAGACGCTTGACGTCACGGATGTCTTAACGGAGAACATGGCACCGGTGACGGCGTTTGAACGCATCAAACCACAAGCGACCGAAACGGGATATACGGTGATATATGAAGCGACACCACTGCGGACGATCGATCCGGAACAGCGTCGTCAACAGGAGCGTCCCGTTGACCGGACGCAGACGGAAGATGCCGGTTGGAAGTTACGCGATGTTAAAGAAGAGCGCGTCACGCTCGAGACGTTCCTCGATCAATTGACGAATGCGGATCTCGCGGCAATCGTCCGGGGGGAAGGGATGAACTCACCGCGCGTCACACCGGGAACGGCGGGCGCCTTCGGTGGCGTGACGACAGAACTCGAAGCACTCGGCATTCCAGCAGGCTGCTGCGCGGATGGTCCGTCCGGAATCCGGATGGACATCGGGACGAAAGCCTTCTCGTTACCGAACGGAACATTGCTTGCCTCGACGTTTAATACGACGTTGATTGCCGATCTATTTGAGATGACAGGTCTCGAGTTACGGAAGAACGAGATTGATACGTTGCTTGGACCAGGGATGAACCTTCACCGTCATCCACTCAACGGACGGAACTTCGAGTATTTCTCGGAGGATTCGTATCTGACTGGAAAAATGGCTGTGGCACAGCTCGACGGGATGCACCGGGTTGGTGTGACGGGAACATTGAAGCACTTCAGTGCCAACAACCAAGAGTTCCACCGGCATGATCTGGATTCGATCGTATCAGAACGGGCGTTACGTGAGTTGTACCTGAAAGGGTTCGAGATGGCCGTCAAGGACGGGAAAGCGTACTCGATCATGACGACGTACGGTGCCGTCAATGGGATTTGGACTGCCGGCTTATATGATCAGAACACACGCATCTTGCGCGATGAGTGGGGCTTTGATGGAATCGTCATGACTGACTGGTGGGCGAAGATCAACGCCGAAGGAACGGAAGCAAATCGTCAGCAAACAGCGACGATGGTCCGTTCGCAAAACGATCTCTACATGGTCGTCGGTGAACCAGGAACGAATCCGTTCGAGGATGATACGTTGACGGCTCTCGCTGATGGGACACTTCGACGTTCCGAGTTATTGCGAAGTGCTGCGAACATCTGTCAGTTCTTACTTCGGTCACCGGTCATGGATCGCGTGATGGGAACAGGATCACCGGTCGAAGTTCTCGGGGCACCGGTCGAAGAAGAGACGCTCGAAGATCAAGCGGTCTCGCACCAACGGCTCGTCAGTGGGGATGCGTTCCCGTTAACGGACGTCGTGACGACGACAGGTAGCAGTCACGTCTTCGCTGTCACAGCAGAAGAGACAGGGATGTATCAGGTCACGTTGACGGCACGTTCGAACGCCGGTGAACTGGCGCAAATGCCGGTGACGTTGTTTGCGAACAACATGCCGGTCGCAACCTTCACCTTCAACGGAACGAACGGCGAGTGGGTCAGCCAGACGAAGGACGTCTTCGTCTTCAACCCGCACAACTATTTAAAACTCTACTTTGCACTCGGTGGTCTCGAGTTAAAAGAGTTGACGTTTACGCTTGCGGAATCGTTTCATATGAAGAACGGCTGATTAGATTAGCCGGACGGAAAGGACGGATTGCGTGCAGTTTTCCATCATCAAAAAACGGGTCGAGCAACTGCTTGCCCCGTCGTTACAGGGACGGATTGCTTTTCATGCAGCTGTCTACCGGATTCAAGATAGTCCTAGTCGCGTCTGGGTGACGTTTGACGGAGAAGAAATTCTCGGAGCAGACGACTTTCACTTCGAACGGGAAGTCGATCGGCGCTACGCGTTACAAGCTGCACAGTTACCGGAAAAACCAGCCGGATCGTTATGGCAGTCCGACTGGTTGAAGCAGTCGCATGCGTTATCCACTGAGATCGAACGACAGGTCAAACAGGACGGATATCTAGAGAACTATGAGATGCAGCAAGACTTGTTGCAGTATCCGAATCTTCCTTTTGAACAAGCGCTCGTTCATCCACATCCTTTCATCCGTGGCATCGCACGTCTCGATCGGCGACTCGGCAAACGACGTTTTCTGTTGCTGACGCATCAGTCTGACTTTGAACAGTGGTGTGCGGATACGCGACAAACCGTTGAACACTGGTGACACGAAAAAGCACGCTTCCTCGAGACGAGGAGGCGTGCTTTGCTGTTAGATTGAAAACGAGTTGACCTCGTGAATCCCTTCTTCTTCAACGAAGGCGTCGAGTAAGGCACGCACTTCGTCCGTTGAGTTCGTCTCCATCAATTTGACCCGCAGTTCACTCGCGCCGCGGAATCCGCGGACGTAAATCTTGAAGAACCGGCGTAATGGTTTGAAGAGACGGGGCTCAAATTGAGCCGAGTAATGATCGTGCAAATCAAGCTGCAGACGTAACAAATCGAGGAGTTCTTGGCTCGAATGTTCTTTTTTCTCGACTTCGAACGCGAACGGATTGTGGAAGATCCCGCGACCGATCATGACACCGTCGACACCATATTTCTCGACGAGTTCAAGACCATGTTGGCGATCGTTGATATCCCCGTTGATCGTCAGTAACGTCTGTGGTGCGATCTCATCGCGTAACTTCTTGATTTCCGGAATCAATTCGAAGTGCGCTGGAACGGCGCTCATCTCTTTACGTGTCCGGAGATGAATCGAGAGGTTCGCGATATCTTGCTCGAGGATGTGGCGCAACCAATCGTGCCACTCTTCGACCTTCGTATAACCGAGACGCGTTTTGACGCTGACTGGGAGACCGCCCGCTTTTGCAGCTTGGATCAGTTCAGCCGCGACTTCCGGACGATTGATCAAGCCGGAGCCTTTACCGTTCACGGCGACGTTATGGACGGGACAGCCCATGTTGATGTCGATCCCGCTAAAGCCCATCTCTGCCATGCCGATGCTCATTTCGCGGAAATATTCCGGTTTGTCGCCCCAGATGTGAGCAACCATTGGTTGTTCATCCTCCGTGAACTCGAGACGTCCGCGGACGCTCTGCTTGCCTTTCGGATGACAATAGCTTTCTGTATTCGTGAATTCCGTGAAGAAGACGTCCGGACGCGCCGCTTTCGCGACGACGTGGCGGAAGACGACGTCGGTGACGTCTTCCATCGGTGCTAAGACGAAAAATGGTCGTGGTAAGTCCTGCCAAAAGTTCTTTTTCATAGTATATTAAACCCTTTCCTTAAGGTAATGCACATGTGTGGTTAAAGAATTTCATCAACTATACACTTTAAGCGCTCTGGCTAAAAAGTGCAAGTGAGTGCTATTCGTTACCGTGAGGAAAGAGAGCGATCCATCATATGCCGTGTCATCCAGTCCGGTCCCGGAATCAGGTGTCCGGCTTCGTCCTTGTAGATGACGTGTTCGGGGCGAAGTTCCGTCGGCGAGACGAGTCCTGCTGCCGCCGTCAGGTTATAAAGACCTTCTCGTAACGAAATGATGTAGTTCGTCACGCGGAAACTTTTTTCGTCGACGATCAGCGCCTTTTGCAGCTTCGGGTCGGTCGTCGCGACACCGACCGGACAGTGATTCGTGTGACAGACTTGCGCTTGGATACAGCCGACATTAAACATCAGACCACGTGCGATATTGACGAAGTCGGCACCGAGGGCGAGAGCTATCGCAATCTTATCGGCACTGATCAGCTTACCGGACGCAAACACTTTGACCTTGTCGCGTAAACCAGCTTCCGTCAGGAGTTGGTGGACGAACGGTAAGGCGGAAAAGAGTGGTAGACCGGCAGCATCCGCGAGTTCTTGGAACGTCGCGCCTGTTCCTCCTTCACCTCCGTCGACCGTCATGAAGTCCGGATGACGTCCGGATTCTTTCATATAAGCAATCAACTGCCGCATGTCTTCAAGATTACCGACGACGACTTTGATTCCGACCGGTTTCCCGCCGATCTCACGTAGACGTTCGACCCAGTCGAGCATCGTCTCTGGTGTCGTGAATTCGTTGAAGCGGTTCGGACTATCGATGCCGACACCGACTTTGACCTTCCGGACAGCAGCAATCTCTTCCGTAACCTTTGATCCTTCGAGGTGACCACCGCGTGTCTTAGCCCCTTGGGCGAGCTTGAGTTCGAAGGCTTTGACTTGCGGTAACTCACTTTTTTTCTGGAACTCATCGAACGAAAAGTCACCGTCTTCCGTTCGGACACCGAACAGACCGGGACCAATCTGACAGATGATGTCGACGTCACCTTTTAGATGAAAATCGGATAGCCCACCTTCACCGGTATTCATCCAGCTGCCTTTAGCGCGACCCAGTCCGATCGAGAGCGCAGTGATCGCCCGGTCACCGAGTGCCCCGAAGCTCATCGCGGATTGACCGATCAGTCCTTTCACTTGATAGGGATGCCGACAGGTCGTCGCGCCAATGACCGGAGCATCCTCCTCTTTTAAGAGGTATGGTGAAATTTGCTTCGCAACGAGATGTTCTTTACGTGTAAATAGTTCATCGCGGTCAATCTGATAGATGTGTGTGTCGACACGTTCCGACTGGTCGATGCGTAATTCCTGACGATTCGTTGGAAAGAGGGCGTTTTGTACATAAAAACCAGCTTCTTCAAAATCACGTTCCGATCCAAAACCGAGAATCCGACTTTGATATTTGCCGGAAAGGACGGCCGTCTTGTATTCATTACGGGAGAAGGGTTTCCCTTCGTTATTGTTGAGAAATAAGTATTGGCGGAGTTCCGGTCCCATGTTCTCGAGGATATAGCGCATTTTTCCGAGGACAGGGAAGTTTCGCAGGACCGCGTGTTCTTGCTGACGACGATCGGCGCGCCAGACATGCCAAAGAAGAAGCGGTGGGACAAGTATGATCAACAGGGCGATGGCGAGTAAAATGAAGAGAACAATCGTATCGATAGACATCAAAATTCCTTCTTTCCCGTAGATTCGTGATATGTAAGTTGATACCACCGAAATTCCGGACACAAACGATAATTTCCAGATATTGAATCTTTTCCGTCGATGATCGCGTAAATGAGACTATACACTAAAGGAGGAGACCGGTATGCATACACTCTATATGAAAGAAAAAGCGTTCAGTTTACGTGGACGATTCTCGATTCAAGACGAGGTAGGGCACGATGCCTATCACATCGAGGGTAGTTTTATGAAATTACCGAAGACCTTTACCGTAACGAACCGAAACGGAGAAGTCGTCGCCGAAATCGAGAAGAAAACGTTCAGTTTCCGACCGGTCTTTTATGTCGAAGCAGCAGGGCAATCATTTGAAATTATTAAAGAGCTTACCTTCTTCAAGGACCGCTATACGATTAACTCGGATCAGTTCGAAGTGACGGGTGACTGGTGGGATGTCGATTTTGAAGTTCTACAACAGGGACAACGGATTGGTCGCGTGCAGAAAAAATGGATTTCTTGGACCGATCAGTACATCATTGAAGTCGAAGATGAAGCAATGGAAGAATTGTTGATCGCCCTCGTCGTCGCGATTGATTGCGTCAAGGCGGAGGAAAGTTCAAACTCTACATCTTTCATTGATTAAAAGGGGCATGATTTAGGATGGAACAGTGGGACGTATACACAGCAGATCGTAAGAAAACAGGACGGCTCTGGACACGGGGAACGCCACATACAGCCGGCGATTATCACATGACGATTCACGTCTGTGTTTTTAACGCCAAAGGAGAGATGCTCGTCCAACAACGGCAACCGTTCAAATCTGGTTGGCCGAACATGTGGGATGTGACGGTCGGAGGCAGTGCGATTAGTGGGGATACGAGTCAGATGGCAGCGCAACGGGAACTGTTGGAAGAGCTTGGACTCGATATCGATTTCACAGGCATTCGTCCGTTTTGGTTTTGTTTCTGGTAAGAAGAACGTAAAGAACAGATACACGGAACAGCAGAGGAAGAAGACGATCATCGAGACCGTATATCCCGCATGGCCGAGTGCGTAACTCCAAATGATCGTAAAGATCGTCTGCGTCGCATAAGCGATTGCCCAGAAGAGACCGAATAAGACGGTAATCTTTTGCGGTGTCATCCCTTTTCGTTCGTGTGCCAAGTTCATGAAGATCGGATACTGGATGTACATCGCAAATCCGGAAATGAACGCAAAGACATACGAAACGAGTGGCGAGATGTTTCCGAACAAGACCGTGACGAGGAAACTCGCGATCATGACCGTCCCGCTGATCAACAGAATCGGTTTACGAGGTGTTCCTTTGTTACCGATCCGTAGACCAACGAACGTTCCGACGATTCCGGCACCGGAGACTAGCAGATTGACGAGCGAACCGTTCAACTGCGTGTACGTATCGAACACAGGTTTCAAGCCAACGAGCGATAAGATATAGAGCGTCAGGAAACCGCCGAAAGCAACCGCATATTTCCAGAGGAATGGATCACGAACAGCATCTCCGTAACCGTAAGGCGTTTCGTCCGCGTCCGGAGCATCGTTCAACTCGAACGATTCACTACCGATCCACCATGCGAAGAAGAGGATCGCTGTCAGACTCGCGAAGATCGTCAACGTCAGTTTCCAGTCACTGACGAATTGATCAGCGAACAAGGTGAACAAGAGCGAAACAACGAATGCACCGACGTTATAGGAGACAGTATTGAAAGCGTTGATGCGTAATTTTTCAGCCGGATCTTGAACGTAACGTGTCACGACCGGGTTCATATAGACGATGACCATTGAACCACCGAGTCCCATGACCATGCGAGCGACCGTATACGCCCAGTAGTTCGGCAGGTAGATGGCGACAATCGACATCATCAGGAAGAACAGTGCGAGTAACGGTGCTTTTTTCGGACCGAGCTTCATCAAGATGAGCGCGGCGAGAATGTTGGCGAAGACACGCGCCGTCGTAATCGAATAATTGACGAGTTGTGAGATGAGGGGGTCAACGGTCTGATTGCCGAAGAAATGCGCCGTGATTTGTGGCGTCAACGACGAACCTGCAACCCAGTTCATGGCGAAGGTCGCATAGGCGAACCAGAGGACGATCATCATGAAATAGCCTTTTTTTGTGGTAGACATAAAAATCCCTTCTTTTCTGAAGTTCCGTTTCATACCTGAATCGAAAACTACTTAACTTTATTATCAATTCGTTTAATATAAAGCCGTTTCGAAGGGAAGTAAAATAGATAGTTCTTATGCTTTTCATAAGTAAAAAGAATAGATTATATCAAGTCATATGCCTAAAATGAATAGATTTTCAAAAAGCTTCCAAGTGTTCGACGATTGTTTGTTGCTGAATACGTGTCACCTTAAAAATATCCGGATTCTTCAGCTGTAAACTTTCTTCGAATCCAAACGTAGGGTCAATCGAATGCAGATATAAAGATAACAAATTCCCATGTGTCACGAGAATGGAACCATCATGCTGTTGCAACGCTTCTTCAACGACACGCGTGATGCGCTTAGTTGCTATCCGGCTAGATTCACCACCAGGACACGTATAGTCTGGATCGATGAACGTTCGACGAAGATGGTCCTGCCAATCGTCAAGTGGAATAGCACTTAACCGTCGTTCTTTTAAGTCCTCTTCTTGTGCAACGGGTAGTTTCAGAGCAGTCGCAAGTGGTTGAATCGAGTCGAGCGCTCGGCGATACGGACTCGAAATAAGATGTGTGATTGGAAGCTCAAATAACTGCGTACACAGTCGTTGCGCCTGTTCTTCTCCACGAGGTGTTAACGGGGCTTCCGGTGCTTGACCAGTCGTTTCACAGTGGCGAATCAAGTAAATCGTCGACATGAATGTTTCATCCTTTCGTGATCAAGTCGTGCTGTATGATTTCTGGAAAAGATGGTAAAGTCCTTTTCATAGATTGAAAAATCATTTTGAAAAAGTCGTTGACAAACGCTGTCGAGATTACTAGAATTAGAAACAATTCATCGATGCAGCGACGCATCGGATAATCAAATAAAGAGAAAGCTATGATTGTCATGGGTCACACTATGGCAGGAGCAGCTTCTGGAGAGACCGTGTCGACACGGCGCCGAAGGGTTCACAATCTCAGGCAAACGGACAGAAGAGTAATCACATGCAGCGACGGGCATTCATGGAATGTCGTAGTGGCGTGTATGGGTTATTCCTTTGATTTTGTTGAGATTGGACATTCGTCCAGTCTCTTTTTTTCTTTTTCAGGACCGACAGAACGGTCTGAAGCGTAGAGAAACCATCACAAGGAGGAGTTCAGGTTTGGAACAGCAAGGATTAAAGCGGGATTTATCGAATCGTCATGTACAGTTGATTGCCATTGGTGGAACGATCGGAACAGGGTTGTTTTTAGGATCAGGAAAAGCGATCCAACTCGCCGGACCATCGATCATTTTTGCCTACTTACTCGTCGGGATCGCGATCTTCTTCGTCATGCGCGCACTTGGGGAATTGTTATTGTCAAAAGCAGGTTATCAGTCACTCACGGATATCGCAGAAGATTATCTCGGACCACGTGCCGCATTCGTGACCGGTTGGACGTATTGGTTCTGCTGGATCATGACAGCGATGGCGGACATTATCGCTGTCGGTCTGTACGTCAAGTATTGGTTTGATATCCCGCAATGGATTCCAGCCGTTCTTGCACTCTTGATTTTACTTGGTTTTAACTTATTAACCGTTAAATTGTTCGGTGAACTCGAGTTTTGGTTCGCCTTGATCAAGGTCGTGACGATCCTTGCCTTGATCGGTGTCGGAATCGTCTTACTCGCCATTGGTTTTAAAACAGACGCTGGTCCCGTGACGGTATCGAATCTCTGGTCACATGGTGGATGGATGCCAAACGGAATTACTGGATTCCTGCTATCGTTCCAAATGGTCGTCTTTGCCTATGTCGGTGTTGAGCTCGTTGGGGTATCCGCAGCGGAGACAGCGGATCCGAAGAAGAACATCCCATCCGCGATCAATAAGATTCCGCTTCGGATCTTATTCTTCTATGTCGGTGCCTTACTCGTCCTCTTGATGATCAACCCATGGACAGGATTAAGTGCGACAGAAAGTCCGTTCGTCAAGACATTCAGTCTGATCGGGATTCCACTCGCAGCAGGAATCATCAACTTCGTCGTACTGACATCTGCTGCTTCTGCATGTAACAGCGGAATGTTCTCGACGAGCCGGATTCTGTATAACCTGGGAAATCAACAGCAAGCATCGAAAAAGTTCTCGAAGTTGAACAAAAACCATGTCCCAGCAAACGCCTTGTTCGTCTCGACGATCGTCGTCTCAGTCGGTGCCTTGCTCAGTAAACTGTTACCAGGACAAGCGTTCAGTATCGTCACGACGATCAGTGCGATCTGTTTCATCTGGGTTTGGGGTGTCATCCTCGTCTGTCATCTCCGGTACAAGAAACAAAATCCGGAATTGCATGCAGCGTCGACATTCAAAGCACCATTGACACCACTCGTCAATTACCTCGTACTCGGATTGTTTGCAGTCATTCTCGTCGTCATGCTGTTTGCTGACGATACACGTCCAGCTTTGTTGCTGACACCGGTTTGGTTCCTTGGACTATTCGGACTGTATCACCTCCGGAAAAAGAAACAACAAGCAGCTAATCAAAAAAGTGCGTAAGCCAAAACAAGCCGGTCGGATCTAATCCGACCGGCTTGTTTCATGGTGTATCGAAAGCACCATCCTGTAATTGTTTCCGGAGTGCTTTAGCTTTCTTTCGAATATCGCGTTTGCTGTCCGCATCGCGCTTTCCCCATTGCCGATACATCATCGACATCCGCTGATTATCAGCGAAGCGTTTTTCATGCCGGTCGATGAAGTCCCAGTACAAGGCGTTAAACGGACAGGCATCCTCTCCGAGCATGTCCTTTTGATGGAACGGGCATCCCTTGCAATAATCACTCATCTTATGGATGTAATTTGCCGAAGCGATGTACGGTTTAGTCGATAACGTTCCCCCATCGGCATGAAGCGCCATTCCGAGGACGTTCGGTAAGACGACCCAGTCGTAGGCATCGATGTACATCTCATTGAACCAATCTGCCGTCTGTTGCGGCGAGATCGCAAACAGATTAGCGAAGTTCCCGAGCACCATCAAGCGTTGGATATGGTGATTGTGGGCATGCTCGACGACGGGACGCAACGATTCTGCGACACAGTTCATGTTCGTCTTCCCGGTCCAGAAAAAGTCCGGTAGATCCGCTTCGTGACGTAGCGCATTGACGGAAGCATAGTCCGGCATCTCGGCTAAGTAAACAGCGCGCATGTATTCACGCCAGCCGAGGATTTGTCGAATAAAACCTTCGACCGCATTGAGCGGAGCATCTTGATCTTCGAGGGCGGCTTCGACTTGACGAATGACTTCTTCCGGTGTCAACAAGCCGAGATTGATTGCTGCTGACAAGAGTGAGTGCGATAACGTATCTTCACCGGTCAGCATAGCGTCTTGATATGTCCCGAACGTCTCGAGTCGTTCTTCGACGAAACGATGGAGAGCCCGCGTCGCTTCCTTTCGCGTAACCGGCCAATGGAAGGAATCAAGTGCTCCCGGATGATCGGAAAAATCACGCTCGACCTTGTCGATGACGTCCTTTGTGATACGATCGGGACGAAACTGAACGGGATCCGGAAACGTCGTTCCGGACTTCGCTGGTTTTCGGTTCTCGGCGTCAAACGACCACTTTCCACCAATCGGTTTAGAGCCGTTCATGAGAACGTTTCGTTCCTTACGCAGTTTGCGATAAAACCGATCCATCTTGTATGGTTTGTCGCCGATTGCTTCAATCGCTTCTTCCTGTGTCAGTAAAAACAACGGAACGTCAGAACAGACCTCGACCGTGATCTTCTTCGGTAAGGCGTCTTGCCACTTGTGCATTGCCTTGCGCATCGGTTCGTCCGTAATCGCCGTATAGAATACATGATCCGGATCATGATCTTTCCGGTGCGCCTTGAATGCCTGATCGAACGAGTCGGCTTCCCGGTAATCAACGGTGAAGCCTTTCTCGCGTAGTTCTTCAGCGAAATGCCGCATCGCCGAGAAGACGAGGACAAGTTTTTGTTTATGGTACGTCTTCCACTTGGAGCGTGAGGACGCTTCGACCATTAGGATGACGTCATCTTGTTTGTTTGCTTCCTGCAATAAGGGGAGATCGTGATTCAATTGATTACCAAATATCCAGCGTGTCGCCATGAGAGTCCCTCCTTTATCTTTGTTATATGATTACCGTTTTTGAATAAATTCATACGTTCGTGTGTGTTCCAAACGATACTTGCAGGACAATTAAATTTTGTTTATACTATAAGTATTTTACATTAAAAACCAATATAGTTGATAAATTGAATCACCTTTGAGGATGAGGAGTGAATCAAGTGAGGTCAAAGATTTCATCAGTACCAAAAGACTATGAGGTTTTAAATGCAAAACGTCTAAGACGTCATGTTGCTGTTACAGTCGTTATTCCAGTGTACAACGCGATTATCTATCTTGAACGAACGATTAACTCCGTTTTAGTACAGACGATCGGTATTCGAAACGTGACGATCATTGCGGTAGATGATAAATCCACAGATGGCTCACGCCGTCTGTTAAGACGCTTATCTTCCTTATATCCTCAACTTGTCAGCATACTGCTGAAAAACAATACGGGCACGCCTGCGATGCCACGTAATCTAGGTTTGGCTCTTGCACGATCGAAATATGTTACGTTTTTGGATGCGGACGATTGGTTAGCGCATGATGGATTACGAATTTTGAATGAGACGATGGATCGAACCGGAGTGGACTACGCCGTCGGACGTACGATTCAAGTGTCTACGAATCAACCGAACCGAATCATCGGTGTTCACGAATCAAATCGTAATCGTGATCACGTTTCTCCTTATACGTTAAAGCATGCGTTTTATCATCTCGGTCCACGTGCCCGTATGATGCGTCGAGACTTTCTGCTACGTCATGCGATTCAATTTCCTTCGATGAAATTCGCCGAAGATAAACAATTTTTTATCGATGTCTTAATACGAACGGATGCGATATCAACGGTCACTGCTCCCATCTATTATTTGAACCGTCTCGAGGAAAATGACTCATTAACGAAGCAGACTGATATCATGGAAAAGATGGAAACGAATCTTATCGTCTTACGACGTGTGTTGGAATATAAATTACCTGTTGAAAAGGAGCGTCTCATCCTCAATCGACTGATTGAGTTTGACTGCATCACACGTTTGTACGATCGTAAGCACTTTCTCAAGAGTCATGATCCGTCAGCCTATCATCAAATGTTTGCGCGCGTCGTTGCCTTATTTACGCAACACCGTTCCTATCCCATCGATTCATTGATTGAAAAGCCGTTCAATCGTCTGTTGTATCATTACTGGAACACCGGACGTTTTGATGATTTCATGGATGCTGTCAAGTGGTCGAAATCGAGAGAAACAAAGGAAATCGAATGGGTGGATGATCAACCTTACTGGAGTATTCCATTAGGCAGTGATCAGAAACAAATGCTAGCTCTCCCTCTATATGTGAAGGTGCACGAATTACAACTGACAGAAGAAGGACTCGAGCTAACGGTTCAAACACTTGGAGATCGTCGAATTCGTGTAGAAGGGATTACACTGCAACATCGTAATTGGATGGAAGAAACGCATCTTTTAAAGACAGATGTCACAGATCTTGAAAAACATTATTATCGCTTGCAGGTAGAACTACCCAAACAAATGGAGCGGGGGAGTTATCTTGTTTATCTACGTTTTGATGACTATGGACAGCAGGTCATGGCTATTTCGATGGAGGAGCCAGTGATTCAAAAAAGCTATCACACCTATCGTTGGTATGAAACCATTAAAGGAAACTTAGGATTACGCATCAAATGAGCGGAATCGTCTGCTTCGAAAAGAGGCAGACGATTTTGTAAAATCAGCTGCCGCGGCACATTTCTGAATGTAAAAGAAGTTCCTTTCTGTGCAAGCTATGATAGGGTTATAATGGAAAGGTAAGTTGTCGTCATGAGGGGGAAGTTTTTCATGACAGGTAGTCCATAATATCAACGGGGATAGGAAGGATATCATGAGCAGTATGCCTAAAAAAACAGACGTTATTTTAATTGGTGCCGGAGTCATGAGCGCGACGTTAGGGGTCTTATTAAAAGAACTCGCGCCTGAGATCAACATCAAGGTATTCGAGAAACTCGCGAGTGCCGGGGAAGAGAGCTCGAACGAGTGGAACAATGCAGGAACAGGTCACGCCGCATTATGCGAACTGAACTATACGACGGAAAACGCTGATGGTTCAATCGATATCAGTAAAGCGGTCAAAGTAAACGAACAGTTCCAACTGTCACGTCAATTCTGGTCGCATCTCGTCAAGGAAGGTGTCTTGCCGAATCCGAAAGAATTCATCATGCCGATTCCACATATGAGTATGGTTGAAGGAACAGAAAACGTAGAATTTCTGAAAAAACGATTGGAAGCGCTATCAGCTAATCCGTTGTTTGCGGGAATGGAATATTCAGAGGATCCAGCGAAATTAGCCGAGTGGATTCCACTCATCATGAACGGTCGGACGTCACCCGAGCCGATTGCTGCGACAAAAATCGATTCAGGAACGGACGTCAACTTTGGTGCGTTGACACGAATCCTGTTTGAATATCTCGAACAGCACGATGTAGAGATCAACTATCAGCACGGTGTCGAGGATTTGAAACGTGTTGACGGAGGTTGGGAAGTCAAAGTGAAGAATGAGCGCGATCACCGGATCGAGCATCATACGGCTCAGTTCGTCTTCATCGGGGGTGGCGGCGGTAGTTTACCATTGCTCCAAAAAACAGGCATCGAGGAATCGAAGCAGATCGGTGGTTTCCCAGTCAGTGGCTTGTTCCTCGTCTGTAAAAATCCTGAAATCATTGAACAGCATCATGCGAAAGTCTACGGAAAAGCGAAAGTCGGAGCACCGCCGATGTCAGTACCGCACTTGGATACACGATACATCGATGGGAAGAAATCACTCCTCTTCGGACCGTTCGCTGGCTTTTCACCGAAGTTCCTTAAGACAGGATCGAATCTTGATTTGATTGCGTCCGTCAAACCGAATAACGTCTTGACGATGCTTGCTGCGGGAGCTAAAGAGATGGGATTGACGAAGTATCTGATCGAACAAGTCCTCTTGTCGACGGAACAACGGATGAACGAGTTACGAGAGTTCATTCCGAATGCGAAGACAGAAGACTGGGATGTCGTCGTCGCTGGTCAACGTGTCCAAGTCATCAAGGATACACCACAAGGAAAAGGGACACTCCAGTTCGGAACAGAAGTCGTCAGTGCGGCCGACGGATCTGTCGCTGCCTTACTCGGGGCGTCACCAGGTGCCTCAACAGCGGTTCCAGTCATGCTCGAAGTACTCGGAAAATGTTTCCCGTCCGAATTACCGGCGTGGGAAGCAAAAATCAAGGAGATGATTCCGTCTTACGGGATCTCACTCGTTGAACATCCGGAGCTGTTCGAACAGATCCATGCCGAAACAGCAAAAACGCTCGAACTCGAACAAGGTCAACCGATTCGCTAAACGAAAACCCTCCGACTCTACGAGGAGCCGGACGGTTTTTTTGATTTAGCGGAAGTTACGGAAGAAGCGTGTTTTCTTCAGTGCAATCCCGACTGGAATCGCGACAAGGATTCCGAGGACGTTTTGAATAATGTTTCCTGTAATGGAACCGAATGGTGCGACCCAGTTGCTGAACATAATCCCTTCATGTACGAAGTAGACGAGCAGCATGACAGGAGCGGAAGCGATCATCCCGATCAAGTTGAATGTGACATTCGTTCCGTTGCGACCACCTGACCACGCGATGTAACCAACAATCAGCCCTTGAAGTCCACGTGCGATGATCGTACCAGGGGCCCAAATCGTATAGCCCAATAGAAGATCAAATAAGCCCATTCCAACAGCACCGGCAATCAATGCTGTCCGTGGACCGAATAAAATGGCAACAAGAAAGAGCATCGCTGTTCCCATATGAATGAGACCACCGTTTGGAGCGATGGGTAATTTAATATTGATGAACATCGTTGCAACAAGAACAAGTGCGATTGACATCGCAGTGATGACGAGCTGGCGGGTACGAGTGCTAGAATACGGTGCTGCTTTTTGCATGTGGCTAACCTTCTTTATGATAGATTTTAAGATATCTTCAATCTATCAGATGACTGGACTAGTCAAAAGTGTCAACTTTGAATTATTTATAGGGGTCAGTTTTGAATACAAATCTTGATCTGTTCTTAATTCCATAAGAGTACGATCTATTGATACACTCTTGAATGAAAAAATCCATAAAACGGTTGTCGTTTTCGAATCTATTCCTCGTTTTTTTCGTACAATGAACAGCGAAAGGGAGGGGAAGTCAGTGAAATATCAGATTGCGACAGCTGTTTTTTTATTCGCTTCATTGTCATCAGTCACATCAGAGGCAAAGGACCAGACGACACAACACCAACGTTATTACGCAGCATATGAAAAAATCGTGGAAAACATAAATCGGACACATGAAAATGCGGACGTCACGTTGCTTGCAGCAAATCAATTCGCAGACGAGGACTGGGTTTCGCCGGAACGTTTTCAAGAACGGGCACTCGAACGGTTGAAGCCGCTACGTGTCCAAACGAGCTTAGAGTGGGATAGTGAACGAACGCTTGAACGTACGGAACGTGGAAACGATGTCCGGATCATCGGAAATTTCGAGACGGAACTCTTGGAACAGAGTAAACGCCAACGATTATCCGATGTCTTTTCGATGACGTCTCTTGCGATCGATGGTGGAAAGTGGATGCAAACCGGATTCTCCGGTACTCCAATCGATGCTTTGCAAACGATGGTCGTAACGGTCAGTGGTACATACGCGAAGCAAGGCATCTTAACAAGACATCACATCACGAAAGAATATCATTGTTCATGGTACGGTGAAATCTACTATTGAGGCAGAAAAAGAGCGAAACTCGTTTGAGTTCCGCTCTTTTTCATTAATTCCGGATCAAGTGATCGAAAGCACCGAGTGCAGCTGTTGCACCAGATCCCATCGAGATGATGATCTGTTTATACGCGCTATCTGTGCAGTCTCCTGCAGCAAAAACGCCTGGTACGTTCGTTGCGCCGTGGCGATCGACTTGGACTTCACCGAACTTGTTACGGTTCACCGTTTCACCGAGCCAGTCTGTGTTCGGTACGAGACCGATCTGGACGAAGACACCCTCGAGCTCGACGTGACGTTCGACGTTCGTTTCGCGCTCGATGTACGTGATACCGTTCACTTTGTCCGTTCCTGTGATTTCCTTCGTCTGTGCGTTGACGACGACCGTGACGTTCGGAAGTGAAGCGAGGCGTTCTTGAAGAACAGCGTCTGCTTTTAATTCCGGTGCGAACTCAAGGACCGTGACATGCTTGACGATTCCTGCGAGATCGATGGCTGCTTCGATTCCTGAGTTTCCGCCACCGATGACTGCGACACGTTTTCCTTCGAACAACGGACCATCACAGTGTGGGCAGTAGGCGACGCCTTTGTTCTTGAATTCGAGTTCGCCTGGGACACCAACGTTACGCCAGCGTGCACCTGTTGAAAGGATCAAACTCTTCGTTTTCAAGACAGCACCATTCTCAAGCTCGAGCTCAAGGAGGTCCTTCTTCTCAAGGCGAGTTGCCCGTTGTAGGTTCATGACGTCGATGCCATATTCCTTGACGTGCTCCTCAAGACTTGCGACGAGTTTTGGTCCTTCCGTGTACTTCATGCTGATGAAGTTTTCGATGCTCATCGTATCCATGACTTGTCCACCGAAGCGTTCTGCGACGATTCCTGTCCGGATACCTTTACGGGCTGCATAGATGGCAGCACTCGATCCAGCTGGACCACCACCGACGACGAGGACATCGTATGGATCTTTATCAGCGAAATCAGAAGCATCGGCACCTGTGCCAAGCTTCGCCAAGATTTCTTCAAGTGACATCCGTCCGTTACCGAACGCTTCGCCATTGACGAAGACCGTCGGAACAGCCATGATCTCTTTTTGTTCGACTTCTTCCTTAAATGCCGCACCATCAATCATCGTGTGACTGATGTTCGGGTTGAGGACGCTCATGACGTTCAATGCTTGTACGACATCTGGGCAGTTGTGGCAGCTCAAGCTGATGTACGACTCGAAGTGGTACGTTTCTTGAATGCCTTGAATCTGCTTGATGACTTCCGCATCGACCTTCGGTGCTCGACCGCTGACTTGTAGCAGAGCGAGAACGAGGGACGTGAACTCATGACCGAGTGGGATTCCCGCGAACGTGATTCCGCTTGTCTCACCGACACGGTTGACTGTGAAACTTGGTGTCCGGGGAAGGCTTGCCTGCTCGACGGAGATGCGTGGTGTCATGCTTGCGATCTCTTCGACGAGTGCGCTCATCTCAAGCGAGACGGCGTCTGTCCCAGCGCTAACCGCTAGGACGAGATCGCCTTCGAGAAGCTCGAGGTATTGCGCGAGTTGTGCTTTAATGTCTGGTGCTAAAGCCATCGCGAATCCGCTCCTTAAATTTTTCCGACGAGGTCAAGGCTTGGTGTGAGTGTTGCAGAGCCTTCTTCCCATTTCGCTGGGCAGACTTCGCCTGGATTGTTACGTACATATTGTGCCGCTTTGATTTTGTTGACGAGGGTGCTCGCATCACGACCGATACCGCCTGCGTTGATCTCAACTGTTTGGATGACGCCGTCTGGGTCGATGATGAACGTACCGCGGTCAGCAAGACCATCTTGTTCGTTCAAGACTTCGAAGTTACGTGAGATGACGTGTGATGGGTCGCCGATCATGACGTACTCGATTTTACCGATTGTTTCTGATGTTTCGTGCCATGCTTTATGTGTGAAATGCGTATCTGTTGAAACAGAGTAAACTTCAACGTCAAGCGCTTTGAGTGTTTCGTATTGGTTTTGAAGATCTTCGAGTTCTGTCGGGCAAACGAATGTAAAGTCTGCAGGGTAGAAACATACGACACTCCATTTACCGCGAAGGTTGGCATCCGTTAGGTCAACGAATTCTCCGTTGTGGAATGCTGATGCACTGAATGGTTTTACTTCACTTCCGATTAAAGACATGATAAAAATCCTCCTCAAGGGTTCTATTTTTAGAATCTGTTCTAGTGCATACAAGGAATCTGTATTTATCACACTAGAATAATTCTAATCTAATACTAATTTCATATAGACCAACACTTTTGTCAAGGTATAATCGGCAATTTCTTATTTCAGGAAAGATTGTGTGAACAAAAAAAGAAATCCCGACTCCTAAATGAAACAGGAGTCGGGAGCTGTATTCTTTATTGCCAGTCCGTGTGGAAGATCCCTTCGCGGTCTGTCCGAGCGTACGTATGAGCACCGAAATAATCGCGTTGTGCTTGCAACATGTTGGCATTCGAATTCGCTGTCCGGTAGCTATCGTAATACGTCAGTGACGTCGATAGAGATGGGAGTGCAAAACCAGATAATGCACCCTCGGCAACGACGTGACGTAACGATTCTTGATACGCCTGTACTTTCTCAGCGAAGAACGGGGCGAGCATCAAGTTCGAGAGGTTCGCATCATTTTTGAACGCTTCACTGATGACGTTCAAGAAGTCGGCCCGGATGATACATCCACCACGGAAAATCAAGGCGATTTCCTCGAGGCGTAAGTTCCAGTCATACAACTCAGACGACGTTCGGTACTGGGTGAAGCCTTGCGCGTATGCGGCAACTTTCCCCATATAAAGCGCTTGACGAATCCGTTCGACCCACGCGTCTCGCTCAAGCGTTGACAAGTCTTCTGGTCCCTTTAGGACAGCAGACGCTGCGACGCGTTCTTCTTTAATAGCTGAAAGGTAACGCGCGAACAGGGCTTCTGTAATGATCGAAGAGGCGATCCCATTATCAATGGCTTGCAGGCTCGTCCATTTTCCAGTTCCTTTTTGACCGGCTTGATCGAGAATGACATCAATCAACGGTTGCCCTGTCTCGTCATCCGTTTTTCGGAGGATATCCGCTGTGATCTCAATCAAGTAACTTTTCAGTTCACCTTCGTTCCATTCAGCGAAGATATCCGCGACTTCCGTGACGTCGAGTCCAAGACGGAAACGGAGGAAGCTATACGCTTCAGCAATCAGTTGCATGTCCGCATACTCGATTCCGTTATGGACCATCTTGACGAAGTGACCAGCGCCTTTCGGACCAATATAAACACAACATGGATCTCCTTCGACGTGAGCGGCGATCTTCGTCAAGATCGGTGCGACATGTTCGTAAGCTTCTTTCGATCCACCAGGCATGATCGCAGGACCGGTCCGCGCACCGACTTCACCACCCGATACACCGACGCCGATGTATTCGATCCCATGGCGTTGTAACTCGTCGAAACGACGCTCTGTATCGAGGAAGTGAGAGTTCCCACCATCCATGATGATATCGCCTGTTTCGAGATGCGGAAGCAACGATTCGATGACTGAATCAATCGCGCTACCAGCCGTGACCATCATGAAGATTTTCCGTGGACGAGCGAGTGATTGAACGAATGCTTCAATGTCATAGTACGGATGAAGAGGTAGTCCCTCATCATGTGCGACGAGATCGTCCGTTAAATCACGTGTGTAGTTATAGATAGCGACTTCTTCTTGATGACTCGCCATATTCAGTGCCAGGTTGCGTCCCATGACGCCAAGCCCGATGACTCCGATAGAATGTTGCATAAGTAGAACGACTCCTTTTCTTAGACGACGAGGCTGAGGAGAAGAACGAACCCAAGTCCACAAACGGAAATGATCGTCTCAAGCACAGTCCATGTCGCAAACGTTTCTTTTAATGATAATCCGAAATACTCTTTAAACATCCAGAAGCCTGCATCATTGACGTGTGAAGCGATCAGACTACCTGCACCAGTCGCGAGAACGACGAGCGCTAAGTTGACGTCGGATTGCTCCAGTAACGGAATGACGAGACCTGCCGTTGATAGGGCAGCGACTGTTGCGGAACCAAGTGAGATCCGGAGAATCGCAGCAATCAACCAAGCGAGTAGAATCGGGGATAACGCTGATCCCTCAAATAATTGGGCAACGTATTTCCCGACACCACCGTCAATCAAGACTTGTTTGAAGGCACCGCCACCGCCGATGATCAATAGCATCATCCCGATTTGGGCGATTGCCGTCGTACAAGATTCCATGACCGTTTGCATCGGAATCTTACGCGCGATCCCCATCGTGTAGACCGCGACGAGTAATGAAATCAACATCGCCGTCGAGGCGTTCCCGATAAACTCGATTGCCGAGATGACGCTGTTTTCACCCCATCCGAGTGTTTCTTGTAAAAGCGTGAAGATCGTTGCGACCGACATCAAAAGAACCGGTAGCATCGCCGTGAAGACACTGATGCCGAAGCCTGGTGTCTCGTCTAAATCAAATTCTTTTTGTTCCCCGAGTGACGCGATGTTTCCTGTCCGTGTAAACGATTCAGGAACGAGTCGTTTCGCGATTTTTGTAAAGATAGGACCAGCGATGATGACTGTCGGAACAGCAACGATGAAACCATACAATAAGACTTCCCCGATATTGGCTTTATACTCCCCAGCGATGACGGTCGGACCCGGGTGAGGTGGTAAGAAGCCGTGCGTGACGGATAGGGCAGCGACCATCGGGATCCCGAGATATAGAATCGAGACACGAAGTTGACGTGAAATCGCAAAGACGATTGGAATCAACAAAACGAGTCCGACTTCGAAGAAGAGGGCGATCCCGATGATGAACGAAGCGACGACAACCGCCCACTGGATGTTCTTTTCCCCGAATCGGGCGACAAGCGTCATGGCGATTCGCTGCGCCCCCCCGGCGTCAGCAATCAGCTTTCCAAGCATGGCACCGAGACCAAAGATCAGTGCCAAGTGACCAAGCGTTCCTCCGATACCGGCTTCGATCGTCTTGACGATTTGATCGAGCGGCATGCCGAGTAGTAGTGCAACGCCAAAGGAAACGATGATGAGTGAGACGAACGTATTTAATTTCAACCCCATGATGAGAACGAGCAACGCGACGATCCCAATTCCTACGATGACTAAAGGCATGATGACTTCCCCCAAAAGATTAAGTTAGTTTTCTTCTTGAATCAAGCTCCGTTGATACGTAGCGATTCGTTTGTGATCCTCAGACAATGTCCGCGCTAGACTAATGAAAATTGGTAAGAGCTGACGATATTCATGCATCGCTTCTTCATTTGGTACATGGCGATGCGTTTCCCCGATCATCTCAGAGACGACTTCGAACGAATCGACTTCCCCTGTCGCATACAGTCCGAGAATACAAGCACCAAGACATGAACTTTCAAAGCTTTCCGGAATGACGACTTCTGATTCAAAGATGTCCGCCATCATTTGGCGCCAGACTTCGGACCGAGCAAACCCACCCGTTGCCTGAATCCGTGTCACGGGACCGTCCATGCACTCAATCAGAGCAAGGAAGACGGTATAGAGATTGTAGATGACGCCTTCTAGTGCCGCCCGGATCATATGCTCTTTTTTGTGTGAGAGCGTCAAACCGAAGAACGAACCGCTGACATCCGGATTCCAGAGCGGCGCTCGTTCACCGGACAAGTAAGGATGGAACAATAGCCCGTCGGATCCAGGACGGACGCGTTCGGCAATCTTCGTCAAAACAGCGTACGGATCGATGCCAAGGCGTTTTGCTGTCTCGACTTCGGCTGAAGCGAGTTCGTCTCGGATCCACCGTAAGACCATTCCACCATTATTGACGGGTCCGCCGATGACCCAGTGGTCCTCGGTCAGCGCGTAACAGAACGTCCGTCCCTTTTCATCGGTCTGCGGACGATCAATGATTGTTCGGATGGCACCGCTCGTTCCGATCGTGATCGCAATTTCCCCTTTGCGAATCGCGTTGACACCTAAGTTAGAAAGGACACCGTCACTGGCACCGACTAGGAACGGCGTATCGGCGGAGAGTCCCATTTGTCGTGCGTAATCAGCGTTCAGTCCGGTACATGTCGTCGTCGTCGGTACGGGTTCCGATAAGTAGCTTGCATCGATCCCTGCGACGTGTAACGCGCCCGTATCCCAGCCTAATTCATGAATGTTGAAGAGACCGGTCGCTGAAGCGAGAGAGTGGTCGATGACATATCTGCCGAACAGTCTTTGGAACACGAATTCCTTGATCCCGACATATTTTTTCGTTTGAGCGTGGAGCTCCGGACGATCTTCGACGAGCCAACTGATTTTGCTGAGCGGTGACATCGGATGGATCGGTGTTCCGGTCCGGTGATAGATCGATAGACCATATTGTTCCTTGATCTTGTTCGACCATGCTTCACTCCGACTGTCTGCCCACGTGATGCAGGCAGTCAATGGTTGATGCTGTGCGTCCATTGCGATCAAGCTGTGCATAGCACTACTGAACGCGACGAACTTTGGTGGCATGATCGGATGACGTTTCGTGATCAAGCGGATCGATTCGAGTACAGCATCAAAAATTTCTTCCGGATCCTGCTCCGCCGTCGAGCGATTTGGTGTATGGAGCGGGTAACCGACGTTCGTTTGTCCGATGACCTCTCCTTTTGTCGTAAATAAGACCGCTTTCGTACTCGTCGTTCCGATATCGACGCCTAACATGTATTCAGTCATGTGAATCGACTCCTTTCGACATCATTTGTTGCGTTTTCCAGAGATCTTCGACTTCCTGGACGTCATCAAAGTTCTGATGTAAGGAAGCAACCATCCGTTCACGGTCCCCTGTCTCGATCGCTTCGATGTACAAGGCGTGGTTCGCGAGGATGCGTTCGAAGTCTTCGATGTCTTCCTCGAATCGTACCCGCATCGATAGGAGGATGAAACTTTCCATGACCGGTTTGAGATTTTGCCAAATCATGCTGACATATCCATGATCAATCGAGCGGATGATCGTTTCGTGAAACAGTACGTCCTGGAAGGAGAATTCATCGGCATCCTTGTATTTGATGGCAACTTTCATCATTTCGAGAATTTTACTGAGTTCACGGACGAGTTCTGCCCGTTCGATTTTGACGAGTCGTTCGAAGACGAACGTTTCAATGAGTAGCCGGACATCATAGATTTCCTGAATGTCGCGCTCAGACAAACCGACGACGACCGCTCCCATTCGTTCGAGACGAATCAATTGTTCGGATGCAAGGACCTTTAACGCATCACGGACGGGCGAGCGACTGACTGAAAAATCAGAGGCTAATTTGTTTTCGGATAAAATGGTACCGCTTTCAATCTTTCCTGAAATGATGCGCATCCGTAGCTCGTGTGCGACACGATCTCCAGCGGAAGCTTTTGCTAACCACTTCAAGGGGTATAACAGTTCTGACATGGAATCACCTGATTTCTAAAGTGAGTATACTTGTATACAAGTTAGTATAAACGTTTTTTTCTAAAATGCAAACGCTTAACTTACATTTTAGTGATTCAAGCAGGAATCAGGAAAATGGTTTCCGATATGTTAGGGTGAAGGAGTAAGTAACGAATCGATTAGTTAAAAAGGAGGTAATGCATATGCATGTTTTAGTCGTAGGTGCCGGAGCAGTTGGAGGTTATTTCGGGGGACGTCTTGCTGAGAAAGGGGAACAGGTGACATTCCTTGTTCGTCCGAAGCGCTATGAACAATTACAAAAGACAGGGTTACAGATCACTAGTCCTCATGGTGATGTTATGATCACGCCTCAGTTAGTGACACGAGACATGCGACTGAATCACACATTTGATGTCGTCTTACTTTCGACGAAAGCCTATCACTTGGATGATGTCCTACAGGATCTTGCGCCATTTGTTTCGAGCGAGACGTACATCATTCCTTTGTTGAACGGCATGCAGCATATACGACGGTTAACAGAAGTCTTCGGAGGAGATCGAGTACTGGGCGGGCTTTGCTTCATTGAATCGACGCTTGATGCAGAAGGGCGTATTGTACAGACAAGCCCGTCGCATCGGCTATTGTTTGGTTCACGAACCGGTAAACCAACAGCGCGTTTAGAGGAGATTGCAACACGTTTTGCGAAAGCGAAGGCACCGATGGCGTACTCGATGCATATCATGGATGACATGTGGCAAAAGTACCTCTTCATTTCGACATTTGCGGGCGTGACGACACTATTTCGCTCTGCCATCGGTCCAATTCGCAAGGACCCAATTGGTCATCAGATGATTCAAGACGTCATGAAGGAAGCGAAGCAAGCGATGGAAGAACAAGGCGCAGTCTTTAATGACGATGTAGAAGCGGTCTTGCTGAAGCAGATGCATGCAATGGAAGACACGATGAAATCGTCAATGTTACGGGACATGGAAAAGGGTCAGCCCGTCGAAGTGAAACATTTCTTTAGTACGTTGCTCGAAACACGCTCTTCACGTCATCTTCAACTGATTGAATCTAATTTATGGATCTATCAAAAAAATCGGGAAATGCCTGTTGACTGAATTATCTGCATTCTGATATGGTTAGGAACAATTACATACTTATCCAGAGAGGTGGAGGGACTGGCCCTATGAAACCTCAGCAACAGGTCGAAAGATACTGTGCTAATTCCTGCGGGTGCTGCACCCGATCGATAAGATTTCCGAATTGTCGACCGACGCATCCGTGAGGATGCGTTTTTTGTTTGAAATAGGTGGAACGAGGAGGAAATGGATTCATGAAAACGAGCGGAGCATTTCGACGCAAGATGGAATCACGTCATCTGATCATGCTGTCGTTAGGTGGTGTCATTGGAACAGGATTATTTTTAAGTACAGGTTATACGTTGGAACAAGCAGGACGTGTCGGAACGATTTTATCGTATTTGATCGGAGCCGTTGTCGTTTACTTAGTCATGTTAAGTCTCGGTGAACTCGCCGTGCACATGCCGGAAACCGGATCATTCCATAAGTACGCAACGAAGTACATTGGACCTGGCACCGGTTATACAGTAGCCTGGCTCTACTGGCTGACGTGGACGGTCGCCCTTGGTTCAGAATTCACGGCAGCAGGCATTTTGATGCAACGTTGGTTCCCATCGATTCCGGTTTGGGTGTTCAGTGCCTTATTCGCTGCGATGATCCTTGGTATCAACGTCTTGAAGGTTCGCGTGTTCGCTGAAGTCGAGTTTTGGTTCTCCGCCATTAAGGTCGTGACGATCATTGCGTTCATTTTACTTGGTGCGGGAGCGATCGTCGGCTTCATTCCACTGCAAGATGGTAGCCCAGCCCCATTCTTTTCTTCCTTAACGGAAGGTGGATTATTCCCAAATGGTGCTTTCGTCATCTTCATGACGATGCTTGCCGTGAATTTTGCTTACTCGGGAACGGAACTGATCGGTGTCGCAGCGGGTGAAGCAGTCGATCCGAAACGGACGATTCCGCTTGCGATCCGGACGACGATCTTGCGACTCGTCCTCTTCTTCGTCGGTACGATCATCGTGTTAGCCGTCTTATTGCCAACGGATGGGAAAGGTGTACTCGAAAGTCCGTTCGTCGCCGTGTTCGAACGGATCGGAATTCCCTACGCAGCAGACGTGATGAACTTCGTCATTTTGACAGCGATTTTGTCGGCAGCGAACTCTGGACTTTACGCCGCCTCTCGGATGCTCTGGTCGCTTGCGAACGAACGTATGATTCCACGCTTCTTCGCCCAAGTGACACCAAGTGGGGTTCCACTTCGAGCTGTATTGTTCAGCATGCTTGGCGGAGGACTTGCCTTGCTGTCTAGCATCTATGCAGCAGGGAGTGTCTATATCGCGCTCGTCTCGATTTCCGGTCTCGCTGTCGTCGTCGTTTGGATGAGTATCAGCATTGCTCAGTATCGCTTCCGGAAACAATTTCTCCGCGAAGGGCATACGGTCGACGAATTGGTCTATCGCACACCACTCTTTCCATTCGTGCCAATCGCCGCTTTCGTCGTCTGTTTGATTTCCCTGATTGGTATCGGATTTGATCCGACACAACGAATCGCCTTGTACTGTGGTATTCCATTCATCGTGATCTGTTATGTCGTACATGCGTTCACGAATTCTTCTCAGAAACGGAGTGTTGAAGATGTCCCGAATCAAAAATCCAGTTGATCAACGATTACAGGAAGTTCCCTTTCTCATTTTAGATGGTGCCCTTGCAACCGAACTTGAACAGAAGGGATTCGACCTGAACGATCCGCTTTGGTCAGCACGTCTCTTAATCGAAGCACCGGAACAAATCGAACACGTCCATCGTGACTACTTTGAAGTAGGTGCTGATGTTGCCATCACTTCAAGCTATCAAGCAAGTATCGAAGGGTTCAAGCAACGTCATATCACGACAGAGGAAGCACAGGCGCTGATTCGACAAACGGTCACCTTGGCGCAAAACGCACGCACGCGTAGCGGAAAGCGTGACGCATTAATCGCAGGATCAGTGGGTCCTTATGGTGCCTACTTAGCAGATGGTTCTGAGTATCGCGGTCATTATGGGGTGTCAGCAGATGTGCTAGAAGCCTTCCACAGACCACGGATCGAAGCATTGATTGAAGCGGGGGCTGATCTGCTGGCATTTGAGACGATTCCGTCGCTCGAGGAAGCTGTCGTGTTGTTCCGGATTCTCGAAGCGTATCCGGAAGTGTCTGCTTGGCTGACGTTCTCGCTTCAAGATGCGACACACATTAGTGAAGGAACGGCACTTGCGACGTGTATTGAAACGGTCGGACAACATCCACAGCTCGCAGCAATCGGTGCAAATTGTTTTCCGGCATCTTACGCGACCGACTTTATCCGTCACGTCAAGGCGTTGACGGATGTGCCAATCATCGTCTATCCGAACTCTGGTGAGGTCTATGATCCGGTCGCAAAAACGTGGTCAGGTACGAATCAGTGTACATCGTTCCAAACCGTCGCGAAGACATGGTATGAGGCAGGGGCACGATTGATCGGTGGTTGTTGCCGAACGTCACCTGAACATATCGCACAAATTCGTTCGGTTTGTCAGGTTTCTCATACATCATGAATAATGATGAAAAAACGGACGCGAAATCGATTGATTTCGCGTCCGTTCCTTTAAATGGTGTGATTTCGTTACCGCTCGCGCAAGGCACGGTTGAATTGTTGCAATAGACGTCCAAAATCTTCGGCATCATCCGATGGCCAGTCCGTCAGTAGACGTTCGATGCTCGCGAGGCGCGCTGTCCGGTAAATCGTGAGCTCTTCTTGTCCTTTATCCGTAATATGATAGAAGAAGGCACGACCATCTGTCGGATCTTTTACTTTTTCCACAAGTTGCTTCTGATCGAGCGCTGCAGCTTGGCGACTGACGGTCGAGACATCAAGCTGGAGTTCACGAGCAAGTGTTTTGACACCGACGTTGCCGGAATCCGCTAGTTGTCGCAGTAAAAGGTAGGAAGCACGATCCAAATTACGATTGTCTGCCGTCGCTGTCGTCAAGCGCCGGATCAGAATTGCTAACTCTAATTCAATGGTTTCGAGTGCTTGTTGAGACATCGGGTATCTCCCCTTTCAATAAGGTCTCTCTGTCCCTCATGATTACCCAATGTGGATAAGCTGTCAATGCGAAAAGCAGGAGGCTTGACAGAGTTGTAGTTGTATTATACAATCATTTTTGTTCTTTTAATTGTATCATACAACTTTTTCATATGAGAAACGAACGACAAAGGAGAATTCAGATGAAAGCTTATGAGTCGATGAAACAAGAGGTCATCACAGTAAACGATACAGATCTGATTCGTACGGTCATCGAACGATTCATTCAATCTGGTATTAGCGGCGTACCTGTCATTAATGCTGAGCAAGAGGTCGTCGGGTATATCAGTGACGGAGATATCATGCGCGCGATTGGAAAACACAAGGACATCATCGTCGATACATTCTTATATGTAGATGTCATCAAAGGAGACGAAGAAGATTACGAAGATCGGATTCGTCATATCTTGAATCGACCTGTCATGGAACTGGCACGTCGGAAAGTCGTAACAGCGGACGCTGAAACAGAAATAGAAGAGATTGCGGCGACACTTGGCGCAAAACGGATCAAAAAGCTTCCGATCCTGAAAGCAGGACGGCTTGTTGGGATCATTAGTCGAGGCGACGTCATTCGCCATTCGTTTAAACAGTTCATGTAACACATTCAATAGAAAGAAGGGACACTATGGCACTTGCTGAAAAAACAACGACGCTTGAGCCGGAAACGGTATTAGCAGAAAGTAAACAGGGATTATTCCATCAACCGGTTGCTGTTTGGGCAGTCTTTTTCGCCAGTATTACAGCATTCATGGGAATGGGTCTCGTCAATCCCGTCTTACCGACGATTGCCGAGAATTTAGAAGCGTCAAAAAGTGAAGTAACGCTCTTATTTACAAGTTATAACGCCGTCATGGCATTCGCGATGTTAATTACAGGCGCGATCTCATCACGGATTGGTCAAAAAGGAACATTGATGCTCGGGATTGCCGTCATCGCAACCGTTGCTGGTTTTGCTTCACAAGCAGACAGCATTTGGACGCTCGTCGCGTTACGCGGTGGATGGGGACTTGGGAACGCTTTGTTCGTCGCAACCGCACTGGCTGCGATCGTTTCGCTGTCGTCAGGCGGAACAGCAAAAGCCATCATTTTGTATGAAGCAGCCGTTGGTCTTGGGATTTCGATTGGACCGCTATTAGGCGGAACACTCGGTTCGATCACATGGCGCGCACCATTCATGGGTGTTGCGACAATCATGGTCATCGCGTTTCTCGTCTTGCTCTTCTTGATGCCAAAACCAGCAGCATCTGCAGCACCGAAACAGAAGTTATCATTAAAAGCACCGTTCCAAGCGATGAAGCATCGTTCGCTCTTGACGCTCGGAATCGTAGCGGCACTTTATAACGTTGGGTTCTTTACGATCATGGCCTATGCACCATTCGTCATGAAACTACCAGCGCAAGGACTCGGATTCGTTTTCCTCGGCTGGGGAATGTTGCTTGCGATCACATCGGTCTTAACGGCTCCGAAACTGAAACAATGGTTCGGAACAATCAAAGCGATGGTCATGATGTTGATCATATTCGCAATCTTGCTTCTGTTAATGGGGATCTTTACGGAAACACCAGCCGTCGTCATCGTCTGTGTCATTTTGGCGGGAGCCGTGCTTGGGAATAACAACACGCTCATCACGACAGCTGTCATGGACGCAGCACCTGTTGAACGTTCGACAGCATCTGCGGCATACAGTTTCCTACGTTTTCTCGGGGCAGCCATTGCGCCATTCATGGCCGGTAAATTGGCTGAAATCTTCAACGCAAACTTACCGTTTTATGTCGGAAGTGGCTTTGTCCTCTTATCCGTCATCATCATCGGGGTCAATCTCAAACACATTCGCCATATCGATCGGACAGAAGGCGGACATTAATTTCAAAAAACAGCCGAAGCGAATCCGCTTCGGCTGTTTTTGATTGAAATCAAGACGGGTACATGTCTCTTAACGTGCGAATCGAGTGCTCAATCATTTCCCGAAGGACGTTTAAATCGATGTCAGTCAGTCGTTTTACGTAGAGGCAGGATTTACCACGTCGATGCGTACCAAGAGTGGCAAGCAGTCGTTCCGATACATCGTCTTCACCAAGCGCGAGGTAAAGGACGAGGTTCGTCTTGCGCGGAGAAAAGCCAACATAAAAGCTGTCGCCCTCGTGACCGGAGGCATAGTGATAATGATAGGAACCAAAACCAATCAAGGAAGACCCCCAAATGACGGCTTCGTATCCCGTGACATCTTCGAAGAACTGACGTAACGTGATACCATCTGCTTGACGTAGTGGCGGTTCGACTTGTGCCAGAAAGGCATCAACGGACTGTTCAGTAGGACCTGTCTTTGGCGTATCAGACATAAGCAGACTCCTTTCGGATGAAGAAGATATCGGTTACTTTCGAGAAAAGAAAGCGAAAATCCTTGTACATAAAGGAGGAAATCGAATGAAGCATCGCATCGTGTTTCGAGGAGAAGAAAGCAGCGTATCGTGGGACATCTTACACGTATATCCAAAGCAAGAGGAACTAACGATTCAAATGACGGGAGAAGATAGTGAACACGAGTTTTCAGTTACATTTAATCAATATGATGCGTTCATCCGTAACTTTGCTCGCGTCCATGAGTCGTTATACGGTGAAGTCGTATTCGAGCAGGGCGTGATTCGTCTCCGTTTACGATATGACCGCCTTGGTCGTGTCTTCATCAGTTGGTCTGACGGACAAACGAGTCATCAGTTTCGCAGTGATCAAAGTTATTTAAGTGAGGCGTTGGCACAGCTTGGTGTGTACTAAACTAAACACAGTAAAAGTAGAAGGGACGACTCTGGGTATTGCACCCGAAAGTCGTCCCTTTTTTATTTAAAGTGATGGAAGCGATTGATGTAATGGTGTGTTGATCAAGTTAAAGCAAAACGCAATCGTTTGTTCATACTCGGATAACAGAATTGACTCATCGACTTGATGCGCAAGGCGGAAATCATGGAAAGAAGCGATTGCAATCGGAAATGACTTTTTCGCTTGGCTGAACATCGCACCATCCGTTCCACCTGGGATGGCGATTTTTCGTGGTGTCACGCCGCTGACCTGCTCCATCGTATCTGCGACCTGTTGCAAGAAAGGCGCTTGTTCATCGGTTTCACAAGAAGGAATATCCTTGATGACGGTCACGCTCATGTCAAAGTTAGGATCTTCTGCAACAAGTCGACGCTCAATATCCGTAAAGGCAGCAAGAACGTCCGCCCGACCGAATCCAGGAATCGTCCGGATGTCCATATAAAACGAAGCCTGACTCGGAACGACATTCGGTCCTTCGCCTCCTTTTATGGATGTGATTGACGCGACGACCGGACCGAGTGCCGGGTGATGATTCGTTGTGATCGAGAAACGTTCTGACTTCACTTCTTGAATGATGCGATACACGTCATCAATCGCGTTACGACCGAGTTGCGGAGCAGAGCTGTGCGCACTTTTCCCGCGGCACGTCACTTCAATCCCAACGACTCCTTTTTGTGCATATCCAATCATCCCGCTCGTTGGTTCTGTGATCAGTAAAGCATCTAAATCATCCGCGTGTCCTTGTTCGGTCAAATGACGAGCACCCGTCATGCCATTCTCTTCATCGGATGTAATCAGAAGTTTGACGGTGTTCGGACGGTCTTGACGTTCCTTGTATTGAATGAGCGCTTGCACCATCGCCATGACACCTGATTTCATATCCGAAGCCCCACGACCATAAATGCGTCCGTCTTCGATTTCACCACCGTATGGATCTTTCGTCCAGCCGTCTCCTTGGACCGGAACCGTATCGAGATGACCAGATAGCCCGAGTACGGAAGGGCGTGAAACCTCTTCACTCGCAGGAACGGTCGCGACGAGACAAATCCGTTTCGGTGAGACTTCGATCCATTCTGTCGAGATGTGATGATCAATCAGTACATCGTACACATAACGTGCGACGGCTTCCTCTCCGTCCGTCGGATTAACGCTTGGAATTTGAAGACATCGTTGTAAGTAAGTAATTGCTGTTTGCATAAGTATTTCCTCCTTTACCTATCCTGTACCCTGATAAAAATACTTCAGGGAGGTAAACGAATTCGGAAAATAATTTACGGAGCTGAACGTCTTGAGATAAAAGAAAACGGTGCAACCAGAAGGTTACACCGTACCTTACTCATTCACTTTTTTCTGCTTCGTCTTTCCACTTCGAATCGATTAACATCTCTCCCGGCCATGTATAAGCCATGATGCCGCCGTCTGCTGTGATATCCTCACCTGTAACATATGAGCTGTCGTCAGAAGCGAGGAAGAGGGCGACTGTTGCCATCTCGCGTGGTTTACCGAGTCGTCCGAGTGGTGTAATCCAAGCGTTCGCATCGCGGAACTGTTTGCCTTGCTCTTTTTCTTTTTCACCGACGAGTGTATCGATGAGTGGTGTTTCGATTGTTCCTGGTGATAACGAATTGACACGAATGCCATGACGCGCATAATCGATTGCCATCGCGCGCGTGAAGTTCGCAATCCCACCTTTCGCTGCGTTATAACCGGATCGGTTCAAGTCAGCTGCGCGACCAGACATCGATGACGTATTGATGATTGAACCACCGTTATCAAGCATGAGTGGAATCAAGAATTTACTGACGAGGAATGTACCGCGCAAGTCGACCGCGATGATCCGGTCGAAGAGATCGATTGGATACTCGTGGACTTTCCCGCCTTGTTCATCGATTCCGGCATTGTTGAAGAGGACGTCGATCGTACCGTATGTCTCTTTGACGTGCTTCGCAAGTTGCTCGACACTCTCGACGTCTGAGACATCGACATGGACGGCTTCCGCTTTCCCACCTTGTTGTGTAATCTGTTCTACTGTTTGTTGTGCTTTTTCAAGTGAGACATCGGCACAGACGACCGTTGCTCCCTGTTCTGCGAAGACAAGTGCAGTCGCTTGTCCAATCCCTGTTGCCGAGCCGGTAATGACAGCTACTTTTTGATCGAGTCTACCCATTATTAAATCCCTCCTAAGTCGTATCGTTCACCTTATGAAACATTCCCGGAGAAATGGAGATTAAACCCATCGATGCGTCTAGTGTTAGAGGATAGGGGGTACATCTACAACAGCACAATCGCTGTATAGAGGGAGATGAGAACGCTGACATCCGATCAATGGCAACTTGCCAAAAAATTATTACACGAAGCCGTCCAGTACCAAATGACACTCGAGAAGAGTGCATTTGCAAGTGAATTGATCGACCAAACGACACCTGTCCTCTGGTTTGGTGATGCGACGCGTAGCAGTTGGGTGACGATCGCGACGAACCCATCCCGATCGCAGTTTTTAGACCGAACAGGTGCATTACGATTTGACGAGCACGGTCCACTTTTCATACGTCCACAATCCATGACGTGGAATGCGTATTTACAAGAAGAGACATTGACGGAATCGATCCGACGCTTCAATCGTTACTTCAAACAACCAAATGTGTACCGAACCTGGTTCGGTCGACCAGGTGGCGGTAAGCTCGAAGGATTCTTGAACGGACTCGGTGCGTCGTTTTACGAGACGACGTTTGATCCGGTCATTCATCTGGATTTTTTCCCGTTTCCGACACACCACTACATGGGAGCGATCAAAGAACGCAGCGTGTTGGAAGATAGTCCGTTCGGTCAGACATTTTTGTTACGCCTGCTTGAACTGTTCTCGATAAAAGGAATCATCCTGCTCGGTAAGGAACACACGGAACGATTTGCGAAGCTCGAACCAGACATCGCTTGGACGACCTATCGACCAACGGATTATCCGGACGCGATTTTTCAAATCGGCTTCTCGTCACGATTTCAGGTATCCGTCGTCGGACTCCACTTCAAACCGAGTGAGCAGTTCATCGGTCTCGGTAATCGAAAGGATGAAAACGGTGTCAGCCATGGCACCTATGGGTCAGCAGAACACTTACGTCAAATCGGAAAAATCGTCCGTGAAAAAGTCGTGACATACAGTGAAAAAGGTGATTGACAGATATTTCGAACTCCCTAATAATAGGAGATGAATTAGCACTCTGTATGATTGAGTGCTAAAAAAGGGAGGCAGAATGAGCATGGAAACGAAACAATTTAAGGCGGAATCAAAACGATTGCTGGAGATGATGATTCATTCCATCTATACGCATAAGGAGATTTTCCTGCGCGAATTGATCTCGAATGCAAGTGACGCCATGGATAAGATGTACTACAAAGCATTGACGGACGAGACGATTTCGTTCGAAAAGGAACACTACAAAATTACGATCGAACCAAATAAAGAAGCGCGTCAACTCATCATTCGTGATACGGGAATCGGAATGACGAAGGAAGAACTAGAAGAAAATCTCGGTACGATCGCGAAGAGTGGATCGCTTGCCTTCAAAGCAGAAAACGAAGCACAAGATGGTCATGATATCATCGGTCAATTCGGTGTCGGATTCTATTCTGCATTTATGGTCGCAGACGTCGTCACTGTTGTTACGAAACCATTCGGCGGTGCGGTCGCTTATAAATGGGAATCGCGTGGTGTCGAAGGTTATACGATCGAGGAAGTCGACAAGGAAACCGTCGGAACGGAGATTACACTCCACATCAAGGCGAACGAGGAAGAAGAATCGTATGATGAATACCTCGAGACATATCGTCTGCGTAGCATCATCAAAAAATACTCGGATTTCATCCGTTATCCGATCGAGATGAAGGAACTCGAACGTCAGCCGATCGAAGGCAGTGACGAGACGGAAGAGGTCGAAGTCGTCAAGACGATCAACAGCATGGTGCCGATCTGGCGGAAGAATAAACGGGAATTGACAGACGAAGACTATACGAACTTCTACCAAGAGAAGCGGTATGGTTTCGACACACCGGCGAAACATATTCATATCAGTGTCGACGGCGTTGTTCGTTATCAATCGATCTTATTCATTCCGGAGCAAGCACCGTACGATTATTATTCGAAGGAATTTGAAAAGGGTCTTGAACTCTATGCCAATGGTGTCTTGATCATGGAAAAATGCAGCGACTTGTTGCCGGATCACTTCAGTTTCGTCAAAGGGATGGTCGATTCGGAAGACTTATCGCTCAACATCTCGCGTGAGTTACTGCAGCACGATCGTCAATTGAAATTGATCGCGAAAAACATCCAAAGTAAGATCAAGACACAACTCGAAGCACTTCTGCGCGAGGATCGCACGAAGTACGAAACGTTCTATCAAGCGTTCGGACGTCAGCTGAAGTTCGGTATGTACAATGATTACGGCATGCATAAAGAACAGGTGCAGGACCTCATCCTCTTCTACTCAGCGAAGGAGAAGAAGTTGATCACGCTTGCGGAATACGTCGCAGCGATGCCGGAAGATCAAGCACATATTTACTACGCCGCTGGTGAGAGTACGAATCGTTTAGACAAGTTACCACAATCCGAACTTGTGCGTGATAAAGGGTACGACATCTTGTACTTCACCGAAGAGATCGATGAGTTCGCGATCCAGATGCTCGTGACATATAACGAGAAGACGTTCAAGTCAGTCACGAGTAGCGATCTAGGGATTGAAGCAGAAGCGGCAGAGACGACGGACGCACAAGCGGAGATGTTCCAAGCAATGCAGGAAGTGTTAAGTGGACAAGTCAAGGAAGTCAAAGCATCAACGCGTCTAAAATCGCATCCCGTCTGTTTTGCGACGGACGGCGCCGTCTCGATCGAGATGGAGAAAATCTTGAAGGCGATGCCGAATAACGAAGGGGTAGAAGCGGTCAAGATTCTTGAATTGAATCCGTCACACGCGGTGTTCCAATCTCTTGAAGCAGCGTATCAAAACGATCGTTCGAAATTCGAGCGCTATACCAAACTGATGTATCAACAAGCATTACTTGTCGAAGGGCTTCCACTCGAGGATCCGGTAGCGTTCGCGAATGATGTGTGTGAACTTATGGTATAAGACATGACATGAAGTCGAAAAAAGGGGCTGACTCAAAGTTGGTCTCTACAAAGATAAGGGTGGCAGAATGATGATCTGCCACCCTTATCTCGTAACAAAAAGAATGGCGCGTCACACGCCACTCCTACAGGAAAAGCGCATTTATGCGCTGTCAGAGACGAATGAGATCCGTTTTCCTGCTTCATTTAAGCAGGAAAACAGGCTTGTGTCTCGCCTGAGGAAAGGGCGTGAAAAGACGCGTCATTCTTTTTTGAGTCAGTCCCTTTTTCATTTCATCAATCCGTTTGTAAATCCGAAGCAGTTTCGCCTTTTTTCGAGAGAACGTTCAAGACGACGACGAAGAGTACGAATGTGACAAGAGCTCCGATGAAACCGAAGACCGAAGACTCCGTGAAACCGATGACTAAATAACCTACTGCCGCAGTGACGGCACCGACTAGCGCATACGGTAACTGTGTCGTAACGTGATCGATATGATGGGATCCAGCCCCTGTCGAACTGAGGATCGTCGTATCGGAAATCGGTGAACAATGGTCACCGAAGACAGATCCAGCAAGAACAGCAGCAAGCGTCGGTAATAAGAGTGAGGCATCGACAGCCATGACGAGATCCGCACCGATTGGCAACATGATCCCGAATGTGCCCCAACTTGTTCCTGTCGAGAATGCCATCAAGCCGGCAATCAAGAATAATAAGAACGGCAAGTACGAAGCAGAAATCGAGTTGCTGATGAAGCTTGCGAGATAATCGCCTGTTTTCATATCACCAATAACAGCGATGATCGTCCAAGCAAATAATAGAATCACGACTGCTGGCCACATCGAACGCATACCAGCGACGATGCTTGCACGGTAATCGCGACCCGGAATTTTTCGTCCGATCAGCATCAAGAAAGCGACGATTAAACTGATGACGACACCTGCGACAAGTGAGCGTGTGACGTCTGTTGCCTCAAATGCTCCAATTAAAGTAAACGGACGGTTGTCGGCTGCAAGTGCCTGAGCACCTGTCCCGAGTAACGCACTGATCGTAGCAATGACGAGAACGACGATCGGAACGACGAGATCCCGGACTTTTCCGTTCGTATGTTCGTTGACCTCTTTTGCCATCCCCATCGGTGTTCCTTTTGACGCATCAAAAAGTTCACCATTCGCAGCGCGGCGTTCATGCTGTTTCATCGGTCCGACAGAGACGCCAGAGTAAGCGATGTAAAGTGTTAAAAGTAACGCGAAAATCGCATAGAAGTTCATTGGAACGATCATCATGAAAGCACTAAACGCTGAGTAATCCGTAATCGAGTGCGTCGTTAAGATACCGGCGATGATGGAAATGATGAATGCGCCCCAACTCGAAAGCGGACTGATGACACAAACAGGCGCAGCTGTTGAGTCAATCAAATAGGCAAGCTTCGCACGTGAGACACCACGGCGATCCGTTAGCGGACGACTGACATTGCCGACAGCGAGACTGTTGAAGTAATCATCGATGAAAATCAAGATACCGAGACCGAAGGCGACTAAGCGTGCACCACGCGCTGTCTTGACGTGTGTAGAAGCCCATTCACCGAAGGCGCGAGCGCCACCAGATGTTTGAATTAATGTGGAAAGGACACCGAGCAATAACAAGAAAACAAGTAATAAAACGTTCCACTCGTTCAAGGCACCATCCGCCCAAAAGAGGCTAAAGATATTCTTGCCGAGATAGGTTACCGTATCGATCGGGTTAAAACGGTGAAGTAACAGGGCACCGACGAGAATGCCGACACCTAACGAAAGAACGACCTTTCGGGTAAAGATGGCTAATAAGATAGCTAGTAAAGCAGGTACAAGGGCAATAATGGAATCTGAATAGTTGACCATGAAAAATATCCTCCTCTTTAAAAATGGCTTAAAGATGAGACCCCGCGGCACAAAAAAAGCAAGGGCACCGGCAACAAAGCCGACACCCTCGCTGGATGCGTCTTTCTTAGCCGAATTGGAGCGCTCCATACAACTGTTATGTATGGCAATCGATCGGGTATTTCCCGAATCGACCAACGACGGTATGCTCGACGCATACTGTCATTTCGGCGATGTCACCTTTCCTGTAGTCGTCTTCGTTGTCATCCTCGGACCAAGTACTGATTGAAATCGCGCCTCTACCTCATCGATAGAATAGTCATATTCTGTTCTTATGGACACTTTATCACGTATTTCAAAAAAGATTCAACCATATATTCTGATAATTTAAGACAAAGTTGCTCATTCGGCAAAATGTTGAATGAGCTGTTTCATCAAATAGGCTTGGTTTTCTTCGAATTGTTTTTTTCGATGACCGTTCGCGCCAGATGGATGGGGGAAGTTGGAAAGAAGCTGATGTTGTTCGATTCGTCCATCCTGAATCAATCCACGGACTTGCGTCTCGACGACCCGACCGAGTGGAATTAATAACGCTGGTTTTTGTAACTGATTGATCTCAGCGACGAAGTGTTCTTCCGCGTAGTGCCTCAATAAAGGACTACGACTAATTTTCGGTTGATGACCCGAGTAATTCTTTTCGCGATAAAAGACGGGTTGCTTTAACAGTGATGTTGGATGCAATAATTTCTGATGTTGATGGAATAAGCTAGTAGCCGTCTCAATTCCGAGTAATGCTGGAAGCTCGAGTGTATCAAGCATCTGGACGAGATTACGTCGCATCGTTCCGGCAAAACTGGCTGCATATTTGACGATGCGTGCCGTCCCTTCTAGTGAAGCCCCATGATGGAGGGCATCCGTTGCTTCTTCGAAAGCGATTCGCATCTGTTCAAAACCTGGTGTGATCCCGATGATGACGACTTTTGCTTCAGTATTGACATATTCGCCAATCGGAGAGTAATAGACGGTCAGCTCGTTCTCCTGTTGCAATAAAAAATCGTCCGTCCATAATTCATCACGTCGTAACGTACGATCATCAGGTAAGCTACGAATGGCTTGTTCAAATATAGTTAATGAATTCATGAAGAACCCTCTCTCTCTGTATTGGCACTATAATAACAAATAATACCATTTGAGACAATTACACCCTTTCACTATTTGTGTATAGGTATATAAAAAAGGACTCGAGACGAGTCCTTTTCGTGCATCATGCGCGTTCTTTGACCGAAGCAACTTCATATGTCAGAATCTCGCTGCCGAGCATTGGCGATTCTCCTGCCTCACTACTCGCAGGTCGACTATGTGACGCTTTGAAATCGTCACTCTCCCGCCATGCTTGAAAACTCTTCATGTCTTCCCAATACATGTTGACGTTCATTTCATCATGTTCTTCGATGTTTTGCGTCAATAAGACCTCGACGCGGATGAATCCGTCCATCGTATCAAGTCCACTTGGACGCGTAAAACGAGGAGCGAGAGCTGCAGCCATCCCTTTTTTGACTTTAATCCGGTTCGTAACGACGATCATCATAAAATCCCCTTTCAAAAAACGAGTAACGTACTTCTTCAGTATAGTACGATGAAGGCAAGAATGCCGGAAAGAAGGAACAAACGACAATGAATGAACAGGAATACGATCAACGATTACGAATCGAGACCATTGAGATGCAACACCTCTATGGTGTGTTTAGTCACTACAATCGATATGAACCAACGCCTTATGCGGCACTAGACGAATTATGCGAAACGTATTTGTTTCAAAAACAGGACACGGTCATTGATTTCGGGTGTGGGAAAGGGCGTTTGAACTTTTACTTACACGACCGATTCGATTGTTCCGTCATCGGAATCGAGATGAACGGACAATTTTACGAGGACGCACTCCGGAATATGGCGAACTACCAAAGTCGACGGAAGCGGCGTTCCGGAAGTTTGCGATTTGAACAGACGTATGCCGAGCAGTATGCCATTCCGGATGAGACGAATAAGTTTTATTTCTTCAATCCATTCTCTTCACAAATTTTCATGAAAGTGATTGATCACATTTTAAGTTCGGTCGAACGTTCCCCGCGTTCGGTTGATCTCATCTTGTATTACCCGACCGATGAATACCGGGAGTACCTGGAGCGTCATACCGTATTCGAGCAAGTCGATGAGATTCGATTACGAGACCTCTATGAAAAAAATCATGACGAGCGGTTCGTCATCTATCGCTTTGATCCGAACAAACTGCTTCAAAACGGGTATGAATACAGTGAGGAAAGAAATAAAAGATAAGGAGGTCGGATGATGATCCGTTTAGAGCATGTCACGAAAGAGTTTGCACCGGGGCGTGGAATATTCGATGTCAGTTTTACAGTTGATCCGGGGACGATATTCGGTTTCATCGGACCAAACGGATCTGGAAAATCAACGACACTCCGACATCTGATGGGACTACTGGCTGCGGACGGTGGAAAGGCGACGATCGGCGGTTTTGATTGCTGGAAGCAAAGTAAAGAAGTGAAGAAATTGGTCGGTTATTTGCCGGGGGAGATTAGTTTACCTGGAGACATGACGGGAGCAGACATGCTGGATTTGATGCAACGACTACACGGTAGCGATCCGGCACGACGACAACTGTTGTTGAAACGATTTCCTTTTGAGACGAAGACGAAAATCCGCAAGATGTCAAAGGGAATGAAACAAAAACTGGCACTTGTCGGTTGCTTCATGAAGGATGCACCCGTCTATCTACTTGATGAGCCGACCAGTGGACTCGATCCTTTGATGCAAGAGCGTTTTTTAGAGTGGATCGAACAGGAGAAGCATGCTGGAAAAGCGATTCTGATGAGTTCACATCACTTTCCGGAGATGGAAAAATCGTGCGATCGAGCGGCTTTAATCAAAGCAGGGCGCATCATCGTCGAATCGGATATTCATGAGTTGGTTCGATCGAGTCGAAAGACGTACACGATCGTCTTCCGAACAGAGGTGGAGGCGGCACAGTTCGCGATGCAAGTCGGTGTTGAACCGAAGCGGCTGGAAGTCAGTTTTCAAACGGACGAGACGCTGAGCTTAAATCAGGTGATCGCTTATTTAACCCAGTATGATGTACGGCTGATTCGTCCGTCAGCAGATGATTTAGAACAGGTCTTTTTGCATTATTATGGGGAGGAGGAATCGTCGTGATATTGCTGATCCGCTCTTTATTCAAGCAGGTCAGAAAGCCCGTGCTTGCTTATGCGATTGGAACGAGTCTCTACTTATTGATGCTTGCGTTGCTATATCCATCGATGATGAAGACCGGTTTACTAGAAGCAAAACTAGAAGCGTTACCTCCGGAAGTCTTAAAAGCATTTCAATACGATAAGGTGACAGGGTTCGAGAATGTACTGGATCTGCTCGGGGGAAACTATTACGGACTGATTTTTCAAGTCATTGCGAGTCTATTCTTGCTCTCATTAGCAGCGCGACTCGTTGCGCGACCAATCGACAATGGAGAGCTGATTGTCTATCTCGCAGCCCCGATCACCCGGAATGCGTATACGTTTGCTGTCGCGATCGTCATGGGTATCGCAAGTATGGTTCTCGTAGGACTGAATGGACTCGTCTTGATGGTATCCGACTGGTGGATGACAGATATTTCGATCAATGACGTCATCTTATGGCGGATTCAACTCAATGCGCTATTGTTACTCTTGGCGATCGGTGCCTTTACGTTATTCGTTGCGACGTTATTTGACGAAGAACGTCGTGCTTTTTCGCTTGCTGGTAGTGTGCTTGTCCTATCGATCGTCTTGACGATTCTGTCGGAACTAAGTGACAAGACGGAGTGGCTCCGTTATCTATCCGTCTTCTCCTTATTTAACACGACGCAATTACTAGAAGGAACGAATCATTTTCTTCTTCATTCGATTCTTTTACTTGTCCTCTGTCTCGTGTTCTTGACTGGAGCAGTCGTTCAATTCGGACGTCGGAGTCTGTCGATTTGATCGAAAGTGGCGCAAAAACTTTACAGAAAGTGAACATTTAGGATTTGAACGTTGCGTCATGCGCTGATTTTTACTAAGATAAAGGAATGTTGTAGTTCTGGAAAAAGAAATGAGGTCTTTCGAAATGAATAAACCATCCATTTATGGATTAACGCTTGAGCAGATGACAGAATGGTTATCGAATCAAGGGCACAAACCATTCCGTGCCAAACAAGTATGGGATTGGCTCTACCGTAAACGTGTCACGACTTTCGCGGAAATGACGAATGTCAACAAGGATTGCCTTGAGTTGTTAGATCAGAGTTTTACGATTGACTCGATGACAGAAGCGGTCAAGCAAGAATCAGCAGATGGAACAATCAAGTTCCTTTTCAAATTATATGATGGCAACTTGATTGAAACGGTCCTAATGCGTCATAAGTACGGTCTTTCTGTCTGTGTTACGACACAGGTCGGCTGTAACATCGGCTGTAGCTTCTGTGCAAGTGGTCTGATCAAGAAGAGCCGCGACTTGTCAGCAGGCGAAATCGTTGAGCAGATCATGAACGTCCAGCATCACCTCGATGCAGTCGGTAACGAAGAACGTGTCAGCCACGTCGTCGTCATGGGTATCGGTGAACCGTTCGATAACTTCGACAACATGGTCGACTTCTTAAACGTCATCAAGGACCACAATGGTCTTGCAATCGGTGCGCGTCACATCACGGTTTCGACAAGTGGTTTGGCAGATAAAATCTACAAGTTCGCTGACTTGAAACTCCAAGTCAACTTGGCGATCTCGCTTCACGCACCAAACAATGAATTGCGTACGCAAATCATGAAAATCAACCGGGCGATCCCGCTTGAGAAATTGATGCCAGCAATCGATTATTACGTTCAAACAACGAACCGTAAAATCACGATCGAGTACATCTTGCTTCGTGGCGTCAACGACCAAAAGGAACACGCAGTCGAACTCGCAAAACTGTTCGAAGACAAACGTCACTTGACGTATGTCAACTTGATTCCGTACAACCCGGTCGATGAGCACGGTCAATATCAGCGCAGTACGTCTGAAGATATCACGACGTTCTACGATACGTTGAAAAAGAACGGCTTGAACTGTGGTGTTCGTCTTGAGCACGGAACAGACATCGATGCGGCGTGTGGTCAATTACGTAGTAAGCAAATCAAAAAAGATAAAGTAGCATCCAAATAATTCGTTGGGCTTCTCATCGTTTCGGTGGGAAGCTTTTTTTACGATAAGAAATGAGGACATTCTATGACACGTACACGATTCAATGATTTTAACTTAAGCACACCGATTCTCGATTCAATCGAGCAACTCGGTTACACGACACCAACCGAAGTCCAACAATCGGTCATTCCGGTCGTATTATCCGGAAAAGACGTCATCGTCAAATCACGGACGGGGAGCGGAAAGACGGCATCGTTTGCGATTCCACTGTGTGAACTCGTCGAGTGGGAAGAAAATAAACCACAGGTCTTAGTCTTGACGCCAACACGTGAGCTTGCCTTGCAGGTCAAAGAAGATATCATGAACATCGGACGCTATAAGCGGATCAAAGCGACAGCCGTCTTCGGCAAGCAACCGTTCCGCGGGCAAGTCACGGAGCTCAAACAAAAGACACACATCGTCGTCGGAACACCGGGACGCGTACGCGATCATATCGAGCGGGGCACGTTATCACTTGAGAAAGTCCGTTACGTCGTTTTAGATGAAGCGGATGAAATGCTGAACATGGGCTTCCTCGATCAAGTCGATGCCATCTTGTCCGAGTTACCAAAAGAGCGGATGACACTGTTGTTCTCTGCGACCTTCCCGGAAGATATCGAACAGTTGAGCAACCGCTACATGGATGCACCAAAACGAATCGAAGCGGGTGAGACCGTCGTCTCGACGATTGCGCATAGTTATATTCCGGTAACGGATAAGACGAAATTCGCGATTTTGAAAGATGTTCTCGTCGCTGAAAACCCGGATCGCTGCATGATCTTCTGTCGGACGAAAGAACACGTCGATTTCGTCGCGAATGGTCTCCGCGCCCATGACTACCCGGTTGAAGCAATTCACGGTGGAATGGAACAAGACGATCGACTCGATGCGATGAAAGCCTTCCGTGCCGGGAAGTTCCGAATTCTTGTCGCAACAGATGTCGCAGCACGTGGGATCGATATCGAGAACATCACGCACGTCATCCAGTATGATCTCCCTGTCGAACGAGAAAGCTACGTTCACCGGACCGGTCGGACGGGGCGTGCAGGAGCAGCAGGACAAGCAATCAGTCTCGTCACGCCGGCAGACGAACGTCGCCTAAAGGAAATCGAGCAGTATCACGGGAAGCTGACACGTCGCCAAGCACCGACAGAAAAGGACTTGATGCGGACAGCGGATGCATTCGAGGAGAAGATGGCGACGGAAGATACGCGTTCTTCGAAAACGGAACAGCTTGATGCGGACATCATGAAATTATTCTTTAACGGCGGGAAAAAGAAAAAACTCCGTGCCGTCGACTTTGTTGGAACGATTGCTAAGATTGAAGGCGTCACGGCAGACGACATCGGCATCATCTCGATTCAGGATACGTTGACGTATGTGGATATCCTCAACGGGAAAGGTCCGCTTGTCCTCCGGGCGATGAAGACGACGAAGGTCAAAGGGAAACAATTGAAAGTGTACGAAGCATTCAAGAAATAAGACAAGCCGGTCATTCTCCGCTTAAGCGAAGAGGGACCGGCTGTTTTGCGTCAAGGCATAGCCAAGATGGAGTCCGCTAGCAGCTGCTTGGGCAAGCGAGTGTGTCGCACCGGAACAATCACCAATCGCATAGACACCGGGACATGTCGTCTCAAACGTCTCTGACGTCTCAAGCATCGGTGCGTAAAACTTGCCATCTAATCCGTAAAGCAACGTATCTCCTGGAAGTTCCACTTCAAGGAGTTGCTCAAGGCGCTCTAAAAACGCTTCTAAGACAAGCAGGTCTTCTGCAGGTACTTCTGCATGCAAATTACCGGGAGACGCGGTTAGGGAAGGGATGACCGTGTTACGACTCAATTGATCGTGTGCCGTCGCTCGCGATGTTCGGAAATCACTGAGTCGCTGAATGAGAATGCGATCACCACCTTGGTTGATTCCGCCAATGATGCGCGCGGCATACGCATTCGCTTTCGCTAGTGTCGAAAAATACCGCGGGAGAAATAGTGTAAAGTTCAGATTCGTCGAGCCGTCTGCCGTCTCGTGGACGTTTTGACCGTCCGGCATGACGAGTCCTTCTTGATATTTGCGGATGATCCGTCCGCGCGGATTCATGCAATAGGTGACGGCTTGACCGTAAGGCGAGTCGTAACCGAGCTTCGTCTCGAACGTCTCCTGTAACAATGTCCGAAATAGTCCCTCATCCGTCTCAATTCGCACCCCGAGATCGAGTCGAGTTCGCTGTGGGGTGACACCAAGCGTCGCTAACTGGTGCAACGTAAAGTCTGCACCTGAACGACCTGTCGCGAACACGATCCGTTGACTGACGAAGGTCTCGTCCGCTGTTTTGATCGTAAACGACTTCGACTTCGTGATCTGCTCGATTGTCGTTTCGAATCGGGCATCGAGACGCGGTAATAAGGCGTCCTCAAACGCCGTGAAGACAGCAGCTGTCCGTACTGTGCCTAAATGACGGACGGTCGTCTCGACCGAATGTAGACCGGCGCGGCGGGCGCGAGACGCTACAATAGGGGAATGCGTCGAATAGGTCTCAACTGTACCTCCACCATATGTACATAAAAGATCATCGACTTCTTGGAACAGTCGTCGAGTCGTCTCTTCACCGATTTTTGAGACGAGTTCTCCACCGAATCCCGTCGCATAATTAAACTTTCCTTCTGATTTGCCAAGCCCTGCGAATCCAAGATACGCATCTTCTGCTGTTCGTTCGCGAATCGGTTTTCCGGCATCGAGCAGTAGGACGCGTTGTCCGTCTTCAACGAGCTGATGGGCGAGGAAAATTCCTGCTACACCAGCTCCGATAATCGTCACATCATACATCGCTGACACCTCCTTTTCTTTGAGTATACAAAAAAGCCGGATTCCTATGAAAGGAATCCGGACTAGGTGAAATCGCTTATTTCCACTCTGCGATGTCAGCGATTGGTAGACGAACCGATGGGTATCCTGCGTCCACTGCTTTACCGATTGAAAGCAACATGACTGGGAGGTAACGTTCTTTTTCAAGACCGAATGCTTCTGCGATTTGGTCTTTTTCGTAACCACCGATTGGGTTTGTATCGTAACCGTGTGCACGAGCAACGAGCATCAATTGCATCGAAACGAGACCTGAGTCGATCAAGATGCTATCACGTAATGTTTCAACGTCTTCTGGACGGTAGAACCCTTTGATAGCTGGTACTTGGCGATCACGTACTTCTTGCGGCATAAGACCTTTTTCCACAGCCATATCATAGATTGTCTCGATGCTATCGACTGCGTTCATGTCACCGAAGACGGCGATGACAGCAGAAGATGTCTCGACTTGAACTTGGTTGAATTTTGCGAGTGGTGCGAGTGTCGCTTTACCTTCTTCGCTATCGATGACGAGGAAACGCCATGGTTGCATGTTAACTGAAGATGGTGCAAGTGTTGCTTCTTCAAGGATTTGTGTCATTTCTTCTTTTGAAATTTTTACGTTTGTGTCGTAGTTACGAATCGAGCGGCGTCCTTTGACGATTTCCATGAAGTCCGTTGTTGTTTGAGTAGTCATAATTATTCAATCTCCCTTGTGTGTGTTTTCTTTTTTTATAGTGTAAAAAAACTTATTTCCAGTCTGCGATGTCGTTGATTGGTAGGCGAACTGATGGATATCCAGCGTCCACCGCTTTACCGATCGATAGCAACATGACCGGTACATAACGATCTTTTTCAAGACCGAATGCTTCCGCGATTTGATCTTTCTCGTAACCACCAATTGGATTTGTATCATATCCGTGTGCACGAGCGACGAGCATCAATTGCATCGAGACGAGACCCGAGTCAATCAAGATGCTGTCTTTCAAATCGTTCGCCGATACACTGCTGTACATCCCTTGGATCGCTGGTACTTGGCGATCGCGTACTTCTTGTGGCATGAGTCCTTTTGCGACAGCTGTATCGTAGATGTTCTCGAGTTGATCAACAGCGTTCATGTCACCGAAGACCGCGATGACAGCAGAAGATGTCTCGACTTGGACTTGGTTGAATTTCGCGAGTGGTGCAAGTGTTGCTTTGCCTTCTTCGCTATCGATGACGAGGAAACGCCATGGTTGCATGTTGACAGAAGAAGGTGCGAGTGTTGCCTCTTCAAGAATTTGTGTCATTTCTTCTTTTGAGATCTTCACGTCTGTATCGTAGTTACGGATCGAGCGACGTCCTTTGACGATTTCCATGAAGTCTGTTGTTGTTTGCGTTGCCATATTAAATCGACTCCTCTTTTAATTTAGGTAATGTGTCGGCGTTCGCTTCGATGCGTTGAATCATCTCAGCTAGCGTCCGTTGTTCTTCAGCGGAGAATCCTTCGAGTAAGTTCTCGAGGAACTCATCTTTTTGTTCGCGTAATCGTGCAATGCGCGTCGCCCCTTGTTCCGTTAAGGAAACAAGAATCACCCGATTGTCAGCGGCTGACCGCTCGCGAGCAATCATCCCGGTCGATTCCAGATGTTTGAGATGACGGGTCACTGCTGCATGATCGACATTGACGCGTTTTTGCAATTCTTTTTGACTGATCGTTTGATCGACTTGTAGTTGAGCAAGTAGGTCCATTCGAGTCTGACTGAAACCATCCGTACAGAGATCGAATTTTTGAGCAATCGTCTTATTGACGGAGACGAGTGCATAGATCAAACGTCCTTTTTCGGTGCAGGAAATACTCAATCCATCACATCCTTCCCTTCGTTCGAAGAAACCTTTGACGTATCAAAGATTGATATGTAAACGAATATAACTTGTTTATTTTGATGGCGCAACTTATCTGCTTCTGACATAAAAAAAGATATCATTCACGCAGAATGATATCGAGTCAGGCGACTTAGCTAATTTGGCGTTCAGACGCTGGAATTCCTTTTGCATCAATCGCTGCAATGATCCGGCGGAAATAAAACAACCAAAATTGCAGAAACGGTCCAATCAGGAAAATCGAGAGGATCGTACCGAAGAAAACAGGTCCCCCAAGCAACCAACCGATGCCGCATGCCGTGACTTCCATGATCGTCCGCATCAGACGAATCGACGTTCCGAAGCGCTCTGCAAGTGTCAGCGTTAACCCATCACGTGGACCAGCCCCGTATCCGACAGCGACATACAGACCAGCGCCCATCCCAATGATGAAGATACCGAAAATCAGCCAGAGCGTATTCAACCAGATCGATTCAAAAGAGGGTAAGAGATGAGAACCAAGCACAAGATTCATGAAGACACCAACGAAAATCGCGTTGACGAGCGTTCCGATTTGCGGTGTGACGCGGTCTAATGCGTACTTAACGAAAACGAGTAATAGACCGACAAGCAAGATGATCGTTCCGACGGATAGCGGCGTCTTTTTTTGGAGACCGAGATGCAATACATCCCACGTCGAGACACCGAGTTCAGCTGTGATCATCATCGATGAGCCAAGGGCGAGTAAAAATAAACCAAGTAGGAAGAGCCCCCACTTTAACGTAGCGCGTAACAACCAGGAAGCACGATGACGCGTCATGTCTGGCACCTCATTTCTTAAAAATAATTGATTTGTTAACTGTATCATGAGGAAAGTGGAAGAAGAAAGACGAAATTTTCCGTTTTTTACATCCTAAGTAGGAGGGGAAGGATAAAAGAGAAACGTATACTGAAGAAAAAGGAGGGAGAAAAATGAAAGCGATCCGGCACCTGATTCGTTTTACATACATAGAAGCCATCTGTTGCGTCTTTCCCGTGATGATTTTTGCGGCGCTTGCTCTTTCACGTTATCTTCCTACTGAACCGGTTGCTCGATATGATCTTTTGTTGCTTTGGTGTATTCTCGTCCAAATCGTCTTACTCGTCACGCGTTATGAAACGATGGAAGAATTCAAACTGATCTTATTGTTTCACGTCATTGGTCTAGCCCTTGAACTGTTTAAAGTGAACGTCGGATCTTGGAGTTATCCGGAAGACGCTTTGACGAAAGTGGCTGGTGTTCCCTTGTATGCAGGATTCATGTACGCAAGCGTTGCGAGTTATGTCTGCCAGGCGTTTCGGCGATTTCATTTACGATTTATAGCATTTCCACCACCTTGGCTTGCGATCAGCGTCGGGAGTCTCGTCTATCTCAACTTCTTCACCCACCACTGGATCTTCGATGCACGCTGGCTATTGATGGTCCTCGTCGTTCTCGTCTTCTATAAGTCATGGGTTCATTTTACGATCGAGCAAACGATCTACCGGATGCCGCTCGTCCTGTCCTTTTTATTGATCGCCTTTTTCATTTGGATCGCGGAGAACATCGTAACGTTCTTTAAAGGATGGGTCTATCCGCATCAAGAAGGCGGATGGGCAGTCGTTGATCTTGGAAAATTGTCTTCTTGGTTCCTGCTTGTGATCATTACGGTTTTGATCGTCATCGTCGCAAAATATAAGCGTCAGGATCCGGCTGTGGAAATTCAACAACGTACCTAAACAAAAAAACAACCAGGCTGTTTTTTTGAACTACTTCCGCGTTTTTTCGTTGCTATAGTGAAAAAAACGCAAAGGAAGTGGTCATGGATGATGCAACAGGTGATGGAACGAGCAACTGAATTGGTACAGATGAAATTAGCGGCCGTGGAGCGGTATGAAGATTGGCAACTCTGGCTCGACGAAGTAAACGGAATCGATGAATGGGTCAAGATGTCAGCGTATTATGCACCGCGCGACGTTCAAGAAACATTGGTCATCGATGAAGCAATAGAGCTAGAGCAGACCATCGTCATTCCACCGCAAGTACCGGTCGAGCCAGTACGCAAGCAACGTTATGCCTATACGTTTCAGCGGGGGTTAAAAGGCGGTACTTTACTAGAATGGTCGGGCAGTCATATTTCTGAACGAGACGTCCGCGATTGGAATCTCGAGCACGGCATGGAAGTTCGGGTCCGTGTCGATCGTCAGGATGATCAAAAAAAGATATGCCGTATCGAAGCCGTCGTCTCGACGGAGCGAATGAGAGAGAATCCGGAACGTGTCGTGTTTGAACAAGCAATCGTCAAAGCACATGGAATCATTGAGGAAACGGTGAATGGTCCACTGCAAGATGAGTCGGGCAGATCGTTCTATTATGTTGTACCGGTAGAAGACATGCGCTATTTCCGACTAGAAGCAGGGCAACTTGTCGATCTCGTCATGTGGCGGGGGCGGAAGGATACATTAACGATTGCTTGGAAGCATCCGTTCACGTATGAAGAGCCGATCGTCAACGCATCATCCAACCGTCCGTCAGCGATAGAACAACAGGTAGTGAAGACGCCTGTGACAACAAAAAAGTCAAATCGGTATGCACGAAAAATGAAACGGCAACCAGTGCCGAAAGCTAAAAAAGCGCAGCGTCGCGTCCGTATGCCAAAAGAGCAAACGATTGAACCGATCGTAACAACAGCCGTACCGGGACAATTGATGGATTTCGTTGATAAGACACCGTTAGATTTCACGCGCTTCACAGGCATGCGTCTTGTTATCGTTGGAAACGAACAACAGACCGCTGTCTATCGTGAGTTCTTTGTGCCGACGGGGATCGAATTAATTCATCTAGCAGGGGACGCACAGTCCGCGAAAAAGATTGCTTGTCTCGCCAAAAAGACGGACGCGATCGTCGTCGTGACGAGCCGTGTCTCTCATGCAGCGAGTGCACATGTCATCGCTCAGGCGAAAAAGCATGGTATTCCATTCGCGATGGAACGCCTCGACGGTCGACGTTCGTTATATACAGCGTGTGAGCGGCAACTTGAGCGCGCTTGGTTGAAACAGAAACAAGAGGGGAAATTATTGAAAAATCAGTGAAACATTAGAAGTTATTAGCCGTAGAGTAAGGTGAGAACTTATTTTTCAAGGAGGACCTTACTCATGTCATCTCAATTAAAAAAAGCAGCGAAGGAGTCGCTCAGCGGTCGTTGGGGATTCGCAGTCCTAACAGTTATTCTGTTTAGTATCATTCAAGGTGTGCCTGGATTATTTGGATCAGATATAGATGAACCAGCTAATACGATGGATCTCGTCGTATCGTTGGTATCGATTTTATTGATCCCGGTCGGAGTCGGTTGGACTTGGATTGCGATGTCGATTGCTCGCGGAGAAGAAACGAAAGTGACGGATTTATTTGAACCATATGGTATGTTTTTCAAAGTGATTGGTCTAGCCATCGTACAACTCTTTTTTATCTTCTTATGGTTACTGCTATTAGTCGTACCGGGAATCATTAAATCATTTTCTTACATGCTAACGTTCTATATTTTGCGAGATGAACCATCGATTGGTATCTTAGAGGCCATTACACGCTCCCGAAAAATGATGGACGGGCATAAAATGGAAGCATTCCTTCTTCTACTGTCGTTTATTGGTTGGGCTCTTTTAGGAATCGTTACCCTCGGCCTAGCATTCTTGTGGATTACACCATATTTCAGTGTTACCTTTGCAAAATTCTATGATCGTGTTCGTGGTGAACAAACGCCAGAGCCAACATCAGATTTCGTCGCACCATATTAATACCGGATCCCGACACGATGTCGGGATTTTTTATGCTCGAAATAATTCCGATTGGAAAAGACGGTTTAATGGTTGCTTTAGTTCAGTGAATTTTGTACGATGAATGCAACACATCTTATCTAGAGAAGTCGAGGGACTGGCCCGAAGACACTTCAGCAACCCCGCCGTGGCGGAAGGTGCTACTTCCAGGAAGGGATACCTTCCGAAGATAAGAGCGGACAGGACAAGATACCGTCGCTCTTTTCGAACTTCGAAAAGAGCGTTTTTTTATGATAAGGGGGACGATGGAGTGGAGTATGGTTTTTGGTTACCGATTTTTGGGGGATGGTTACGTAACGTCGAGGATGAACAGATGCCACCGACCTTCGATTATGCGAAACAAGTCGCACAAACAGCAGAACGGATCGGCTTCTCGACGACGTTGATTGCGGAATTGAACTTGAATGATATCAAAGGCATCAAGGAACCGAGTCTTGAGGCATGGACGACGGCAGCAGCGATTGCTGCAACGACGGAACGCCTTGAGATCATGACAGCGGTTCGTCCCGGGTTCCATAATCCAGCGACGACAGCGAAGATGGCGGCAAACATCGATCAGTTGAGTGGTGGACGCTTTACGCTCAACGTCGTTTCAGCGTGGTGGGCAGAGGAAGCGAAACAATACAATGGTATCTTCACAGCACACGATGAACGCTATGCTCGGACGGAAGAGTTCGTCACGGTCATGAAGGGACTATGGGCAGATGCGTCACCGTATAGCTTCTCCGGTCATCACTACACGATCGAGCAAGCAGAACTCCATCCGAAGCCAGTCCAGCGTCCAGGGATCAAGCTCTACGCCGGTGGAGAGAGTGAAGCTGGAAAACGGACGATCGTCGAACACTGTGACGCTTATGTCATGCATGGGGGTACTGTTGAAGAAGTAGCCCATAAAATCAATGACATGAAAGTACGCCGGGAAACGACGGGACAAACGCCGCTTGAGAGCTTCGGTCTTGCTGCCTACATCATTTGTCGGGATACGGAAGAAGAAGCACTTCTTGAATGGCAACGCATCACGGACGTTAAGGAAGACAGCGCTGGTTATGCCGGTTATCAGGATTTCATCAGTAAATCGCAACTGGAGCAACAGGTCGAACGAAACGATTATTCCGTCTCGAACCGTGGTCTACGTCCGAATTTAATCGGAACACCAGAACAAATTGCTGAACGCATTCTGGCATTCGAAGCTGTTGGTGTCACGTTACTCTTATTACAATTCTCACCACAACTCGAAGAAATGGAACGCTTTGCCCGTGACGTAATGCCACTGGTCGAAGCGAAACGAAAGGTAGGTCAACAATCATGACAAAAATTCATATTCTCCACGAAAACCAAGAATGGACGGACCATCTCATCAAACGTCTCGAAGAACTCGAGTTACCGTATGAAGAGTGGCACTTGAATGAAGGGATTGTTCCGCTGGATGAACTGCCGCCAGAAGGCGTCTTTTACAGCCGCATGAGTGCCTCTTCGCATACGCGGGGGCACCGTTACGCGCCGGAGTTGACGGAAGGAGTGCTCGCTTGGTTAGAAGAGCATGACCGGACTGTCTTTAATGGAACGCGTGCGCTTCGTTTAGAAGTCAGCAAAGTCAATCAATACACGGCGTTGCGTAAGGCTGGGATTCGTGTACCGAAGACGACGGCTGCCGTCGGACGCGATCAAATCGTACAAGCAGCAAAAGAAATTGGCGTTTCGTCATTCATCACGAAACATAACCGGGCTGGGAAAGGTCTCGGCGTCCAGTTATTCCACTCGATTGAAGCACTTGAAGCTTATCTCGACGGTCCGACATTCGACGAACCAGTCGATGGCATCACGTTGATTCAAGAGTATATTCAAGCACCTGAACCGTACATCACGCGCTGTGAGTTCGTGGGTGGAAAATTCGTCTATGCGGTTCGAGTCGATACGTCAGAAGGTTTTGAGCTTTGCCCAGCGGATGCATGTGTGATCGACGACTTGTTCTGCCCAGTCGGTGAAGAAGCGCCACAAACGCCGATGAAGTTCCAAATCGTTGAAGGCTTCGATGACCCAATCATTGAAAAATATGAAGCATTCCTCCAAGCGAACCAAATCGCGGTCGCCGGTATCGAGTTCATTAAGGATACGTCAGGTACGATCTATACGTATGACGTCAATACGAATACGAACTATAATTCGGATGCTGAGGCAGCTGCAGGACGCTACGGTATGCTCGAACTAGCGAAGTTCCTCGGTGCAGCCCTTGAAACAAGCACAGTAAAATAAGAATCTGCTCTCGCCCTGTCGCCGGACGTTACAAGACCGGATGACAGGGTATTTCTATAGAAAAAGGGGGCAGGTGTATGATTACGTGGAGAGAAGAACGACAGCTCGATATTCCGATTGAAGAAGCATGGCACTTGTTTGATCACACGCGACTGCAGCGTTTGATTCCAAATGTCGTCCAGCACGAGGTGATTGAACGAAAACCGGGTGTCGTCGGTTCGACCTATCGCCAAACGTATATGCAGGGCAATCGACTCGAAACCTATATCGTGACCGATTTAGCCTATACGAACGAGCCGGACTTCAAGCAAAATACGATTGGATTCACATTGGCTAAAATATTCAAGATCGAGATGACCTTTACGCTCAAACCGATCGACCATGATCGCTGTCTGTTGATCTATACGGGAAAAAATGAGGGGGCGAACTTTGTTGGAAAAAGTCTCTTGTCACTCGGTGGCGAGCGGGAGAACGAGAAAATCGTTCATGGACTGCTGCAACGTGTGGAAGAAGAGGCAGCAAAACAAAAGAAGAACAACGCATAAAAAAACGGATTCCCGCGCTTGGGAATCCGTTTTTAGTATCTTATCGATGCGTATACGATTTATGACCGCTCGGTAAACCAGAGAGGTAACCGACACCACCTGTTTTTTGAATCCCGATGCCGTCTTTCATCGCTTGTTCGAGCGCTTTTGGATCGACGGCCGTGATTTGTTTCCCTGTCAATGCTTCACCTGGGTGCTGGTAGTTGCTCAAGAGATAGCTATACCCACCAACATGATCGAGTGAACGGAGACCAGTTGCTTCCGCTCCGACTGGAACGGACAGAATCCGTGAAAGCTTCTTCGTCTTCAGATTATAGGCCCAAACGAAGTTATTCGTATGCAAGGAGCTATCTTCACCGATAAAGAGCGTATTAGATGTCGCGGAATAAGCGAGGTTATCTGGATTCGCGACGAGATCCGGATTCGCTGTGTTGCCGTAAGCATCCGGCTTCTTCAAATCTTCACCAATGACGAGTGCCTGCATATTCGTTGGTACGTAACGGCTGTCGATGCCTGTTGCACGGCCAAGATCGATTTCGAATGTTGCACCCGATTCGCGTTTTTCAAGCTGGATGTCGTCTTGGACAGCACCTTCTTGTTTTTCGGTACTGCCTGACACATAAGACAAGGCGATGTAGGCTTTTTTGTCTTGCTCGTTGACCGTGATGCCTTCCATCTTGTTGAATTCTGATGTTGCGCCAAGCAACGCACCATAACGGCGTGATTCAAGGAAGGCAGCTTCTTTTTCCTTACCAGGCTTGAGCTTCAAGTATTCGACTTTTTTGCTAGCAGCTGTTTTGACCGCTTTAAAGCCCGGAGTTGGCGCATCTGCTGTCTCAAAGATGTCGCTGAACTTCGTCCCTTTATCAATCAAGCGTTTGACTTCTTTATCGGAAGCATGACCAAGCTTGATCCATTCGAGATCACCCGCTCCGCCTTCTGTTGCGCGTGTTTGTTTGAACTTCGCCGCGTAAAGTGTTCCTTTTGAGAAATCACGTTTTTTGTCCGCGACGTACATGAACATCATCGTATTGTTTCCGTCGTCACCGAAGATCGCTGTCTTTTGATCCGGCAGAATCTGCATCATCTCGTGCGAGAAACGACCTGTACTGTAGTGTTTGACTGCTGTCGCTTTCCCTTTTCGGTCGACCGAGATTTCCGGTGTGAAGCCGTAGAAGTAAGGATTTGCTTTTTCGGTCGTTCCGAAATAGTGCTCAGCGAAGGCATTTACTTCTTTATAAGCAGCTGACGTTTTGTCTGACTCAAACGCACGAGCATCTGGTTCATATTCCTCTGACCCAAGGTGCGTTCCCCATGGCGTCGTCGAACCGTTACATGGTGTCCAGAGTCCATTGACGTTCTCAAAATCAATCTTGCTGGCTTTTTTGACAGCAAGTTTCCCTGTCTTTTTATCTTGTACGACTTCTGTTAATGTCATCGATGCTGGAAGTCCCTTGACTTCATTACCAGCGTTGTCGATCGAGTCATACTCGAAGTGAGAAACCATGTATTTTTTTCCGTGGACTTCAAGCAGACTGTTCGAGTCGGGTGCATCTGAGACGAAAGCTTCCGGTTTGTCCGGTACACTGCGGTCGATGATCGGATTACCTATAGCATCGATTGGTGTACCTGCTGCAATCATCTCTCCTTTGTTTTCGACGATTTTATCTTGCGACAGGAACAGTTGATTATAGTTCAACGGTTTCACTTCTGTTTTACCGTTCGTATACGTGACTTTAACTTTTGCTTCTGTATAGGTTTTTACCATCTGATCGATTTTCGTCGGTGCATCCATCGACAAGAATTCGACCTTCTTGATGTTGCGTGTACTATGAGAAGAACTATGGGCATCCGCGAACATCGGGACCATACTTGATGACAAGACCGCTGCTGATAGACCAACCATGAGTGTTCGTTTCATTTTCGTTTCCCCCAAATGAGTTTGTGTTGTTGCTACATTTCCATTTAATCAGTCGATTATGTAGAGGGTGTAAAGAAGCCTGGTCAGTTTTATCTCAGTTAGTTAATCTTTCCTTTACAATAAGGTCAGTAAACGAGCAATCTGTGGATCATCGTGAAGTTCCTTTAATGGTCGGAAACGGACGGTTCGTAATTCTTGTTGGTCGAATGGGAGTTCGGGATCAATCCCGAGTCGAGGTACAGAACTGCCTAAGGCACTTCGGACGAGAAAGCATGTCTCTGTTCCTTGATCAATTGAAATCTCGTAGAGTTGCCGTTCGATTGTGACGTGAAGGTGTGTCTCCTCTAATACTTCCCGCATGACGGCTTGTTCTTTTGTTTCGCCACTCTCGACACCTCCGCCCGGTAACGTCCAAAATGTCCGGGAAGGCGTGTGTAATTCGACCATTAGAATCTGTTGTTCTTCGATCAACGCAGCGCATACGCGGTGCCTCATGTCGTATTCCTCCTTCAACGTGTTCAAAAAAGAGACCGAAACGACAGTTCCGGTCTCCTCAAAATCATTGCGCGTATAACGCTGTTAGTTGCTGTTGGATCGTATCATTGTTCAAGTACTCATCGTATGTCGTTTCTTTATCGACGATACCGTTCGGCGTCAACTCGATGATCCGGTTCGCGATTGTTTCGACGAACTGATGGTCATGCGAGCTGAAGAGCATCGCGCCTTTGTAAGCAATCAAGCCATCGTTGAGTGCTGTGATCGATTCGAGATCCAAGTGGTTCGTTGGATCGTCGAGGACGAGGACGTTAGCACCACTGAGCATTGCTTTTGAAAGCATACAACGGACTTTTTCGCCCCCAGATAAGACAGAAGCTTTTTTCATGACTTCTTCTCCTGAGAAGAGCATCCGACCGAGGAATCCACGGAGGAACGTATCGCTCTCATCTGCCGGTGAGTACTGACGGAGCCAATCGAGGATCGTCTTGTCCGAGCCTTCGAAGAATTCCGAGTTATCTTTTGGCAAGTACGACTGCGAAGTTGTTACGCCCCATTTGAACGTACCGCTATCCGGTTCCATCTCACCCATAAGGATCTTGAAGAGAGTCGTGATTGCGATATCGCTCTGACTGATGAACGCGACTTTATCCGTCTTGTTCAACGAGAAGCGGACGTTATCAAGGACTTTGACACCATCGATCGTCTTCGAGATGCCGTCGACCATCAAGAGGTCATTTCCGATTTCACGTTCCGGTGTGAAACCAACGAACGGATAACGGCGTGACGATGGACGAATGTCGTCGAGTGTGATTTTATCAAGCAATTTCTTCCGCGACGTCGCTTGTTTCGCTTTTGAAGCGTTTGAGCTGAAACGCGCGATGAAGGCTTGAAGTTCTTTGATTTTCTCTTCTTTTTTCTTGTTTTGGTCACTTGCCATACGCGAAGCAAGCTGACTTGACTCGTACCAGAAATCGTAGTTTCCGATATACAGTTGAATCTTACCGTAATCGAGATCCGCCATGTGCGTACAGACGTTGTTCAAGAAGTGACGGTCGTGGGAAATGACAATGACCGTGTTCTCGAATCCGATCAAGAATTCTTCGAGCCATTTGACGGCTTTCAAATCAAGTCCGTTCGTCGGCTCATCGAGTAAGAGAATGTCTGGTTTACCGAACAACGCTTGCGCAAGCAAAACTTTGACCTTTTCCGATCCTGTCAGCTCAGCCATCGTCTTCGAGTGAAGGTCTTCCTTGATGCCGAGTCCTTGAAGAAGCATTGCGGCTTCCGACTCCGCTTCCCAACCGTTCATCTCAGCGAATTCACCTTCGAGTTCAGCAGCACGCATGCCGTCTTCGTCCGAGAAATCTTCTTTCATATAGATGGCATCTTTTTCTTTCATGACTTCATAGAGACGTTTGTGTCCCATCATGACCGTTTCGATGACTTGGAATTCTTCGTATTCGTAATGGTTCTGACGGAGAACGCCTAAACGTTCGCCTGGTGTGATGATGACATCGCCTTGTTGTGCTTCGATGTCACCAGCGAGAATTTTCAAGAATGTCGATTTACCAGCGCCATTTGCACCGATCAGACCGTAACAGTTACCTGGTGTGAACTTAATGTTGACGTCTTCGAATAATTTTCGATCTGCAAAGCGAAGACCGACGTTTTGTACTGTAATCATATAGAGATGAACCCTCGTTTCTAGTAAGTGATGTGCTCATTCGAGTGTACCACAAATCGTGATCTGTCGTAGAGCAGGCAAAGTTCCCTCCATATTAGGACAGAAATTAAAAATAAGCAACCGGACATTTAAAAAAATGAAACATTTTCCAGATGGATACGTAGAACAAAGTAAGGAATTCGTTAGAGGAGGGGTTAGATGGCCATCTTTTTCACATTATTGTTTTTCGCCCTCATCGTTTTGCTTGGCATGGAACTCTACCGCTATATCCAAGAAAAGATCGATAAAGGAGATTCAGAATGAGAGAAATCAAACCGAAGAAAAAAATTCGCCCATCGATGATCATCGCAGGTGTTCTCGTACTAGCGTTGCTTGCAACAACACCGTTCATCGTTGAACAAATCGAACCTGGACAAGTTGGGGTCGTCTATACACCGTCAAGCGGTGTCAAAGATGAGACGTTATCGCAAGGTTGGCATGTTGTTTCACCGATCACACGGGTGACAGAGTATCCGATTCGGACACAGACAAAAGCGCTTGAGAACATGACGCTTGCGACTAAGGACGGAAAGAACATCGTCGTTGACTTTACATACAGCTTCTCCGTCTCACCGGATAAGGTGACGAAAGTCTTCAATAAGTTCGGACCGATTGAAATCGATGAGATTGCAAAAGGATATCTGAAACAACGTCTCTATGATGCATCGCGTGAGCAAATCTCAAAAGTCACCGTCCTTGAACTATTCGGTGAAAAATCAGGGAATGTCTCAACGAGCATTCAAACGCAGTTTGCAGAAGACGTCAAGGACATCGGTTTCATTATCGAAGATGTCGCACTCGGTGCACCGAAACCAGATGAAAAGACACAGGAAGCGATCGATGCGCGTGTCAAAGCGTCGCAGGAACTCGATAAAAAGAAGACGGATCTTGAAATCGCTAAAGCAGAAGCAGAGCGTCTTCGCGTAGAAGCGAAAGGAGCAGCTGATGCCCGTTTGATCGAAGCTCAAGGGTTGGCAAAAGCTCAAAAAGAACTACAGAAGACATTGACGGAAGAAATGATTCAATACGAAGCTGTCAAGAAATGGGACGGGAAGTCACCACTCGTCAGTGGATCGGGGAGTATGGTTCAATTACCGATTCCAGATGCTACAACAGAAGAAAAGAAATAAAATAGACCTAATTTATAGGTCTATTTTTTATGCTGTAATAATAAATCAGTAGATTAAAGATAGATGTATTATTTAATTTTAGTATAGAGATAAAAAAACTTTTATTTTATATTTTTTAAATGTAAAATTTATGGTTTAATTCCCTTATTTAGAAGGGAAACGAACGTAAAAGAGCATTATTCAATTGAAAATAAGTATCAAAAAATAGGGGGGATAATTTTTGTATAAAAATCGATCACCAAATACATTTATTATCTTCATGATTCTATTTGCGACAAGTTTTTCGATTCCGCACAGTCATGCGACGACCGACGAGCTAGAAATACCAGGCCCTTTGACGTCATCGTTTTGTGAAGAGACGTTGAATGATCCAACGAAAGAGGACTTGCTAAAAAAAGAAGAACGGATACAATGCGAAGAACTCTTAGAACTAGAG
>NZ_LMPR01000011.1:887-155361 GCF_001423925.1 Exiguobacterium sp. Leaf187 | reverse complement strand
AGACAACCCCACCTGAGAGCGAAAATCCACTAACATCCGAGACAACCCCACCTGAGAGCGAAGACCCACCAACATCCGAGACAACTCCCCCTGAGAGTGAAGACCCACCAACATCCGAGACAACCCCACCTGAGAGTGAAGATCCACCGACATCTGAGACTTCGTCAACTGAAGAAGATGAAACAACAGTAATTGAGCAACCTCAGTCAGATGATAACGAAGAAAGTACACCTAATTCTGAAACATCGAAGTCAGACAAAGGAAAAAATACAGCAGTTCCTAACTTACTTTCCATAAGCTTATTAGGTACTTCAAGCTTAAGTGCAAGCTATCAAGAGGTTCAAATTGAAAATGACGGTACTAGAAAAACGATTGAATTAACGAATCGATTTTCCGCATTTCTAGGATTGGGGCTTTCTAATAAACAATATATTGTTTTTATCATTCCACCAAGTATCATGGATAAAATTAAAGCAGAGAGTGTTTATTTAGAATATTCCAAGTCGGGAAATATTGTTAAAAAGGAAAGTGTTACCATTGATAAAACAAATAATTTAATTTATTGGAATACGTCTTCGATTATTTCAGTAGGGTTGCTAGGGTTATTAAACAATATCGAATATAAACTTGTTTTCGAAATAAATAATTTACCTATCAATTCTACAAATCAATACACTTTCAAAAGTGCTGTCATCGATGAAGCGATTGATTTAAATATTTTAAGTAATAGTACAGCATCAGCAGATTTAATGATTGGCTCAACACTTCGTTTGACGACTCCGACCACTCTTGATTTTGGTAGTCATGAGTTGACGGGGCGAGAGAAGATTATTCCTCGTGTATCCCCAATGACGATTGCGATTTCTCACGAAAATGCCACAGGATATAACTGGAAGTTACAAGCGAGTCTCAGTCGCCCTTTGACGAGTACGACAGGTGATGTCTTAACCGATGTTCTTTATTTTAAGACCGCTTCGAAAACCCAATTACTGCAAACAACCGCAATTGAAGTGGCTACGGGAACGATGTCGGCGAGTTCAAATCAGACACCGTTGACGTACGCTGAAAATGAAGGCATCGTTCTCGATTTAACAGGAAAATTTCCGAAACCTTTATCGTATAGCGCAGACATTCAATGGAGTTTAGTCGATGCACCGTGAAAAGGGGAGAACAAAGATGAAAAAACGCTTTGCTTTTTCAACGATCTTGATAAGTACTGCTTTAATGTTAGGAACGACCTCTGCGTGGGCTGCGAATACCTCAACGGGAACATCCAAGGCTGAAATCACATTTACGACGAATGCAGCACCGATCATCGTCGATCCAGACTCACCTAATCCGAATACTCCCTATAGACCTCAGGATAACGGAGGAAATACGCCAACCGGAAACACAGGACCACTCACACTCGATTATGCACCTAACTTCAATTTTGGCTCGAACGAAGTACTTGTTAATAAAGCACTCTTCAAAGCAAAAGATCAAAAGCCTTTTTTACAAGTAACGGATCGACGTATTCTCCCTACGAAATGGGATGTTAAAGTAAAACTCAGTACCTTTAAAGATAGCGGTGGGAAAGATTCCTTGGCTGGATCCACGTTGACGATCGATGCGGGTGATGTACAAACCTTGATTGGATTACCAATTAATGCAGCACCTACGACAGGAAATGTTACCTTAACACCTGGAAATCCGGGAGATGCAAAAGTTATTTTAGCATCAGCTGCTGGAACGTTTTCAACGTGGCAAATTTATTGGAAGGGAAACGGGACAGATAACGATCGCATTACGCTGAACGTTCCTGTCGGTGTTCAAGTCGAAGGAAAACATACCGCTACGCTCGATTGGACGCTCTCTGACGTCGTGAATTGATGAGAAAATGGGGGGAGAGAGATGAAACGATGGGGAGTCGGTTGTCTAATCGTTTTGCTTTATGGATTACTTGTCTGGATGACACCTTCAGACAGTTTTGCAGAAGATCGTGTTAATTTTTCAGTCGAAGCGGTTCCGAATGCGTATCAGGTCGATTCCGGTGTAACCTATTTCGATTTAAGGATGCCAGCGCAACAAAAGACGAATCTTCAAGTTCGAATCTATAATCACGGACCCGCTGATCATACGTTTTTAACTTCAATCCGAAATGCCACAACGAATAATAACGGTTTGATCGTCTATGATCAGAAAAAATCCGTTCCATTAGCGTCGACTTCGTTGACGGATCTCATTAAACCGAATACGCAATCAACATTCATTAAAGGCGGAGAGTCGAAAATCGTTTCTTTACCACTTGAAGTGTCAAATGAGTTGGATGGGACATTGCTTGCCGGTATTCGGATTGAGAGCAAGCCGGAAGGTGAAACGACTAACGACAATACCATCGGCATTCAAAATCGGCATGCTTATGTCATTGGATTAAAAGTCCGTTCTTCAATCAAAGAGACTGCACCCATCATCACATATGAGGGTGTACAGGCAAAATCCTCTTTTTCAAGACCTACTGTTTTCGTTAAATTAGCAAATCAAGCACCGACCATTAGTAAAACGATGAAATTCGAAGCAATCGTCACGAAAGGAAAAAAAGTCGTGGTTCGAAAACAAATGGACGTTCGATTCGCACCATCGATTTATATGAAAACACCGATTGAAACGACAGGAATCTTAGAACCCGGCACGTATCACATTAAGATCCGCGTTGACGGAGAAGGCAAGACGTGGAAGTGGAAAGACAGCTTTAAGATTACGAAGCGTCAAGCAAATCAGATGAAAGAGCAGATACCCAATCGGGATATCGAAAAAAATTCGAACTCCTTTGTCGGAGAATGGTCGAAGGAACTTATGATGGCATCGACCTTAATCATCTTTTTATTAATCGGTTATATCTATCGTTTGAAAAAGCAGCAACGCCAAGCATAAAAAAAGCAGATTCTCAGCGCTGAGAATCTGCTTTTTGATTAGCGAGCAGCTTGTTCAAACCCTTGAACAATGGCGATGATGACTTGCGTCGCTTTTACCATGTTATCAACGGAGATGAATTCGAACTTGCCGTGATAGTTCTCGCCACCGGTAAAGATGTTCGGTGTCGGAAGACCCATGTATGAAAGCTGTGATCCATCCGTCCCACCACGGATCGGCTTAATGATTGGTCGGATATCAAGGGATTCCATCGCGGCATGAGCGATATCAACGATGTGCATGTGAGGTTCGATTTTTTCACGCATGTTGTAGTACTGGTCATGCAAGTCGATTTCAACGCTGCCTGCTCCATACTTTTTGTTCCACTCCTCAACGAGAGCAGATAAGAAGTGTTTCCGTCCTTCAAATGCTTCACGATCGAAATCACGAATGATGTAGTCGAGCGTCGTTTTTTCAACAGAACCGTCAAACGAAATCAGATGGAAGAATCCTTCAAAACCATCTGTGAATTCAGGAGACTCTTCTCCAGGAAGACGATCGTGAAATGCCATCGCATGTTTCTGCGAATTGACCATCTTGTCTTTTGCTGTTCCCGGGTGAACGTTCGTTCCGTGGAAAACGATTTTAGCAGCCGCTGCATTGAAACTCTCGTATTCGAGTTCACCCAGCGGACCGCCGTCGACTGTATAAGCATACGTTGCATCGAATGCTTCGACATTGAAATGATGTGGTCCACGACCAATTTCTTCATCTGGCGTAAAGGCAACACGAATGCGACCATGTTTGATTTCCGGATGCGAAATCAAATGGTGCATGGCTGTCATGATTTCTGCGATTCCGGCTTTATTGTCGGCACCGAGTAATGTCGCACCATCCGTCGTCATCAATGTGTGACCGACATAGTTGTGAAGTGCAGGAAAATCAGTAGGCGATAGGATGACAGACGGTGCTTCACGCAACGTGATCGGATTTCCGTCATATGCTTCCACGAGTTGCGGACGGACATTCGTGCCCGTGAAATCCGTCGCTGTATCCAGGTGAGCAAGGAAACCAATTGTCGGAATGTCTGCATCTGTATTAGCAGGTAACGTCGCCATGACATACCCATTGTCATCGACTGTGACTTCCTCCATACCGATTGCATTTAATTCTTCTACAAGCAAACGAGCCAGTGTCCATTGTCCTTCAGTTGTTGGAACAGTCGTACTCTCGTAGTTCGATTGTGTATCGATTTTCACGTATGTAGTTAGACGATCAATCAATTCTTGTTTCAAATCAAAAACGTCCCTTCTCGTCATAAGATACCTTCATCATAGCATGAAGACCTAATGTGAGAGAATTCTGAATCATGATAGACTAATAATGAAAAAGGGGGAATTCTTCATGAGAGCATTCGTAGTCGATCAGTACGGAAAAGACGCATCACTTATAGAAAAAGACGTCACACCTGAAAAAGCGGGGAAGTACGAATTACGCATTCAAGTCGAGGGGTCGAGTATCAATCCACTTGATACGAAGATGTTCTTCGGACACGTGGCAGCAGCATCGACGACTGGAATTCTCCAGGGCGATGTAACGGGGAGAGTCATTGAAATCGGCGAGGGTGTGACGTCTTTTTCTATCGGCGATCGCATCGTCGCATTCGGTGGTGGGCTTGGAACACGTGCCGGTGCGCTAGCGGAGGAAATGCTTGTGCCCGAACAGATGGCAGTCTTACGACCAAAAGAGGTCTCAGCTGAGATTGCTGGTTGTTTACCGGTGATCGGGTTAACGGCGATGGAGATTTTAAAAGAACGGATCGTAATTACACCAGGAATTCGTGTGTATGTAGCAGGTGGAACGGGCGGAGTGGGACACCTGACTGTTCAACTTGCGCGTCATTATGGGTGCGACGTCACAGCGAGCGCCTCTTCGGACGAGAAGGCAGCTTGGTTAGAAGCGAGAGGGATTCGCGTTCATCGGTATAAGGAAGAATCAGCTGAAGCATTGCTCAAACGACTGGATTTTGACGGATTCGATGTCATCATTGATACGGTGGGTGGCGATCATTTACAAGAATCGTTCATACTCGCTAAAGAACGCGGACGCATCATTTCGATCGCGACACGGACGACACAAGATTTAACGATGATGCATAGTAAAGCCTTATCACTTGAAGCTGTGTTCGTCGCACTTCCTTTGCTAAAAGGAAAAGTAGATGAGATGAAGCGACAGCAACATCACTTAGCAGAACTTATTCATTTAGTAAAAGAAGGCACAATCGAGATTCGGATCGAAGAGCAGATTCCTTATGAGCGCGATGTGTTAAATGATCTCTACCAACGATTTGATCAAGCATCACATTTTGGTAAAGTGAGTGTGCGTCCAAGTCTTAAAAAATGATTCTTCATTTATTTTACATTTCCTGTTAAAAACATAAAAAATCCGCTACTGAAATTTTCGGTAGCGGATTTTTTAGATAACAGATCATTTACGGCGAACAAGAATACTTTTTTGAGCGAGTTGCGGCATAGAAGGAGGAGTCGGGAAATCTTTCTGCTCCGGTTGCTCCCATACGACTTCAAATTTTTGACGCAATTTGTTGAAGGCCTGCTCGATAGCTTTTTTCAATTGTGACGCATCAAGAGCAGGACTATCTGTCGTAATCGCAAGCAATCCTCCGCGATTCGTCAGATGAATGACTTTTTGGATCCAAGGAGAAAGATCCTGTTCCGTTCGAAACTGACGCGTCCGTGTATTCACTTGTACGGGCGGATGGAACAAGACAACGTCAAAACGAGTCTTTTTATCTGCTTGTTCGATGTAGTCGAACGCATCCTGAACTACAATCTTTTGTTTTTCAGGAGTAAAACTGTTCAACACAAGATTATCTGTTGTTTTATTTCGACTACGTGTCGAGAAATCAACGCTTGTTGTTCGGGCGGCTTCACCATAAAGGGCAGTTACCGTCAGCGTTCCTGTATCAGAAAAGAGGTTAAGTACGTTCTTTTCTTTAACTGAATCCATCAGAACTTTACGAAGTTCGCGTTGCGCGATATCGAAGCCAGTCCGCATGCCAGCGTCAAGGTCGTATGCATACCGTGCACCATGTTCCTGCAGCATTTCTGGAAAATCACCGCGTTCACCCATTAAAAAATCGTCGCCTTTGACGGGTTGAAGATCGATAAGAAAATCTCGTTTTTCATAAATGCTCTTATAGTGAACGAGCGATTCAAGCGCCTCGAGAATCATCGGGCGAAAAGTATAGATGCCTTCATTTTCGAAGAGGATGAGGTAATGATGGTCATAACAATCAATCGTCAGTCCACCAATACCATCACCTGCACCATTAAAAATACGGAAAGCTTCGGACTCTTCTTCAAAAAAGTCGTTTCTTTTGTCTAGAGCTTGTTCGAAAAGGCGTTTGAAGAAAGCAACATCGATCGTGTCTTGTTCATCCATCGAGAGTGTCCAACCGACACCCTTTTCTTGCTTGCCAAAATAGCCAGTTGCAAGGTATTCTTTATGTTCTGTCATCAGATGAAGCAGTCCACCTGCTTCTTTAATATGTTGCAAGGATTCAAACATTTCTTTACGTAACGCGGGATAACCGCTTCGAATCAATTCAATCCATTCGGATTTGACGACGATCGGATAGAGTTCACGGGGCATCTAATTTCCTCATTTCTACTTGTGGATAAGTGTGATTAGTATATCATAAACAGAGTTATCCACATGTGGATAACTTGATATAAATAAAACCGTTAATCCTTATGTAAGTAAAAGGACTAACGGTTTTTGTTATGATAAGCAAAGAACTGAAAAATCTACAGTGATTTGGAGTGAAACATAAAAATGAAAAAACATATTCAAGTCGTAGGGGCTGTCATTCGCAATGATCATAATGAAATATTGTGTGCACTTCGTAGTAGCCAAATGTCATTGCCCAACTTATGGGAGTTTCCTGGGGGGAAAATTGAGCTACATGAAACGCCTTCACAGTCTTTAGTTCGCGAGATCAATGAAGAATTAAAATGTAACATTAAGGTCAAACAACCAATCGAAAAAACGACGTACGAGTACGATGCTATTATTGTTACACTGCATACGTTTGAAGCTGAAATCGTAACAGGAGAACCGATTGCCGTAGAACATGCAGAGCTTCGCTGGGTATCTGTTTCAGACCTTGATCAGCTTGAATGGGCTCCTGCTGATATTCCTGCAGTTGAGTACATTAAGAAAGAGTTTGCCACTCCTTAAACAGTTCAATTGATAGTGGAGAATGAAGTGACCAAGTCACACTAATCGGTTTAGAACCTGTACTTTGAAGATGCTTTAACTGGCCAAAGTATGTGAACGGTAGCGCTCTTCCTTGTTCTTTATCTGCTTTGCGCATGAACAAATGAATACGAATTCCTTCGCTCTCATGGTTTTGATATAAAGTACCCGCTTTACCTGTAGCGGTTGCATTGCTTTGAGACTGCCAGTGGAAACGATATTGATCTAAGAAATAATCGTTATATTTTAGTTGCTCATCAATGGCTTCATCTTTGTGTAAATTCACGAATAAAATGTAGTCGTCACCAGCTTGAGCTACGCCTTCACGCCAAGAACCTTCCTGACTTGGTGAACATAGGAGACGTTGGATAACAGAACGATTGTATGTTTGATGTAATAGAAACGCCTGATCTTCGATCAACCAATTAATTCGATCTGGTAGTTGGTGAAATGCAAGTAGACCTGCTTGGATAAAATGCATCATATATGAACGTAATTCAGTTAATTGTTGAAGTGCTTGAACGACTGTATTTGAAAAGCGATAGCGTTCTTCTGATACAGCATCTAGCAATTGAATACGATCATTTTTAAACGCAGTAGACCAGCGTTTAAAAAGATGATGAATAATTGGTCGCTTTGAAAAAGAGTGATTCGGTGATAAGGCGAATTCTTTGAAAACTTCTTGTTCAATATCTTGTACTGAAGCAGAGGGGTGATGCAGTAAATGTTTTAAAATTAGTAAGCTGAAGGGCTCACGAATTGGAAATAGTCCTTCGAGCTGTTCAACAATTTTGCGTGTAGTGTCATCGAGCAATAAACGTAGTTCTTCATCGGTAGCATGTTTTTCAAGTTGTTTAAGACGTAATGTACTTCTCCATTGCTGAACAATACTTTCAACAGCTGGCGCCTCTTTATGTGTAACTAAATCATTTAAACTCGGAGGATTTCCGATCATGCGTGTCAGCCTTTGATAACTTTCACGGAGCTGTTTGCTAGCTGAAAACTCTATTTTTTTCATTTGTTCAATAATAAATCTTTCTGTAATTGAATCTAGAATGGCTAAAGAACCTTCCGGTAAAATCGGAAAATGCTGTTTTACAGCAGTAGCAATTTTATAACGATCAATAGAATGAAACGATTGTTGACCAGACAACACAAGCGGTGCAACAAAAGCCTTTTGACTATTTCCGATAAAATCTAAAATCGTAACAAATTCTTTTGAGCTATGTTTACGTAAGCCTCTCCCCAATTGTTGAATAAAAATTGTAGGAGACTCCGTTGGACGTAAAAATAGCATTAGATTGACTTTTGGAATATCGACTCCTTCGTTAAACAAGTCAACTGTAAAAATATATTGCAGTGGATCTTGATCGTCCTCTAGTCGGCGAATGGCCTCTTCGCGTTCATCTTCGGACTGTTTACTTGTAACGGCCATTGCTTCAATCTGATGTCGTTTAAATTCTTGCTCCATAAACTCTGCATGATTGATATTGACGCAGAATCCTAATCCAACAGCCTGATTACCACTAAACCCAAATTTACGAATCATTTCAACAATATAATCTGTTCGTGTTGATCGTTCGAGTGCAACAACAAGATCTTGTTCTACATAAAAGCCGTTTTGCTGAGGAATAAGAGAATAATCAATCGATTCATCATCTTGAATCCCAAAATAATGGAATGGTGAAAGTAAATCTTGTGCTAAGGCATCATACAGACGAACTTCGTAAGCGACATTATAGTCAACAAGCTGGAAGATATTTTGACCATCCATTCGTTCTGGTGTTGCCGTTACGCCAAGCAAAAATTGAGGTGTAAAATAGTTAAGAATGTTTTGGTAAGAAGCAGATGAAGCGTGATGGAATTCATCAATGATGATGTAGTCAAACGTATCCTGTAAAAATTGATTAAGATGAACCTCTTTTGAAAGTGTTTGAACGGTAGCGAAGGTAAATTGTGCATCTTGAATTTGTTGTGATCCTGAATATCTACCAAATGTATAACTTTCATTTGAAAAAACTTGCCTAAATGTATGCTCAGCTTGTGATAGTAGCTTTCCACGATGTGCAACAAATAATACTTTTTTAGCGTGAGCTTGACGGACATCAAATGCTGCTAAATACGTTTTCCCTGTTCCTGTTGCCGCAATGACCATTGCTTTTGTTTCTTTTCGCTCGCGCAAACGATTCAGTTCTTCTAAAGCTGGAATCTGCATGAGGTTTGGTTCAATAACGGTGTAATCGACAGCGGGTTCGGCAACTGTATCGCGGATAGAAAATGATCTTATAGGTGGTGTTTCTTGTTGGTACTGTTCGTATTGAACTAATAATTCTTCTGTACATATAGTCGCTTCGTGGCTGTTCCAAAGCTGTTCAAATAAGTTTTTCGCTTGAGTGACTAATGTTGTGACGGGTGTAGAAGGTATACGAATATTCCATTCCATGCCGTTCGTTAAAGCTGATTTTGATAAATTAGAAGATCCAACAATAGCACTATCCAACTGATCAGGACGAGAAAATAAATAGGCTTTCGGATGAAACGCATGATTTTTTTTAATCGGTTCATAAATTTTTACTTCGATATTGCTGAATTCCATCAACTGTCGGATAGCCTTCGCTTCTGTAATATTCATATAGAATGAAGTCAATATACGAATTGGTTTGTTTTGAGCTTCTGCTTCTTTTAAGGCTGGGACAAGCGTCTGAATTCCAGAATGTCGTGTAAAACTCACCATCCAATCAGCAGCAGATGCTGTCCATAATTCTTGATTGATGTGATGCAATAACTGTTCTTGTTCAAGTTGGCCAGGAGCAATGAGTTCCCAAGCACGCAAAGAATTTTTATATTGTGTAGGTAAAGCATGAGTTGTGCTAGTAGTGAGTTCACGATGAAGCGGCGAGTCGATCGGAGGTTGATTTAAATGCAGGAGCCATTCATTGACCGTTTCAACCATTTGATCAGGTTTATCTTGTTTTTGTAAATGGTCTAAAGATTGATATAGTACTTGATTAAGGTGCGTAAGTAATTCTGTTGTGTAGTCATGTGCTGGTACAGAGACACTTGTTGTATCGGATTGTGAGTTAGCTTCAGTTGAAGAACGTAGTGTTTCATAATAAGACATGGTTATCCTCCGAATGATATTAAATGGTATTTATAATAAGTAAATCATCAATAATATACCAATAAATAGCTAAATAAAGTAAAAAATCATCATTTAACTAAAAAGTTAAACGATGATTTTAGTTTGTTAATTTGAGACTCGCTCCACAACAGCCTCAAGCGATACTTTAACATTACCAGCCAGTGCCCGCGTAATCATACACGAACTTTCCGCTTTTTCAGCAAGACGTTGCGCCTTCTCCAGATCACGATCCGACAGATCGGATGGCAATAAGAGTTTCGGACGATGAATGATCGCGTCGTATGTGAAGACACCGTTCGTGACATCGACGATGCCTTCAGATTCCATCGTTAACGAGACTTTTGGAATGTGACTACGCTCAAGCATCGCGGCAAGCGTGATGATATAGCACGTAGCAGCAGCCCCAAGTAACATCTCATCTGGATTCGTACCAACCCCTGGACCATCCATGGCGTCCGGAATTGAGATTTTTGTTTTTAGTTCACCCGTCTCGATTTGACCGACATCATTGCGATTGCCCGGCCAGTCTGCGGTTAAATGAAAATGGTGTTTCATGATCAATCGCCTCCATGCCTCCATCATACGAAGTTCAGCATGATTTTTCGCCTATTCTGCTCATGTACATACGAAGAGAACAATCAGCTAAAAATCTGGTCGATTTTTTCGATATCCTCTTGTGACAACTGAACATCTAACGTACGCAACGTATCCGTCACCTGATCCGGTCGTTTCGCACCAGGGATGATGGCATCGATGCCGTCTTGTGCCAAATACCACGCGAGTACGATGTGTGCGACTTCCGCATCATGTGCTTCTGCGATCGGACGTAGTTGATCGACTTTTGCGAGGTTTTCCTCGAAGACATCTTTTTGGAACAAAGGATCGTTTTTTCGTAAATCATCAAACGTCGTCTCTTTCGTATATTTCCCTGCCAATAATCCAGCAGCGAGTGGGAAGTACGGGACGAACGACATGCCGTTCTCAACGATATACGGGAGTAACTCTTTTTCCGCATCTCGTTTGAATAGGTTGTATTCCCCTTGATAGACGTCGACATGTCCGTCTTTGTTCGCTTCCTTCAGTTGTTCGAGTGAGAAGTTCGAGACACCGATTGCACGAATCTTTCCTTCTTTCTTCAGTTCTGCGAGTGCTGCGACGGCTTCATCCTTTGGTGTCGATTCATCCGGAAAATGGATGTAATACAAATCGATATAGTCTGTCTGAAGACGTTTTAAACTCTCTTCGACCGATTGACGGAGAAAGTCTGGTGAATTGTTCATGACGACGTTTCCGTCAACGAACTGATGCGCACCTTTCGTCGCGAGAACGACATCTTCTCGAGCGACTGTGTCGTTCCAGACCTCACCGACGAGTTCCTCCGAACGTTCTGGTCCGTAGATGAAGGCTGTGTCGAGGAAATTGATGCCTTGCTTCAAAGCGACACGAACGAGATCGCGTCCGGTTTGCTCATCGAGATTCGGATACAAGTTGTGTCCACCGACAGCATTCGTACCGAGACCGATGGGGTGAACGAATAGGTTAGATTGACCAAGTTGAACATGTTTTGTCATGAAAATGACCTCCTTAAACGATATCGAGTGGTTCTTTTTTTGTTGGTGCTGGGAACGCTTGATCAAGTGCAGCGAGCTCTTCCTTTGTTAAATTCAGGAGCGCGGCGCGACCGTTGGCTTCGACATGATGTGCTTGTCCGGCTTTAGGAATCGCGATGACGTCGCCTTCACGCATCGCCCATGCGAGTAGAATCTGTGCCGGTTCAACACCATGTGTCTCAGCGAGTTCCTCGACGGTCGGATGATTCAGAAGTTGATCACGTAATGAACCACCTTCTGCTAGTGGGCAATACGCCATCACTGGAATTCCATGCTCACGTAGTAACGGTAATAGTTCATACTCGATTCCCCGTGATCCAAGGTGATAGAGTACCTGATTGACAGCGCATTGATCACCACCTGGCAGTGCCAACAGTTCTTTCATGTCTGATACGTCAAAATTCGATACACCCCAACGGCGAATCTTGCCTTCTTGTTTTAAAGCTTCCAGCCCTTCGACCGTTTCTTTGAGTGGAATATCACCACGCCAGTGAAGGAGGTACAAATCAAGGTAATCGGTGCCGAGGCGTTCAAGTGTGTTGGAACAAGCCTGCTTCAATGCTTCTCCGCCAGCGTGATGCGGATAGACTTTCGAGACAAGAAAAACTTCCTCGCGTCGATCTGCAATCGCGTCGCGAATCAATTCTTCAGAAGCACCTTCCCCGTACATCTCTGCCGTATCGATGAGTTCCATTCCACTATCGAGACCGACACGGAGTGCTTCGATTTCTGCTTCGTGCTTTTCCGACTCTTCTCCCATTCGCCATGTGCCTTGTCCGAGTGCCCGAACATGCGTCTGATCGGGAAACGTCACCGTTTTTTGCTTTAATGCAGCAAGTATCAACGTCTTTTCTGTTGCGTTCATCGTTCTTCCTCCTTTAGTAGAGAGACAATAGTAGGGTTTACCACGCGAACTCCGAACAAAAACGTCTTCTTCAAGAGAAGGAGACGTCACCAATGCTCAAACAAAGGACCGTGATCACCGAATACAGGATCTTGAGTTGGGCGCATCACCTGACGAATACGTTGAAGATTTTCCGGGCGTTCACTTGTTTGACCTGTCAGCGTATCGTAGTCTTGACCATCCGGATAGGCACCGATCACTCGAAAGTGTCGACTTGTATCAAGTGCTTTATGTCCCGTACCTGCAGGAAGTAAAAGAATATCTCCGCTCGTCAAAGTGAAGGTCTTACCGAGCGGACCACCCAGCTGAACGGTTGCATGCCCTTCGAGAATCCCGATCACTTCATGGGCGATACTATGATAATGATGAAAGTCAAAAATGCCATCCACCCAGCTATTACGCCAGTCATGTGCATGGAAGGTCTGTTCGATATGTGATGGCTCTGTAAATGCGTGCCGATAAATCAACACGGGGAATGTCGGGTTGTTCGGAATGTGCCCGTCATCCTCAAAATAAAATACCTCAACGCGCATCTTCGTTGCTCCTTTCTCTGGTGTGGCACAAAGTAATAATTACATCTTTAATTACCCGTAATTAAATATCATCAATCGTCCGAGCATCTTTATGGCGTAACGAATTCGTAGGTGCTAAGATGCTTAAGTTAATGAAATTACAAAGGAGGCTTTCCGATGATCGCCATCGAAGCAAAATTAGAAGTACAACCCGCAAAACGAGAAGAATTTTTAGCAGCAACTAAAACACTAGTGGCAGGATCACGTGCTGAAGCAGGAAACATCAGCTATGACTTGTTCCAAAGCACAGAAGACGAAAATGTCTTCATGATGATTGAAAAATGGGAAGACCAAGCTGCAATCGAAGCACACAACACAAGTGCTCATTTCGGACAGTTCGTTGCGTTTGCACAAACGGCTCTCACTAAACCATTAGACGTTCAATCGTTCCAAGCATAATCATAAGCGATTGACATGACACATAAGGAAGGTATTCTAGGTTCATGACCTAGCATATCTTCCTTTTTTGTTTCATGCGATATGATCGATTAAAGCCTCTATTTAAGTTAGAAGTATTCCACTTTTCTTTTACAATCGTATGACATTTCATTGAAACTGTTAGTTTTTCCCTGATTAGGGCATTATTCTTATAATGACACAAAAAAGGAGGCCTTTATCATGAATGAACGAACGAATGCACCAGAGTCGAAGCGATCATTCTTCAAGATGCCTCATACATATGCCATCATCATGGCGATTCTCATCATCTCAGTCATCTTGACGTATACACTTCCAGCAGGGCAATTCGACCGTGAAAAACAAGACGGACAAACCGTCGTCATCGATGGCACATATCGCGCGGTAGAGTCTGCACCTGTCAATCTCTTTGGTTTATTTGAAGCAATCCCGCAAGGCATGGAAGCGGGTGCTGCGATCATCTTCTATATCTTTCTTGTCGGTGGTGTCTTCGGCATCATTCGTCAAACCGGCGCCATTGAAGCAGGAATCAATCAATTGATTCGCCGATTCGGTCAAAAAGGGCACATCATGATTCCGATGACGATGTTCGTCTTTTCGATTGCCGGGGCGACGATCGGGATGGCAGAGGAAACGATCATCTTCGTGCCGATTGGGATCATGTTAGCGCGTGCCCTTGGATATGATGCGATGACAGGAGCCGCGATCGTCAGTCTAGGGGCGGCGGTTGGTTTTGCCGGCGGGATGTTGAATCCGTTTACGGTAGGTGTCGCTCAATCAATTGCGGAAGTACCGCTCTTTAGTGGTCTTGGGTACCGAACGGCTGTGTATATCGTATTTTTAGCAGTGACGATTCTTTATGTCATGAACTACGCACGGAAAGTCAAACATGATCCGGCGCGCAGTCTGGTTTATGATCTTGAACAACGTCGCTCGGAAGAAGCAGCGACAACGATTTCACGCTTTTCGAAACGTCATGCTTTCGTCTTACTGGTTTTAATCGGTGGAATTACGCTCAATGTAATCGGAATCTTTGAATGGGGATGGTATTTGACGGAATTAACCGCATCCTTCTTGATCATCGGGATGATTGCGGGAATCGTTACGCTTGGTGTAAACGGAACGTTCGAGAGTTTGATTGACGGTGCGAAAGCTGTGACGTTCGGCGCCTTGATTGTTGGGTTTGCTCGAGCAATCGTCGTCATTCTCGAAGAAGGACGTGTTATCGATACGGTCATTTACGGCTTATCGAATGCCGTAGGACATTTACCGACGTTCTTTGCTGTCATCGGGATGTACGCCGTGCAATTGATTACGAATTTCTTCATTCCATCCGGGAGTGGACAGGCGGCAACGACGATGCCCATCATGGCACCATTGTCCGATTTACTCGGGATCGAGCGTCAAGTAGCTGTTTTAGCATTCCAATACGGAGATGGATTGACGAATATGATTTTCCCGACGAGCGCGCATTTGATGGCATTTCTCGCAATCGCAGGCATTCCGTATGAAAAATGGCTTCGTTTTGTCTGGAAGCTTTTCGCGATTTGGATTGCCTTGGCATGTGCTGCCTTATTACTTGCCGTGACGCTTGGTATTCAATGAAGTCGACCTTTCGGACAGGTGTCCGGAAGGTTTTTCAGTTGCAGGAATCGGGAAGCGTTATCACGAACGGAATAGGTAATGACTAAAGGGGGAACTGAAGTGACATATTCAATCGTTGGGTATTGTGAAAAAGAACAAGCGTGGGGCGTTGCCGTTCAGTCGAAGTTTTTAGCGGTCGGGAGTGCTGTACCATTTGCAAAGGCGGGAGTGGGTGCGGTAGCAACACAATCGTTTGCAAACACGACGTATGGTCCTGAAGGATTGCGGATGATCGAACAAGGCGCTTCAGCGGACGAAGTACTACGTCGATTAACGGAAGCAGATGAAGGACGAGCGGATCGCCAGGTCGGTATCATCGATGCGAATGGCAAGAGTGCGACATTCACGGGTGAGGGATGTAACGACTGGGCAGGTGGGATTGCCGGTAAACACTTTGCAGCGCAAGGGAATATTCTTGTAGACGGCAATACGGTAAAAGAGATGGCACGTGTCTTTGAATCAACGCAAGGTCCGCTTGCAGAACGTTTGTTGCGTGCGTTAGCAGCTGGTCAAGCAGCAGGCGGGGACTCACGCGGAATGCAATCAGCGGCACTGCTCGTCGTCAAGGAGGGTGGCGGATACGGTGGATTCAACGACCGCTATATTGATTTACGCGTTGACGATCATCCGAGTCCGATTGAGGAGCTCGAACGTATCTATCAACTGCATACACTGTATCTGCAACCGAGTAAGCCGGAAGAAATCAAGCCGATCGATGATGTCTTAGAGTCAGAGTTGATGGATAAATTACTAGCGCTCGGCTACCGGGGTGATTTCGAAGACGCGTTTCGGACATATCTGCATACGGAAAACTTCGAGATGCGCGAACAAGCGGATCGTGCGATTGATACACGCGTTCTCGCGTATATTCGATCCCAATGAAAAATGACAGGGTGGACCGCGGTCCATCCTGTCATTTTGTTCATACTTGTGACGACTGGGCGCGAATTGGTATTTTGAATCCGGTCGCGATGAACCGTTCCATTTCCGGTTCCGATTTAGCGTTCAAGCCAACTGTTCCGTCTCCTTTTAATGCCACGTTCGTCAGCTTGACATGCGTGATGTCTGGACCGATCGTAATCCCGTGTTTGGCGGAATCCTCAATGCGGATATCACGAAGGCGCACGTCTTCAGCTCCATTTTCTCCACCAAAGATTTGGATGTCCGTTTTCGCTTGTCGGAATCCGCTCATCTTCAACTGACTGAGCGTGACGTTCCGTGCCTTATATTGAATCCCGATCATCGGTTGTTCTTGATAGTCATAATACGGATCACCGAGCACCGTAAAATCATGTATGACGACATTACGGTAAGCGGAAACGACGAGCGCACGCGGTTTTGAATTCGCATAGAGTTCCGTATATTTGGGGGTCTGAGCAATCAAACGCGTTGCGATGATATTATAAGCCGTCTGAGACGTCGGATCAGTCGCTTGATGGTGACCGATATGTCGGAAGTTAAAGGCGCGATGATCATCAATCGATAGGTGACCGACGATTTTGACGGTTGAGGCAGCAGAAGAGGTCGCATGTGCCTTGATTTCGAGTCCACCGAAACACCGACTTGTTGCGTTGTTGAACAACCAGACGTCGCGTGATCCATCATCGATCTCGATTCCATTTGAATTGGAGAAGCCTTCTGCATGGGCACGTCCACTTGGGTCATGCATGAAGCAGTTCGAGATGAAAAGATGGTCACTGTGGTGCGTCGTGATTCCGTCATCGCCGAATCCGGAACCGGTCAATCCGTCGAACCAGATGAATGAACTACTTAAGTTCGCGCGGGCGCCGTCCCCGTTGTAATTGTAATAGGGCGTCGAGATATCGAAACAGTGAAGCCCCGGGTTGACGGCCTCGACATCAAAGACCCAGGCATAGGTGACATGCGCATATGTGAGACAACTGGAGTGGTTGCCCCATGTGCTACTTTTTTTCGCGTCACCGATGCGTTTGATGTTCCAATCGAGCGTCATTTTCTCGACAAGAAGATGATGATTGCCGAGAAGATAATTTTGATTCGTCACGAGACGACGGCCTTTTGGTGCCTTATCGTGCATCTTTAAGATTGTCTTCCCTTTGCCTGCCCCCGTTAAGATCGTGTAACTAGGTAAGCGAATCCCCTGAACGACGTACGTACCGGCCGGGACATGGACTTGTCGATGTCCATCACCAAGCGCGTCGATAAACGCTTGTGTATCATCCGTCTGTCCATCACCGACTGCGCCAAAAGCAGTAACATCGACGGTTTCGACATCGCTGATCAAACGTTCGAACTCATGATTGAGACGACCGAACCAACTCGGTCGAACCTCATCGCTTGGTGTTACGAAAGCGGGTGTCAGCGGTAGAATATGTTTATCACGGTTCGTCAAAAATAATGGTGAAATCATCGAACGAAGCGTTCGACTGAGGTTAGGATTGCGTCGTGGTGCAATGAATGCACTATCGTGTAGCAGTTGCTCCGCTTGTCGAACTGCTTGTTCGTTGGTTGACGTTTCAACGTATTCCTGAATCAACGCCGCATTTTGATACGGATCATGCGTGTGATCGAGTTTTAACATGAAATGGTTCCCCTCTCTGAATAGGTCTGTCTACCTTTTCCCCTCTCCTTACACAATCATTCCTCGTTTCAAGACATCCATAAAAATACACAAAAACTTTTAATATGGATTATAATGGTATTTAAAAGAGGGGGTCTTCTGATGTCACTTCGAAAACGACTCGTAATTGGTATCGGACTGATTTTGCTAATCTTAGGAATCGGTAAGCCACTGACAGAAGCGGCTTTTCAAGCAATGAAGCCAAAAGCGGTTCAGACGTCTGGAATCGAAATGAATAGATCATGTAAACCGAACTGCAATAAAAATGGAAAATTGTTAAACATTCCTTTTCTTTCGTGGTTGCCGAAAAAGAAGATGAAAAATGATGAAGATTTGCGTGTTTGGGACACGAACGAAAAGCCAAAAAAACAGAAAGATCTTAAACCGAAAAAGAGTAAGGTGATCGTTGTAGGGGTTGAAAATGCTAAGAGAGGTACGAATGAAAAAGGAGGATCGTCCTCATCGATGTTACTGATGAGTCTGCTTGTTCTCCCTCTATTCATCATAAGCTATATCGTTTGGCGGAAACGTCGAAAGACCAAGAAGCACAGTGAAGAACTGATAAAAACTGATAAAAACTGACCTCCAAGTACAGCCTCCCCATAATGACTTTATTTTGACAGAGGAACAAATCAATCTACCAGATGCCTGGATTCGCAAACAGCTCATCCAGTTCAATCAGATCCTACCGGTCCGTTTACAGCGGCATGATACAGAGACGTTTCAGGAATGGTTCCTGCGTATCGGATTTCAACCTTCTCATCTCTTAATAAAAGCCTATCTCTTAGAACGATACACAGAAAAAGCTACTACGTTATCGGAGAGGGACAAGCAAACGATTCAGGGAGAATTTGGAGCATTTATGCATCAGTTTGATTGAAAACGCTCGAGACTTGCTGTTGTATACAATCTTCATGCCCTGTCGCTTCTTTGAGAAATGGCAGGGATTTTTAGTGTGTCGATGGGAACAACAGGGTATAGAGAAGCACAAGCGAAAGGAGAGAGATTATGGAACACACTTTTTCAGCATTCGTCGTTCGAGAAGTCGATGGATCGTATGAGGGGAACATCGAGATAAAGCACATCGATGATTTACCAGAAGGAGACGTCCTGATTCGTGTCACGCACTCATGCGTCAACTATAAGGATGCTTTATCGATGTCGGGTAATCGTGGGGTGACGAAATCCTATCCGCATACACCAGGCGTTGATGCAGCAGGATACATCGAACAAACGACAGATGAACGATTTCACATCGGTCAAGCTGTCGTCGTCAATGGCTTTGATTTCGGGATGAACACTTCGGGCGGATTTCAAGAATACATACGTGTACCAGCTGATTGGGTCACGCCACTTCCAGAATCCATTCATCCATTAGAAGCGATGCAATATGGAACGGCTGGATTGACGGCAGCGCAATCGGTTGATGAATTGTCGCGAGTTGTCTCGAAAGATGCAGGACCGATCCTCGTGACGGGAGCGACGGGTGGCGTTAGTACGGTTGCGATTGCTTTACTGATTCGCTTAGGGTACACGGTACATGCCGTGACCGGAAAACGAGTAGAACAAGAACGGTTGCTTGAAAAGGGAGTGGCTGAGGTACTAGATCGTGCTACGTTCCTAGAAGAAACCGATCGTCCTCTAAAAAAGGGGCTTTATGCCGGTGTCATTGATACGGTAGGGGGACCATTGCTCGCGTCCGTCATTCGCTTCGTACAATATGGTGGTGTCGTCACGACGTGTGGGAACGTCGGTGGGGCAGAAATGACGTTGACAGTTTATCCTTTCATCCTACGTGGCGTCCGCTTGATCGGAATCGATGCGGTGCAAACACCAATTACCTATCGCGAAGAGCTATGGCAACGTTTAGCGAGTGACTGGCAGGTCGATCTTGCGTCAGAAGTCGACGTCAAAACACTAAACGACTTACCTGAAGTCGCAGAAGCCTTGCTGACTTCACGTCATCGTGGTCGAACTGTCATCGAAATTTAAATATTTCGAGTAAACATTGGTGGTATAGTGGGGAAAAACTGTGTCGACTTTTTCAGGAGGAACCATACATGAGTGAACACCAACAAGAACAAGAACGACAGTCGCGTCGAGAAAGACGGAAACAAAAACGAAATCGTCGAGGGATTGCCTTTGGTGGTATTCTCGCGACGGTATTCATCGTCGGTGGTTGGTTATATATGTTGACGAACAACGACGCCTCTCAAGCAACATCGACGCTCGAGAAGCCGAAAACGACCGATCAAGCAACGAAAAACGATGAGTCGAAGAAAGAAACAGCAGCGTCGAAAGATAAAAAAGAAGCGAAAAAAGAAAAGAAAAAATCAAAGAAAAAAGCAGCAGAGTATGCGCAAGCGGCTTGGGTGACACGTCCGTTCGCGAATGTCTATAGCGATGCGAGTCGTAGTAGTGTCATCTACAAAGCAGATTTAGGTGATGTCTATGAGGTGTTAGATGCGAAGGACGGCATGGTTCATCTCAAACTCAATGACAGTATCGAAGGGTACTTACCGGAAAGTGAAGTTCGTTTAGAAGCACCAAAAGGGACATCAGACAAAGCCGTTCTTGCGGCGCTCTCACAAGCAGTCGCCAACCAACCGATCGACAAGCCGGAGCAGTATCTCGGAAAACCGATCGCTGAATTCGAAAAGAAGTACGGTGCCGTCGGTAATACACAAAAGGATGCCGTCAATACGTACTACTTCTCGAATGCTGGATATCTGCTTGTTGTCTCGGACGGAATCATTGAAGCAATCGACTGGACGAATGCGTCGACTGGTGGATTATCGACACTGGGTGAACCCGTCGTCGATACGAGCTATGGTACATGGTACGAGGGAGAATCCTTACAACTAAAAGTGTTCCCGGACAACGGCAAGATGCGTCTACGTCTTGCGCGTGATCCTGGACAAGAATGAATGAACGGCGGATTCGCTTCAAGCGAATCCGTCTTTTTTGCGCAAAAAACCTCCCGAGTCCGACACTCGGGAGGAAATATGAAAATCCTTTGGGAGGAGATTTTCTTAGTAGACGCCTACTGCATCAAATGATTTCGCTGCAGCTGTTGCTTCCGCACTTGTTGAACCGTAAAGGTCTTTTGCCGATTGAATGACTGCTGCACGGAGTGAGCTGAAGTTCGAGTTCGGAGTCAAGTACGTGTTGAGGGCACGGTAGTAGATCGCACCGAGTTTCGGTACACCGATTCCTGTGACAGATACGTTGTAGAACGTTCCACCGTTACCGAGGAGGTAAGCAGCTTTGTTGATGATACCAGAGTTGATATGGACACCACCGTTATCTTGTGTACCTGTGTAACGTTTTGAGTAGTGATCAGGATCGCCGTAAGCAGCTGGGTTCGACATCGAACGGAGTGCGTCACCGCTAACTCCAGGTGTGTAGATGTCTTCTCCTACGAGCCAGTCGAAGTTCGATCCGACTGTATACTCAGCTACTGTACCCATGATATCTGAAACGGCTTCGTTGATCGCACCAGATTCGTTTTGGTACACGAGACCAGCTGTGTATTCTGTGACAGCGTGTGTCAATTCGTGAGCGACGACGTCAAGTGCGCCCGAGAGTGCGACGAATGTCGTGCCATCTCCGTCACCATAGACCATCTTCGTGCCATCCCAGAATGCGTTGTTGTAGTTCGTTGAATAGTGAACTGTTGAGTTCAAGCGTGCACCAGCGTTGTCGTAACTGTTACGACCATATGTGTTTTTATAGAAATCATATGTTTTTGCAGCGTTGACGTGTGCACTGACAGCAGCGCGGTCATATGTCGCGTTAAAGACGTTATCTGCATCTGCCCAGAGTGTTCCTGGGAGTGATGTCCGGTTTTTCGCGTCGTATGTGTAGACACCTTTACCACGCGTCGTATCTTGAAGATAGTACGTTGAACCGCTCAACGTCGTATTGAATGTTGCGCTTGTACCAAGTACTGTCGTACCTGTTGCGTGAGCGAGTTGGTCAAACTTGTTAAGTACTTTACCTGAGTTCGCATCGATGAAGTATGTCCAACGTGATGGCTCTTTGCCCGCGAGGACAGTCGATGTGACTTTGTATGCATACACAGCATCATCTTTTACTGGATAGATGACGAGTTCTGCTTTTGGAGCGACTTCGAATTTAGAAGCCTTGATTGCTTTTTGATAAAGCTTGATCGCTTTCTTTTCAGAGAGCGTTGCTTTTTTCGCGAGACCTGGTTTTCCTTTAACGTTGATCGCATCGTTTACGACTGCTTTCAAAGTACCGTCTTTCGCGACGTTCCCGACGACGACACTACCAAAGACAGGGACGCCATCCACTTCTTGTTGGAGACGTACGATCTGTGAAGATCCGTCTTTTTCGACGTTCTGAACAGCAAAGTCACCTTTTTTGTTCACGAAATCTTTAACGATCGTTGCAGCTGGTTCTGACGAAGCTTTCGTGAGTTTACCAGACTGAAGACCTTCTGCACCTACGACTGTAGGAACAACAAGTACACTTGCGACAAGCGATGTAGCGAGAAACTTTTTCAAAATAAATCGCCTCCTTGTTTGGGTTGAGTCTAACTATGCCAAAGAATCAGAGAAGCGAGAATAAGTCATTCGAATTAAATCGAATTTTCTGAATATAGTCCGTAGTACCTGGACTGAATTATTAACTGTAAAAGATATTTCAAGACGAAAAAAGAACCATTCAAGAGAATGGTTCAGCGAATACGTTGGTAGAGATGGTGGACGTCATCTCGGGTCTCATCAATTTTAAAATCATGTGGATCAAGCTCGATTCCTTGCTTTGAAGCAAAGCGTTGGATTTTCTCGAATGATTTCCAAATTTCGATATCCGGTCCTTCGTGCTTCCAGAAGACATAACGTGCAGCTGGAATCCGGTGACCTTTCATTCCTTTTGGGATGCCATCGAGTGAGGAGACGGGATACCCGACACATTGGGAGTATTTGGTTCCATTTCGTTCGAGTGAGATATCAAGCGGATAGCTATCTGGCTTTGCAGGAATCTCATGTGAACGTCTTGAAAATTCACGCCAGAGTTCCGGCATCAACGTATGCAGTTCGTTTTCTTCGCAAGTCAGTCCAAGACCAACAAAATAAAATTCATGACGTTCCACGATTTTCGGATGCATGAGAATCTCCTTTCCGTATTTATGACACGTCTTTGATTAGCGAACGTTTCAAGTCTAGAAAAAGACGCGTAAAGGTAGCATCCCATTGTGTACCCATGCCTTCTTCTAAGATAGATAAAGCTTTCTCAACAGGCATTCCCTTACGATAGGGACGATCGGATGTCATCGCATCGTAGGCATCGGCAATGGCCATGATTCGACCGAACAGTGGAATGTCTTCTCCTACGAGACCTTCCGGATACCCCTTTCCGTCGTAGCGTTCGTGATGGTACTTTACCCCAGGAAGAATCGGTTGTAACGTCTTTGGGAGCTGAACTTGCGATAGAATGTGCACACCGATGACAGGATGTTGTTGGATGATCTGAAATTCTTCGTCAGTCAAGCGTCCTTCTTTCAACAACACATCATCTCGAATCCCAATCTTTCCGATATCATGTAACAGCGCTGATTTACGTAACAACTCGATTTGTTCGTGCGGCAGGTTTGCAGCAGTAGCGATTTCGACGGAATAGGCAGCAACGCGAAGCGAGTGTCCGGCCGTGTAAGGATCCCGGGCATCGAGTGTTGCCGCAAATAACGTAAACAGACTATCGAGCAATTGCTCATTTTGTTCATCGCGTTTTTTGATTCCTTCCATCATCAGGTTAAAGCCGGAGACGAGATGAGAAAATTCATCAGAATAGGGATTCGGTAACGAGATGAGTCGATTATTTTCGACATCTTGAATCCCTTGCTGGAGAATCGCAATCGGCTTTCGGATGTTTTCATAAAGAAGAAGACTACAAAACGTCGCGACGGACAAGATGACGACTAAGATGAGTGTCGCCCAACTCCAGTAGGAACGAAGGCTCTCATTTTCCGTTAGTTGTACAGCTGAGGCGAGAACGAACAGCATGACCGGAAAAACGCCGATGATCAAGGTGCTGATGAGCATCTTGTGTCTTAACGTGACAACCGTCGTTTTTTTCGGAACATCGAATCTGCGATCAAGAGCATGTTTCTCTAAAGTAAGTAGCATCTGCTCCGTGACACGATAAGTCAGAAAAAACTCGATCAAAGCGTGGAGAATTGCGACGAGGACAGCACCAAAACAGGCGAGACCGATCAAATAGTACGGCATTCGTAACCATCCTTGAGAGATCGCGAGTGCCGTTAAAAGTGACGAAGGAACCGAGAGACCTAAGAAGTGTGGTCCCATGATTCGCTGAACTGTCAGAACCGGAAACCGATGCGCTGTCCGATAAGCATTTTGAAAAGAAGACAGCGAAGGAAAGTCAGTTTGAAAGAAGTATCGTAAAGAGCGAACATGCTTTGAGTAGACGAGATATTCTAATAAAACCATTAAACTAACAGAAAAAAACATGATACCAATTAGAATGAGTTGTTCTGTACCGGTAAAAGTCAGTGTCTCAAAAATAAATAGACATCCGACGCCGAACACAGCGACAAATGAACCAATTAAATAGTTTCTAAGCAAATGACGTTCAAAACGTTTTATAGCGCTCATTGTATCCTCCTTATGTAATCATCAGAGTGATTTCAGCGTACCGTGAAACAAAAGAAGAAATCCGGTCATTTTTACAAAAAAGGAGAGTGATTTTTAAAATAACTGATTAATTTAAATTCCAAAAAATAGGTATGGTCGAAAAGAACTAATTATCTTAAAAGCGATTGATTAACGAAATAAAATAACCTATGATTTGAATATTCAGAAAAGTATAGTAATCACATGCTTTTCACTACTACATAGGGGGTCAATTCACGTGGGGAAAAAGAAACAGCTTAGTCTAGCCGTTCTATCTGGAATTACGGCAGCTGCTTTTGCTGTTGGTCCGGTGTTACCTGGTGGGCAGGTAACGTCCGTACAAGCAGCCGAAAAAGTAGCACCTGGTGCACCGATGGATTTAAACACGGTCGATCAGGATCGATTAGCAAAAGTGCTTGAAAAACGTGGGGTCATTTCAAAAGCAGCTTCAACAGAAGCAAAACAACAAGCCGTTCAAAAGTATCTGGACAAAAAGGCGAACGGAAAACCGGCTGCTGATCACGATCATGATCATGAATCCAGTAAAGAAGCAGCATTTGATAAGAAGACAAAAGACTTCTTAACAAAGCAAAAGGAAAAACTTGCTAAACAATTGAAGAAAAAACACGGAAACTACAAAAAAGGCAATCCAAACGGCTTCGTCAAAGTAGATAAAGCGAAACAGGCAGCCTATAACGGTGCAACACGGACGGATAAAGTCCTTGTCCTCCTCGTCGAGTACAGCGACTTCAAGCACAACAACGTCGTTCAAGAACCTGGATATATGTACTCAGATGACTTCAATCAAAAACATTACCAAGATTTAATGTTTGGTGATAAAGAATTCGAACTTTTCAATGGTGACAAAGTAAAGACGTTCAAACAATACTATGAAGAACAATCAGGTGGTAGTTATTCAGTCGATGGTACGGTATCGAACTGGTTGACGGTTCCTGGTACAGCGAAGGATTACGGTTCAGATAATCCTGCTGGTGGAAACGATAACTTACCGGGATCAAAAGGACCACGTGGTCTCGTCAAGGATTCGTTAGCGGCAGCTGTCCAAGCCGGCATTAACTTAGCAGATTACGATAAGTTCGACCAGTACGATATGGATGGAGACGGTGACTTGAACGAACCAGATGGTCTCGTCGATCACTTGATGATCATTCATGCGGGTACGGGACAAGAAGCAGGTGGCGGTACTCTTGGTGACGATGCAATCTGGTCACACCGCTGGACGTTAGATGGTGTTCATCCGGTAGCAAATACGACAGCAAGTGTTGATTACTGGGGTGGAAAAATGGCTGCTTATGATTACACGGTGCAGCCTGAAGATGGTGCGGTTGGTGTCTTCGCGCACGAATTTGGTCATGATCTTGGACTTCCTGATGAGTACGATACGAAGTACACGGGTCAAGGTGAACCAGTCGCTTCATGGTCCATCATGAGTGGTGGTAGCTGGAACGGAAATATCGCCGGAACAGAACCAACAAGTTTCTCACCACAAAACAAAGAGTTCTTCCAAAATGTGATGGGTGGAAACTGGGCGAATATCCAACAAGTTGATTTTGATTCCTTAGATAAGCTAGGAACAGCTTCGTACCTCGATCAGAGCGTCACGAAATCGAAAAATCCAGGAATCATCAAAGTCAACTTACCGAAAAAACCGGTAAAAGGCATCGCACCGGCATTTGGTAAAAAGTATTACTACAGCACAAAAGGGAACGACTTGCATACATCCATGACATCCCCGGAGTTTGATTTGACGAATGCGAAAGAAGCGAAGTTCGACTTCAAAACATTGTATGATATTGAATATAACTACGACTTCTTGACTGTTACAGCGACGGCGGATGGACAATCAAAAGTCATCGATACAATCGGTGATGAAGATACAGATGGAGATCAGCGCGCTGATTCTACTAAAGGAGCATGGGTAGATAAATCGTACGATCTCAGCGAATTCGCGGGTAAAAAAGTGACATTGAAATTTGATTACGTCGGAGACGCTGGTCTTGCGCTAGATGGATTCGCACTTGATAACGCGAAGCTAACGGTTGACGGTAAAGTCGTCTTTGAAGATGATGCAGAAGGTACGCCGAAATTCACGCTTGACGGTTTCGTCGCATCAGACGGTTTCTCTTACGCAGATAACGCATACTACCTCGAATGGCGTAACTATGCAGGCTCGGATAAAGCACTCGAGCATGCACGCGGCGTGAAGTATAACACAGGGCTTGTCGTCTGGTACGGTGATTCGAGCTTTGACGATAACTGGGTAGGTGTTCACCCAGGTGAAGGATTCCTTGGAGTCGTTGACTCACATCCTGAAGCAATCGTCGGAACACTCAATGGTAAACCGGTCACGACAGGAAGCACACGTTACCAAATCGCAGATGCTGCGTTTAGCTTTGATAAAGCACCTGCATGGTTGATTGATTCGCCATCACGTGGAACATACGATTATAAAGGTCTCCCAGGTGTGACAAAGTTCGATGATTCGAAATCGTATATCAACCAGTTGATTCCGGATGCAGGGAAACTACTCCCGAACAATGGTTTGAAGATTGAAGTCATCGGTGAAGCAAAAGATAACTCTGCTGGAGCTGTCTGGATCCACCGTTAAAACAGAAGAACAGGTTCAGTTTCGGCTGAACCTGTTTTTTGTTTTAGTTATGTAGAAGAAGTGGAATCAATTGGAAAAAACATTGGTCTGACAACTTGACTTTTAAAGCGCATCCATTCTATACTTACGTTAGCTTAATATTGTTATTGTCATTACGGATTCACATCGTGTCACGAACAATCTTTTCGTTGCTCCATGTATTTCGGGACAATAATGAATTCTTTTCATATGCCCAGCATATGTATTAAGTAATTTATTTTTGGAGGTTGTTCCCATGAACACAGGTAAAGTAAAATGGTTTAACGCAGAAAAAGGTTTCGGTTTCATCGAAGTTGAAGGCGGAGAAGACGTATTCGTACATTTCTCAGCAATCACTGGTGAAGGCTTCAAAACTCTTGACGAAGGTCAAGAAGTTGAGTTCGAAATCACTGAAGGCGCACGTGGAGCACAAGCTGCTAACGTCGTAAAACTTTAATTTCAACTATTCAATCGTCCCTTTTCGGAGGGGCGGTTTTTTATTAGACTAATATCTTGAATTCAAGATAAATGTGAGATATACTCCAATTACCAAATCATTGACAAGGAGTGAGGAAGATGGAATTACTCGGAATTCATCATGTATCGATCTTAACAGGCATGGCGGAACGCAATTATCAATTCTACACACAAATACTTGGCATGCGTCTGATCAAAAAGACTGTCAATCAAGATGACACGACATCGTATCATTTGTTTTATGGAGATGCGGAAGGGAATCCAGGAACGGACTTGACGTTTTTTGATATTCCGCATCTTGGAACGGGCGTACCGGGGGCATCGAGTATCTCTTCGACATCGCTTCGTGTCAAAACAACGGCTGCACTTCATTTTTGGAAACAACGTTTTGAAGCGAAAGGTGTGGATCACGATGAAATCGTCGAGCGAGCAGGGCGTCGAACACTCGCCTTTCGTGATCAGGAAGGAACACGTTTGATTCTCGTCGCAGAAGATGGTGAGGTAGGTGTCACAGGTGGTGTACCATGGCCGCAAGAAGAAATTCCATCGGAGCATGCAATCGTTGGACTAGGAGCCGTCACATTGACGGTCAACGATCCGACGTTGACGATCCGTGTACTGACGGAAGTCATGGGATTCCGAAAAGTAGGTTCTTATCCATCTTTAGCAGGTGACTTTGCACCGATTGAAGTCTATGCAACGGGAGAAGGTGGTATCGGAGCAGAGGTTCATATCGAGGCACGTCCAGATCTCGACCGAGAACGTCTTGGTCGTGGTGGCGTCCATCACGTCGCGTTCCGAGTACCGAACAGTGATGAATATGAAAAGTGGGTCGAACGCCTGAATGCCTATCACTTACCGAACTCTGGTAAAGTCGATCGTCACTATTTCCAAGCTCTTTACTTCCGGGAACCGAACCATATCTTATTCGAACTCTCGACAGATACACCGGGATTCGCGACGGATGAGTCGGTTGAAACGTTAGGGGAGACGCTTGCGTTACCACCATTTCTTGAACCAAAGCGAGCTGCCATCGAAGCGCGGTTACGTCCACTTGAAATCTGACAATCCTGTGACACAGGTCACAGAAGGATCGTCCATCCCGTATACTAAGAACAGGAATCAAGAAAAAGGAGTGACGGGATGTTAAGAACTACGCTTGGGCAATTCCGAATGATTGCGATACTAGAAGGAATCTCGTTTTTAGTCTTACTGTTGATTGCGATGCCGTTGAAGTATATGGCGGATATTCCGCAAGCTGTTTCGGTCGTGGGTGCACTTCACGGTGTCTTGTTCGTCATGTATGCACTCTGGCTCGCGGTCGTGAAATTCAAATACGATTGGTCGATCGTCAAAGCGGGGATTGCGTTCATCGCATCATTCATCCCGTTTGGTACGTTCGTGCTCGACTGGAAGCTAAAACAGGAAGCAACAAACGCGTAAATTGTGTATACTGAATAGAGCACGGCTGTGGATAACTGTTTTTGTCTATGCGAAGCAGGTTATCCACAGCTTTTTTCTGTGGATAATTTTTAGGAGGATATATCATGTCAACATTTGAAACATTACACATCAGTGACCTGTGGATAAAAAAATTACAAAAACAAGGCATCAAGGAACCAACACCGATTCAAGAACAGGCGATTCCGTCATTACTCGACGGACGCGACTTGATTGGTCAAGCGCAAACGGGAACAGGGAAGACATTAGCGTTTCTCTTGCCAATCCTTGAGCAAATCGATGTCGAATCACAAACAGTACAAGCATTGATCGTCGCACCGACACGCGAACTTGCGCGTCAAATTGCCGATGAGACGCATAAACTGATTCGGAACACGGAACAGTACCGTGCGCTTGCTGTATACGGTGGACAAGACGTCTTTAAACAGATTCAACGCCTCGGTCGGATGCCACAAATCATCATCGGGACACCAGGACGAATTCTTGACCACGTCGGTCGCGGTACACTTGATTTAAGTGAATTACGGACGCTTGTCTTGGATGAGGCTGACCAAATGCTACAAATCGGTTTCTTGCCAGAAATTGAAGACATCATCGAAGCAGCACCGGTTGATCGTCAATTCGTCATGTTATCTGCAACGATGCCACCGAAAGTAGAGGAACTGGCGAAAACGTATTTGCGTAATCCAGTCGAAGTACAGGTGGAGGCGGAAAGCATTACTGTTGAAGCGATCGAACAGTTCGTCGTCGAAACAACGGATCGCCGCAAGCAAGCGACACTGCGGACGATGCTTGACGAGATGCGTCCGTACGCAGCCATTATTTTCTGCCGTACACAACGTCGCGTTAGTAAATTGAACGAAGAAATGCAGATGCAAGGGTATCCGACGGATGAATTGCACGGTGGACTAACGCAAGGGAAACGTGAAAAAGCGATGGCGAAGTTCTATCAAGGAAAAACACAATTCCTGATCGCAACAGATGTCGCTTCGCGTGGACTTGATGTGACAGGTGTGACACACGTCTTTAACTATGATTTACCGGATGATGCGGAAAGCTACGTTCACCGGATTGGTCGGACAGGACGTGCTGGGAACGACGGAATTGCCGTTTCCATCGTAACACCAAAAGATGGTCGGACGTTCCGTGATATGGAACGGGAATTGAACATCTCGGTCACGCCGATCGTCGTCGAATTGTCTGAAGAAGCGATTCGCGCACAGCACGATCAAAGTAAAGGATCACGGAAGACGACAGAAGGACGTGGAAACACACGTCGTTCGAATAACCGTCGCCCGGGACGTGCACATCGTAAATAAACAGAAACAAGATAAAAAAGCCGGTCTACTTCTCTTATCAAAAGAGAAAATAGACCGGCTCTTGTTTTATTTGGCGTAGACCATCTGACCACCGAGATGACCAGTATAAGCAAGTAGTCCGCTACCGACGATGGCAACAACGAAACTGAGTAATAAAAACATTTTTTTGTTCGAGCGGTAACCTAACAAAAGAAATAACAGCGAGACACCAAAGGCAACAAGACTGAACAGTGCAAAATGCTCATGATTTTCGATGGCAGCATGGGTAACGCTGCTTAAATTCGCTTCCGCATACTCTTCTGCTCCGTCTCCAGACAAATAGGCAGCGACTCCGGAAATCAGACCGACGACTAACGTAAAAAGGGCAAACAGTTTGAATTGTGTCCACTTCAGACTGATGAGTAATAGGATCGTCGCAAATAATAAAAGTGCAATCGGTGCATGGACAAGAAGTGGATGAAGCGGTACGTTCCCCAACATATCAAAAACCTCCTTGGATAAGTATGGTAAAGCATAATTTCACTTTACCCTGCTTATCTGACAGTTAACTGACACCGTTTTAAAGAGTTGGGAAATGAATGATGAACCGTGTACCTTCACCTAATGTGGAATCAATGGAAATCGTTCCGCCATGTTGCTCCGCAATGGATTGAGCGATTGATAACCCAAGACCGGTTCCTGTTCCGTGACGCGAATGGTCCCCCCGGTAAAAACGCTCGAATATTTTAGTTTGTTGATTGGAAGCGATACCGATTCCGCGGTCCTGTATCGTCAACTGGCGTTCTGTAGTAGTTTCTTCGAGAGAGACATCAATGACGTCATCGCTGTAGACAAGAGCATTCTCAAGAAAGACCGTCAATAAGCGGTTCAATTGATGGGTATCTCCCTTCATGCGTAAGTCAGGCATTATCGAAGCGTGGATGACGCGATCCGAGTAGGCGTGCTGAAAACGTTCGACGGTCTTTTGAACGAGCGAACTAAGGTCAACTTCCTGTTTCGGTGAAGGTTGTCCTTCTCGCGCAAGCAATAATAAATCAGAGACTAAATACTGCATGCCTGCCGTTTCTGCTTTAACGTCCTCTAGAATCGTACGCCCTTCATTCGAAAGTGATTCCGCTTCTAGCAATTCAATCCCGCTGTAGACGATTGTCAGAGGTGTCCGTAGTTCATGTGAAGCATCGGACGTAAAACGACGTTGACGATCGAATGCTTGTTGCACCGGAATGACGGCTCGACCAGCAAGGATATATCCGACTAGCGTCAGGACAATCGTTGCGAGCACCGCGATCCCCGCCAGAACGGCAATCAATCGCTGTAAGGTGTCTTCGGTCGGAGAGATGTCCTTCATCAGTAGTAGCCGTCCTTCTTCGGTACTCCGTTGATACAGCAAGAAGTGTCGATCATCCCATTCCACTTGTTGCGTCGTATCATTCGAGCTTAAAAAACGGCGCAGTGTTTTGGACTCGACGTCTGGCGGCAGACTTGCATAGCGTTCGTTTCCTGAACCATCGAGTAACTGGAAGTAGATCGGATTTCGAATGAAGTGATCCTCCCCATGCTCGATCCGTTCGAAGATATCTCGATCAGATACGCTCTTCAATTGATTCAATTCCATTCGATTCAGCAATTGAGCGTTCGTGACATACACACCAATCAGGATAAGGACTAGTACAAGAAAAAACGAGCCACTGAATAACAAGGTCAGTCGTTTTCGAATCGATTCAAGCATGCGGATCACCTAAACGATAACCGAATCCGCGAACTGTCCGAATCAAATTAGGAGCACCGACCGCATCTAATTTTTTTCGAACGAGTCGGACGAGCGCATCGAGCGCGTTATCCGTAATATCCGCCCCGATCCCCCACACGACTTCGATGATCAATTCACGACTCATCACCTGTTCAGGTCGTCTTAACAGTAAGGAAAGGAATTCAAATTCACGTCGTGTTAAATCGATTGGATGTCGCTCGTAAGAAATCGTTTGTGAGGACAGATCGAGGAGTAGTCCATTGAAAGAAACCGTCGACACGAATGCCTTTTGTTGACGACGACTGAGCGCGCGCAGTCGTGCCAGTAATTCATTCGATTGAAACGGTTTAACGAGATAGTCATCGGCTCCACTATCGAGACCATGAACGAGATCGATTTCCGTATCGCGAGCAGTCAGCATCAAGATGCCGCCTTCAAACTGTTCTTGCCGTAAGGTAGCGGCGACTTCGACTCCGCTCTTACGAGGCATCATCCAATCGAGAACGAGTAAGTCATAGCGATACGTCTGACATTGGAGGAGCGCTTCCACTCCATCCTGCGCAACATCTACCTGATATCCTGCCCGCTCCAAATGGAGGCGTAACATCTTCGCAAGACGCTGATCATCTTCTGCTACCAAAACGCGCATGCACATCGCTCCTCTTTTTTTCTCATTATCCCATAGTTGCCGTCAGTTAGTTGTCAGTTTTTTTCGATACAGTAAACGTAACAAGAAGGGAGAGGAAACAGATGAAACCAAAACCATTTGCGAAATGGCTCGTCGGGCTTAGTAGTTCCGTCTTCATCGGACTTGCGATTGGTCAGTTGAGTGTCAGTTCGAACGATTCCTCTACGACACCTGTTTCGACAGGCGATACGTATTCGAACGATACGACGCTACCATCTCAAGGGAATCAGTATAGCGATGATGAAGGCGAATACGAAGGGGATGATGGATATTACGAAGATGACGATGATGATCAATGGCAAGGTGATGAATCGTCTGGCTTCAGTCAACCCGGTGGATCAAGTGACGGTCAGTCTAGCCATTCGAGGTAAGGAGGAGGAAGATGGAGCGACAATTGTATGCGATGCATAATCAGGTGCGGTTCGTGACGGATCAGCCGATCGATGAAGCAGAATGGGAGGAACTTGTCCGATTCTTTCATTATGTGGATCGGCAGTGGTCACGCTTTGATAAGCAAAGTGAAGTCAGTCGATTGAATCGCTTACGGATCGGCGACACGTTATCTGTGTCCTTACCGTTAGCCCGCTTACTGGCCCGCGCCACGCGATACTTCGAGCAGACCGAACGTTATTTTTCCCCATTCCTGCTGGCGCAACAACAAGCCAATGGCTATCGCCAATCATTTCCCTTCACACAAGCTGTCGCTTATGAAGAGATTGCTCCACCAGAGATCGCCCCGTTCATCATTGAAGGATGTGACGTGACGCGAGTCGGAGGCGGTTTTATCGACCTAGGTGGAATCGGAAAAGGAGCTGCCGCGATGATCGCAGCGCAGCGACTACGAAAAAGCTGGAGTCGTGGATTGATTGAAGCGGGAGGTGACGTCATCGTCTGGTCCGAGGAGGAACCATGGAATATCACGATCACGCATCCCGAGACCGAACAACGCGTCGCTGACATGCAATTACGACAAGGTGCGATTGCGACATCGAACCGTGTCTATCGATCGTGGAAGACGGACGGACAGACGCATCATCATTTGTTAGATGGACGAACAGGACGTCCGACGAGAAGTCCGATTCTTCAAGTGACGGCATCTGCGCCACAACTCTATGAAGCCGAAGTCATGACGAAGCTTGCCTTTCAGATGACAGAGACAGAACGTCAAGAAAAGCTGTTTCGTTGGTTTCCAAAAGGACGATTATTGATTTTGGATACTGCTGGGGAATGGCGAAGTGAACAGAAGGGAGTGAGTGAGACATGGACTGGATGAAATGGTTGTTCTCAACATGGATGATGATCCGGTTGAGTGGATTAAGTGGGCACTTCTTCATGACGATTTCTGTCTTAGCGGGATTGCTCGGTTCCTACCCGGCACTCAAAAAACAAAAAGCACGACTGCATCACGTGCACTTATATAGTGGCTGGGCAGGTTTGCTCGCAATCGTCCTTCATGCGACGCTCATCATCGTCGATTCATACGCACCACTGACGATCTTTGAAGTCCTGATTCCGGGCCAAGCTTCTTATGAACCACTCTGGAATGCGCTAGGAACGATCAGTCTCTACTTATTCGGATTCGTTCTCGTGACTTCGGATTTCTTAAAGGAGACGTTAGGCAAGACGCTTTGGAAATTGACACACTGGCTGGTCTTACCTGCTTGGCTATTAATGACGGCACATGGTCTTTTCATCGGTACGGATACCGGAACCCTGTTCACGACGATCTGGTACGCTATCTCAACACTGACGATGTTTACGCTCGTCCTTTATCGGATACGGATCCGTCCTGTGCAACGGACTCGAACTTCAGCAAAAGAGCGCTCAGTCGTACGCTGAGCGCTCTTTTCATTGTCGGGCGAGCCAAGCTGTCCATTCGTTAAAGGCAGCGTCCCGATTCTCGATATAGTTGTGATCACTATCGACAATCGCTTCCTCGAACGGACTGTCGGATAGCAATAAGTCATGATGGAGTGCTTTGATCGATGTTTCGTCCCTTTCTGACGTCATAAGCAACATCGAGCGATCGGCTAGACGTTCTTTTAGCGTCAGTAAATTCCAAGTCGTATGATGGTGCTTCAACTCATCGAGTAACGCGTCAGCAACGGCACCATTTAGGAAACCAGCTCCTCGTTCGAGTACACCGTGTAGCGCAGCTTCGTATTCCGGATGTTCGAGGACGAGCTGACCGACGAGACCAAAATTAAACGGAGAGATTCCGACATAATGTGCAGCCTCTGGTGTCTCAGCAAAAGCATGTAGACCGGCGAAACCGCCCATGCTATGACCAACGACGGTAATCTGATCCGCCTTGATGCCATGTTCGGCAGTGAAAGACTCTGAGCAGACGTGCTGTAGTGTCGCGGTCGCGTCTTCCAAAACATGTTGGAATCGGAAGGTTCCAGGGCTCCCGATCGTTCCACGATACGACGTGACGAGTACATGGTACCCTGCACTTTGAAGTTGAACTGCCCAGTCCATGTTCAACTGTTTCCCGGGAAATCCGTGGAAGAGAACAATCAGTGGAGCATTCGCTGTATGTTCAGGTGAATAGAGACGGGCAATCAACTGTTCTGAACCACCGCTTGGAACATGGAGATAGGATAGTGTTGCCTTTTTCGTGATCGTTTCCAAAAAAACACGCTCCTTCATAATCATTTTCTAAGTCTTAGTGTGCGTGAAGATGCACGATCATGCAATGATTAAGTGTATGAACTAAAAAGATGGGATACCCTTCTGGGCATCCCATCTTTTGTATGGTGTAGCTTAGAATACTTTTGTCGTCCATGATTCACAGTTCCATAAGTCTGTCGCAACAGCTTCATAGAATTCTGGTTCGTGTGAGATCAACAGGACGGTTCCTTTGTACTCTTGTAACGCACGTTTTAATTCTTCTTTGGCTTCGACGTCCAAGTGGTTCGTCGGCTCATCGAGTACGAGGATGTTCGATTCCGTATTCATCAATTTACAAAGACGGACTTTCGCTTTTTCCCCACCGCTGAGCACTTCGATTTTCGATTCGATGTGTTTCGTCATCAAACCACACTTCGCGAGCATAGCACGGACTTGTTGTTGTGTCAGAGACGGGAACGTATTCCAAATCTCTTCGATACACGTATTCGAGTTCTTCTCTTTAACTTCTTGTTCGAAGTACCCGATATGCAAGTTCTCGCCTCGCTCAACGACACCCGAGACAGCTGGAATTTCACCGAGCAAACTCTTGAGCAACGTCGATTTCCCGATTCCGTTCGCACCGTGCAACGCAATCTTCTGCCCACGTTCGATCGTCAGATCAAGAGGGCGCGAAAGTGGCTCATCGTATCCGATGACGAGACCTTTTGCTTCGAACATCAATTTACTTGGTGTCCGTGCTTGGAGGAAGTGGAACTCTGGTTTTGGACGCTCTTGCGCAAGTTCGATGACATCCATCTTATCGAGCTTCTTCTGACGCGACATCGCCATGTTCCGTGTCGAGACACGGGCTTTGTTCCGGGCAACGAAGTCCTTCAACTCAGAGATTTCCTGCTGTTGACGCTTGAACGCGGACTCGAGTTGCTTTTTCTTCGCTTCATGGATCGTGACGAAGTTGTCGTAATCACCGACATAACGATTCAATTCTTGATTTTCCATATGATAAATCAAGTTGATGACGCTATTGAGGAATGGAATATCGTGCGAAATCAAGATGAACGCATTCTCATATTCATTCAAGTAGCGTTTCAACCATTCGATATGCTGGACATCGAGATAGTTGGTCGGCTCATCAAGTAAGAGAATGTCCGGTTTTTCAAGAAGGAGTTTGGCGAGCAGGATTTTCGTCCGCTGTCCACCACTGAGCTCTTGTACATCCCGGTCGAGTCCGATCTCATCGAGCCCAAGACCGCGCGCGATTTCTTCGACTTTTGCATCGATCGTATAGAAGTCGTTATTCGTCAGAATGTCCTGCAAGACGCCGACTTCTTCGAGCATCTTTTCCAGTTCTTCTGGCTCGACTTCGCCCATTTTACCGTACAAATCATTGATTTCCTGTTCGATGTCGAACATGTACTGGAATGCACCTTTAAGTGCATCGCGGATGGTTAATCCTTTTTCAAGGACAGCGTGCTGATCCAAATAACCAACGCGTACATGCTTCGCCCATTCGACTTTTCCTTCATCCGGCTCAAGTTGCGACGTAATGATGTTCATGAACGTCGATTTTCCTTCACCGTTCGCACCGACGAGACCGATGTGCTCGCCTTTTAACAGGCGGAAGGAGACATTTTCGAAAATGGCGCGGTCACCGAATCCGTGACTTAAGTTAGATACCGTTAAAATACTCATAATTACTCCTTATTTCATGAATTCCTGTGACTTAGACGCCTGTCCGTTTTTTCTGGTTGTTTGCTTTTTTCGTCTGTTGGCTCGTCAATTGTTTCGTTTGTGTTCCTTGTAAGCCAGTCGGACGTTTTGTTTGCGCTTGTTTTTTTGCTTTCAAGCGTTCGATCATTGCCTCTTGCAATGATAGTTTTTTTGGTTGTTCACTCATGTTCGTTCACCTCGATTGATTCGTTCTTACTTTCTAGTATGCCAAAAAAAACGTCTCTTGGAAATGAAGAGACCTGATTTTACATCTCAAAGTGTATCAGCAAGATAGACGACGTAACAATTTCGGTCGATATCGATTTCACAGCTGTCACGCTCAAACACACCGTGTCCTTCGACTTCAATTTTGTCCTTGATCAAAAAACGCATCGCTTGGACGTGATTCGGAACCGTTGATGTCTTTAAGAGCGGTTGCGCGCTGTCAGATAAATACTCTCTGAACTCGATATGAATTTGATGCGGTGGATAAACGCGTTCTTCTGTCGCACGCGGTGATGCCTTGATATGATCGACAATCAATTGATCGTAATCACCTGCCATCTCATTGGAACGAAGCTCGTATTGATGTCCTTCGATGATATGAAATTCGCAGAGTTGGTGGGCGATGATCTCTTCCGGTTCAATCGCATAACGATCATATTGATAGATCGGATGGAATTCACCATTTTCTTCAACGTAGTAGGCAAGTGACATGCGTAAATCCTCCTTTTCGTTCTATAGATACTATTACCACATTGAAGGAAAAAAAGTTCCGACAGAACAAAGAAACTTTTCTCTCCAAAAAAGCGTATACTATCCATAACGAGAGTAAAAGGAAAGGGGACTGAGACGGTGAATTGGATGAAACAAGCGACACTAGCTGCAACACTGTTGATCGGAACGACACTGAGTGGGTGTGGATCGGATGATGCACGAGCGGAACGACCAGATGATCCGGATTGTGATGACTATGAGTATGATAATGATGAAGGCGTTTGGTACTGTGATGATAGTTCATCAACCCATTCAGGATACTATTACTGGGGTGGTAGTTATTTCGCATCACGTGCCTTGATGCATAGTGCGATGCGAACGAAAGGGTATACGCCGAAATCAAAAGAAGTAAAGAATTATAACACGAAGACAAAGGGATTCGGAACAGGCTCATCTTCCGGCTTTTTCGGCGGATGAATAGACGACAAACCTTTTACGGAGACATCGATCGTTTTTGGGATGTGCTAGACGGGGAACCGTACGCTGTGACGGAAATCATGCCCATCTCGGAAGAACGAATCGACCAACTGCATATCGCGGCGCAAGAAGTTTACAAGATATTTGAAAAAGTACTTCCGATTCTTCGATCGATGGATGATGAGGCACTGCTCGAGCTGGGCTTTCCAGTTGAAAGTCTCGCTTTTTTACGACTCGAGACGATGCGACCGTTGACCGTCATCGGACGCTTTGATTTCATTGCGACGGCAGATCGTATCTCACTCATGGAATGGAACGCGGATACGCCGACTTTCATTAAAGAAGTATTTGAAGTCAATGATGTCGTAGCGGAAAAACAAGGTTTTGAACGGGTCAACGATGGGGAAAACAAATGGCTGAAGGCAACTGTCCGTCGCGCGATCGAAGCCGCGATACATCGGACGAAACAGCATCCGCATGTCGTCTTCACCTCACATGGTGACCACATCGAGGATCGATTGACAGCTGAGTATTTGCAGTCGTTTTGGAGTGATGCGACCTATTGTCCACTTCATGCATTAGAGATTCGTCCGGAAGAAGGTCTGTACGATGAGGCTGGTAAAAGAATCGATATCTTATATCGTCAAACCTTTCCGATCGAGATGGCCTTACTTGACCGGGATGAGGACGGAAGAAATTTAGGACAATTACTCCTGCAACTCGTCGAGACGGGTCGACTCGAAATCATCAATCCACCGTCTGCCTTTTTAATGCAAGCTAAGTCGGTTCTTGCATTGATCTGGATGTTGCATGAAGCCAATCATCCGTACTTGAGCGAAACGGACCATATGACGATTACGCGTTACTTTTTACCGACGTACTTATCCGCTGATCCATTCATTTCAAGCCAGCGATCATTCGTTAAAAAACCAATCTTCGGGCGTGAAGGAGATACCGTGACGGTCCATGATGGACAAGGACATATCATGCTAAAGAATGAACAGCATACGTTTCGTGATCAACCGGCTGTTTATCAAGCGTATCAAGAATTACCGACGTACTCACTTCAGGAAGAGGGAGAAGTCGCGTATATGTATGGTGTCTTTATTTTAGGAGGAAGACCAAGTGCGATTGGTGTACGTGCCGGAGAACGGATTACCGGAAACCGTTCCTATTTCGTACCAATTGGTCGACAGCATGAAGGAGGGAGAAACGTATGAGAGCAGCAATTTTAGGAGCATCTGGTCTAGTCGGACAAGAACTCGTCGATCGTTTGTTGGCAGAAGATGCGTATAGCGAGGTACATGTTCTCGTTCGCCGCCCGATGCGCCGTTTTCATCCGAAATTGGAAGAATGGGTGATTGATTTTGATCGTGTGACAGAAATTGAACTACCTGTCGTCGACCATGTCTATTGTGCACTGGGCACGACGATCAAACAAGCAGGATCGCAAGAGGCATTTCGTCAGGTTGACTACACATATCCGATTGAACTTGGTCGTGAATTGTTAGACCTCGGGGCGACACGATTTGCCTTGATTTCGGCGCTCGGTGCCCATCCGAATGCGAAAACCTTCTACAATCGCGTAAAAGGGGACACGGAAAACGGATTACGTGTACTCGGATATGACGCGTTATTGATTTTTAGACCGTCATTGTTGCTAGGGGATCGAGATGAATTCCGCTTAGGCGAACAAGCGGCTGCGAAAATTTCGACGGTTTTACGCCCCTTGTTGAAGCGGAGTGCCATTGCTCCGATCGAAGCTGGTCAAGTCGCTGCGGCGATGATCCGTGAAACGTTACATGCACCGCCTGGAATTACAATCATTGAATCGAAACAGATGCAATCCTGAGCAGTCGAGTAGTCGACTGCTCTTTTTGTTATTCTTGTAACGTAAATAATATTTGACTCGTCAAATGATTTGCGGTTGAATGGTAAAGTGCTGTCTCATATATAAAAAAAGAAGTGAGACAATTCAGGCAAAACAGTGTATTCGTATCCTATCTGTTTCGTCACGCTTATCGTTTGGGGAAAGCGGGAAAAGATGATGGATTATGCACTTATTTAGGATTGATGAAAGGAGCCGATCATATGGCAGAGTTTGATCGCGATCAGGTCTACAAGACCGTTCCGCAAAAAGGATTCTTTGGGAATCCGAAAGGGTTGTTCACCCTCTTCTTCACTGAGTTTTGGGAGCGTTTCTCCTACTATGGCATGCGTGCCATCCTTATCTTCTACATGTACGATTCAGTTGCCAACGGTGGTCTAGGTATCGATAAGACGACAGCTGCGTCAATCATGGCCGTTTATGGTTCGCTCGTCTACATGTCAGGGATCATTGGGGGATGGGTAGCTGACCGTTTACTCGGTACGTCACGCACCGTCTTCTATGGTGGTATCTTGATCATGCTAGGGCATATCGTCCTTGCTTTACCAGCAGGCATTACAGCCCTCTTCATCTCGATGGGACTTATCGTCATCGGTACTGGTTTCTTGAAACCGAACGTATCGAATATCGTCGGTGATTTGTACAGCAAGACGGATAACCGCCGCGATGCTGGTTTTAGTATCTTCTACATGGGGATCAACGCTGGGGCATTCCTCTCACCACTCGTCGTCGGTGAAGTGGCTGACCGCGGTGGATATCACGCTGGTTTCGCACTCGCTGCCATCGGGATGTTCGCAGGACTTGTCGTCTTCGTCTTGACGAAAAAGAAAAACCTTGGTCAAGCGGGTACGTATGTCTTGAACCCATTAAAAGGGGACGAGAAAAAACGCTTCATCACGATCGCATCAATCGTTGTCGTCGTCGTTGCGGTACTCGGTGTCGTTGCATCGATGACAGGACTGTTGACAATTTCTCGTTTTACTTTAATGGTCACGATTCTCGGGATCTTGATTCCGATCGCTTACTTCACAGTCATGCTTCGTAGTCCAAAGATCACGGATGATGAGCGCTCACGTTTGATTGCGTATATTCCGTTGTTCATCGCAGCAGCGATTTTCTGGGCAATCCAAGAACAAGGTTCATACGTCCTCTCGATCTTCGCAAGTGAACGGACGAACCTTTCATTCTTAGGATTTGAGATTCAACCGGCATTCTTCCAATCGTTGAATCCGCTCTTCATCATCGTATTAGCACCTGTTTTTGCGAGCTTCTGGGTCAAACTCGGTGACCGTCAACCAACGACGATGCAAAAGTTCTCGTTTGGTCTTCTGTTCGCCGGACTTTCGTTCATCGTCATGACACTACCAGGTATCCTGTTCGGTGTGGAGACGTCAGTTAGTCCACTCTGGCTTGCACTGAGCTTCTTCCTCGTCGTCATCGGTGAGCTCTTCTTGTCACCAGTCGGTCTATCGGCAACAACAAAATTGGCGCCGGCAGCCTTCTCAGCGCAAACGATGAGTCTGTGGTTCTTGACGAACGCAACAGGTCAAGCGGTCAACGCACAAATCGTTAAATACTACACGAATGATACGGAGATTTTGTACTTCGGTATCACAGGTATCGTTGCCGTCATCTTCGGATTACTCTTGTTCGCTTTCGCACCAAAACTTCAAAAATACATGCGCGGTATTCGCTGATGCATGAAAAAAGACGCTTTCTCAATCGAGAAAGCGTCTTTTTATTAATCATTCGTCCGAATATGGCGTAACCCTTCTGCGAGCAAGGCGACCAATGTTCCGAGGACGAGACCGTTTGACATCAAGGTCGTCACGAGTGGCGGTAAATCGGCCGTTGCCCCTTTTGGTAGTAACAACGCACCGATGCCGACGAGGACCGGGAGACCGACCGTGATCATCGCCGTTTGACGATTCAAGTCGCGGGCTGCTTCCGTGACGCCGATGATCGCCATCCCGGCAACAATCGGTGCGACCATCGCATAACCGACAGCGACGGGGATTTTAGCGATCAACCCGACGAATGGTGTCACGATACTGAGGAAAAGGCACGTGATGTTCGCATAGACGAACGCTTTGCGGTCCGTGTTATCTGTTGAGGCAATGAAACCAGCTGTTCCGGAAATGGCGACAGGACCGACCGTACCGAACAGACCAGCGAAGAGTTGTCCGATACCAGCCGTGATACCAGCTGTTCCGACTTGTCCTTTGACGGTTTCACCACGCTTGGCACTGATAATCCGTTCGATGACCTTGATGTTTGCTAAGACGTTTGTCATTAACAACAACGAGATGATGAGAGCTGTCGGTAATAAGCTCCAGTCGACATGAATACCGCCGAACGGCAACAAGCTCGGTAAAGTGAACAGTGGACCGTCGAAGCTTGGCATCTCGGCACGACCAATCAATGCAAACATGCTCCAACCGACGAGTAACGTGATTAATAAAGCGTACTGGCGTAAGCGATCGCTTCGTTCTAAATAAAGTGAGATCAAGACCGTCAGAATCGAGATGACGGCAGGTAATACTTGAATTCGTCCATCCTCGATATTGAGTAATCCTTTCATGACGGATCCGGACAGCTGTGCCGACAGCAACAGCATGTAGACTCCGATGACTTGCGGTGTAAAAAGGGGGACTAAGCGCCGTAAGACACCCGTCATCGTCAAGACGATACAGATGATACCGCTGAGTAGGAGTAAGAATCCAAGCGACTGTAATGTGTTTGAATAACTGCCGTACAATGTGACACCAATCGACGAATAAAGAGCAAATACACCCCACCAAATTCCAGCAGGACCTTCCATGATCGGTAGACGGTGTCCGAGCAGGACTTGAAAGAGACTTAAGATGGCAAATACGAATAGACAACGAGATAAGAAGGAAAGCGTCTCGGCACCCGAGAGTTCAAACGATGCTGCGATGGCAAGGGGCGGGGCAATGTTAGTACAGATGATGAATAAAAACCATTGAATCGTAGACACAAGGGTACGCGGCAAAACGTAAATCTCCTTTCGAAAAAACAATATTGGTTTCATCTTAAACCAATTCATGAAAAAGCGATAGGGATGCTTACAATGACTGAAAATTCTAATATTTGTTTTCATATGTGATTTAACACATAATATTGGGTATAACGGTAACGGGAGGGAATGAAATGAAAAAATGGAGTATAAGAATCATTGGAACGATTGCTGCGCTGTTGGCACTGCTCGTATTTGCATTCATGATCTGGGCGCAGTTCGATTATGATGCATCTCCCCAAGCGATATCTTACGTGGAGACAGCTACACCACGTGAAGTGACATTTGGAAAAAAGACGAGTGACGTTGGATTCATCTTTTATCAAGGGGCAAAAGTTGATGCAGCGGCCTACAGTTATTACGGCAAGCAACTAGCGAAAGACGGGCACTTCGTCGTCATCCCAAAGCTACCGTTTCGGATTGCGTTGCTTGACTCAAGCGAAGGACTCGATATCATCGAGGATTATCCCCAAGTCAAAAAATGGTATCTGATCGGGCATTCGCTCGGTGGAAGCGCAGCTTCGACGATCGTCGAACAACATCCGAAAATTAAGGGGATCGTTTTCCTCGCGTCCTATCCGATTGATTCGATTGATGTGCCCTCGTTGACGATTTATGGTGAACGAGATGGTGTCTTACCAGTCGCTGATATCGAAAAAAGTAAACAGGACGTTCGAAAAGATGCGGTATTCCATGAAATCAAGCAAGGGAACCATGCGAACTTTGGTATGTACGGTCGACAAAAAGGGGATAACAGCAGCCCATTAACGCCAAAAGAACAACAGGACGAGTCGTTAGATGAAATCAAACGATTTATCGATACACCTTAATCAATTCTCTTAGTGAATAAACGACTCATCAATCAAATGAAAAGGATGGAGAGATTCTGGCACTGGGTCCGGAATCTCTCCATCCTTATTTCTACTGAGTTATCGATTCAACTCAAGCGATGAGCGACTTCGTCGAGCGTTGGCAAAGCAGCCATCGCTCCTTTGACGGAAGCAGCAAGTCCGCCTGAAATCGCTGCGAATCGACCGATGTCGCGAAGTTCATCTTCAGACCAATCAAACGAAAAATCGCGTAACGCACACTGGTAGAGTAAACCGGACATGAAGGCATCTCCAGCTCCTGTCGTATCGATTGCGTCGACCGTAATCGCATCGATGACAGCCATCGCACGATCCGTATAGAGAATCGATCCTTCACTTCCTAGCGTGATGGCAAGAAGACGAATCGGATATTCAGCTAACAATTCAGCAGCCCCGTCATCAAGATTCGTTTGTCCAGTTAGAAACGTCAATTCTTCCTCAGCAAGTTTGACGATTTGTGCATCCGGTAGGACAGACCGGATCGTCGTCCGCGCTTCGTCAAGATTCGGCCATAACGACTCTCGTAAGTTCGGATCGTAAGAGACTGGTACTTGGTGCGCTTTTGCACGTGCGATGGCTTTTCGTGTCGCGTTGACGGATTCTCCAGTAATCAAAGAGATCGAACCGATGTGTAATAAATCGACGGACGTGAAATCCTCCGGTACATGTGTTTCGTGGAATTGCATATCAGCGCGCTCCGCGTTGATGAACTCGAACGACCGCTCTCCATCCTGACCGTTTGTAACGAGCACAAGTCCTGTTTTTTGCGTCGAATCGTGGACGAGATGATCGGTACGAACACCATAATGATGTAACGTATCTTTCAAGAAGTGTCCCATCGAATCATCACCGACAGCTCCAAGAAAATAACTATCAGCGCCTAATCGAGCGAGTCCGACAGAGACATTGGCAGGAGCACCTCCAGGATTTTTTTGAAACGTCATGTTTTCAGCATCAAGAGGAATCAAATCAATCAATGCTTCCCCTAAACTAAAGATTTTCATACGTAGAACTCCTTTCAAGATCCGGACGAATCCGTTCGATGTGTAAAGCCATATAGCCGATTTCTGATTCAGGTACACGTGTATCGAGTTCGACAGTCAACCAATTGCCCATTTGACTCGCACAGGCATAAGCCTCAGCATAACGTGTTTTGACGGCAGATAAAATCACATCATCCATGTCGTGTAAGGTTTCTCCTTGTTCAATCCGGGCGAGGACCAATTTCATGTGCGTAAAGAAACGATAATACGTCATCGATGAGGTCTCGATCGTTTGTCCAAAAAAGACTTCGATCTGTTCACGTAGTTCATTGAGTAACGTAACCGTCTGCAACGCAGTGGCCATATTCGGATGCGTTTGGCGTGCATTGTATAAGTGAAGCGCGATGTTCGCAGCTTCTTCTTTCGGTAGCGTGACCTGTAAGGCACGCTCGATCTCAAGAACTGCCCATTCTCCAATCGCATACTCCGGTCCATACAAAAGGCGAATCTCTTCTGCCAATCGATTATGCACGACGAGTTGTTCACGTGCTAATCGTACGGCATGAGCAAGGTGGTCCGTCAGACTGACGTGAATATAGTCATGAAACGGCGTTTGGAGCTCACCTTCTGCATGTGAGATGATGCGTTCCGATAAATCAATGATCTCAAGTGGTGTCGTTGTCAGAATCTCTTTGAACTGTTCTGCATTTTCAAATGAAGGGATGAACATTTTTTCGATCTTCGTCGCTTGAATCGGATCTTTTTTCTTTTTTCCAAAAGCAATGCCTGGTCCCATGACGATGCGTTCCTGTCCATTTTCTTTGACAACAACAGCGTTGTTATTGAGGATCTTATGAATAATCAGCCTGACGTCCTCCTTTCCGATCTTTTCTTTTATTATAAAGCGAACTTCAGCGCTTTGCGAACCGACAAATGCGACCACCGAGCCCGAGGACTCGGTTTGGTCGCATGAAGGATTAAGCAGCAACGTCCGTTTCTTTTTGTTTCCGTGCATCGAGACGCATCAAGACGACAGTCGAGATGAAAGCAGTGACGACTGCAATGGCGAACCCGACGAGATAGTTGATCAAGTTTGACGCACCGAGTGGCGCGACGATCGCAATCATCGGAATTCCAGTTAATCCATAAGCGTTCGCAGCGACTTGTGTCAAGACGACATAACCGCCACCGATCGCACCACCAATGGCACCACCGATGAATGGTTTTCCAAGACGTAAGTTGACACCGTAGATGACGGGTTCTGTGATTCCGAGAAATGCTGAGAACGCAGACGGTAGGGCGAGTGCTTTGAGTTTAACGTTCTTCGTCAAGAAGTAAACGGCAAGTCCGGCACCACCTTGAGCGACATTCGCCATCGACCAAATCGGTAAGAGGAAGTTCTTTCCGATACTCTTATCTGCAAGTAACCCTGCTTCAATAGCATGGAAACTATGGTGCATCCCTGTGATGACGATTGTCGAATAAAGTCCACCGAAGAGAAGACCGGCGACGACTGAGAACTGTTCATAGAAGAAGACGAGTACGAATGAAATGCCTTTTCCGAGTAACGTTCCGATCGGACCAATGACGATCAATGCCAGGAATCCAGTGACGAGAACCGTAACGAACGGTGTCACGAGTAAGTCAAGCGTTTCGGGTGTCCGTTTCCGGACTTGTTGTTCAATCTTTGCCATGACCCAAACGGTTAAGAGAACCGGGAAGACCGTTCCTTGATAACCGATCAACTCGATGTTCATTCCGAGGAACTTCATGACTTCCGGATCACTATTACCGAGCGTCCAAGGGTTTAAGAGGGACGGGTGTGTCATGATCCCCCCGATGACGGCACCGAGGTACGGGTTCGCACCGAATTCACGGGCTGCCGAGAAACCGATCAGGATCGGTAGGATGATGAAGGCAGAAGACGAGAACATATCCAGTAGTTGGACGATCGGTGAATCACCGTCAACCCAACCGAAGGCCTTGATCATACCGAGTAATCCCATCAAGAGACCGGCTGCGACGATTGCCGGAATGAGTGGAACGAAGACGTTCGAGAGCGAGCGGGCAAGACGGGCGAACGGATTTAATTTTTGCGATGCAGCCTTTTTAACGTCGAGTGGTTCTTCTCCATCGACCTTTACACCGGCAAGTGGTGCAAACGCAGCAAATACCTTGTTGACGGTACCGGTTCCAAAGATGATTTGGTATTGACCAGAACTTGAGAAGGCGCCGCTGACACCATCTAAGTCTTCAAGTGCTGCTTGATCGACCTTTGATTCATCATGCAAGACAAGACGTAAACGCGTCGCGCAGTGAGCAGCAGTGATGATGTTCTCGCGTCCACCGACGAGTTCGAGCACACGTTTAGCAGTTTGTTGATAATCCATCGGAAAAGTCCTCCTTTTTCATGAAACGTGCTGAATGAGACAAAAAAAGGCAAGACCGAACAACACCTCTCCTAACGAGGTGTCATTTCGGTCTTGCCAGCCGTACTGTCACAATCCGCACTATTGATTTGATTTCATCTTAAAGGAGAAAAGAAAGCGTTGTCAATACTTAATGTTCATTTTTTTGAATCTGAATATCGACCTCAACACCGTAGTGATCGGAAACGACGGGACCGTGAATCCCATCGAACACGACCCCGACGCGTTCGACGTCAATTTTCCGATTCGATAAGACGAGATCGATCCGCAATCCTTGTTGATTGTCTTCCCATCCATCGATGTTGCCATTGATCGTCTCAATTCCGACCGTTTCCTTAGCTAGCAGAAAGACGTCGTGTAATCCTCGTTGCATCATATAGTCATAACCTGTATTTCGTTCTAAGGCATCGTTGTTGAAATCACCGAGGAAGAATGTCCATTCGAGTGGATCCATCCGGGCCATCAAATGATTGAATTGTTCCTGGAACGGTTCGACTTCATCTGCCCACCAGCCAAGATGGCATGTATTGAACGTAATCGGTGTACCGTCGACTTGGATCGTCGCACGGACGATTTTTCGCGATTTCCAATCGAATGTATCTTGACTGCGGCTGACATAATAACTGTCCGATTTTAAGATTGGGTGTTTCGTCAAAAGAGCGAGTCCTTCTTCATACTTATCATAGCCGATATGAGCAAAATCCCAGACGAGGGAGTAGGTTTGACCTTGTTCTTTTAACGCTTGCTGGATCAAATAGGCAAAGTTATCGTTGCGCACATCATCATAGACGATGGGTGTATCCATCAATTGACTCACTTCTTGCAGTGCGACGACATCATAATCTTGAGCGAGAATTTGTTGAACGATCTGGTTTAATTTTTCGAGTGGCTGTTCTTCCTGCCACGAATGACAGTTTAGTGTGAGTAGACGCATGAGTGGTCCTCCTGATTTTTCAAATAAGAAAGGTGAAACTCTTATAAAAGAGCTTCACCTTTAGGTAGTTCCCTAATCTCGCAGGTTTATGCGCCGATCCGGTCTTGGATATCTGATTTTAAGATATCGGCTTTTGGACCGTAGATGGCTTGCACGCCATTGTTCTTAAGGATCAGACCAAGTGCACCGTTTGCTTTCCAGTCTGCTTCTTTTGCAACAAGCGCTGGATCTTTGACAGTGACACGAAGACGCGTCATGCAGGCATCGACGTCCTCGATGTTTTGCTGTCCACCAAGCAAATCGATGATTTGTGAAGCTTGCGAACCGTCGGCAGGAGCTGATGTCGCAGCAGCCTCACCTGAAGCTTCAGTTGTAGATACGTTGATATCGTCAAGATAGTTCCCGTTACGACCTGGTGTCGCATAGTTGAACTTCTTGATGACGAAACGGAACGTGAAGAAGTTCAAGAAGAAGAAGAACACACAGACACCGATGAAACGAATTAAATCACCAATTAATCCAGCTTTTGCAATCAATGGAATCCGCGTCAAGAGTTCGATCGCACCGAATGCGTGAATCCGAAGATGCATGACATCTGCTAGTGCGAAAGCAACACCCGTGAGCACAGCATAGATGACGTAAAGAACAGGAGCGATGAACATGAACATGAATTCGATTGGCTCCGTGACACCTGTCAAGAAAACTGCAAGTCCAGCAGATAAGAAGACAGGTTTGTATGCTTTCTTCTTATCTTCATCAACTGACATGTACATTGCGACAGCGATACCGATCAATGAAGCAAGTGATGTGACGACTTGTCCTTCTTTAAAACGAGCAGGAACGACACTGTTGATTAAGTCATTGTATCCTTGTGTGTTACCGGCTTGTTTTAAATTAACGAGGTCAGTGATCCAAGCTAACCAAAGCGGATCTTGACCAGCAACCGTCGATCCTTGAGCAGCACCTGTCAGGATTTTGTACGTTCCACCGAGTTCCGTGTAGTTCATCGGGACAGTCAACATGTGATGAAGACCGAACGGAAGTAATAGACGCTCGAGTGTACCGTATACGAACGGTGCAATGATCGGTGCAGAATCACGTGAAGAGGCAATCCAGCGACCGAAGTCATTCAATAAGCCTTGAACGAACGGCCAAACGAGTGATAAGGCGAATGCTGCAACGACTGATCCACCAATGACGACGAATGGTACAAAACGTTTTCCGTTGAAGAATGCAAGCGCATCTGGCAATTTACTGAAGTTATAAAATTTATTAAAGAGAACGGCACCAAGGAAACCAGAGATGATTCCGACGAATACTCCCATGTTGAGAGCAGGTGCCCCTAAAACTGAAGTGAAATAATCTTTTACGATGAGCTCAGAACCAAGCAATGAATCGACCGTTGCTTTTGGGTCCGCGATCATGTCAGCGTTGACACCGAAGATAGCTCCTGTGACACGGTTGATCAAAATGAAGGCGAGTAACGCTGCGAACGCACCACCAGCACGTTCTTTTGCCCATGACCCACCAATCGCGACGGCGAATAAGACATGAAGGTTCGTAATGATGGCCCAACCTAAATCTTCAACGATTCGAGCAATCGTTTGCATTAACGCGATATCGCCTCCATACATGCCGATCAGTTTCCCGACCGAAATCATGATTCCTGCAGCAGGCATAACCGCGATGACGACCATCAAGGCTTTACCGAGTTTTTGCCAAAAATCGAACGAAATAGCATTTTTCAAGATCATTCACTCCTTTTGTATCTCTTTTTCTCTAATATGTGTGTAAGAACAGTGCAATAATGTAAGCGATTAATGCAACCGTTTGCATATAGAATTGTAAGCGATAACTTTTTAAAAAGCTAGTGTTTTACAAGAAAAATATTTGAAATTTTATTTTGATTAGAAATTGATAGTTCGGAAAGGTATTCAGATTTTAAAAAAGTGGGAATAAGACTACAGTGAACGTTGTTTAGTTTTAAAAGAAGAAAGGATGTTTGAAGCGGATGAAAGAAGGGATTCAACCGATCGGACAGTACGGACAGCGGATTCGTACATTACGAGAACGTCATCAGTTAGATCAAAATACATTAGCAGAGTTAACTGAGACGACACCTGAGATGATCCAGCGTATTGAAAGTAGCATTGCCCATCCCTCATTTTCAATGATTGAGCGACTGGCCCGTGTCTTACATGTCCCTTCGGATCACTTAATTCGGCATATCTGGCCACCTGAGGTCATCCGTCAGCATGATAGCCCGTCCTTGATCGACCTTCCATCTAGTTGATGAGCATCAAAAAAGAGGAACAAGGGGATTTCCCCTTGTTCCTCTTTTAGTCGTCTTAACGATTATCGATCGTTTCAGGATAGAGATCGTGATTGAATAGACGGTGCTCTGCCATTTGTTCGTATTTTGTACCAGGCTTCCCGTAATTGTAGTATGGATCAATCGAGATTCCACCGCGTGGCGTGAATTTCCCCCATACTTCAAGGTAGCGAGGTTCCATCAATTTCACGAGATCTTTTCCGATGACGTTGATGCAGTTCTCATGAAAATCACCATGGTTACGGAAGCTGAATAAGTACAACTTCAGTGATTTTGATTCGACGAGTTTTTCGTCTGGGATGTACGAGATGTAAATCGTCGCGAAGTCCGGTTGATTCGTGATCGGACAAAGACTCGTGAACTCTGGTGCGTTGAATTTCACGAAGTAATCATTTTCTGGGTGACGATTCGGGAATGCTTCGAGAACTTCAGGTTGGTATTCAAAAATATATGGTACGGCTTTTTGGCCGAGTAACGATAAGTCGTTTAAATCTTCAGGTCGCATGAATCATTTCTCCTTAGACGCCACGATCGTTCGCGAAAACGAGGGCATGTAGTTGTGGTAGGACGCGCGCATGATTGAAGCGTTCATCACGGGCGACGCGTTCCCAAAGTGTTTTTAAATCGTGTAGCATGCGTGGAGCGATCGTTCCTTCTTCGTGCGGATCAGGATTACCGAGCGATAGATAAAGCGTCTTTAGCGCATATCGTTCTGAAATCATCGCCGCGAAGTCGAGGTCTTCCTCATTAAAGATGACGATTTTAACGGCACGCTGTTGTTCCGGTAGACGTTTAAAAAAGACATCCAAGCGATCGAAATCAATCTTCATCCCACTTGAAGGTGGTTTAGGGCTAAGTGTGACGTCATCGATATCAAGCAACCAATTTTGCCAGTAGGAGCCTTGTGTCTCGACGGACATCGTGATGTTTCGTTCTTTTAGTGCCGCAACCAGTGTGCCGATTGATGCATGAAGTAACGGGTTCCCACCAGAAATCGTGACATGTCCGTAAGAGCCGAGTGCATCAAGACGTTCTATGATCGTCTCTGCCGTCAAGAGTTCAGGTTTTTCAGAACCATCCCATGTGAAGGCGGAGTCACACCACGAACAGGAGTAGTCGCAACCGCCGGTCCGGACGAACATCGTCTTTTGACCAATCGATCGTCCTTCTCCTTGAAATGTTGGTCCGAAAATCTCGAGAACCGGAATTTTTGGTGTTTTCGTTAAGGCACTCATGCTTCGTTCATCCACTCACGACGGACTTCAGCAAAAGCAGTCGGTGTCTCATAGAGCTTGACGAATTCGACACGAAGTCCACGCTCATCCGGAAGGTGTTGTCCGAGCGTCTCGAAAATCCAAGCCGCCATGTTTTCAGCTGTCGTATTCATGTATGGTAACGATTCATTCAGGTAGCGGTGATCCAACAGTGGTTCGAGATGTGTTTTGAAGATTTTTTTGAGATCACCAAAATCGAGTGTCATACCGCGGTGATCCAAAAAACCACTGATCCCCATATCGACATGGTACGTATGACCGTGAAGGGCACGGCATTTTCCATCATAATCATATAGGTGGTGTGCTGCGTCGAACGTCAGTTTTTTAACGATCATGACGCGGGATTTCGTATAGATAAGCGAGTCGCCAGTCGGGCGCTCGACCGTTTCAGGTGCTTCGTAATTGAATGTCATGTGTGTTGAACCTCCTTGATGTATGCATCTAATCCATTTTTCCGTAATTCACAGGCTGGGCATTCGCCACAACCATCTCCAATGACGCCGTTGTAACACGTCAACGTGCGATTTCGAACGAAATCAAACGCACCGAGCGAATCGGCAAGCGCCCACGTCTCTTTTTTGTCGAGCCACATGAGTGGCGTGTGAAGTACGAATGGATAGTCCATCGCAAGGTTCAATGTCACGTTGAGTGACTTGATGAAGGCATCACGGCAGTCAGGGTAACCGGAAAAGTCCGTTTCACATACGCCAGTGACGATATGACGGATTCCGCGTCCTTTCGCAAGGACGGCTGCGAACGAAAGAAACAGGTGATTTCGTCCATCTACAAAAGTAGAAGGAAGACCATCTTCATTCGTCGTGATGGTTTGGCTGTGGTCAGTCAAAGCGTTACTCGTCAGTTGACTGAGAAGAGAGAGATCAAGCTCATGGTGTTTGACACCAAGCTCAGAGGCGATGTCGCGTGCGACTTCGAGTTCTTGTGCATGACGTTGTCCGTAATTAAACGTCACGACTTCGACTTCTTCGTATTGTTTCAGTGCCTGAAACAAACAAGTCGTTGAGTCTTGGCCGCCACTAAAGACGACAAGAGCACGTTCGTTTTTCATAATGTACACTTCCATTCCTAGTTTTTGTAACGGAGGAGGTTACGAACTCCGGAGACGTAGTCTCAACTATTCACACTAGCAGAAGCCATTGAAAAAGTCGACGTTTTCTGATGAAGACAAAAAAAGAGATGCGTATCGTCGATCGGACGGTACGCATCTCTTGCAAGAAGATTAAAGTGGATAGTGATAGTAGCGTTCTTTGACGAGTAGATCTCGAATGTTCGAATCTTCCGAGATGACTTTCATCAGACCACCTGTTTGTGAAGCATGCGCTTCGAGTGCTTTGATCTTTTGATCCGTATAGGCACTGACATCATGAATGAACGTTCCTTCCCCGAGCTCTTCTTTCGTATTGTTCGCGAAAGCGACCGCAAGAAACTCTGGGCGATCAGCAGGATCCATCATCCGAAGGGCACGAACGACGGCGCGAGCTGTCGCTTCATGATCGGGATGGACCGCGTAACCCGGATAGAACGAAATCAAACGAGTTGGTCGTGTCTGTTGAATCAAGGCAAGAATACGGTCAGCAAGTGCTGCTTCATCCTCGAATTCAACGGTCTTATCACGAAGTCCCCACATTTGGAGATCCGAAATCTTCATTTTTGCAGCAGCATCAATCAACTCGCGTTTACGAATCGTTGCGAGCTGTTCACGGTTCGTAAAGACAGGACGTCCCATGTTACGTCCCATCTCACCAAGTGTCAGACAAGCGTACGTGACAGGACCACGGTTTTCAGCGTGTTCGATGATCGTACCGGCAGAACTGAAAGCTTCGTCATCCGGGTGAGGGAAGACGACGAGTAAATGATCTTCGTGTGTCATGCGTCTACCTCCTCTGCACCTTGAGCGAATGGTGTCGGGCTAAGTTCAAAAGCAATCGCAAGACGTCCTTCGATATCGTGACCGGCAATCAACAATTGTTCCCCAGCAAATTCGAAGTCAGTCAATCCTTCACCGTATAACCAGCCGTGGGCAAGTTTCAAACCGATCCGGTAAGGTCCGTTTCCTGTGATCAGACCACGTTCGTAAGTGATTTCCGCATTACGGAAAAACATCCCTGCGCTATGGAAAGTTGGATCTTGGTGCGTCGCGTAAGCACCGTTCGTCGTCTCGACGTGTACATATAACGGTGTATTCGCATGTTCGTCGATATAACGCTGTATTTCTTGTACATCAATGGCTTGCATAAACTTTTCTCCTCTCCTATACAGAAAGAAGTCCGCGGATATCGCGGACTTCTTAAGCGGATCAAGACTGGACTGTACGATGTGCAGCGTGATCAGTTGGTCCGACGTATTCATTCAAACGGAATGAATGACGAATCGCGGAAGTGATGAAAGATTTTGCTGTACGGACAGCAGCTTCTACTGATGCACCTTTTGCGAGTTCGGCCGTGATTGCTGCAGAGTACGTGCAGCCAGCACCGTGCGTGTACGGTGTCTCGATTCGTTCGTCCTCAATCAGGATAAACTCTTTTCCGTCATAAAGCACGTCAACTGCTTGTGGATGGTCAATCTTGCTGCCACCTTTGACAAGAACGTATTGCGCACCTTTTTCATGAATCCGCGCTGCTGCAAGTTTCATCTCGTCGATCGTTGCTGGTGTTTTACCAAGACCCGACAGTTGTCCGGCTTCGAAGACGTTCGGTGTGACGACCGTCGCAAGTGGTGTCAAGACATCACGAAGTGCGTTTGCTGTATCAGGGTTCAGCACTTCGTCTTCGCCTTTACAGACCATGACAGGATCGATCACGACGTTTTGAACGCCGGATGATTTGATTTTCTCAGCAACGGCTTCAATGATTTCGACAGTCGGGAGCATACCCGTCTTCATCGCATCAACACCAATACCTCCAAGGACCGTGTGGATTTGTGTCCGGACGAGTTCTGTGTCGATTGGGTAAACCGCATGGTGCCAAGAGTGATCAGGGTCTTGGGCGACGATGACCGTCAAAGCATTCATTCCATAGACACCAAGTTCTTGGAATGTTTTCAAATCAGCTTGAATACCAGCTCCACCGCTCGTGTCGGAACCAGCAATCGTTAAGGCTTTACGTTTTGTCATGGGGCATTCCTCCTAAAGAAATAGACAATCCTTCTTGTTCTTCATCATAGCGAATTATGGGAAAAACAACAACTATCGACGCTTCTGACGTACACAAAACCCCACCTGTTTTGAGTAGGCGGGGCAAGTACTTATTTAATGAATAAGAAGTCGAGAATATAGTAGATCAAGGCAGCGAAAGCCATCGAAATTGGCAATGTGATGACCCATGTAATGAGCATGCGCTGTGCTGTTCCCCACTTTACACCTTTCTTACGGTGTGATGTACCTACACCCAAGATGGCAGAAGAGATGACGTGTGTCGTCGAAACCGGAAGATGAATCGCTGTCGCTCCAAAGATGATCGCTGCTGATGTTAAGTCAGCTGCAACCCCGTTGACCGGACGGATTTTCATGATTTGACCACCGACGGTCTTGATGATCCGCCATCCACCTACAGATGTTCCGAGACCCATTGCGATCGCACATGAGAGTTTAACCCAAGTCGCAACTTCGTGATCTGTTTGATAACCAGATGAGATCAAAGCAAGCGTGATGATCCCCATCGCTTTTTGTGCGTCGTTCGTACCGTGTGTATACGACTGCAAAGCAGCGGTTGCAATTTGAACATGACGGAAGCGACGATTCGTCTTCGCCAAGTTTCCTTTTTTGAAGATGACTTTAAAGATTGCATAAACGATGAAACCGAGTGTGAATGCGAGCACTGGTGAAATGAGCAAGGCTTGAACGATTTTCAAGAAGCCTTTTGCTTCGATTCCTCCGAATCCGACAGAGGCAACAGCAGCACCAGCAATCGAACCGATCAGTGTATGCGAAGAACTTGACGGAATACCGAAGTACCAAGTCAAAAGGTTCCAGGCAATGGCTGAAATCAAGGCAGCGATAACGACGTAGCTACCATGTTCAAGTGTTGACGGGTCAACGATGTCACCAGAGATCGTTTTTGCGACTCCAGTGAACGTGATTGCACCTAGGAAGTTCATCGATGCAGCCAAGATGATGGCATGACGTGGTTTCAACGCACGAGTCGACACCGAAGTCGCGATCGAGTTCGCTGTATCGTGGAAACCGTTGATGAAGTCGAAGCTAAGTGCGAGAATCACGATTATGGCGGTGATGATAAACAGGCTATCCATCTCGTTAGCTCCTCACTTAAGCGTTTTTCATGATGATCGTTTCAATGACGTTAGCTGCATCTTGGCAGTAGTCCGCGATTGATTCGAGCGATTCATAGATTTCTTTATATTGGATGATTTTAATTGGATCTGTTTCTGTTGCGAACAATGCTTTGATCGATTTACGGCGTAGGTTATCACAAATCGTCTCTTGTTCTTTGATTTTGATGACGTGTTCACGCATCGGTTGCAATTTACGTGCAACAAGAAGATCCATTGACATCGCGAGTTCTGTGACAGCGATGTTGATTTCATCGACGAACTTTATCATGTGCTCGTCTGCTTGAACGATATTGTAGATTTCGAAGATCGCTGAACATTCTTCAAAACCGTCTAAGACGTCATCAAGTGCGTTAGCAAGTGCGAGTAAGTCTTCACGGTCGATCGGCGTGATGAACGCATTGTTCAAGTCGATGATCAACTGGTGCATCAAATCGTCCCCAGCTGTTTCGAAGTCTTTTACTTTATGTGCAAATTCTTTTACATCCGCGATGCCGTTGATTTTAAAGTCAACGAAGAATTGCGAAGTCGTTTTTAAGTGTCCTGCGATTTCGGATAATTTCACTGCGAATGGATCTTGTTTTTTACTAAACATTTCTTCTGCCTCCATATTAAGAACAAGAATAGAATAGTGAAGTAACTTCACGAGTTCGATTGTAGCAGACGGTATTGTAAAAGAATACATTTATGAAGCGTCTTTACGAAATCTTAATAAATCTTAATACGGAAGTGATTGTAGATTTAATAAATTGTCTGACAATGGTAAAAGTGAAGTGTACTTGATTGAAATGAGTTGGATTACGTTGTGATTGCAAGGGATTGTCTTGTGATTGTAAGAATAAAAGCGCATCAGAAGTGGGAAAAGAGGATATGGCGCATGAAAATCGAATGATATGATTAAGTCTGCGTAATTAGGTAAAAGAGGAGGATTTTATTATGCTCGTACAAAGTTTATGTATTCCGAAGCATCAATGTGTCACGATTTCCGAGACAGCGACGATTCGTGAAGCACTCGACACACTTGAAAAAACCGGATACCGCTGTGTCCCGGTCCTTGACCAATCAGGACAGGACTTTAAAGGGAACATCTATAAGATGCACATCTATCGGCATGGGATGAATGGTGGCAGCTTAGACGACAACGTCATGTCGCTGATTAAGAATACATCCAAATACATCTATACAGGAAGTAATTTCTTTGAAGTCTTCTTCTCAATCAAGGAATTACCGTATATCGCGGTCTTAAATGATGACGGTCATTTCTTCGGTATCCTGCCACACGGAAAAATGCTTGGAATGCTTGAAGAAGCATGGAACCGTGATTCTGGAAGTTACGTCCTGACAGTAGCCCTAAGTGAACAAAAAGGGGCACTTGAGAAGATCTCGAAGATCGTCAACAAATATTCAACGGTCGCGAGTCTGATGACACTCGATGCGAAGAGTAGCGTCATGCGTCGTGTATTGATTACATTACCGACGGATTGTGACGAGAAGACAAAGAAAAAAATCGTTAAGAAACTTGACGATAAGGGACTTCGAGTCGTTGCTGTCGAAGATTTAGCCGTTCGTGTATAATGGACCCGCACAAGACCAGTTCATGACTGGTCTTTTTTTGAGGGAAAGGAAGGATAGATGATGAAACTATTAATAGTAGGAGCCGGTGCGATGAGTGAGGCACTCGTTCAAGGATGGGTCGCTTCTGGATTTGCACGAGAAGATATCACGATGACGAATCGGAGTGGCGGGATACGCTTGACAGAAGTCGCAGCGCGACACGGCGTTCAAACGGTCGAGCAGGAGGACGTCTCCTTATACGATCTCGTCATGCTGGGCATGCAACCCGATGGTGTACTCGACTATGTAGCGAATCAACAATGGACGAATCAGACGATCGTTTCGATTGCTGCACATATTACACCATATGAAATCGAACAGTTGGCAAAACGTCCGACAGTTGCTGCCATGCCAAATACCCCAGTCGCACACCGTTTAGGAATGACTGGACTATGGTTCGGCTCACGCGTGAATGAAGAGATCCGAAGTGTAGTCGAGGCATTATTTGGACGTGTCGGAGAAATTGCGGAAGCAAATGAATCGACGATGCCTGCATTCATGGCGGCAGCTGGATGTAGTCCTGCTTTCTTCTATGAAGTCGTAGCTGGTATGGTGCCGGTTTTGACGGATGCTGGTTTTGAAGAAGGAAATGCACGTCGAATCGTTGCTCAAGCGATGAAAGGTTCAGCTGAAATTCTCATGCGCTCCGACGCAAGTACGGATCGTCTGATTGCCGATGTTGCGGCACCTGGTGGACCGACGGATCGTGGCGTCCAAGTGCTACGAGAGCGTCACTTATTCGATACGATGCAAGCGGCACTACGAGAGAGTTCACGCGAAGCAGACGAATAATGGATTCAAAAGAGGCTGACTCAAAAAGAATGACGCGTCTTTTCACATCCTTATCTTTGTAGAGACTGACATTTGAGTCAGTCTTTTTTTTCGTTCACGAAAGTTTCACGTGAAACATAAACAAAGCGATTGCATCTTCAAATAAGAATTCGTACACTGTAAAAAGAAACCGTCCAGACGGTACAGTAAATATGAGGGAAGGGGGAGACTATTGGCCAGTGCAAAAGCGCAAGAGACTCGTCGTCGGATTCTTGCAGCCACGACGACGATCATTTTGCAACAAGGATTCACCCAATTGACGCTTGAAGAAGTAGCGAAACAAGCAAATGTCTCAAAAGGTGGACTATTGTATCATTTCGCTTCGAAGGAAGCTTTATTAATGGGGGTCATCGAGGCGCAAGAAGCACGACAATTTGAACTATATGAACAGCATCAGTTGACGATGGGACCGATGGAAGCGTTCGTGACGTTGCAAATCCAGCAACAAGAGGAGTTCCATCTCGACATGGACGCGCTTCTTTACTTGTTGTCCTTATTAAAGGATCATGCGACGTTCGTCGAGGAACGAAAGCGACAAGCGGAGCAGTTCTTTCGCCAACTGACAGAACAGATGGATCCGGTTGAAGTATTGTCGATTCGCTTTACATTAGACGGTTTGAAATTGTCGGAGCATTTTCAGTTCGGTGCACCGTCTCCAAATGTGCGACAACGATTAATTCAGCAATTAATAGAACGTGCACGACGACTAGATAAACAAATTGAAGAGTGAGGGAGAACCATACGATGAAAAAGATCATCCAATTTTCGGTGAACAATAAGTTTGCCCTCTGGCTCATGACGATCATCATCACGGTTGCCGGTATTTATGCGGGAACATCGATGAAGCTCGAGACATTGCCAGACATCACGACACCGACCGTGTCGGTGACGACGATTTATCCAGGTGCTACACCAGAACAGGTTCTAGATGAAGTCAGTCGAGAACTTGAAAGTAAGGTCGAAAATTTATCAGGAGTCGATACTGTACGCTCGACGTCCTTCCAAAATGCATCGAACCTACAAATCGACTATAACTTCAGTACGGATATGGAAGAAGCCGAGCAAAAAGTAAAAGAAGCTCTTTCAAATGTCGAATTACCGGAAGGTGTTCAGGAACCACAAGTATCACGGATTTCCTTTGATGCATTCCCGGTCATCGGTTTTGCCGTTTCGGATAAGGAGCGTTCCCTGTCTGAGTTGACGAAACTCGTTGAAAATGAACTTCAACCGAAGCTTGAAGGAATCGAAGGGGCGCAGACGGTTCAAGTCGCGGGTCAAGAGATTCGCCGGATCGAAATTCGCTTCGATGAGAAAAAACTCGAACGTTACGGTTTAACCGAAGAGAATGCGAAACAATTGATTCAAGCTAATGATTCCCGTTTAGCGCTTGGCTTATACGAGTTGGGGGATAAGGAACAAGCAGTCGTATTAGATGGAAAAGCAACGACGGTCAAGGAATTAAAAGATCTTCGTCTCCCCTATACACCACCAGCATCGAATACTCCTGNNAGGACAAGCAGGACAAGCAGGACAAGCAGGACAAGCAGGACAAGCAGGACAAGCAGGACAAGCTCCATCGTCAGCCCCTGCAGCATCCCAAACGACACCATCGACAGGTGCGGCGTCAGATCAGGCAACACAGACGGCACCAACGCAAGTACCAACTGTCACGTTGTCACAAGTCGCGACGATTGAAGATAAAGGGATCGAGGAATCAATCTCGCGTTCGAATGGTGAACGATCGATTGGGGTTCAAGTAACGAAGTCGCAAGATGCGAATACAGTCGATGTCGTCAATGCAGTCAAGCAGACAATCAAAGACTTTGAAAAAGAAAACGGTTCGGTCAATGCATCTGTGACACTTGATCAAGGAAAACCAATTGAGGAATCTGTTTCGACGATGATCAGTAAAGCATTGATTGGTGCGTTATTTGCGATCGTCATCATCTTGCTGTTCTTACGAAACATTAAATCAACGATCATCGCTGTTATTTCGATTCCATTATCGCTTCTGATGGCCATTCTTGTGTTGAAGCAGATGGATATTTCCTTAAACATCATGACACTCGGAGCGATGACGGTCGCGATTGGTCGAGTCGTTGATGATTCCATCGTCGTCATCGAAAATATTTATCGCCGTTTGACGGATCCGACGGAAAAGTTAAAAGGAAAAGAACTGATCATCAGTGCAACACGAGAGGTATTCATTCCAATCGCTTCGTCGACAGTCGTTACGATCGCGGTCTTCTTACCACTCGGGTTCGTTACGGGATTCGTTGGTGAGCTCTTCTTACCATTCGCTTTGACAGTCGTCTTTGCACTGTTCGCGTCCTTGATCGTTGCGGTTACGGTCGTTCCGATGTTCGCTGATTCGCTCTTTAAGCGTGGTAAAGCACCAAAACCGGAAAAAGAAGAGGGCGGAAAGTTGGCGAATGGATATCGCCGTATGCTGAATTGGTCTCTCAACCATAAACTCATCGTCTTTGGTCTTTCAGTCTTGCTATTGATCGGTAGTTTTGCTCTCGTACCAACGATTGGTGTCAACTTCTTGAATCAAGAAGGAGAAAAGACACTCTACGTCACGTACAATCCAAAACCTGGTCAAACGCTGGATGATTCGTTAAAAGCAGCTGATCAAGCAGAAGATTATTTCAACAAACAAAAAAATATCGATAATCTTCAATTTACTGTCGGTGGAGAAAATCCATTGAATCCAGGGAATACGAAACAAGGGGTCTTCATCGTCCAATACGATCCAGACACGGAAGATTTTGCAGATGTTAAACAGACAGCCATCAAACAGCTGAATGCTGACATTCCGACAGGAGAATGGAAAGAGCAAGACTTTAGTGGTGGCGCAGCTTCGTCAGGCGTCTCGTACTCTATCTTTGCGAATAATATTGAAGATTTAGAAGCAGTAACACCGAAATTCGTCGATGCTATCGAAGGTGAGTCGAAGTATGTTCGAAAAGTAACGACAGATTTAAAAGAAGCGTATACGCAATATACGTTCGAAGTCGATCAGCAAAAAGCGGCTGAATTCGGCGTTTCAACAGCACAACTTGCGCAGGGCATTGCTAATGTCCAAGGAGAAGAAAAACCACTTTCTACTATTAAGGTAGATGGGAAGGAACTCGATGTCATCGTTCCAAACGAACAAACGACATACGATTCCGTTCAAGATTTGGAAGAGACGGATGTCGTGACACCGCTTGGCGTGCGCAAACTGTCCGATTTTGTTGAAGTGAAGAAAGGAACGACTCCTGATTCGCTCAACGAACGTGATGGAAAACTCGTCGCTACCGTTACAGCAGAACTAAAAACGGATAAAGCAACCGAGGCTTCTCAAGCGATTGAAAAGTCCGTCAAAAACATTGATCGTCCGACAGGCGTCTCGTATGAGCAAGGCGGAGTCACGGAGCAGATCCAAGAGTCGTTCACACAACTTGGTCTAGCAATGGCAGCAGCTGTAGCGATCGTCTATCTTGTCCTCGTCATTACGTTTGGAGGAGCATTGACACCACTCGTCATCTTGTTCTCACTTCCATTCGCCATCATCGGTGGACTGGTTGCCCTGTTGATTACAGGAGAGACGATTTCTGTGTCATCCTTGATTGGTGCGTTGATGTTGATCGGAATCGTCGTGACGAATGCGATCGTCTTGATCGACCGTGTCATTCATAAAGAAGCGGAAGGTTTATCGACGCGTGAAGCACTACTCGATGCAGCAGGTACACGTTTACGTCCGATCTTGATGACGGCACTTGCGACGATTGGTGCACTTGCACCACTTGCGCTTGGACTCGAAGGTGGCGCATTGATTTCAAAAGGGTTAGGTGTGACGGTCATCGGTGGACTGACGAGTTCGACGTTGTTGACACTCCTCATCGTGCCAATCGTCTATGAATTCTTAGCACGTTTCCGTAAAAAGAAGTCAATTGATTCTTGAAAAAACGATTAAATGACTCAAACTGACAGGTATGTAGAAATGGCTATCCTAAGCCGTTCTACAGCCTGTTTTTTTATTTTGTTACAAAAGTATTACGAAAAAGAATTAGCGTTAAAGAATTGTAACATGATGAAAATCTGGAACATGATAGGATAAATACAGAAATTATCTGACAATTCAGACGTAAAAAACATTCATACATAAGAGGAGAATGAATCGATGAAAGCTGTCACTCGTGTTTTGTTAACCTTAACGTTACTCATCAGTAGTTGGACACTCGTCCCAGCATCAACGCAAGCTGCAACAAGTAAAAAAGTAGTGGTGTCAGTGGATGTGCTAAATATTCGTGCAAAAGCTGCTGTATCGAGTAAACGAGTCGGGCAATTGAAACTTGGACAAGCTGTAACCGTCGTAGGTCAGGTCAAAGAATGGTATCAAATCCGTCATCAAGGAAAATCAGCATATATCGCTTCTACATACACGAAAGCATATAACACTAAAGCGACGAAAGGTCTTAGTAAAACAGGATCAACGATCGTTTCGGTAGCAGAAGGTCTCAAAGGACGTCCTTATGTTTTTGGTGCGACAGGTCCTGTTAGCTTTGATTGCTCTGGATTTACACGCTACGTTTATCAAGCACTAGGAAAATCACTCCCACGTACGGCAGCGGCTCAATACTCAGCAACAAAACGTACGGCACCAGGCGCTGGTGATCTCGTCTTCTTTACACATGGAAGTGGGATTCAACACGTTGGAATCGCTGTCGATGGTGGTACGATGATCAATGCGAACTCGTATTATGGAAGAGTCGTCAAAGAATCGTTCCGTGGTGGCTACTGGGGATCACGGTATGTAGCGGCAGGAACTCTTTAAACAAAACGAAGCGACGAATTCAAATCGATGAACTCGTCGCTTTTTTATATGGATTCAAGTATGAGGAAGAACAGTCGTTCCAGCAATGAACGTCGAGGGTACTTCGATTTGTGGACGAGCAACGAGATCTTCGCGGACGGTTAATTGAAACGCATGTCGCCCGATCGTGGCATAAGGGATCGCGATCGTCGTCATCGCTAAGACTTCAGCGAGTTCACTTCCATCAAAACCAATGACAGACAGGTCTCCAGGAACCTGATAGCCTTGTTTTCGGAGTTCTAAGATGAGACCCGCTGCCACGTGATCACTTGCGGTCAAGATAGCGGTCGGTCGTTGTTTTTGTTGCATCCAGCGTCTTGCGACGGTCGCACCGTCTTCAATCGTCAAGGTCTGTTCATAGACGAATTCGTCACGTACGACCTCTTGATACGCATGTTTACGCGCCAAGCTATTCGTACTGTCCGGTCGTCCGAGACAGATGCCGATGCTCGTATGTCCCTGTTGTCGTAGATGTGCAAGTCCTTGTTGAAAGGCCGTATAGTGATCGATATAGACGGCAGCGACATCTTCATGATGTTCACAAAAGACGATCGGACCATATTGTTCATACGATAAAATCGCTGATAAGGGAAGACTGTGCGACACGACGATGAGTGCGTCGATTTCCTGTTGCGCCAGCGCATCCAGTGCCAGTTGCTCATGCGTTTCCACATAATTCGTTTGCCACGTCAAGAACCGATAGCTCGCGTCAAAGGCGGCTTGCGCGATACCTTGAAGAATGGCAGCGTGATATGGATGATCAACGAACGGAAGCATGACTCCGACCGTTTTTGTCATACCCGTCGATAGATGGACAGCAGTCTGATTACGGATATATCCGAGTTTTTCGATAGCTTCTCGAACAGCTTGTCGCTTCTCGTTCGCAACGTAAGGATGATCATTTAGTACACGTGAGACTGTCGTAACGGACACGTTGGCTTCACGTGCCAAGTCTCGGATGTTCGTCATCGCGCATCCCTCCTGGATTACATCTTACGAGATAATCGTCGTTCAAGTCGGCGCCAATCCTGTCGAGAGACGGGAGCCGAGAATGGAGCTGTCTGCTCAGCCAATTCATTGATTTTTGAGAGCAGTCTTATTTTTTCTTGAGGAGACAAATCAGGGTATTGATCGACCAACGTGTGCTGACACAAATAATAGCCTGCTGGTGTATGCAATTGTTCGATGGCCCACTCAAAAGCAACATTTCGTTTAAACAGTTGTGTTAACCGTGTATGAATCGACATGATGATTACCTCCTTTTTAGTGTATATCAAGACGATAGGCTATGAAACGCGTTTCACGGCAAGAACTATTTTTGAGCAGTGGATCGATTGGAAAAATTCAGCAAGAATTGACCAGTTAGACAAAGAAGTCTATGATTGTGACGATACAACACAAAGAGGGGCGAACGTAAAATGGAATCGACAGACTCGAAGCTGGCATTAAAAATGCTCGTTGTTCTATCTCGGACGATGCATGCGGTGACGGAGCAAGTGAAGGCAGACATCAAAACACATCAGTTGAATTTATCGGAATTCGGAGTTCTTGAATTGCTGTACCACAAAGGGGACACGCCTCTACAACAAATTGGCGATAAGATTCTATTAACGAGCGGAAGTGTGACGTATGTCGTGGATAAACTTGAAAAGCGTGGGTTGATTGCGCGAAAATCATGTGCGACGGATCGTCGTGTCACGTTTGGGACATTAACGGAAGCTGGACGCGAACTAATGGAAGAGACATTCCCGAAACATGAAGCCTTTTTAGCAGACTTATTTAACGATTTGTCGGTTTCTGAAAAGGAACAGTTGATTGATCAGTTGAAACGAATCGGTTTACGAGCCGAACATTATACGCCGCTCGAAAATGTGTAAGAATTAGCACTCATAAGATCAAGAAAGCTCAGGTCACGGACTTGAGCTTTTTTTTATTCGTTTGGAAGTCAAACTAATTGACAAACGAAAAGGTGGTTGGTATGTTTAGTTACAGAATTTACTTTAAATAAAAGGGAGAAATAATAATGACTAAATTACTTTATGTAACTGTTAACCCGAAAGCTACAGAACACTCTTTCAGCCTTCAAGTCGGTGAAGCATTCCTCGAAAGCTACAAAGCAGCGAATCCTTCAGCTGAAGTAGAAGTTCTTGATCTATATAACGAAACAGTTCAAGAAATCGATACAGATGTTCTAAGCGCATGGGGCAAATTCGCAACAGGCGAAGAGTTAACAGAAGTGGAGATCGCAAAAGTCGGTACGATGACAAAACATCTCGAGCAATACATGGAAGCAGATGAGTATGTCTTCGTCACACCAATGTGGAACTTCTCTTTCCCAGCGCGTCTCAAAATGTACATCGACAGCGTTCTTCTTGCAGGTAAAACATTCGCTTATACTGCAGAAGGTCCAAAAGGCTTGATGGAAGGCAAAAAAGCACTCCACATCCAAGCAACAGGTGGCGTCTACACAGGATCTGGTCTCAACTTCGGTGATGACTACCTCCGTCAAGCGCTTGCTTTCACTGGTGTAACAGACTACGATGCACTCTTCATCGAAGGTATGGCAATGAACCCAGAAAAAGCAGAAGAAATCAAAGAAGCAGCAATCGCTAAAGCGAAAGAACTCGGTCGTTCATTCTCGACTGTCAACGCATAAGATAAGCGTCAAAAAGGCTCCCGCCGTGTCGGGAGCCTTGAGACTGGAGACAAAGCGTAATTTTTCTCTTAACGAGAAAGATTGCGCTTTTTTGTTCATCTCGCATCGTTTTCCTGGGACAAGCATCGCGCCGCTTCACTTCGTTGCAGGGTCGCTCTTGCTTGTTTTCCCTAGGAAGCGATGTCGAGTGAACAAAACGATTCTCTGATTATCCTTTTTCTAGAGATAAAAAGAATGACACGTCATACGCCACTCCTACAGGAAAAGCGCGATTTTGCGCTGTCAGAGACAAACAAGACCCGTTTTTCTGCTTGAATGAAGCGGAAAAACTGGCTTGTGTCTCGCCTGAGGAAAGGGCGTGAAAGGACGCGTCATTTTTTAAGTCAGCCCTTTTTGTGTGCACTCAAGAGAGCGTTGATTTTTTGCGAAGTACAAGCGTTACGAAGAACAACAAGTCTTTAAGTTTCTCAAAACCACGAGGATGCGTCGAGATGCGATACAGCCACTCTAGCTTCAGTCGACGAAATAATTTAGGCGCACGTTTACTGTGTCCTGACCAAACGTCGAACGCACCACCGACACCGATGAAGATGCCATGATCGACGTGATCATAGACGGAAGCGATCCATTCTTCTTGTTTCGGTGCACCGAGTGCGACGAGAACAAGATCAGCGTCTGCTTCTGTAATGGCTTGCGTTGCTTCTTCTGTCTTTCCAAAACCATGAAACGTTCCTACGAAGTGGATATTCGGAAACCGAATCGATAACTGACGAATCAACGATTTCATGACTTCCGGACGTCCACCGAGTAAAAAGACACGCTTCTCGAGTGCGTCTGCCGTCCGCAATAGTTCACGTGCGGTCTCGATTCCTGGCAATGTCGCAGTGAGCGGTGCGCCCATCCGTTTACTGGCAGCCGTCACACCGATTCCGTCTGGTGTAATGAACGTCGCCCGTCGTAAGATGGCATCGTAAGAAGGTTCGCGCAATGCACGCAACACGAGCTCTGGGTTCGCCGTGACAAGAAAGGCTTTTCCACGTTCGTGTAAGATTGTTTTAATATGGGTATACCATTGCGAAGGTGTCGCATCGACGAATGGTAGTCCGAATACTTGTTTTGTCTGAATCATAGTTTTCCACCTCATCATCCATCATAGCAGAATCAAGACGGACGAACAGCGACTTGAGACTGAAAAAGGAGCGGATTCACGTGCATCCATCTTGGCAAACCGTGTTAAAAGAAGAAAAGGAAAAACCCTATTTTCAAGAACTGTGGGCTTTTTTGAAGGAAGCCTATCAAACGACGACCGTCTATCCTCCGAAAGAGCGGATCTTTCATGCGTTCGATGCGGTCGCTCCAGAAGATGTCCGGTGCGTCATCTTAGGGCAAGATCCCTACCATGGTCCACGTCAGGCGAATGGACTCAGCTTTTCCGTGCATGACGGAGTGCCGATCCCTCCATCCCTTCGAAACATGTATAAGGAACTCGTCTCGGATATCGGTTGTCCGACTCCGACATCCGGTAATCTCGAAGCATGGTCACGACAAGGAGTCTTCTTACTCAATACGTCGCTTACGGTTGAAGAAGGGAAAGCGGGATCCCATGCTAAAAAAGGTTGGGCACCGTTTACGGATCGGGTCATCGAAGTATTAGGAACACAGACACAACCAATCGTATTCATCCTCTGGGGAAATCATGCGAAGAGTAAAAAAACGCTGATCGATACGGATCGTCATCTTGTTCTTGAAGCTGTCCATCCGAGTCCCTTGTCCGCAAGTCGTGGATTTTTCGGTAGTAAACCGTATTCGCAAACGAATGCTTGGCTGAAAGAGCAGGGAAGAGAGCCGATCGACTGGTGTTTGTCGTAAATTAAAAGCGTGTGTCCCGTTGAATGCGGAACACACGCTTTTTGAGTTACTTAGCGGCTTGAGATCGCCGGTTCCTCATCCATCATGAATTTTTCGACGACGAGAGCAACACCATCTTCATCGTTCGAAGCGGTCATATACTGTGCTTTTTCTTTGACGGTATCGGCTGCATTCGCCATCGCGACACCAAGACCTGCCCATTCAATCATCGATAGATCGTTGTTACCGTCTCCACAAGCAATGACTTCTTCTTGAGCGATTCCTAGTTTTTCAGACAGTAAGGCAAGGCTTGTTCCTTTTGTCACACCGTCTTCCGTGAATTCAAGGAAAAATGGCTTCGAGCGAGCTACTGCAAGTTCACCCGCAAGTTCCTGTTGAAGCGTCTGTTCGACGCGCGCGAGGTGCGTCTCTTCTGCCATCATCAAACACTTGACGACAGGTGTTTGAATCGCGGCTTTAAAATCAGCGACAGGGATGACTTCCATGCCTGTCAGTTGTCCTTCAAGCGTCGTATACTCGTTTGGTTGTTCTGTCAGGATTTCATCTCCGATATACGTGTGGATGTAGACACCTTCCCGTTTACTCAAATCGTCGAGGCGGTGGACCGTCTCCGGGGAAAGCGTGCTGAGGAAGAGCGATTCGTTCGTTTTACAATCAATGATTGAAGCGCCATTAAAGCTCAGGATGTAACTGCCATAGCGAGCGAGTTCCAGTTCTTTTGCGAGGTCGAGCATGGCAAAAGTCGGACGACCGCTAGCGAGCACGACCTTCTTCCCGCGTCGCTGCGCAGCGAGTAAAGCTTCTTTCGTACGTGGTGAAATCGTATGGTCACTTGTCAACAAGGTATCATCTAAATCGAGAACAATCATTTTATACGTCATACATTCAAACCCCTTTCAATTATCTGTATATCGTAACAACTTGTGTCCCATTCGACAATATACTCTCCTCGAAGAGAGTATGATAAAGTGGAAACAGAGCCCGTACGGAAAGGATTCCAACTTTATGAAATATCTCTTCATGATCATATCAAGTCTATTATTAGCAGGATGCAGTACGATGTTTCCGCATCCCGCCTCTTTACTCGAACATCCGTCCCTTCCGGCATGGGAGCAGTCGTTGAAAGAACGGATTGACCGCGATTTGCCGAAACAGGCAGAGATCGTGGCGCCACGAAATCAAGCGGTATCCCGCCTATACGAACTCGTCGACTTAGATCGAAACGGTAAAGATGAGGCAATCACCTTCTACCGCAGCGAGCAGGACGGGCGCTTCACGATTCATCTTCTCGTCCATGAGCGACAAGGCGAAAAATGGCGACTCGTGGCGCGACAGACGGTAGCTGACGGTCGAGCCATCGATCGACTCGAAGTCATAACTGACGCACGACATAAACAAAACCACCTGGTCATCGGTATTACCAGTTATGGTGAAAATACGTTATACATCATTGAACAGTTACTATCGAAGCAACGAGACGTCACGAAAGTCGATCGGTATGATCGTCTGTCGGTAGATGACTTGAATCAAGATCGAGAGCGGGATATGGTGCTTCTGCAAAAGGGCAGTCCGTCTCGTTTGATCTATTATAAAGACATCCTGTCGAAAGAGCACCAAGAGACGACACTTTCAACGCAGGATGGCGATTTATTCGCAGAACATGATTTATTTGAAGTCGATACGATCAATGCCGCTCGGAATAAAGGCTTGATCGTATCGTATACACGAGATGCAAAAATGCACATCGCATTATTCCGTTTAGCGAACGATACATTGGAACAGGTTCGGTTCGGTCAGGTCGATGAGATCATCGAACCGATGTATACCTTCCCGAAAGATGTCGATCAAGACGGAATCATCGAGTTTGGTCATCAATACACGCCAGCAGGCAGTAAAGGGCGTGAGGGTGAACCGAAACCACGCATCACGGCATACTACACATGGAATGGGTCAGATAATTCGCCATTTCTCGAGAGTGGGTTCGAATTGCGAGAAGAGCAGTACATCGATCAAGAATACAATTTCGTCATGCGGTTCCCTGCCAACTGGGCGACGCGTGAAACGATCGAGAAACGCGAAAATCGTGTTCGGTTCATCAATCGAGAAACGAAGCAGATTGATTTCGAATTAGAGGTCATTCCGAAGAATCAATACATTGCTAGTGACCAAAAACGAAAAATCAAAGAAGGTATCGATTATGTCTATGTGATTGATGCGACGAAGGATTATGAAGTGTTCGTCAATCGTGTCACACTCGTGGAATAAAGAATCAGGGGGAGAAAAGAATGACCAAAATACTAGTAGCCGAAGATGAACATGCGATTCGCAGTTTCATCGTCATTAATTTGAAACGAGCAGGCTATGATGTCATCGAGGCGGAAAATGGGAAAGAAGCGCTTGCGCAGTTTGATCAACAAACCTTCGATATTCTGTTACTCGATATCATGATGCCGGAAGTCGACGGTTTTGCCGTCTGTGAACAGGCGCGGGCAAAGGATGAAGTCGTCGGGATCATCATGTTGACAGCACGGACACGAGAAGAGGATAAAGTCATGGGACTGAGCGTAGGAGCAGACGATTACATCGCGAAGCCATTCAGTCCAGCAGAGCTACTCGCGCGCATCCAGTCGCTCCTGCGACGGGTAGAGACATTACGTCGCAGAAAACAGCCACGTGAACTCGTCTCTGGACCGTTTCGGATTGATTTAGGCGCGAAGCGCGTCCAAAAAGAAGGTGTCGACGTCGAAGTGACACCAACTGAATACGATTTACTTTGCCACTTCATTAAAAACGAAGATCAAGTCATGTCGCGAGATGAATTACTCGATGCGGTATGGGGTGAGAATTACTTTGGTGATCGGAAGACGGTTGATGTCAACATTCGCCGTCTTCGTCAAAAAATCGAAGAAAATCCAGCGGAACCGAAGTTCATCGAGACATTGTGGGGACATGGATACAAGTGGCGTAACGAAGAATGAAGCGCCAGATATTAATGCGGTTCATGACGATTATCACGGTGACAGTCTTACTCGTCATCGGGATCCTCTCGTTCGTGACCTATAACTATTACTACGTGACGGCGACGGATGTCTTGAAACGTCATGCGAATGCGAGTGCTGTCTTATTTGCGAATAGTGGCCTTGCTTATGATTACGCCGATTCAGAAGCGACGATCCATGACGTACTTGATTCTTACGCTTATCCAGACGCTGAGATCGAAGTGTTGGATGCGACAGGGATTCCGCGTTACTCTTCGACCGGATTCATCTCGGAACGTAAGTTGACGCGAGCGGCGATCAATCAAGTAAGAGCGGGGCAGACTGTCACGAAACGATATGACGATGAGGCGACGGGAGAACATTTACTGGAAGTAACAGAACCTGTCGTGTCGTTCGGTCAGACGACGGGAGCGCTTCGTTATACGACGTCGCTTGAGCGAATCGATCGACGTGTGATCGAAATTTGTTTAGCGATCGTCCTCCTGGGTACAGTAATTTGGGGACTTGCCTTCATCTATTCCTCACGTCTCGTCTCGTCGATCGTCCGACCGATTCAAGAAGTCATCGGTGCATCGGATCAAATCGCGAAACAGCATTACGACGTCAAGGTGAACGAAGAATACTCGTTCGAGCTTGGAGAACTAGCGCGGACGATCAATTATATGGGACAACAGATTAAACAGCAGGAAACTTTGAAAGATGAATTCATTTCTGGTATCTCCCATGAATTACGGACACCGCTGACATCAATCAAAGGCTGGAGTGAAACGTTACTCGTCGAACAGGATCAGTTGCCGGAAGAGGCGTCGCTTGGGATGGGCATCATTCATTCGGAGACGGAGCGTTTGATTTCGCTCGTTGAGCAGTTACTCGATTTCTCGAAACTCGAGACGAGTCGGCTCGTCTTATACCGTCAGGAAGTCAACTTGACGGAAATCATCGAGACCGTGACGGCGCAACTGCGTCAAAAGCTGGAAGAAAAAAATGTCCAGATCGTACAGAAGTTACCGGCACAAGTCGTCGGTCTATACGACGAAAACCGATTGAAACAAGTCTTCTTGAACCTGCTTGATAATGCGATCCGCTTTTCTCCAGTCGGTGGCACGATCACCATTCGACTCGTTCGTTCAGAGCGTGTATTGTTCCTCTCCTTCAGTGATGAAGGTCCCGGGATTCCGAAAGAGCACTTACGTCACGTCACAGAAAAATTCTATCAAGTGCAAAAAGGAAAGGGTGGAACAGGGCTCGGCCTATCGATTTGTCGAGAACTCGTCGAAGCACATGAAGGCAAGCTATTCATTGATAATCAGCCGGAAGGCGGCGTCATTGCGACGATTCTGCTACCTGTCACGAAAGCGTAAACACTGAGACGGGCAGAGTGAAACAGAAACTGGTAAAGTTAAGTGGATTATAGTACGAAATGGATCAGATGATAGGAAACGGAGGAATCAGTCATGGCACTTGGTGTTTCAAATGGTACGCTTCAACCGCTCTCTGGAAAACCGAACGCGGTATCTACTCAAACCGATCTACAGGATATGAAAATGCGTCCGCTCCCGTTCAAAGGAACGCTTGCAGATTCGAAGTTCCAACTCTTACGTATCCTACAAAGCCTCGACCGCGTCAAAGTTGTTAAGGAGGAAGGGGCATACATCCATGCCATCTTCACGAGTAAAGTCTTTCGCTTCAAGGATGACGTCGAATTTTACTTCGATGAAGCCGCACAAGTGATTCATTTCCGTTCGGCATCGCGTGTCGGATACTCCGACTGGGGCGTCAACCGTAAACGGATGGAAGACATCACACGTCGTTACGAGGAGGGCTTGCGATGAAGACCTATCAATTAGTTGTCATTGGTGGTGGGGCAGCCGGAATGACGATTGCTGCTGGTGCAGCAAGTCTCGGCGCGCACGTCGCCCTGATCGAACGGCATACGCACCTTGGCGGAGATTGTCTCCACTACGGTTGCGTTCCTTCAAAGGCGTTGATCGAAGCCGCGCACGATGTTCATGTCATGAAGCGAACGGCTGAAAAATACAACGTGACGCTGAACGGGGACGCGGTCTATTCGAAAACGAAAGCAAGCGTCGATCGAGCACGTAACATCATTCAATCACACGATGGAACGAAACGGTTCGAAGACCTTGGCGTCGATGTCTATATCGGAGAAGCGACATTCCTCAGTGCTCATGAAGTGGAAGTGGCGGGACAGCTTGTCGTAGGTGAGAAGTTTGCGATCTCGACAGGATCTCAACCCATCATTCCACCGATTGATGGACTCGATACGATTGATTATTTAACGAACGAGACGATCTTCGAATTAACGGAGCGTCCGGAGCGACTGCTCGTCATCGGTGGTGGAGCGATTGGTCTTGAGTTATCGCAAGCATATGCGCATCTTGGAACAGAAGTCACGGTCATCGAGGGTATGAAGACGTTACTCGGAAAAGAAGATCGCGACATGGTCGAAGTCATTCAACGTCAGCTCGAACAAGAATTGACGTTACATCTCGATACGAAGGTCACGCACGTCCGCAAGTCGGCGGGGGGCATCGAAGTGACGGTTGAAGCAAACGGCGAATCACGTGTCATCGAAACGGATGCCGTGCTTGTCGCAGTCGGTCGTAAGCCACGCATCGAAGCACTACGTCTCGACCGAGCTGGCGTACACGTCGAGAAAGGATTCGTCCAAGTCGATAGTTCACTTCGAACAAGTCAGCGACACATCTTTGCGGTCGGAGATACGATCAACTCGCTCCCATTTACGCATGTCGCAGGACTGGAAGGAAAAACGGTCGTCACGAATGCTTTATTCGGTCTACGGACGAAGCCGGATTATCGGGCGGTTCCGTGGGTCACATTCACGACACCTGAATTGTTCCATCTCGGATTGACAGAAGACGAGGCACGCAAGAAACATGGTGAGATCAAGGTCTATCAGACCGGTCTCGATGAAGTCGATCGTTTCGTCATCAATGGTCAGACGGAAGGACGCGTCAAGCTCATCGCGGATAAGCGTGGAAAACTGATTGGAGCACATGCAATCGGAGAACAAGCCGGTGAATGGATGCAAGAAGTCGTCTATGCGATGGCACGTAAAGATAAGGTCGGTCAATTGTCGCGTGTTGTCCACCCATATCCAATTCGTGGTGCTGCGGTTCAGCGTGCTGCTGATGTCTACTGGCGTGAACGTCTATTCGCTGGTCCGATCCCAAAATGGTTGAAACGTTATTTCGACTGGAAACAAGGAGAATGATTCATGCAACAACCTGCTACTAAACGGAATTTCGTTCCGCTCGTCATCCTGTTGACGCTTGTCATCAACTTGCTCGTGGCGCTTTTATTCTTTGCGCCACCTGTCCAAGTCGATTCAGGATTCGATTGGACGTTGCTTCCTTTTTTGAATGCCATCTTCAATAGTTTTACCTTCATGCTGTTGCTCGGTGCTTGGATTTCCATTCGTCGTGGCAATCGGGTGAATCATCGTCGCTTCATTGGTGGTGCGATGACGACGACGACTTTATTCTTAATTTCGTACGTCACGTATCATGCTGTCAGTGAATCGACGAAATTCGGAGGCGAAGGGTTCGTTCGTCCTGTCTATTTCTTTATCCTGATTACGCACATCATCCTAGCTGCAGTCATCGTTCCACTCGTCTTGATGTCACTCGCGCACGCTGTGAATCAAAACTTCGAGAAGCATAAAAAGTGGACACGTTTTACGATGCCGCTTTGGTTATACGTCAGCTTAACGGGCGTCATCGTCTATATCATGATTCGTCCGTATTATTAAAAAAGACTCCTTCGTGTCTACCACGAAGGAGTCTTTTTGATGATCAGGACTTAACTTTTGTTTCATCGAGTACATTCGCTTTTAAGTCGATCAATGGTCGAATTAAAACTTCGACACGACGATTTTTGCTACGACCGGTTTCTGTTTGATTGGACGCAATCGGTTGGAATTCTCCGTAACCACTGACGGTGAAGCGTTTTGGTTCAAGCTTTGGGTTCCGTTGTAAGGCGCGCATGAAACTGATCGCCCGATCAGCACTCAGTTCCCAGTTTGATGGATACTGTGCTGTATTGATTGGAATGTTGTCTGTATGGCCAGAGACTTGAATCTGACGTTGTCCTGCCTTGACGAGCAGTGCGCTCATCCCCTCTGCGATTTGAAGCGAGCGTCCTCTTACTTCTGCTTGAGCTGGTGAGAACAGTGCGCGGTCGCGAATCGTAAAGACGAGTCCTTCATTCGTGATTTCAACCTTGATGTCTTTTTCAAGTTTTTCATTTTTGATGTATTGATTGGCTTCTTCTTTGATTTTTTCGAGTTCTGCGATTTCATAGCTTTGTGCCTTCGTCCGGGCATCGAGTTTTTTTGAATCCTCTTCTTCTTGAGTGGAGAGCGAACTGTTCGTGATCATCCCTGAGCCACCGTTGAAGACGGAGCTAAACGACTGGGACATTGCTTTTAGTTTCACAGCATCGACATTACTCGAAGCAAACAGAACGATGAAGAGGGCCAAAAGCAAGGTCAATAAGTCGGCGTACGGAATTAACCAGCCTTCGGAGATATGTTCATCATGCGGCTTCTTTTTCCGCTTCATAGTTCGCACGCTCCTTCGGTGTCAAGTACACGAGTAGCTTATCTTCTAAGTTCTTCGGGGATTCACCGTTTTGAATCGAGAGAATCCCTTCAATCATCATTTCATATAACTGAATCTCGCTTGCTGATTTTTGCTTCAGCTTTGTTGCGAACGGGAACCACAGGACATATCCGGTGAAAATCCCGAATAACGTCGCGATGAAGGCACCTGAAATCGCGTGACCTAATTTTTCGATATCCGATAAATCGGATAGGGCGGCAACAAGACCGACAACGGCACCGAGAACCCCAAGGGTCGGAGCATAGGTTCCAGCTTGCGTGAAAATGTTCGCATTGGCATGATGGCGTTCCGTCATGTTTTCGAGGTCACGTGTCATGACGTCCTCGACATATTCGGATGGCTGCCCATCGATGACCATCATGACGCCACGCTTCATGAAGGCATTATCGACTTCTTCAAGTGCTGACTCGAGAGATAATAGACCTTCTTTACGTGCTTGCGTCGAGAGTGTCAAAAATTGTCCGAGCAACACCTGCTTCGTCATCAGCTTTTGTTCGAATAAGATGACTTTAAACAAGGCAGGTAAGACTTTCAATCGTTCCTTCGGGAAGGAGATCATGATGGCAGCTGCCGTTCCGACGAAGATGATGACAAGGGCTGCAGGGTTGAGTAGAGCGACTGGAGGCGCACCTTTTAAGATCATACCTCCGACTAGTGTGATGAGACCAAGAATGATCCCGATGATCGACACGATATCCATGATTGATGTGTGCCACCTTTCTGTATGTAATTCGTATAGGAACGAAAAATAAAAGAGCAGAAGACACTTCTTCTGCTCGGAAATCCAAAAACCGAGAATCAAGCGCCGTTTTCGTCGATTAGCATTTGAATGCTTTCGTTTCGTTCGTCACGCTCTATATCGGTCAGTACGTCGTATTTTTTTAACACTTGATACAATTCATTTAGAATCGGTTGCTCCAAATGTAATGATAAGAGTTCCTCGAATTGATAATACAATTGCGCAGGCATCCATTGTGATTGTCGTTCCAGCCTTCGCCAGACATCCTCAATCGAATGATCAGCCGTCTTAGGGTCCACTGTTTCCCTCAACCTCCTTTAATGATTACACGTCCACTTTTATCTAGTTTACCAAAAAAATGCGAAAACGTTTAGTCGATTGCATATTTCGATAGAACTTCTTAATTCGAGGGAGTATGATAAAGACAATTCTGTCTGAAAACAATCTAGGGGGAGTAAGATGTTCTCGCATAAAAGACGTTCACGACTCGCACGCTTCGGGCGTTTAGGTGAATTGATGTATCATCAGCTATTCGATAAACCGGCACGTTTCATCGCAACGGGCTTTACATTGACGATTTTACTGGGTGGTTTTTTATTGTGGCTTCCGATTTCACAACAAGAGGGGCAAGATGTATCATTCATCGATTGCCTATTCGTTGCGACATCGGCAGGAACCGTCACAGGACTGTCACCGATTAATATTGCCGAATCCTATAATTTACTCGGTCAAATCATCATGATGCTCTTAATTCAGGTCGGTGGACTTGGATTCATGACAATCGCGCTCGTCTTACTTAGCGTCACGGGACGAAAAATCGGGATTCGTCAGCGGATCATTATCCAAGAGATGTTTAATCTCGATAGTCCAGGCGGAACGATTCGTCTCGTTCGTAATATCATCGTCACGACGGTCCTCGTTGAGATCGTCGGCATGTTTTTGATTGCGCTTGATTTGTTCATTCAATACAAATACAGCTTCGGAAAAGCACTCTATTACGGTTTGTTCCACGCCGTATCTGCCTTCAACAATGCGGGCTTCGCACTTTGGGGTGATAATCTAATCGGTTTCCAACAAGATACGACATTCATTCTGACGATTGCAGCGCTCTTGATGATTGGTGGTCTTGGTTTTACGGTCATCGCGGATATCGCTGGTAAACGAAACTTCAAGAAAATTTCGCTCCATTCTAAATTGATGGTGCTATCACTACTCGTCATCAATGGACTAGGTGTTTTAGCAATGATGCTCTACGAGTGGGTTTCGAACTTGGGTTCATTAAAAGACGAATCGTTCTTCAGTGCGCTCCATATCGTGTTCTTTCAAGTCGTCACGACACGAACGGCTGGTTTCCAGACGATCGATTTAACGACGATGGTGCCGCTCTCGATCGGTTTGATGATGGTTTTGATGTACATCGGGGCAGGTTCCGCATCAACAGGTTCCGGAATCAAGGTCACGACGGCAGCGGTCATCTTGAAGAATGTCTGGACGTATATACGCGGACAGCGTGAAACGGTTCTGATGCGACGGACTGTTCAGACGCAAGCGATTCAAAAGGCATATGCGATTGCTGTCTTCAGTTTACTGTTCATTGCTTTGATCACGACGTTCCTGGCGTTGACCCAGCCGAACATTTCCTTTATTGGTTTATTCTTTGAGACGGTCTCGGCATTTGGAACAGTCGGTCTTTCTTTGAACGTAACAGCTGAGCTCAATAGCTTTGGTAAGTTTTTAATCATGTTCATGATGTTACTCGGACGTGTCGGCTCCTTAACGATTCTGTTCACGTTCGCGACGCAGCGAGACCGGACGATTCGTTATCCAAAAGAGAATATGTTGATCGGATAACCGATAAAAAAGTCCAATCGACTTCCCTTGTGGAAGAACGATTGGACTTTTTTAGTGTGTTGCGTGTGTTTGGTAATACTGGACGAGTCGAGGCATCGTTTCTGCAAGGTCTGGACAAATAATACCAGTGTCCCGTAAGTCACGTAAGGCATGTGTCGTGTCATATTGAACGGGATGAATGAAGTAGTCAAGTGTCTGCCGTTGCATCTGAAGTCGTTTCGCGACAGCTGGAGTCAATGCCGTGCTAACGAGTCGAAACGGAACGATTCCGCGCGGATAACGTCCATAATAGGCGACGTGTAACATCTCAAAAATCGCACGTGCGCCATGTGGGAATGGATCCGTCAGATGATAGGTCTTATTTCTTCCGACCGGTGCATGACTGAGATAAGCGGTCGCTTCAATGACGTAATCATAGGGCACGAGATTGACGAGTGCGTTTGCTCGACCTGGGTACGGAAGAGGGGCGAAGGATTGCAGGAGACGCATCGCGTTCAGAACGAAATACACCCCATCCCATTTCGGTGTTTCGCCCGTTTCGGAATGACCGACGACGATCCCAGGACGGATGATCGTATAGGGGATCGTTCCGATTTCTTTACGGAAACGTACCTCTGCTAAATATTTCGTTTCTTCATAAGCATTTTTAAAGGTACTTGCTTGTAACTCATCTTCTAGAACCATTCCAGAACGAAGACCCGAGACATACGCTGTACTGAAGTAGATGTAACGCTCTAAGGTTCGACACGTATGAGCAAACTGTGTCACGTTCGCGGTACCGATCACATTGATCCGAAAGGCGGGTTCATATGCTGTTGCTAAATCATATAGCGCCGCGAGATGAAAGATGTGTGTGACGTCTTGTTGCAACATCATCCGCGCCTCTGATGATAAAGCAAGCTGTTCGACCGTGATATCGCCTTCGTGCAATACAAGTTGCTCCGATCGTAAGGATGTACGTTCTAGAAGATCCTGGCGTCGCTTAACAGCTGCGTTTCGCTCTGACGGTAAATGAAGCAAATGAAAACAAGCGATTTGATCCGGTACACGTGCCAGTTGTTCGATCAGTTTGGTCGCTAAAAAACCGGGGAAACCCGTCATGAAGTAGGTCCGCATCAATTCCATTCCTTTCTTGGATCACGTTCGAGTACAACGGTGAACGTCGAACCATCATTGATTTCTGATTCAACGGAAATCGCACCTCCGTGTGATTCGATGATTTCCTTACAGATGGCAAGTCCGAGTCCGGTTCCGCCGATTTTCCGGATGTCTGAGTTATCGACCCGGTAAAATTTCGTAAAGAGCTTTTCAAAAGCATTTTGTGGAATGCCGAGTCCATGATCTGTCACAGAGAATGTTGCTTGTTCCGGATTGGCTGAAAGAATGACTCGAATATGATCCGCCTGTGGAGAATACTTAATGGCGTTCGAAAGCAAGTTCAAGATCACCTGCTTGATTTTGTGCTCGTCCGCAAAAATCAGAACAGGATCCTCTGGTAGTTCTAGATCAATTCGATGCGTCTCGACGGTCTCACCATAGGCATCGACGGTTGATGCGAGAAGATCGCGTAACGAGAACGACGTGAAGGTATACTCCTGTTTTCCACCTTCTAGACGCTGAATGTCTAAAAACTCATTTAATAGCGTCGTCAATCGTTTCGTCTCTTCGTGGACGATCTCAACATACCGTTCGATTCGATCAGCCGATTGTTTTTTATATCGTAGTAATTCCATATAGCCAAGAATGGAGGACAGTGGCGTGCGCAACTCATGCGATACTGTACTGACGAGTTCGTCTTTTACTTGATCCATCTTCGCTTCCTCTGTCCGGTCACGGAAAACAAATAGGAAGCCATGACGAGAAATGCGGCTCTTCTCCTTTTTGATCGCAGTCGCATAAAATTCGAAATAAAGTGGACTGGACTCATTTGGTCGCTGTAACGTGAAACGAAACGATAGTTCAGAATGTTTTCCGGCGAGTAATTCTTCTACTTGTCGGAGCATATCGAATCGAGTGTTCAAATCGAGATTCGGAATCAGACTGATTCGTTCTTGAATCTTACTTGGTGCAATGCCTGGGACATCGAGTAATTTGCGTGCTTTGACGTTCATGAAGATGAAACTTCCATCCTCTTCTGTCAGTAGGAAACCTTCATTGGATGCTTGAAGAATCGATTGTGTGATATCACGCTGACGCATGATGGCATTTTTTTCGCGTTCAAGCATTTTCTCAATCTTTTTTCGTTCGGTAATATCACGAACGACGGCGACACGCATCCGGATATTGTTGTAGATGATTTCACGCGGGAAGACTTCGATTTCGACAGAGGTTCCGTCGGCACGTTGACCGAGAACTTCGTATGGTTCTTCTCGATGCTCCTCGATGCGTTGCAAGACACGCGCGTGATGATCCGGATGAATCAATTCAAGCGTCGTCTTGCCTTTCATTTTCTCGAGTTTCGTCCGGAAAATGACTTCTGCTGCGCGATTGGCATCGATGATGATTCCGTGGTCATGAAAGATGACGGCTTCAACGACGGATTCCGAGAAGAGTCGGAAGCGGCGTTCGCTTTTCGTCAGATGCCATTCGATTTGTTTTTGCGGTGTGATGTCCTGAATGAGCAGGAAGTACGTATCGTTTGGTAACCGTGTCATATAAAGACGCCCATGGAACGTTGAGCCATCCAAACGATGATAGGTCCATTCATTTTCGGCTTCCCGTCCATGCAATAAAAAAAGTTGCGCGTCCGATAAGTCTTTTAAGTTCAATTGTTCGAGATGTTGACGGCGGGTAGTGATTTCCTTCGCATCATGTAGAACCGTCGCTTGGAGACCCATGATGTCTTCGGCATGCTCGAAACGAAATAAGGTGCTTGCCACCTCGTTACAAGTTTGAATCCGAAACTCCGAGTCGGTGATGAATAGAGCAGTATCTAGTGTTGAATTGAATAAGTCCTCGATTTTCAGGGGAGCGACATGGACAAGAAAATAGTCCGTCGCTTCAATCGCTGTGACTGTTAATTGATATGTCGTTGAAATGACGGCTTCCTTCTGTAATGGAAAGAAATCATCCGTGATGGGAAACAGCTCCTGAATGGTTTCGATATTCGGAGCGTTCATGAACTGGTGTTGAAACGCGTCATTATGAAATTGAATCTTTCCATTTGCATCGACTAGAAGAACGGGGTCTTTCATAGCACGTATCGTCGCGTGAATGATTCGTATCGATGAAGGGGATGAATGTTCTGCCATGAGCTACCTCCTGACTGGTCTTCGACCATGGATTTTAAGACAGTCTTTCCTCAGCTTACTTCTGCAAGATGAGGCGTGTTTCCTGTTGAAGGAAGCAACCGACGAAGAATTTTAGTATAGTGAAAAAAAGGTCACGACGAAGTAGAGGAGAAAAGCACGATGAAACGATTGAAACGAAAACGATTGTTACTAGCAGCTTTGTTTGCAATGATAGGAATTTTCGGAACTTATTTTTTTTCGAGTTCTTGGGAACCTTTAATCTTAATCATCAGTATAGTAGGGTGTATCCTTTTTCTTCTTTTGTCCATTTTAACGCCGTCGCTTGAAAAACGACTCGATCGAATGGAAGGACGAGAATTTGAAGAATGGCTTGCCGATTTATTTGAAACAGCAGGATATCGAGTCGAGTTGACACCTGCTTCACGCGACTTCGGAGCAGATTTGTTGATAGAGGATGAACGAGGGTATAAGATTGCCATCCAGGCAAAGCGATATAGTGCGGCTGTAGGGCTCGAAGCGGTTCAACAGGTCGCTGCCTCGGTTCCATTCTATGGGATGGACGAGGGGTGGGTCGTTACGAATTCGACCTTTACGGAAGCTGCATATCAGCTAGCGGAACCAAATCAGGTTCGCCTCATTGATCGGGAAGAATTGCTCGCATTTGCAAAGGAGATGAACCTGCATTGAACATGTCGAATGATTGTCGACAAAAGGGGGTTGTCAATTTGGAGAAACGGTGCAATAATCATTTTCGTTAACGAAATATCATACAGATAAAGAAAGTTAAACTATACAGGATGTCTAAATAAACTGGGGACGAAAAACCAGCACGTTTTAGCAGTGAGAGGAGAATTTCTGTTGCGCAAAGTTGTCTATGTGCAGGGTTGCGTTTTTTCGCAAGGTCATGCCGCGATTTATGATGAAGCGCACCAAATGATCGGTGCGGTTCAACACGACGAGAATGGTCGTGTTCAAGTAATGAATGGTGAAGGTAGAGGGGTAGCGTTTGGTAAGTTCATTCCGACGTGTAAGAAGTGGGTCGTGATGAACCATGATGGACAAGAGGTAGGTCAAATGCGTGAGAAGTTTTCGCTCTTCTCGAAGAAATGTGAGTACAACGTGTATGAGCGTGGTACATTCACGATTTCCTTCGACCTGACAAAAGGAAAATTCTCCGTACGGAGTGCAGCTGGAGAAGTCGTTGCTGAATTGTTGCAAGACGGTGATGAGTACCGTCTCGTCAAGGATGCTGACAAACTCTCGATGTACGAACTACTCTCTGTCTTGAAAAGTCTGACGAACAACGTCCACTATAAATCACTGACAGCCGTCTAAATAAAAAAAAGATGCCTTCCATGACATGGATGGCATCTTTTTTTCATCATGTCGTTTGCAGAACATGATGGAGACGTTGTTTCGCTTCGTGCGTTAAATGCGATACACGACGGGCATAGAGACACAGTTGGAGAACGTGGACAGTTTCAGGGCGATAAGCGTTAATGCGCTCGAGCGAGCGTCTGAGACGCTTCTCCGTCAATTCGATCGGACCACTTGTCTCCGCGTGTTGCGTGTAGACGAGATAAAAATTAAGCGGACTGATTAAATCATCCTCATCAATATTCGGATTCTTGAAGACGATCGTCAGCAGTTCTCGTGTTTCTTCTAACGAGAAGAGGTGTTTTAAATCATCCAGTAGATAGATGATCGAAGCCTGATTGATCGAGTACTTCTTTCCGCGATGCGGTACGCCGATGATGTCCCGGACTTCACGTTTCGTCCAGTTCTGGATCGTCGTCGCTGACATATGTTCGCCGATCAGGGCATTTGCCAAATGAACGATTTCATTGATGGATAGACCATTTTTTAATGGATCGAATTGCTTCAAGCGATTGATGACCTTCGGTAATTCTGTACCTTCCGTTGCGACGAGGGGTTCGATTCCTTTTCCTTCGTTCAAGCGTTGCAGACAACTTGATAATGTTTGGACTGCTTGAGCATCATACATTTCCAAAACTTCCTCTCTAGGACGTCATTTGACCTTATGTTATCAAATGAAGGTTCAATAGGGCAAATGGCAACTGAAACAACGTACAATAATAGAAAAGAAAGGGGGGAATGACGATGGAATGGATAGCTGCTCTTGGCACGATTGGAATCGTCGGGCTAGTTCTCGTCATCCTGGAAGTCATTGGACGCCGTTTCGACTTTTCTCCCGAGACGGTTCGGAAATGGATTCATATTGCTGTCGGTCACTGGGTATTTCTTGCGCTGCTCTGGCTGGATCACTGGTACGTTGCGATCGTACCGTTGTTATTCTTTGCTGTCGTGAATCTAGTGACACTACGAAAAGGAATCGGTCAGATGCACGATGTCGATCGTCCTTCTTACGGAACGGTCTATTATCCACTCGCTCTAGCGGGACTCGTCTTGTTCTTCTTCGAGCGACAGCCGATGGCGCTCGTTGCGGGAAGCATGGTGCTTGCTTGGGGCGACGGTCTCGCTGCTCTCGTCGGAAAACGCTACGGAAAGACGTTTTACGTCCGTGGTGAGACGAAACGATCCTTTGAAGGAAGTATCGCCCTATTTTTGGCGTCATTCCTCGTGTTGACCGTGACGTTCTTGTTTTATGGACAACCGATTTGGCTCGCTGTCAGTTATGGCTTCTTGCTTGCGAACATCGCAGCCTTGATCGAAGCCATCTCATATCGCGATCTCGACAACTTGATCTTGCCATGGACGATCGCGGCACTCGTCGCGTTTGCTTTTTGACTTTCAGTCGCGTAACAACAATTGTTTGAAATAGAGAAAGCGTAATCGAATATAGTCCGGGTACGCACGCCAACCTGCATGACGGATGGTCATATCCCGACACATATCCTGAAAGACATGGCGATAGATCTTTTCTTCGGAATCGTCGTAAACAGCTGCGAACAAGCCATGCTCGAGCATGTTGGAAAGGCATTCGTCGAGCTTAGCGTAGAGGGTCTCCTCGCTGTCTTCGCGCAATGTAGCATGCAGCTTCTCATATTGAATGCTTTGATTGACAGAAGCTGTCGCATGAAAGACGGTGGTTTTGTCGAGATGAGATACGCCAAGGATTAATGCATAGAGTGCTTCCAACATGTCGATCGAATGACCGTCTAATTGTTGGATGGAATCAATGGCCATCAGCGTATCGATTCCAGATGCGCCAACCTTCTTTAAATATGTAAACGCATGGACGGCTGATTCCCCATAAAATTGACGATGATTGTAATGGACGGCAAGGAAACGATGTCCTGCTGGCTCTTCAGGAAAGCGTGTGATGGCCGATAGGAAAAACTGTTCTGCTTCGTGCATATACCCTTCCTCTTCACTGATGATACCGAGGAGTATGTATCCTTGCACATGCTCGCCGAGTTGCTGATGTGTCTCTTCGATCAGCCGGCGCGCTTGAGTGTGTTCGTTCTTGAAATAAAGGGAATGGGCTGTAGCAATGTTGAGCAATGGATGAGATGGGACAAGAACACGTAAGCGCTCGGTTGCGACAATACGTACGCTTTCTTCTGTATCGGATGTCAGTGCTTCGAGTAACGCCACTTCAGCGACGTGGCTCTGGAGTTCATGAGAATGGGCGGTTATGGTTTGTGTCATGTAATGAGATCCCCTCTACTAGTTCAAAATCATAAGTCTTCGTTTCTCATCATATGACAAGCCGGGTGGTGCCTCAAGAAGTAATGAAGAGATTCGCCTGGGATTCCTTCTTTTCATAAAAAATAGTCGATGGTTCCTCGAAAAGGAATCATCAACTATTTCTACTTTCAAGATCATGCGTGTAGGTGAAGCACATCTTCAACGGATTTGTACGTGTATCCGAGATCGCGTGCGACTGCTTCGTACGTGACGAATCCTTGCGCGACGTTCAATCCTTTTTCAAGAGCATCGTTTTCAGCAAGCGCACGGTGTGTGCCTTTGTTCGCGAGCTCAAGGACATACGGAAGCGTTGCGTTCGTCAATGCTAGTGTAGACGTACGTGGAACAGCACCTGGCATGTTCGCGACTGCGTAATGAACGACACCGAATTTTTCATATGTTGGGTCATCATGCGTCGAGATACGATCGACCGTTTCGAAGATACCACCTTGGTCGATGGCAACGTCAACGATGACAGCGCCCGGCTTCATGCGTTTGACCATGTCGGCAGTGACGAGTTTCGGTGCTTTTGCACCTGGAATCAAGACAGCACCGATGACAAGATCACTCTCAGCGACCGCTTCAGCAATCGTGTACGGGTTTGAGATCAACGTGTTGATCGAGTTACCGAAGATATCATCGAGCTGACGAAGGCGTTCTGGGCTGACATCGATGATCGTGACATCCGCACCAAGACCAACCGCGAGTTTCGCAGCATTCGTTCCGACGACACCGCCGCCGATGACTGTGACTTTTCCACGACGAACCCCAGGAACACCTGCAAGCAGGATGCCCATACCACCGTGTGGTTTTTCTAAGAACTGTGCACCGATTTGTGATGCCATGCGTCCTGCGACTTCACTCATTGGTGTTAACAATGGAAGGGTGCGGTTCTTTTCAACCGTTTCATAAGCGATTGCTGTGATGTTCGAATCAACAAGCGCACGTGTCAATTCTGGCTCAGCCGCTAGGTGAAGATACGTGAACAATGTCAAATCTGGACGGAAGTATTGGTACTCTGAAGCGATCGGCTCTTTGACTTTCAAAGCAAGTTCGGCTGTTGCCCAGACTTCAGCAGCAGTCGCGATGATTTCAGCACCGGCTTTGACGTACTCTTCGTTCGTGAAGCCACTCCCCATACCTGCCATCGATTCAATGATGACACGATGTCCTTGTGCATGTAACGCTGCTACCCCGGCAGGTGTTAATGCAACACGGTTTTCGTTGTTTTTGATTTCCTTTAATACTCCAATGATCATGTGAACGCGATCCCCTTTCGCAAATAAACAAATCAATTTCTCTTCTTCTTCAGTATACGAGAAATGAAAGCGTTCTACTTTATCGGCGTTTTCAAAAATAACCGATATCCTTTGTGTAAAATCACAAAGGATATCGGTCTGCTTTTAGGTACAAATAAAGTAAGGAGCGTTCAGGTAAAGATTCCATTCGAATGCCCGCTTCCTCCTCGATCCGTCGCATCCGATAAAGGATCGTATTCGGATGAACATGGAGATGGGAAGCGACTTGTTTGACGTTCCCATCATAATGAAGAAACCACTCTAGCGTCTCACATAAGGAGGAGGCATGTTTCACATCGTAAGCACGCAGACGTTCGATTTCTTCCAAGCGAACCGTCCGCCGTCGCAGACGCTCCGAGAAAATCGGTAAGAGCTGGAATAAGCCGAGGCGTTCGTAACGAGTGACGTTCTTCAGCTCAAATGGAAAGGCGTCCTTTAAACGTAAGACGATGCCAGCTTCTTCATAGCGCTCCGGAATCGCTTGGACGCCCGTGAAGACTTCACTACTTGCTGCGACGAAGTCCGTATAATCGAACCGCTCCGCGAGCAATTGTCGAAATGATTGGATGAAGGCGTCGAACTGCAGACGCTCTTGTTCTGCGTCGCGGTCGTTTGTGCTGATCCACAAGATGAAATCTGTTTCATCATACGCGTAAAGTAACGGACGAACTGTCTGCTGAATCGTCAATAAATAGCGCAGGCGATCCGCAAGTCGTGGTGTGATTGCTTCCGAAAAACGAATGACCGTCAAACGGCTAATACCGGGTGGTGCGACATGGAGCTTAGAGAACATCTTCAGAATCTCCGACTCGGATAATTCTTCATGTAATAACTCGAAGAAAAACTGTTCCGTTTGCTCTTCCTTCCGTTTTTTCTGCATGTCGATCGCCAGTAACTGACGTTGGGCAAGCAATGCTCCTTTCTTTAAATCCGCTAGTTCCGATGGAGTAAAAGGAGTGCTTCGAGCAATCGACCAAATATAGCCGAGAATTTCTGAATCTTGCTTGATTGCAATGGCGACACGATCGTTCAATCCGACATCCGTGCGTGCGGAAATAATGAGTGGATCATCTTGTGTAGCAAGGCTCTGGATGACTTCATCTTTCCAGAGTTGGTCGATGACCGATTCCGGTACCCGGCGACCAATGATCGTTGCGACACGGGCAGGGTCTGTATCAGCCGTATGCGTACTATACGCAAGAAGGCGGTGATTGCGATCTTCAATCGTAATCGGGGCATTCAAGGCAATACCGATCGCTTCCGCTAAGTCGTCTAAAGAATGATATGAAGCTTCTAACATGGGATTTCCCTTCTTTCTCTTTCGCTCGATAGTTTTAGTATATCTTCTATTGTGTAAAATCACAAAAAGTATTCTTTTGTATTGTAAGAAAACACAACTACATGCTACGGTAAGCCTCGGAAAAGACAGAGAGGATGAAATGGCATGGAAGTATTACGTCTGATATCGGCTTGGGTCTGGGGGATTCCGAGTATGATGTTGTTGGTAGGAACAGGAGTATACTTTACGATCCGCTTACGTGGTCTTCAGTTTCGACGTTTAAAACAAGCGTTTCAATTATCTGTTCAAAAATCAGGGCAAGGTGAAGGTGAAATCAGTAGCTTTCAGATGTTGATGACGTCCCTCGCAGCGACGATCGGAAACGGAAACATCGCAGGGATCGCAGTCGCCTTGACGATGGGCGGACCGGGCGCAGTTTTTTGGATGTGGGTCATCGGTTTAATTGGAATGGCGACGAAATATGCAGAAAGCCTCCTTGCCATTCTCTTTAGAAGTCGAAACGAACGCGGCGAAGCCGTCAGTGGACCGATGTATTATATCGAGAAGGGACTAGGACCTAAATTTAAACTACTCGCCATCCTGTTTGCGGTATTTGGTTTAATCGCATCGTTTGGTGTCGGGAACACGGTGCAAGCGAATGCGATGGCAACGGTGCTTGAGCAATCGTTCCGTGTGCCGCTGCTATTGTTCGGCATTCTGCTCGCGATTGCGGTCTATGTATCGATTCGTGGTGGACTTGAACGCGTCAGTGCGATCTCGACGATCTTTGTTCCGATCATGAGCTTACTTTATATCGGTGCCGCTTGTGTCCTTTTAATATTGAAGGCGGATCAGATTCTACCAGCCTTTGGTTTAATCTTTGAGTACGCCTTCCAGCCGCTTGCGCCTGCAGGAGCCTTCACCGGTGTATCGATCATGATGGCGATGCAAGTCGGTGTAGCACGTGGTATTTTCACGAACGAAGCAGGACTTGGGACAGCAGCCTTGATTGCCGGATCTGCGAAAAGTGAGCGTCCGGTCGAACAGGGATTGATTTCGATGACGAGTACCTTCATCGTGACCTTGATCGTTTGTACGATGACGGCACTCGTCCTTCTGACGACAGGCTTTTGGGATCCGTCAGGCGGGCTACATTCAGGTATGACGCATGATGCGAATCTTTCCGGGGCAGCACTGACAGCAACCGCCTTTGCGAGTGTCCTTGGATCATTTGGAGAATGGACTGTCGCCTTCTCCGTCTTCTTCTTCGGTTATTCAACGATCATCGGTTGGTATGTCTATGGAGAGAAGTGCTTGGAGTACTTGAGCGGCACGACACGTTTCAACGAAGGATATCGTGTTTTCTTTGCGCTCGCAGCCTGTTATGGTGCGGTCGCGCAATTAGAACCGTTGTGGCTTGTCGCAGATATCGCGAACGGGCTGATGATGATTCCGAACTTGGTTGGAATGTTGTTCTTGTCGCACTTAGTCATTGAACAAACGAGAGACTATGAACGAGCCGGTCACAAACGAGTGGCTTAACGGAAAAAAGCGGTGATGCCTGATAGGGGCATCACCGCTTTTCTGATGAGACGATTCATCCATTCGTTCGACGACGGCTGTAGATGAGGAGTGTCAGTAAGAAAATCAAACTAAGCGCAACGAGAACGGAGAGTGAAGCGACGTTCCAGCCGATGATCTCGAGTAACACACTGACCGCAACCGTCAAATAGAAGATACCGAGGTACTTTTTGACGAACGGACTTTCGAAATGCGTCAACTGCTTCGCGCCAATCGGTGCTCCGAGCAAGGCGCCGACAATCAGCATGATCCCGACGAGGATATCGATATTCGTGCTCGCGACCGTATAGTTGACGAGACCCGATAGGACGATCAGTAACGCAGAAGCAATACTCGTTCCGACTGCACGTTTCAACTCATAGCCAACGATCCCGACGAGTAACGGTGTGATGATGAATCCACCGCTGACACCGAGAAGCGAAGAGATGAATCCAGCGAACAGACCAGTGAAGGCAAGAGCAAGATATCGATTTTTCCAACCCGTCTGTTCACCGGTCGTCGCTTTCGGACGTAAGAACTTATTCGCGAAGTAGAGTAAGAGTCCGATATAAACGATTGAGATGACGAGATGGGCACCGTTGACTTCCTCTAAACGAAGGACGAGTGGTGTCGCGATCGTCGAACCGATGATTCCAACGCCCCCGACGACAAGACTATCGCGCCAGACGACATTTTTAAGACGTAAGTGAGAGATCGTACCTGAAACCGTTGATCCGAGAGTCAACATGAGACTGGTCGCGATCGCAACGCTTGGAGCATATCCTAAAATGAGTAGTAGGGGCGTCAAGATGATACCGCCACCGATTCCGAAAAAGCCGGAGATGATTCCAATGAAAAATCCGAGGATTAAGAAATAATAAAAAGCGAGATCCATGTACAGTCTTCCTTTCCTTTTCTTCTCTATTATCCACTTAGTATGGCAATGAATGAGAAGAATGTAAAAGGGGACGGCTCCTTCAAGGGGGTTGAAGGAGCCGTTAAGGGGAACTTATTCTTTTGACGCGGCGACTTCTGCAGCAGCATCGATACCGGTATTGGCCTTGACTAAGATACGTTCGAAGTTACCGGCAACTTCGTTCGATTTCGTCAACAATGTCCCGACGATGGCTCCGAGGAAGCCAAGTGGGATAGAGACGATTCCTGGATTCGTCAGCGGGAAGAGGGCTTCCCCGACGAACAAGGCTGAACCGTCGACTGCCCAAAGATTTGGACTGAGTGCGACGAGAATCAGTGAAGAGAATAACCCGACGACCATACCTGTGACAGCTCCGCCAGTATTGAAACGGCGCCAGAAAATCGTCAAGAGAATGACTGGCAAGTTGGCACTTGCCGCGACAGCAAAGGCAAGCGAAACGAGAAACGCGACGTTCATCGTTTGTGCGAACAATGCCAGTACCATCGAAATCAAAGCGACGGCGATGGACGCGAGTCGTGCTGCCGTCATCTGTTCTTTTTCCGTTGCTTGTCCTTTACGTAGAATATGACTGTAGAAGTCATGGGCAAAGGCGGATGCTGCGGATAAGACGAGTCCTGCAACAACGGCGAGGATCGTCGCAAAGGCGACTGCAGCGACGAACGCAAAGAGTAAATCACCACCGAGCGCTTGGGCGAGAAGTGGTGCCGCCATGTTACCAGCAGCATTGGCAGCAATGATATCTTCAGAACCGACGAAAGCAGCGGCACCAAAGCCGAGGAAGATCGTCAAGATATAAAAGGCACCGATGATCCACGTCGCATATACGACGGATTTACGAGCAGTCGGAGCATCCTTAACAGTAAAGAAACGAATCAAGATATGTGGTAATCCAGCCGTTCCGAGAACGAGTGCGAGATTCAATGAAATCGTATCGAGCGGTAATTTGAACTTGTTTCCGGGATTCAAGAATGAATCACCGAGCGGTGTCGCTTGTTTGACTTCTGCAAACATCTTGAAGATCGAAAAATCGAACTTGGCGAATACCATGAATGAGATGACAGCTGTTCCTGCCATCAAAAGGATCGCTTTGATGATTTGGACCCATGAGGTCGCTGTCATACCACCGAAGACGACGTAGACGGTCATCAAGATACCAACGATGATGACACTTGTCGTGTAAGGAATTCCTAATAACAATTCAATCAAGGCACCCGCACCAACGAGTTGGGCAATCATATAGAAAATCGAGATCGCGATCGAGTTCATGGCAGCAACTCCACGAACTTTTGATGCGTTAAAACGAGCAGCGATCATATCCGCCATCGTGTATTTCCCGAGGTTCCGAAGTGGTTCGGCAACGAGATACAAGACAACGAGATAGGCAACGAGGAAGCCGATCGAGTAGAAGAATCCGTCGAATCCAGCTAAGGCAATCATCCCGGCAATTCCGAGGAACGAGGCAGCGGACATATAGTCGCCGGCAATCGCCATCCCGTTTTGCGCACCAGTGAGACCGCCATCCGCTGTATAAAAATCGTTAGCTGTTTTTGTTTTACGGGCAGCAAAGTATGTAATGACGAGCGTCAAACCGACGATCGCCGCAAATAAAGCAACGGCAGTATAATTCATTTCGACTCCTCCTTGATTTGTTCGACGAGTCGATCAAAGGCACGTGCTTTTTTGCTATACATCATGCAGAACGTCCACGTCATGATGAACTGAGCAAAAGCGAAGATCCAAGCACCCGTAATATCACCGAATACCGGCTGATTTAAAATCGTAAAGTAGCTTGTCAAAATCGGAAGCGTAAAATAAAAAATAAGACAGAAACTGATGGCTGGAAGAATGAAGCCATTCTTTTGACGCATCAATTGTTGAAAGGTAGCACTCTCGACGATTGCTGGAGCGGATTGAGTCGCTTCATTTTTTTGAACTTCGGACACTTGATGCATGAGGCCGCCTCCTTTAAGGAATGAATGTAAATTCATTATAAGGATGTCGTTTCTGGAAAAGCTATCCTAATTTTTATGAGGAAAAGCTCATTATTATATTAATATTGGTCATACCAATTTAATGTAAGCGTTTGCAATATTGAACATTGTTTGAACGTTATTTTTATATATTAATTACATTGGAAAATGATTCAAAAGACCTAGTCCGCAAAAAATGAGAACAGCTTAAAAAGCCTGTCTATGGAATCATAGACAGGCTTGAGTCATTTTTCAGATGGACGTTCGATCTTATCTTCGATTTCCCGTAAATGATCCGCACGTTTTGAGAGCGCACGACGCTTCAACCATTCTTCCGTCCCGCGACTGACTCCCCAGATGGCGAGTAAAATCAAAAATAGAAGGACAAGACGCATCGGACGTTCAAGGAACGTGGACCATTCCTTTCCGATCAACGAGAAGATGATGACGACGATCAGACGACCGGCACCAGCAGCAATCAAATACGTCCGCAGCGATAGTTGAATCATGGCGGAAATGGACGTGATGATGAACGCAGGCATGAACGGAAGCGAAAAAAAGAATCCGAGTGAGATGGGACTCATGTGACGAACACGTTCGATCCACTGTTGCGCGGCATGGTGTTTTTCAAGCCAACGCGTGACCGGACGACGAAATAGATATCGAATACAAGCGAAGACGACGAGTGATCCAAGCATGCTCCCGACCCATGATACGAGAACACCCATACCAAAACCATAGGTTGCCGCATTCGCGGAAATGATCAGGACGAGTGGCAGGAAAGGAAATAGAGACTCAAGAAACGGGGCAATCAAACCGGTGGCAGCTCCTCCAGGTAAGTCTTGGAGAAAGAAAATCATCTGCTCGATCCAGTCACGAAGTGTATGGAGCATTCGGAATCCTCCTTGCAAGATGTACTACTGTGTTTTATTTTACCTCTTTCTGATTGAGAAAGGGAATGAAATTCCTTGAAAGGGATTCAGGAATTGTAGATTGTACATTCGAAAGGGAGTTGGTATTATACTTAAATGGGTGCGTTTTGCAGGCGTTCCCAGCTAGTCAATAGCTAGACGCTTCGTTTGCCAACGTTCGTTTTACTGCAAAAAACTGACATGGGGGCTAATGAGGAATATGAAACCTTATCGCGTACTATTATTTTATAAGTATGTTCCGATCGAAAATGCGGAACAGCTAACGAAAGAGCATCTTGCTTATTGTAAAGAGCTCGGTATTAAAGGTCGGATTTTGATCGCACCAGAAGGAATCAACGGAACACTCTCTGGAACGGTCGAACAAACGGAACAATACATGAAGGACTTGACGGCGGATCCACGATTCGCTGACATCGAATTCAAAATCGATGAAGTCGAAGAGCACGCCTTCAAAAAGACGTTCGTCCGTTACAAAAAAGAACTCGTCACATGGCGTTTTGAGGATGAATTCAACGTACCAGAAGAACACGCTGCGTATCTTGAACCAGCAGAGTGGAAAGAAATGATGAAACAAGATGATGTCGTCATTCTCGATGTACGCAACAACTATGAATACGACCTCGGACACTTCAAGAATGCTGTAAAAGTGGATGTCGATGCTTCACGGGAATTCCCGGAGTGGCTTGACGAGAACGAGCATTTGTTTGAAGGGAAAAAGGTTCTCACATACTGTACGGGTGGCGTTCGTTGTGAAAAATTCACGGCGTACTTCCGTAAACGGCAACAGAGTGATGATATCTTCCATCTTAAAGGCGGAGTCGTCATGTACGGAAAAGATGAACAGACGCAAGGAGAAGACTGGGAAGGCGAACTATACGTCTTTGATGAGCGTGTACAGGTTCCTGTCAATGCCGTCAATCCTTCTGTCGTCTCAGAATGTTACTACTGTGGAAAACCGGAGACACGCTACGTTAATTGTGCAAACCCGGAATGTAATCGACAGCACTTCTGCTGTGAAGAATGCGAACCAAAAGTCATGCGTTCGTGTTCCGATGAATGCCGGGAGCATCCGCGCAACCGTTATGAAAAAGAGCAACAAGAAGAATTAGTATAAGGCACGCGTAAAAAGCCGGAGGATTTCTTTAGTAGAAATCGCCCGGCTTTTTGTGTATTCACGAGGAAGGAAACAAGAAACGCAAAACATCCGGTAAACGTTTCGCCCAAGCGGTTTCATGATGAATCGCTTCCGGGATGATCGTATAGCGACTTTGAGTAAGTTTCTGTTCGACCGCTCGCGCTAAGACATCATTTGTGTGTAAATAATCCGTTTCGGTCATCGGACCACTCACTTCTTTTGTCCCGACATCCATATAACAGCGATGGGCAGTAGACAGCGACGGACTGCGCTCGATGAATTCAAGGAGTGAGGAGAAGTTTGCCCATCCGGCCGTCGACAGGGCAGCGACGCGCGTGATGACTTCCGGATATGCGAATAATCCATAAAGCGAGATGACGCCACCCATCGAGCTGCCGATCATCGTCGTATCGTCAGGGCGTGTCGCGTAGTTGGCATCAATGTATGGTTTTAACTCGCGGATGATCCAGTCCATGTAGACCTTACCGTTTCCCCCGATTGATTTCCGGTACGAAGGATAAGCAGTCCGCATCAATAAAGCTTCATCACTCCAAGGAGCGTAGTCATCGTAACGATCCATTCCGTCTTCTGGACTGTCGATCGCGACGACCATTGCCGGAATCTGTGTCTGTTGTAGCGCAAGATGAATCTCCCAGCCTTTTCCGAACGAGGCGGTTTCTCCACTGAAGACGTTTTGTCCATCGTGCATATAAATCACTGGTAACGCTTCAGAAGGATCCAAATGGGGCGGACGATGAATCCGAATCGTCCGGTGAGTTTGTGATGTCGGTAGCGTCATTTCAATTTCCGTAATCGACAATAGAGTCACGACCTTTCAAAGGTTTGCATAATGCGCGGTACAATTGCGTCCATTGTGTTTTCCGCCGACATAGAGTGCATGGTCGGCTTGACGTAACGATTCTTCGAACGTCCGTTGATATCTTTCCTCCACTGTATCAATTCCGAGGCTGACGGTTAAGGACAGTCGGTGACCATCGACGAGGAAGGGACGATCCATGACCGCATGGCGGACTGTCTCGGCAATCTGGATAGCAGCCTCTTGACTACCATTTCGCAACAGAAGTACGAATTCCTCCCCACCATAACGAGCAGCAAAGACATCATCATATTGCAATTGGATCGCCTGGATACGTCGACCGAGTTCACGAAGGACGAGATCGCCCACTTTATGACCGTACGTATCATTGACACGTTTGAAATGATCGATATCGAACAGGATCACGGAGAGCGGATAGCAGTCAGCCGCAAATTCCTGCCGACCGTGTTCATAAAAAGCACGACTATTCGGTAATTCGGTCAAGGCATCGGTCCGACTTTCCGTATAGAGTTGGACCGTTTCACGTGAGCGTTCTAAGACGCGACAAAAGATACGGAGCAAACGAGATAATTCGTCGGCATTTGTCGCATCATAGGCGTCTGCGACTTGATGGAATAGGATGATCGAAACATCGACCTCTCCGCTCGTAATCGAAGGAATCGCTAGCATCGAGTGACGATCGACAGGCAATCCGATCTGAATATCGTTTCCCCAGTCACAACGAAGACCATAGATGATTGGGGTATGCAAATCGTCGGCTGACAAGGAATGAAACAGTGGTAACACGTCGATCGGTTGTTTCGTCCGGATGTTATAGATGACTTGTTTCCGCTGTTGTTGAATCGAGATCCAACCTTCAGAAAACGGCAATAGATGCGGTAAATCGAGGAGCAACGAATCGATCGTCTCGCGCTCGAAGCGGGAAATCAACAAGTGTTCCTTCGCATCATCAAATCGCTTAGCATTATCGTTTGCTTCAAGGGAGTCACCACGCTCTTGCAACAGACGTTTGAACAAAAAGAGAATCAAGACGGAAACTGTAGCCGCGACGAGCGGACTTTCATCGTAGAACCAGATTCCAAGTAGAGCACTTAACATGCTAATCCCGTAGACGAGGGACTGAAGCTTTACGAGACGTTGCCAGTCGTATTTCAAGTAGAGGAAGCGATTGACGAATAGACATTGGAAGTAAGAGACAAGGAAGACGGTGATCAAAAAGCCGATGAAAGGGAGTAAGGCTTTCGTATACGTAAAGTTTGAGCCGATTGGTCCGCCGAGCGCATAATACGCAAAGGCCGGAAGCGAGATGTAGACTAAATCGAACAAGGCGTTGATCGGGTAGAGATAAACGAAACGTTTCCAACGAATCGCTTTTCGGTGAGACATGAATTGAAAGACGAGAATACCGACTTGGCTTAAAATCAAGGCGTACGTTAAACCATAATTGAGGAATAAAAATAAGATGATGCCTTCTTGGAATGTATAGTAAATGCCACCACGACGGACATTATCGAACTGAAACAGGAGAACGAGTCCGAATAAATAAAGAGTGTTGATGATGGAGACAGAAGGATGGAAGGTTGGTGGATGAACGATGCCGATCACTAATAATGTCAAGGCGACGAGACCGAAGACGATCCAGCTCGTCCGGGCTACATGTTGGTAGTAGCGCATGAAACATCCCTCCCCCTGAGAAGTATCTTTTATTCCTATACCCGAATTGTGGAAATTTTGATAAGCCATTTACCAAAAAAATAAGGTTGAGAGAAAAGAAAGAATTGCGTATAATGTGAAAGATATCGAATACAGTCGATGATGAAGAGAGTAACGGTTGATATTCGTCAACTAGCGAATCAGGGAATGGTGGAAGCCTGAGGACGAACCGGTCGTGAAACGCACTTCTGAGACGCTGCCCGATTCCTGATGGAAAAGGCGTAGCCGGGGGAACCCCGTTATCCCCGAACAAGGTGGGTGTCGAGTGACACCAAGAAGAGTGGTACCGCGGTCATTCCGTCTCTTTGCGCGTGGCGCAAGGGGCGTTTTTTATTGCCAAAAAATCAGTAAAGCAGGAGGAAATAAAGATGAGTTATAAAGCGCAGTATGCAGAAGTATTACATCACGTCATGGAAGGTGCCTTATCGGTTGAACAAATCGAACAACTGATCGAGCAACCGAAACATGAAGATCATGGAGATCTGGCATTCCCATGTTTCATGCTCGCTAAAGCATTCCGTAAAGCACCGAACATGATTGCTTCGGAGCTCGCAGAAAAAATTGACGCGCCGTTGTTCTCGAACGTTCAAGCTGTTGGTCCTTACATCAACGTCTTCTTGAACCGGGAAGTCGTCTCGCAAGAAATCGTCAACCAAGTCCTGACGGAGCAAGAGGCGTTCGGATCAAGTGAAGCGAATGGAAAAACGATCGTCACTGATTTTTCATCACCAAACATCGCGAAACCCTTCTCGATGGGGCACTTGCGTTCGACGGTCATCGGGAACGCGCTCAACCAAATCTCACGTAAAAAAGGGTACGACGTCGTCGGTGTCAACCACTTAGGGGACTGGGGAACACAGTTCGGGAAATTGATGGTGGCTTACACGATGTGGGGTGAGGAAGAAGCGGTCCGTGCAGAACCAATCAAGGAATTGTTGAAATTATACGTCCGGTTCCACGAAGAAGCGGAAACAAATCCGGCACTTGAGGATGAAGGACGTCTCTGGTTCAAAAAACTCGAACAAGGTGATGAGCAGGCAACGACGCTTTGGACGTGGTTCCGTGAAGTCTCACTCGTCGAGTTTAACCGTGTCTATGAGATGCTCGGTGTTAAATTCGATAGCTTGAACGGAGAAGCCTTCTACAACGATAAGATGCAACACGTCATCGATTTGCTCGAAGAAAAAGATCTCCTCGTCGAATCAGAAGGGGCAATGGTCGTCGACCTCGAAGCAGAAGGTATGCCACCTGCTTTGATTAAAAAGAAAGATGGCGCAACGCTTTATGCGACACGTGACTTAGCAGCTGCTGTCTATCGTCTCGAAACGTACCGCTTTGAGCAAGCGTTCTACGTCGTCGGTGGGGAACAAGCGCTTCACTTCAAGCAATTGTTCGCAGTCTTGAAGAAACTTGGATTTGAGAACGTCGACGGAATGCACCATGTGCCGTTCGGTCTGATCATGAAGGACGGAAAGAAAATGTCGACGCGTAAAGGTCGGATCGTCTTACTTGAAGAAGTACTACAAGAAGCGATCGACGTTGCGAAGCAAAACATCGCGGAAAAAAATCCGAACTTAGCGAATGCCGAAGCCACGGCTCGTCAAGTCGGTGTCGGCGCCGTCATCTTCCACGACTTGAAGAACGAACGGATGAACAACATCGAGTTCGATCTTGAGCAGATGTTGAAATTCGAAGGCGAAACAGGACCGTATGTCCAGTACACGAATGCCCGTGCGCACTCGTTGCTCCGTAAAGGTGGCTATGATGGCACACCATTCGCTGGTAGTGCCGATGATCATGCATGGGGTGTCGTCTCGATGCTAAACCAATTCTCGACGGTCATCGATCGCGCGTTCACACGTCGCGAGCCATCAATCATCAGCCGCTACGTCTTAGATCTTGCACAAAGCTTCAATAAATACTACGGACACGTCCGTGTTCTCGAAGATGACGCAGCAAAACAATCGCGTCTTGCACTCGTCAAGTCGGTCACGATCGTCTTGACAGAGGGTCTTCGTTTACTCGGTGTCGGCGCTCCAGAAGAAATGTAAGACCAATCCACGAATAAGAAGAGGTAGATTATGAAGACTGAGACGAAAGAACGATTACAGCAAGCTGCTTCACAGATGAAGCAGGAGCCTTTGGCAGAAACGGTCGCCTTTATGGCTGATTTTCACGGGAAAGTCGCTGCTTGGTTACCGGGAGAGTCTGTCGATTTCGTTCACGATTTCGTGACGGCGCCGGAAGCCGATTTGATTGCTCCGATTGAAGGAGACGCATTACGGACGAAAGATAATTTTGAATTCTTCATGCGTAAGAAACAGACACGAAAAAAACTGGGTGAACTGTTGACGCTTTGGAAGTCGGCACGTACGACAGAGACGTTGAGTCAAATCGATGCGATCGGATTGAAAAAATGGCTCGCTCGTAATGAATTCCGTTCGGAAGACAAACCATGGGATTATTTGAACCGTCTGCATGTTCTCCTGTTCCTTGATTTGATGACGACGATCATCGATGATCATCGATTGACGAGTCTGCATGAGCAACTTGTCGGTACGACACCAGTCCCGACGAGCTTCGTACGTCGTCAAGGGGATGTCCGTCAAGTCATCGAAACATTCGCGGAAGAGACGAACTTCACACAAGTGGATGTCGTCAAGGCATCGCTTGTCCGTTATCTCTGATCAATAAGATGCATGAACAAAAGCCGTCGAGCCCTGTGCCCGACGGCTTTTGTCGTATCCTCTTACTTCGCCTGATAGAATACGATCGTTTGTTGCTCTGAATCGTAAAGACACCATTCTCGTTCGAAGACGACGGGACCCAGATTGACGGCATATCGTTTTCCTTTGATGGATAAAGTTTGACCTAGTGGGCTCGATTTGGCGATACCATTTCGAAACAAACCTCTGATATGACTATGACCAAAAAAGAGTAACGGTTCGCGTTGTTGTGACAGGTCGGGTAGAAAATCCCGCGACCAACTGAGTTGATCTCCATGAATCAATAACGCCCCCTCGATCCGTTGTTTTCGAGGGCAATCGCGTAATGCATCGATGACAGGAGACAGATGTGGTGGAACGAGAGACAGGATGCGCTCTTCTTGATTACCCAGTAACGTCTTAAAATCAATCAGCTCTATAAAATCATCATCGAGCGTCACGACGAGGGAGAGCGATTCGAAAGAATAGCGCTTCGCTCGCTTTTTACCGACATGGCATTCATGAACATCACCGAGACAAAACAAATGCGCATCGGGAGCGATCCGCCGTATGTCAGCTAGGACAGCCGCTGTGTCGGCTACTGAACTGTGAAGATCCGCAAAAAGGGCATAACGCATGATCGATCACTCCTTTGTTAAGGAGATACCCGAAAATGCGTCATGCCCATCTTTTTTCAATCAAGTCATGCGTATCTTATTCTGTTTCGACTGTGACGCCACGTTCTGCGAAGACGACTTTTGCGACTTCGAGTGCGTTCAAGACACGTGGGAATCCAGTGTAAGGAACAAGATGCATGATAGCTTCGACGATTTCGTTTCCTGTTAAACCAGCTGTCAATCCAGTATTGATGTGGAGAGCGAGCTGTGGTTCTGTACCTTGTGTGACGAGGGAAGCAATCGTCACGATTGCGCGGTCACGATTGACGAGACCATCACGGCTGTAAACTTCACCGTATGCGAAATCCGTGATCCACTCACCGACTGCTGGAGCGATATCTTTCAGGGATTCAGAGATTTTGTCATGCGTCGATTGTGCAGCGTTTGCGTCTGTGAATTCGCTGAGTTTTTTAACGCCTGTTTCGTGACGTGATTCAAAATGAGTTGCCATGGTAAAGGACTTCCTTTCTTTTTTAACGATGTTCTCATCGTAAAGGAAGAATTTCCATTCTACAAATACATGGTTTTTATGAAAGGTATGCTTATTTGGAATACATATCGCTGACGAATTGAATCCATTTCCGCGTCACGTACGATTGGTAGCGACCGGTTGGAACGGCGATTCCTAAGTGCCACGGGACTCGTGTTTCAAGTGGGATCGTTTTGACGCCACGAATCGAAAAGCGATCCGCGATCGAACGCGGAAGGACGGTCACGGTATTTCCTTCTGCGACAAGTAAACATAAGAAGTCCCACTGCGAGCTCACCCGAGACACGTTAGGCGTAAATCCGGCATCTTGGCAGGCGTTCAAGACAACATCGTGGAGCGAGAACGTTTCGTTGAACAAGACGAACGGCATGTCGGAAACTTCTTCTAACGCAATCATCGACCGATCAGCGAGTGGATGATCACTCGGTAAGAATAAATGGAGTTCTTCTTCAATGAAGGGGTGTGTCGTTAAATGCTCATCCGAAGGCAGCACCGTTGCGATCAAATCGACTTCACCGGCGACGACCGCTTTTTCTAACGCATGTCCACCGGCTTCGATTAATTCGATTTGAATCATCGGATACATCTCTTCGAAGCGACGCAGTAGACCTGGGAAAAACAGCGAACCAATTAGTGGGGGTACGCCGAGACGAATCGTTCCCTTCGTCAGATGCATGACATCATAGAGATGAGAAGGCAGATCAAATAACTGTCGCAGAATCTTTTCACCTTCAATCAATAAGGTCTCGCCGGCATCCGTCAGGACGATTTGTCGTTTGCTCCGGTCGAACAATTCCATCTCAAGTTCTTCTTCTAAGTGACGGACCATTTTACTAAGCGTCGGTTGCGTGACGTGGAGATGTTCAGCGGCACGAGTGAAGCTTTTGAAGCGTGCCACTTCCGTAAAGTATTCCAGTTGGCGGAAATCCATTAGTATTCTCCTATTCTTTTGAGTTATAGATGTCATAACAAGTATTCATTTTTATTATTCTTTCAATCAGCGTACAGTAAAGAGACCGAACACGTAAAGATAAAGAAAGAAGGAATCCATCATGATGAAACAACTCGAAGGAAAAGTCGCGTTAATTACAGGAGCAGCAAGCGGAATCGGTCTTGAGATCGCTGAAGAATTCGCTCAAGAAGGTGCGAAGGTCGTCATCGTCGATCTTCAGGAAGAAGCTGCAAAACGCTCTGCTGAAACGCTTCGTGAAAAAGGCTTCGATGCGTTTGCTGTCGCAGGTGATGTGACAAGTGAAGAGGCAATCAAATCAAGTATCGATCAGACGGTCGCACATTACGGAACGATTGATATCGTCATCAACAACGCGGGAATGCAGCACGTCTCACCAATCGAAGAGTTCTCGACTGAGAAATTCGACTTGCTTCAAAGCATCATGCTTCGTGCACCATTCCTCTATACGAAATATGTCTTCCCGATCATGAAAAAACAAGGCTCTGGACGGATCTTGAACATGTCATCGATCAACGGATTGATTGGTTTTGCAGGGAAAGCTGCTTATAACAGTGCGAAACACGGCGTCATCGGTTTAACGAAAGTCGCAGCATTAGAAGGGGCAACTTCGGGTATCACGGTCAACGCGATTTGCCCAGGATATGTCGATACACCACTCGTCCAAAACCAATTGTCTTCGCTCGCTGAAACACGGAATGTACCGCTCGAACGTGTACTAGAAGAGGTCATCTATCCACTTGTTCCGCAACAACGGTTACTCCAAGTCAAAGAAATCGCGGATTACGCTATTTTCCTTTCAAGTGACAAAGCGGCAGGTGTCACGGGTCAAGCTGTCGTTCTCGATGGTGGTTATACAGCGCAGTAAGCAACGATATAAATGAAGGGAGGTACTTTTTGGATACAATCCAGAAAGCACCTCCCTTTTTTGTTTGATGGACTGAACAAAAACGTTCAGCTAATTTGACGTGAGTGGATTAACGGAAGTTAATGAACTGAACATCGACCGATAACGGAAGTTCACGAACGATTTGCATGACTTGTTGCAAGTCGTCACGTGATTTACCTGTGACACGGATTTGATCATCTTGGATTTGTGTCTTCACTTTTAATTTCGATTCCTTGACGGCATTGTTGATCTTTTTCGCATCGTCACGATCAATTCCGCTCTTAAGGATGACACGTTGGCGAACCGTATTCCCAGCAGCCTGTTCGACTTTTTCGTACTGCAGGTTTTTGGTCGGGACTTCGCGCTTGATCAATTTTGCTGTTAAGACATCTTTGACTTGATCGAGTTTGAAATCGTCATCTGAGATTAGAATCAAATCCTCTTTTTCGAGCTTCATGTCGCTCTTTGAACCTTTGAAGTCGAAGCGGTTCGTGATTTCCTTCAATGCGATCTGGACGGCGTTCTTGACTTCCTCGATGTTGATTTGTGACACGATATCAAATGAATTATCTTTTGCTGCCATGTTAATCTCCCCTTTCATTCCACTCTCTATTTTAGAGAGGAATACCGGAAGCGTCCACTGCTTTGAAATTTTGTTATAATAAAAACCATGAAATGAAAGGGGTGCTTAGCTTTGAAACAAACAGCAGACATGTTGACGCTCACACCGCAAGAACTGGATGAGCGATTTGCCTATAGTGGAAATGATTTAGGAGCGACCTTCTCAGAGACGGCGATTCGCGTGCGCTTATGGGCGCCGACGGCAGAACGTGTCGTGATTCGTCTCTACAAGACACTACGCGCACGAAAAGTCGAAGAGGTCGAGATGATGGCAGGCGAACGGGGAACGTACGTCGTTGAACTCGATCGAGCAGCATATGAAGGTTATTTCTATACGTTTCAAGCGAGCATCAACGGACAAAAAGTCGAGGCGGTCGATCCGTATGCGAAAGCCGTCGGAACGAACGGAAAACGCGGTGCGTTAATTGACCCGACAAGTGTGACACCCAAACGATGGATTGAAGAACGCCCACTGTTCCATTCTTCGCAAGACGCAGTTGTGTATGAATTACATGTACGCGATGCAACGAGTCATCCGGCTAGTGGTGTCGTCGCACGTGGTACGTTCGCTGGGCTGACGGAAGCAGGGACACGGACACCAAATGGCGGATTGACAGGACTTGATTATTTAGCGGATCTTGGTGTGACGCATGTCCAGTTACTGCCGATCTATGATTTTGGCTCAGTCAATGAGACAGCGCCGAACGACCCGGATAACTATAACTGGGGGTATGATCCGGTGAATTACTTTGCGCCGGAAGGTTCGTACTCATCGAATCCGGATGATCCACGAACGCGGATCCTTGAGTTAAAGCAATTAGTACAAGCGTTACATGATCGCGGGATCCGTGTCATCATGGACGTCGTCTTCAATCATACGTATGATGCAGCAACGGTTCCGCTCGGTCAATTCGTTCCTGGCTACTTCTATCGTCAAGAGGCGGATGGTAGCTTGTCAAACGGTAGTTTCTGTGGGAATGATACCGCATCTGAACGTCTGATGATGCGGAAGTTCATTCTCGATTGTGTGACGTACTGGGCGAAAGAGTACCATCTGGATGGTTTCCGATTCGATTTGATGGGACTGCATGATGTCGAGACGATGAATCAGGTACGTCATGCACTTGATCGGATCGATCCATCGATTCTGATCATCGGTGAAGGCTGGGATCTCGATACGCCACTTGATCCGGAAGAAAAAGCGAACTATTTCAACGCACCGAAGATGCCAGGAATCGCTCACTTCAATAACGGTTTACGGGACGGGATCAAAGGCGACGTTCAAACGCCGGAAGACCGTGGTTTCATCAGCGGGGCATTCGACCGGACGAGTGAAGTCAAACGGGGAATCGCTGGTAACGTCTCTTCACAAGGATTTGCCGATGAGCCAAATCAGGTTGTCTCGTATGTCGAAGCGCACGATGATTTGACGATTTGGGATAAGTTAACGGTGTCTCGCCCTGAGGATACGGAAGAGACTCGTCGGAAACGGCAAATGCTCGCGAATGCCATCATCTTGACGGGGCAAGGCATTCCGTTCCTCCATGCCGGACAAGAGTTCTTCCGGACGAAGGACGGAATTCGTGACAGCTTCAATGCCGGAGAGGTCGTCAATCGTCTCGATTATGAACGGGCGGAAACAGAGCGTCCGGCCGTCGAGTACGTCAAAGGATTGATTGCCCTCCGTCGTCAGTATCCGATGTTTCGTCTCGCAAACGCAGCGATGATCAAGAAGCATCTTCGTTTCCTCGAAGAAGGGGAAGGTGTCATTGCCTTTGAACTGAAACGAACCTATGAAGGATACATCGAACGGCAGCGTGTCTACCATAATGCGACGGAAGAGGATATCACGATTGAATTGCCAAACGGTGAATTCGAGGTGTTGGTGGAGTCGGGTGCCGTTAAGTTGCACGCACCACGACTGCATGAAGAGAAACAGTTGGTCGTCCAAGCATTGACGACGACGGTCATCGCCGAACGAAAAGCGGATTACAAGAAATATGCGGTAGCAGGCGGTGCAGCACTGACGATCATCGGATTGTTGTACGCAGCGAACAAACGTCGTAAGAAAACCGATTAAATCAAAAAGGACGAAGCGCTATAAGGCTTCGTCCTTTTTTGCGTGGATGACAGTCCGATGTCAGCCTGTCATGAAATTGACTTGCCTGAATTCATCGAAACCTTGTTTGAAGCGTCACCTTTCGGGAAAAAACCTCTTAAGTAGTATATGGGATGTTGTTTTTATGAAAGGATGTACGGCGTATGTTTGGTTTCGAGGATTTATGGAAATTCTTTTTGTCGTTCTTTTTATTGTTGCCTATCGTGACATTGATTCATGAGATGGGGCATTACTTTTTTGCCCGATTGTTCGGTGGAAACATGGAGATCAATATCGGTTCTGGAAAATCGTTACTCCGTGTCGGACCGATTCGTTTAAATCGTATCTATTTTTGGGATGGATGGTGTCAATATGAGGCACTACGTCACGAAACGAAGTTTGCTAATATCATGGTCTACGCTGGTGGATCGATCGCGAACTTAGTGAGTATCTTAGTCGTAAATGGTCTTATTTATGCCGGCGTGTTCGAGGCATCGATTTTTACGTACCAATTTGCGTATTTCTCGTTTTATTTCGTCTTTTTCTCCCTCTTCCCGATCGATCATCCGAATGGTTATCCGAGTGACGGAAAAGCAATCATCAATGTCTTCCGTTACGGTAAATCCGACTATCATCCACAATCTTAAACGAAGATTAAAGCCTCCTTCCATCATTGGAAAAGAGGCTTTTTACTCAAGATTCCGATTCGCTAGACGAATCAGATTCCGTTTTCGCTTGTTCTTGCTCGAGTTCGACGAGCTTTTGAATCAAGATATGGCGCGGCATATGCATCAGTTGTTCAAGTGGTACGTTCAGACGTTTTGCGAGTTCGACAGCCGTCTCTGCTGATAATTGTAAAGGTTTCATCGTGTTCGTCCTCCTTTTTCCATGAGGCTAGTATAACAGGAGGTGCAAGTCGAGCGCATCAATAGTAGCGAGAAACTGAGAAGGTTGATACCGTATGAAGTAGGAAGTGATGCATATGTATAAACCTGCTGCAGAGCTGTTACTCCATGAATCCGTCTCACTGTTCGATCGAATCGGGGAGGATTTGCTTCTTTTTCGAGATCGCCACGGATTTATGAAATGTGATGCGGATTTAAGACCACTATGGGAAACAGCATGTGCGTATGTTCCATTCTCCTGGTACATTGAGCCAGGCGGTGGGCGATTGTTCATCGTATTTGAAGAGTCAGCTTATTTTGGTTTACTAGATTTAGAGCAAGGGCATTTAGATTATATCAAGCGACCCGCTGCTTTTTCCGAAGCGTGGTTCAGTAATTTATTCTTGTGGCAAGACGATGAGATCTTCCTATATTCGGCAGAAACGGATGTTGTCTGCGTGAACGTTCAAACAGGGGACTGGCGGTACTCAAACTATGAAGAGGCACCGTTGTTCGGACGCTTGATTGAGCGAGGATATGATACACGTTTGACGTTCGAACGGTTCATCGCACCTACGACGATCATCTCCTATGATGATCTACAAAAACGGTATGTGATTTGGGATGCCGCGACGAATCAGGAATCGATTATTCCTTTTTCGGATTACGCGGAGTACTCGCTCGTTGACCACCGGCACCAATTGTTTTCGATCACCGATTCATCTCGCTTTTACTTGTATGAGAAGAGTCAGCTGAAATATAAGTTCGAGGGATGCCATTCCTCCGTTTTACTCAAAAGTGTGTTACTCGATGAAGAGGCGCGACGTCTTGCGATCGTGTCGACATCGGCGACATTCGGCAACACATGGGTTCAAATTTTTCAAAAGACGTAATGAAACATCCTTTTCGCTTTTCAGCAAGAAGGATGTTTTTTGTACGTTTATACAGAAAGGGGACGCATCATGCAACGGCTTGGTCATCTGATGAGTACGTATTTTCGAGGAGTGTTGATTGTTTGGGCAATCCTGCTCGTCGTGCTTGGATATTTCGCTTATCAACTACCCGATCGGCTAGAAGGAAACGGATTTACGCGTGACGGTGATTTTCAACGCGTCGAGACAGTACTCGATCAAGACTTCGGTCAGGATCCGCATACGATCATCGTTCTATTTGAAAATCAAGAGAATCTACGACAAACGATGATGCAACATGTCGAGCGCTTCCGTGATATTAATGGCGTCGGGAACGTCATTGGTCCCGTCGAAAATCCGCGAGCGATTCGTGACGATAAGGGATACGTGACGGTCGGTGTACCAACACTTGATGCGAAATGGGCAGCTGCGGTCACGCGTCAACTGGATGATACCGGGACGATTCGACTAACGGGTGAACCAGTCGTCGTCGATGATTTGAATACAGCGTCAAAAAATGACCTCATCCGAGCTGAGTTGATCGGAATTCCGGCAGCCTTGATCGTCTTACTACTTGTTTTCGGTACACCCGTTGCCGCCATCTTACCGTTGATCATGGGACTCGTCACTTTTGTCTTTGGTGCCGGTGTTCTTTATTTCGTTGCCGGACAACAAGAGTTATCGATTTTCGTCTTAAATGCGGTTGCGATGATTTCCCTAGCACTCGGAATTGATTTTTCATTGCTATACGTCAATCGATTCCGCGAAGAACGGCAGGACGGGCAAGATATTCGGAAGGCGGCGATTCGTTCGGTCGAGACGGCAGGACGCTCGATTTTATTTTCTGGAATCTGTGTATTCGTCGGACTTGCCGGATTGTTATTGATTGATGTTGATGTCTTCCGTGCTGTCGCGATCGGGACGCTCGTTTCGGTCCTTGGGGCCGTCATCAGTGCATTGACATTGTTACCGGCACTATTGATCGTTTTCGGGAAGGTGCTAGAAAAAGGGCGACTCTTCCGGCAACGAGCAGGTCGTAGTGAAGATCGTTGGCGCCGCCTCGCTCGTTTCGTCATGAAGCGCCCGGTCGCAGTAACGATTCTATCTTTATTGCTTCTTTTACCTTGTTTATTGCCGTTACGTGACTTGACGTTAAACATTCCGCAAGCGACCGCTTTACCGGAATCCTATCCGTCGCGTCTCGCTTTTGAGTCGTGGGAAAAAACATTCGGGAACGATGGAACGGATGCCGTCCTCATCTTGTCTGCTGATGCTTCCTCAGAGGTGGGACGAGAAAAAATCGAAGATGTGACGATTCGACTCGAGTCGGATCCCGATGTACGCTCCGTCGTATCCGCCGCAACGATCGCCGAACAGCAACAGATTCCGCTCGAGCAGTTAGTCGCTGTTCCGGCCGGGCGCGAAGCTTTGACGGCATTTCTATCAGAGAACGACCAAGCACGAATTGATGTTAACTTAAAAGGAGATCCCGGCGATGCTGCTTCGCAAGACTGGGTGCGAAAGATGCAGGCGGACGGTTATCTTGTCGGGGGACCGGCAGCCTTCAATCAGGAAATTTATGATGCCATTGAATCGAAACTCCCACTAACAGTCGGTGTCGTCGTTTTGGCGACATTCATCATTCTGCTGATTGCGTTCCGGTCCATCTTGATCCCAATCAAGGCGATTCTAATGAATTTGCTTAGTCTAGGAGCGACATTCGGATTACTCGTCATCTTGTTTGAGTCCGGCGCAGTTCTTCCGCAGGAGACGATCGGCATTTTGACACCGGTCTTCATCTTCTCACTCGTCTTTGGTTTATCGATGGATTATGAAGTGTTCCTCGTCTCGCGAATGGAAGAATATTATGACGAGACAGGCGATAACGATTATGCGACCGAGATGGGGCTTGCGAAGACGAGTAAGATCATTACGTCTGCTGCCTTGATTATGATCGTCGTCACAGGGGCGTTTGCCTTCACGGGCGTCAGTCCAATTAAACAACTTGGCGTCGGTATCGCGCTTGCGATTTTTATTGATGCCACAATCGTCCGGATGCTACTCGTCCCCGCACTGATGAAACTATTTGGTCACTGGAACTGGTGGTGGCCGGGTGGTCGTCGTAAAGCGATTCGCAAGTGACACATCGCGTAAGCACATCAGTAGCTATTCGGAGGAAGACGAGCGTATACTGTCGATATTCAATTCAAGAAATTAGAGGAGGCACTTCACTCATGGCAACTCAAGCAATGTTTGAACCATTTACATTACCAAACGGTGTGACGCTGAAAAACCGCGTCTTGATGGCACCGATGACGAACTATGCAGCACAAGAGAACGGCGAAGTATCGGATGCGGAACTCGCGTACTATGCAGAACGTTCAGGCGGCGTCAGTGCGGTCATTACAGCATGTGCGAATGTCACAGCAGACGGTCAAGGATTCCCGAATGAGTTCGGTGCGCATCGTGACGATCTCGTTCCAAGTCTGAAGCGACTCGCAAAAACGATTCAAGATAAAGGCGCAAAAGCGATCTTACAAATTTTCCACGCTGGTCGTATGGCACCACCAGAACTCGTCGGTGGGCAAACAGTCAGTGCAAGTGCTGTCGCACCTGTACGTGAAGGAGCAATGACACCTCGTGCGCTAGAGGCGGAAGAAGTTGAAGCAATCATTGAAGCATTCGGTCAGGCGACACGTCGTGCGATGGAAGCTGGATTTGACGGTGTTGAGATTCATGGTGCGAACACGTACTTGATTCAACAATTCTTCTCACCACACTCAAACCGTCGCGAAGACAAATGGGGCGGTAGCTTAGAAAAACGTCTCGCCTTCCCATTAGCGGTCGTGGATGCAGTCGAAGCTGTCGCGAAACAGGATCCTTCGTTCATCGTCGGATACCGTTTCTCTCCAGAAGAGATCGAAAATCCAGGAATCACACTCGATGATACGATGCGCCTCGTCGATGAGCTGGCGAAAAAAGACCTCGATTACTTGCACGTTTCCGTGATGGACTTCTTCGCAGGTTCGATTCGTGACGAAAATGCAACGACATCACCAATCACGCTCGTCCAAGAACGTGTTGGCGAACAAGTACCTGTCATCGGTGTCGGATCGCTGCACACAGCGGACGAAGTCGAACAAGGTTTGGCTGTCGTTCCAATGATCGCTCTCGGTCGTGAACTGATCATGGAACCGAAGTGGGTTGAGAAAGTCGAAGCGGGTGACCTTGCGTCAATCCGGACAGAACTTGATCCAGAAGCACAAGCAGAACTCGTCGTTCCAGATGCATTATGGGCAGGCATCACAAGTCGTCCAGGCTGGTTCCCGATCAAACAAACAAGCAAATAATAGAACAGCATCAAAAAACACTCTAGATCTCGTGTCTAGAGTGCTTTGAGACTGAAGGTAAAGTGCAATTTTTCTCTAACGAGAAGGATTGCGCTTTTTTGTTCGTCTCGCATCGTTTTCCTGGGACAAGCATCGCGCCGCTTCGCTTCGCTGCAGGGTCGCTCTTGCTTGTTTTTCCCTAGGAAGCGATGTCGAGTGAACAAAACGCGTCTCGGATCCTTCTTCTAGATAAAAAAGAATAACGCGTTTACACGCCACTCCTACAGGAAAAAGCGCATTTATGCGCTGTCAGAGACAAACGAGACCCGTTTCCTGCTCGAATAGAGCGGGAAAACTGGCTTGTGTCTCGCCTGAGGAAAGGGCGTGAAAAGATGCGTCATTTTTTGGAGTCAGCCCTGTTGTCTACAATTTTTTTGTTTATTAATAGGCAACCTGTCCCATCCGAACGCCACAAAACGTATGCAAGGAGACCGGATCCTGTAGATTCGTTCGTTCCAACATATCGTTTAGGAGCAAGGCACAGACGTAGGCATCCTCTTTCGCGTCATGGTGCTGGAAAGAGACGTTGAGGAATTCAGCCATCGTATTCAATCGATGGTTCGGTAACCACGGATACAGTTTGCGGGATAATTTGACCGTGCAGCCGTAGGTGAAAGCGGGCATCTGGTACATATCGTATTTTTGAATCGCTTTTTGGAGCGCCCCCATATCAAATGATGCATTGTGGGCAACGACCAGTTGAGCACCTGCGATTAAATCGTATAAGCCCTGTGCTTCCATCGCTTCAGGTAACGTCGGTGCATCGAAGACATCACTCGGACGAATTCCATGGACCCGGATGTTTCCAGCATCGAAGTTCTCTTCTGGATTGATTAAGACCTGTTTACTCTCCGTGACGCGACCGTTGGAGAGAACGGACCAACCAAACGCACAAATGCTTCGGCTATTCCGATTTGCCGTTTCAAAGTCAATCGCTAATGTATACATGCAGCAGACTCCTTTCTGTCATTCACTAGTAACAGAATACATGTTCGTATTATAGAAGTCCATTAAAAAAGACCATCTGCAAGGCAGATGATCTGATATCCATTCCAGTCACTTCGCGGTGGCGACTTTTTGTTCCTCTGCGACGTACTCCTCCGGTTTAAATAATAGAACGCGATCTTTATAGGCGAAGACAAGGGCCGTCAAGACAGCCATCGCATCAGCGATCGGGAAAGCGAACCAGACACCATTGACACCGAAGAACAGGGGTAAGATCAAAACGAGTGGAATCGTGTATAACGTTTGGCGTGACAAGGATAAGAATAAAGCGACTTTCGCTTTGGCGAGCGATTGATACATCCCGTTGACAATCATTTGAATCCCATAGACGAACGATAAAGCGAATAAGATGCGCATCGCACTCGAGCCTTCCTGCAGCAGTGCTGCTTCTTCCGTGAACAAGCCGACCCAGAAGCGAGGGAACAATTGAATCAGTAACCACAAGCTGATCGATAACGATAAGCCGTAACGGATTGCCAACTTGATGGCAAGTGACATCCGGCTAAATTGCCGAGAACCGAAATTATACCCGACGATCGGTTGCATCCCTTGCACGATCCCCATGATTGGCATACCGACGAGCGCCATGAACTTATTGATGACCGCAAACGTCGCTAGTTCCGTCGTACCACCGTACCGGACGAGCATGTGGTTGACGGTGATGAACAAAATCGATTGGGAGACTTGCATGATGAACGACGATGATCCGATTTGCATCATCCGAAACGTTAAACGGAAATCGGGTTTGAAAGCATTCCGATTGAGTGTTAACCCCGTTTGCCGACGTTTCGTAAAGAAGAATCGGAAAACAAGTGCAGCACCGACGATTTGCGCAACGACTGTTCCGAGTGCAGCACCTTGGATGCCCCAATCAAGACCAAAGATGAACAGAGGTGTCAGGACGATGTTGATGGCAACTGTCGTCAGCATGACGCGCATCTGATAGTTCGCGCGTCCTTCTGCGCGGAGCATTGCACTCGACGCCATCGTCAACATGAAGAACGGAGATCCGATCAAGAGGACGCGTAAGAAATCGATGCTATACGGCATGATTTCATCTGTCGCTCCAAAGAGACGAAGTAACGGTTCGACGAAGATGAAAGCACTGATGATGGCGAGCATACTGATGAAGAAAACTGCTATCAAGACGTTCGCATAAGCACGACTGGCACCATCCGTCTGTTTTTGACCAAGCCGTTGTGACGCAATCGCAGCCCCCCCGATACCGATTGAGTTAGCGATCGCCATCAATACGAGCTGGACGGGGAAAGCGATTCCGACAGCGGCAACGGCAGCCGTACCGATGCCTTGAGCGACGAAAATCGTATCGACGATATTATAGAGTGCCGTGACGAGCATCCCGACCATCGCCGGTAAAGAGAGACTAAGTAAGAGCTGGTTGATAGGTGCTTCACCCAAACGGGCAGTATTTTTATTCATGGAAGGAGAGCCTCCTTTTTTAGACAAGTGGTAAGTAGGGTTTTACTCAGAGTAGTCGCTTCTATGAAGAGATGCAAGAAATCACTCTAGTCAATGTGTTCGTCTTATAAAAAAAGGATGCGCCATGAAGCGCATCCGATGGAACTCGTTTTAAGATGGTGTAGGCAAGTACCCTTTCGAGTACTCGAAAGCAATGAATAAAATGGCACCGAGCGCCAAGTAAGCGAGTAAGGTGATCGTTTGTTGTTTTTTCGGCATCTGGTGATACTGGACCGACTCTTCAGCGAGTCGGAGCGGTTCGATCCGCTGATCGATTCGTCGCAACAACGCATCGTAGTCGTTCGCAGCATCATATTGATACCGTAACAGATCGTCCGCTTCCTGACGTGCCTCTTCCGGACTCGCTTGTCGCAAATCTTGTAAATCGAGACGAAGCGACCAAGCGATCGGGTCGTACGTACTTTCGACCGTTTGTTCTTCCTCCACTTCCGGTGCAAGAGCGACTTCCGCGTTTGCACGTTCTTGTTCCGCCTTTGCGCGTAAGACGCGTTCGCGTGCAGCACGGTATAACATCAAGGTCGATCGGTTCGCCTCATATTGTTTTGCGAACTTATACCGTTTCCAGACAGCACTGCCGCCGAAGAAAGCAATCAAGAGCAGAATCAGGCTGAAGTTCGTGATGCCGTAAGCAATCAAGGCAGCAAGACCTGCAACCCAAACGATGATCGGAAGTCCCGCAAGAATCCGTCCGCCGTCAAGCGGACTGACGGGAAGTAGGTTGAAGAGATTCAATAGAGCCCCGAGATGGAAGATGACGAGCCAAAAGTCATTTCCGGTCACAGCGTATCCAATCGCAAGCGGAATCAGGGACACGAGACCCGCGAGTGGTCCACCGTACGCAAGAATCGCTTCTTGTTTTGGTGTCCGGAACGTATCTTTGATCCCGATGACGGCTCCCATGAACGGTACGAAAATCGCGGGACCCGTTTTAAAACCGAGTCGTTTCGCAGCGAGTAGATGTCCCATCTCATGAATGAATAGGAGATAGAGCAATCCGACCCCGAACCAGACACCGAATACTTGAGCGTAAAAGAGAAGCGAAACTCCGAACGAAATCAGAGTGCCTCCAAACTTCGAAAATTTCAATAAGGCAAGGATGACCTTTCCTTTCGTTAAGAGAAAGGCGCCGGCAACAGCAAGTCCACCCCAACGTTTTTTAGCCATCGTGAAATTCCTTCTTTCATCATGTGACGTTCTTCCTTAAGTGTACGACACAAATGTAGAAAAAGTTTCATTTAGACTGCTCGGGAATCAGATAGAAACAACTGCCATCTGGTTGACGGGCTTCACTACCGACCTGAAAATGATGCGTCGTCGCTAGAGCTGCAGCAATCGACAATCCGAGTCCACTTCCTGAACGATCGCGTGCTGCATCAAGTCGGTAAAACCGGTCAAATAACCGGGTACGTTCTTCGTTCGTTAGAGATGTTCCTCGATCAAGAACAGCGAGTCGCTCCTTGCGCAGATGCAATTCAGGAGAAGTGGCATATTTCAGGGCATTATCGATATAAATCGTCAAGATGCGTAGCACCGCTTCGCGATTCGCCAGGATCGTTCCAGAGGCATCAACAGGGATGATCGTCCCTGTCGCGTGATACATCCGATCAGCGAGTTCGCTCCCAAGCTCGGCTAAGTCAATCTCTTCGACAGACGTTTCTTCATAACCGAGACGAGACAGTTCGAGCATGGGCTCGATCAAGGTCGTCCGCATCGCATGCGTCTCCTGTAAGATATTTTCAATCGATTCATCGAGGACGTCCGGCTTCGTTTTGCCCCATCGCTTCAATAATTGCGCATACCCTTCGATGACGGTCAGCGGTGTCTTCATCTCATGCGAGACATCGGCGACGAACTGCCGTTGTTGTTCCATCGTCTGATCGACACGCCCAATCATCTGATTGAAGACGCGACCGAGGCGACCGATCTCATCATCACGTTCGGTCTGCACGGTCTCAAGCGTTCCAGAAGACGAGATCCGTTGCATCGTATCATTCAGTTGCCTGAGCGGGCGGAGCGTCTGATACGCAATCCAGAAGCTACTGATGAACGCGATGACGATTCCAACGACCAACACGATGGTGAAGGTCAAGACGAGTGTCGAGACCGTATCATCGACGCTTTCATCTTCGAATAAATAGGCTTGATCCTGATAGACGATACCGAACCAATCACCAGATTTGAAAGGTTCGTTCGAACGCGGGATACCGGGTAGGTCACTTGCTTGTACGTCTCCGTTAACGGTAGACGAGTCGTCGTCATCTTCATCATTTGAAATGACCCATCGTCCATCTTCGTTCGATAAGACGACGGAATCCTCATGAAGCGTCAACAATGCCCGGACCGATGAATCATCCTCCATCAATTCCTCCGCCTGTTCCAGTTGGGTATAACGCGATTCAATCAAATGATTGCGGACGACGAAGGTCACGACGATGAACGAAAGCAACAATAAAAGTGTCGTAAAGGCGGTGACGGATAAAGCAAGTTTCGTTCGAAGCTTCATGGGTTCGCCTCCCTCAGTACATAACCAACCCCACGAACGGTCTGGATCAAAGCAGGAGGGTGAGCATCGACTTTTTTTCGAAGGTAACGGATGTAGACGTCGACGATATTCGTCTCGCCGAAGTAATCGTATCCCCAGACGCGATTTAAGATTTGTTCGCGTGTCAGGACATGTTCTTTGTTTTCCAGTAAATACGTCAGGAGTTCGAACTCCCGTGGTGTCAAATCGAGTCGCAATTCATCGCGAAATGCTTCATGTCGATCAAGATCGAGTACAAGATCTGCGAACTGTAACGTGCGCGATGCGTTACTAGTTGAAGTCGGAGTGCGTAGTAACGCACGGATCCGGGCAAGGAGTTCCTCCATCTCGAACGGTTTCGTCACATAATCATTCGCACCAAGATCGAGTCCTGCGACCTTATCGTAAACTTCCCCACGTGCTGTTAGCATAATGACGGGGATATGAATACCTTTTCCACGGAGCCTGCGCAACACCTCGAAGCCGCTCAGCTCCGGCATCATCACGTCGAGTAAGACGAGATCAACCGAATGCTCAGCGGCAGCGAGACCATCTTTTCCGTTGGGGGCGACACGTGTCGCGTACCCGGCATATTGGAGTTCGAGTTCAAGGAGGCGTGCGATTTTCGCATCGTCCTCAACGATTAAGATGGTAGTTGGCATAAACATCCTCCTTTAATGATCATTCATCGATTTCTTTCACTTCGTCTGACGCGTTTAACTCAAGTTTAACGGAACCACCGACTCGGATGTCATCATCTTGTTCCATGTTTGATGCACGAGAGTACGATTTTTGCGTACCATTCTGTTCGATGATGATTTCTTGATTCGTTATTTTAGCGAGCGTGCCGCGGACTTCTTGTTCCCGTGCATCGTCACCGTCTTCGTCGCGTGTAGCATTACGATTCTCGTCGTCATCTTCGCGGTCGATTTCACGGACTTGACCGTCTGCATTCAATTCGATTTTCACGATATCCCCAGATTTCGCATCGTCGCGTTCCGCACGATCCGCAATCGCGTAGACCGTCTCTTGTCCATCTTGTTCGAGTGTCAATTCACTTTGTGATAGGGCACGAAGGATGCCGTACCGTTCATTCGCATCGTCTGATGAATCATCTGAGCGATTGCCATCGTCCTCTCGGTCATTCCGATCGTCTTGATCTTCTCGCTCCAGTTCCGTGATTTGCTGATTCGCATTCAGATCGATTTTGACCCAATCGCCTTCTTGCACGGCTTCGCGTTCGACTGACGAAGCAAAGTCATACGTCTGAGTGTCACCGTTGACGTCGATCGTCATTGAACGATCCGATAGTTTTTGTAATGTGCCTTCGATTTCTTGATCGTCACGCATCGAAGCAGGAAGCTTTTGTTCGACTTGGCGCGAAGCAGCTTCGACTTTTTGCTCTGCCTGCTGTGAAGTGGTGACCGTCGAGTTGACGAGAGAGTGTCCCGGACCTGTGAAGAGTAGGAACGCACCGGCTCCTGTTAAGACTGTACCCGTTACGGCAAGTGTAGCGATTCCTTTTTTGAAACGTTTATTCCCTTTATCTGTTCGTTTTTCAGTCATGATGATGTCCTCCTTTAGTAGTGGCTGTTGTTCTTATACATAGAATAACCAGACCATGTGAAAGGAAGCTGAGGAACAGATTAGAATTTGATGAGAATTAGATTGTTTTGATGACTCGGGCTGGATTTCCACCGACGACGCTGTTTGCCGGTACATCCTTGACGACGACACTACCTGAGGCGATGACAGCATTATCTCCGATCGTCACACCGGGATTGATGACCGCGCGTCCACCGATCCAGACGTTATTCCCGATGACGACCGGTTTCCCGAATTCATAACCGCTGTTGCGCTCGACAGGATCGAGTGGATGGGTCGCAGTATAGATATGTACTCCTGGAGCAAGCATGCAGTTGTCACCAATCGTGATCGGACAAATATCGAGCAAGACACAGTCGTAGTTGGCATAAAAGCGAGCCCCTAACGTAATGTTGTAGCCATAGTCACATTTAAAGGTCGGTTCAATGTAAAAGTCGGCTTGCTCCGTCTGGAATAATTGTTGAAGAAGTGCCTTCCGTTTAGTCCCATCATGAACACTCAATTGATTGAACTCATAACAGAGCGATTGTGCCCGGATACGGTCAGCTACGAGTTCCGGATCTTGTGCTAAGTAGAGTTCCCCTTGAATCATCTTTTCTTTTTCAGTCATCTGATTCACTCCTTCATCGTTATTACTCTCATTAGACTAAATGGTGCCTCGTGATGCAACTGATATCCCGTTAAGACACATGAAAACAGGATAGCCGAAGCTATCCTGTCGAGATTCAATCCTTATGCCAATTCGATTCCGCCTGTGACACCATAGATTTGCGCCGTAACATAGCTCGCAGCGTCTGAAGCGAGGAAGACATACACATCCGACAGTTCGACCGGTTGACCACTTCGTTTCAGTGGTGTTTCCTGCCCGAACTCTGGAATGTTCTCGCTTGGCTGACCACCCGAGATTTGAAGCGGTGTCCAAATCGGACCAGGTGCGACGGAGTTGACACGGATTCCTTTTGGCGCGACTTGTTTAGCGAGTCCACGCGTGAACCCGTTGATGGCAAACTTCGTCGATGCATAATCTAAGAGGTTCGCGCTTGGGTTGTATCCTTGAACGGATGTCGTCGTAATGATCGAAGCCCCTTCTTTCAAGAGTGGCAAGGCTGCTTTGACGACCCAGAAAAGGGAGAAGACATTGATTTCGTATGTCTTACGTAATTGCTCCGTTGACAGGTCGAGAATATCTTCGACGGCTTGTTGTTTACCTGCGACAAGTGCCAAAATGTCGAGTCCACCGAGCGATTCGTGTGCTTCTTTAATGAGTTGCTGACAGAACGCTTCATCACTTAAATCACCAGGTAAGAGATATGCTTTTTGTCCCGCTGCTTCAACGAGTGCTTTGACTTCTTCCGCATCCTGTTGTTCTTCCGGTAAGTAGTTGAGCACGATGTCAGCCCCTTCACGAGCATAGGCAATGGCTGCTGCTCGGCCGATGCCGGAGTCGCCACCCGTAATCAGTGCTTTTTTGCCGATCAATTTGCCAGAGCCTTTATAACTCTCTTCGCCACAATCGGGAACAGGTTCCATTTTTGCTTGAACTGCTGGTGCGTCCTGATATTGTTTTGGGAAATCGTCATTGAAGTATTGGGTTAACGGATTTTTCGATGCAGCCATGTAAACATTCCTCCTGAAAGTTGGTTTTGGTATAGGGTGTATGTTCCCTCAACAGGTCGGATTAAACGTTTCTGATCGTAGTAAATTTGGAAATTGATGGTTTACACTAGAAAAAGAGGAGTGTGAAGAAGATGATTACTGGATTGTATGAAGCTCATTTACCGGTCAAAGAACTCGAACGATCAATTGCCTTTTATGAAAAATTGGGACTTGCATGTGCGTTCCAAAATGAACGCGTCGCTTTCTTTTGGATCGAGCACGGCAAGAGTTGGTTAGGTTTATGGAAAGCCGGTCAAGCCGAGTTACCGTATCATCCATCGATTCGACATGTGGCGTTTCGAATGGAGCAAGAAAATATCGATAAAGCACAGGACTGGTTAAAGGAGATGGGCATTATCGTCCGATCCGCCTTTGGTGTAGCGGCAGCCGATCAACCGCTCGTTCTCGATAACCATCCACATGCGCACGCGGCGATCTACTTCGAGGATCCAGATGGAAATTCACTCGAGTTGATTGCACCGTTACGCTTTGACATGGAGACGGTGAACGGCACAATGCCGTATCAGGACTGGCAGCATCTATTTGAGACTGAATCGGAGAAAAAGACGACATAACTGGGGTTTTCATTCGAAATCGCTTCCTAGGAAAAAACAAGCAGGAGCGACCCTGCAGTGAAGCGAAGCGGCGCGATGCTTGTCCCAGGAAAACGATTCGAGACGAACAAAAAAGCGCAATCCTTCTCGTTAGAGAAAAATTGCGCTTTGTCTTCAGTCTAAAACAAGCAACGGTGATCCGTTGCTTGTTTGATTTATCGTGTAATGCGCTTAGACACGAGCGGATTGACGCTCATTCATTGCTTGCAGAGCTGCTTGGTTCAGCAAGTTCCACGGTTTGTTGTAGTGCGGTTGGAAAAAGAAGTCGACGAAAGCGAGCTCTTCAAGTGTCATATCGTTTTGAATCGCGACAGACAGTGTGTTCATCGCTTGTGTCAAATCAACTTTTGAGATGATTTGTGCACCGACGACACGATGGGTTGCTGTCTCGAAGACGAGCTTCAATTGGACGTCTTCTGCTGTTGGCATGAACTCTGGGCGATACGCATCTGTGACTGTTGTGCTACTCACTTCAAGTCCGAACAAGGGTGCCGCTTCTTCTGTCAAACCAGTCGATGCGATATTCAAATCATATAAGCGAAGACCTGATGTGCCTTGTGTTCCTTGGTAGCGAATTTTTGGTGCGCGCAAGTTTTTACCGATCAATGTTCCCATCCGGACAGCATTCGTTGCGAGTGGAATATAGGCATGTGTCCGAGCTGGATTATAATAGACGGCACAGCTGTCACCAGCAGCAAAGATGTTCGGGTTGCTTGTGCGCATATAATCGTCAACGATGATGGCACCGTTCGGTAGCATGTCGACCTGTCCTTTTAAGAGTTCCGTACTTGGGCGGAAACCGACACAGAGAATGACGAGATCCGTTTCGAACGTTCCTTTGTCTGTGACGACGTGTGTCACAGCGCCGTTTTCCCCTTTGAAGCTTTGGACGGTTTGCCCGAGTTCGAGACGAATACCACGGTCTGTCAATTCACGTTCGATGACGTCAGTGAATGAGCGGTCGAGGTATTTGTTGAGAATGCGATCCGCACTATCAATGAACGTGACGTCTTTTCCGTATGCTTCAAACGCTTCGACGAGTTCAGCACCGATATACCCTGCACCAACGACTGTGATCCGTTGTGCTTCTGTCGCTTTTTCAATGATTGTTTGAGCATGGTGATAGTTTTTACAGAGCTCGATTTGATTCAACTCGATGCCAGGAAGCATCGGAATGATTGGCCATGATCCTGTCGTCATGATGAGTTTATCGTACGTATCGTAAACGACTTCACCAGTCATGAGGTTTTTCGCAACGATCGTTTGGCGTTCACTATCGATTTCAAGCACATCATGTTTCAGACGCATCTCAGCGCCGAGTTCAGCGAGTTCACTTGGTGATGAGTAGAAAAGTGATTCCGCATGTTTGACGACACCACCGACGTGAAGCGCGATTCCACAAGAGAGAAACGATACATTGTCATTCCGCTCATAAACGGTAATCTCGACGTCTTGTTGCGAAGCGAGTTCTTTGACTGCTGCTGTTCCTGCGTGTGTACATCCGATGACTGCTACTTTCATGGGTAAAGTCTCCTTTGTGTTTTGTTTGTGATAAATATCACATTCATTTGATATACTTAGTGTAATCCTTCACAAGGTCGTTTTCAAGTAGTTTGTTCAATGTTGAGCATAATCTTGTCTAAATTGTGAATGAGTGAGCAAAAGTGTTTGGATTATGTGAAGAACGCGTAAAACTGTTTTAGTTACTGAAATTCGGGTTATAATGAATGTAGATTTTTAATGAAGGGGTGGAAACCGATGGATACCGAGAGGACCAATCATCTATTCAGCTTACCTGATTTTTAGCAGTACCGGTCAAAACGAACAAGACGGTAATGGCTTATAAAAATCAGGGAGAGCGAAAATAGATGAATACCCAAACGGGACGTATAAAACCTCTCCCACGATGTAAACGGGAGAGGACAATAAAACATGAAACGAATCGCAACCATCTTAACCGGTACGCTGATCATGGCGTTCGGTTACTACACATTGAATGAACAGTTCGGATTAGCAGAAGGCGGCTTCATCGGATTATCGTTGCTCGGTCGATACTTTTTTGATATCAATCCTTCGATTTCAATGATCGTGCTCGATATTCCATTTTTCATTGGTGCCTTGTACTTCAAAGGGAAACGTTTCGTCAGTGAAGCGTTACTTTCAGCAGGTGCGTTATCAATCTTTTATGAGATGTGGCACCGACTCGATTTGTTCCACTTTCCAGAACAGGCTTGGCCAGCGACGCTCATCGCAGCAATCGCTAGTGGCATCGTGACCGGATATGGTCTCGGACTTGTTTTGAAAAGTGGAGCGGCAACAGGTGGAGACGATTTGTTATCGATGGGACTCAGCAAACTGACAGGTCTATCGATCGGGACGATCTTGTTCGGACTCGATGCCATCGTGTTAGTCATCTCACTCGTCTATCTGCCGCTCAGCTTAACGTTATATACGTTACTGGCTGTAGCGATCGCTGGACGTGTCGTTGCTGTCATGACACGGGAGCCTGTCATCGTACCGGCACCTGTCGTACAAAAAGTCACGCAGTGAAATGGATGAATGTCTAAAAAAATCATGTATCGGATTCGACATCGTCGAGTCCGATTTTTCAGGTTTATTGATTAGAAAAAACGAAAGGAGAAGGATGAGATGATTCGACAAGCACATGCTTCTGAAGCACAACAGATTGCCCCGTTGATTGAGCAAGCGATTCATGAGATCGCTGAGACACTGACGGGAACGACAAAGCGGGAGGAGGTTCTAGATCGACTCGCGTACTTCGTCGCTGAAACAGGAAACCGATTGAGTCATGAAAACATCCTCGTAAAAATCATCGAGGATGAAGTAGCGGGTATCGTCATTGCTTATGCAGGGACGGATGCGAAACGACTCGACGAACCGATCAAAGACCAACTGAAGCGCTGGACGGGTCAAGATATCCAAATCGATGTTGAGACGGAAGGACCGGTCTATTACCTGGATACTTTATCGGTTGATGCGCGTCATGGTGGAAAGGGAATTGGTACGGAACTGTTACAAGCAGCGGCGGAAGAGGGCGAGAAACGGGGACTACGAGCATTCACCTTAAACGCTGATCAAACGAATGCAGGGGCACAGCGATTGTATCGCCGTCTCGGCTTCGAACCGATTCGGACGATTGAAATCAGCGGCGGTACCTTTGATTATATGGAACGTCGTTACGATACGCAGCAATGAAAAAACCATGTCGATTTCCACTGCGTCATTCGGGAATCAACATGGTTTTTCGTATACATGCAGTCGTGCCATCAAGGTGGCGTTAGTTGATATAGCATCGCTTGCGCGTCTTCTGGTTCGTATCGGGTATCACTCGTGAAGTGGACGACCAGTTCGACTTTTGGTCGCACGCCTTGAGCGTGAAGGCGCTCGAGCAATCGACCAGTCACGTAACTCTGGTCGGATTTTGGTTCTGCATTCCATTTACTGATTGACCCGATCGGAACGATCGCGGCATCCGGTCGTTCGGACTGGAATTGGCGAGCTTCCTCGTCGGTAAAGACTGTCGCGCCGATTGGAAGAGTCGCTACGTAACGCGCTAGTTCGATCGTCGCCGGAGGACGCGTTGCTTGTTCGTTCAACGCGAGGCTACCGATCGTCAACTGAACGACTAAAAACGGCAGATACATCCGCAACGGAAGCTGACGGATCAACCAGATGAGTAGCAACAGGACAAGCGGTAAGACGTGACGGGGTTTATCGATATTTTGTCCGAGCCAGACCCAGACGAAATAGAGTCCAGCCGTCGCTCCCCAAGCGACATCGACCGTCCAACGTCTGCGTAAGAATAGTAGCAGTCCAGACACTAGTCCGATCCACGTGCCATAGCCGATCCCATGCCAGAAGAGTTGCTGAAGCGTCTGGGCAAATCGTTGAACGATGGAGGCATCATCGGTCTGAACAGAACCACCCCAATCGGAAAAATGACCGCTGACGAAGCGGAGTGATAATTGAAGAAACGAGTAGGGTCCACCGACAGAAAAAGCGACCGGTAGCAACCAAGCCAGTTGTGCGAGAACAAGAAGGGCGCACTCGGATAAGAGTTGCCAGTAATCCTTTCGTACCTGCCACAGCAGGACAAGCAACATGAAACCAAACGGCGCATAGGACAGTCGAGTCGCCATCAGTAAACCAAACAGAAGATACGGGAGCCAGCGACGAATCTGATGCCGTGCGCGTTCGATGCTCCAGCCGTACCAGACGAGTAGTCCGAGGGCGAGCCCATCCGACATCCCTGTCGCAGCGAACGTCACGAGTGAGGCAGTGGAGAGAACGGTAAAGGCAGCGATCAGCCGAGTCGTATCATACGCATGACGGCGAAAGAGCGAGTAAAGTGGCAAGAGCGCACTTGCCAGTCCTAGTGTGGAGACGAGTCCGAGCGCTTTGACAGGTATCATCAGTGGCAGAAACAGGTTGGCAAATAAGATGAAAAAGGGATAACCCGGAAAGTGCGGACGTAAATCAGCCAAATCATAATCGGTCACAGCGAGCGTAAAGTTCGCAATATCGTAGCTCGCGATGAAGGGACTGACGTAAATGATCCGTAAACCAATCCAGCCACCGATGAATAGAAGCGTGATCCAAAAAAGCGATCGTCCACGCGGACGTGAACGATCGCTTCGGACGGTCAAGAAACCTCCTGTAAGGACTTTGATGACTTCGATGGTTTGTTTTGACGGAGCAACATCCAACCGGCAAAGGCGAAGTAGCCCCACCAAGCGACGACTTGTTCGAGCGATGGGTTATGGCTGTATCCGAACATCGCGGCCATGAACGTTCCGATCTGTCCACTGATCAATGTCGAGTTTCCTGTATCACGCAAGTATTGCACCTGATCGATATAGTGCTCCGGCATGAAGCCGACGATATTGTATACAGCAGCTGGTGTGCCGTCAGCATTCATCAAGAGACTACCGAGCAAACCAAGATCTTGGAAGCGTCCAATCGTTTGGACGAGCATGCCGGCTGCGATGAATAGAATGAGTACGCCCGTTACTTGGAAGAAGCGTTTGACGGGAATCTTCATGGAACCGGAAACGAATAAGTATCCGAAGATCAAGGCGAGTAACAGACCGGAAACCGCACCGTAACTCGTCAGTACTTTTTCGATTTCCCCACCTGAGATGGCAGCGAAGAAGAAGACGGTCTCAATTCCTTCTCGAACGATGACGAGGAAGGAGTGGATGATCATCGTGATGGCACTACCCGTCGAGACGGCAGCGGCGACCTTCGCTTGGGAGGCTTTTTGATTCTCTTTCGCTTCCTTTCCCATCCAGAGGACCATGTGTGTCAAGAGCAGGACGGAGACCATCATGATGCCGAGACGGAGATACGTATCGCTTCCGAAGCTCGCAAAACTCGTAAAGACGACTTGGAACAGGAACGCGACACCAAGGCTAGCGAGAAGTGCCAACCCGACACCTGCGTAGACCCACTTTTTATATTGTGGAGCGTTCAATCGATCGAGATAACCTAAGATCAACCCAACGATGAGAACAGCCTCGAGACACTCCCGAAGCGTAATCAAAAACGCTTGAAAATCCATCTGTCTTCCTCCTTATGAGCGGCGTTTCTTCTTCCATTGACCAATGACGACGATGACGATGAGGACGATGACGAGTCCGAGCGCAATCAATTTCCAAATCGCGTCCGTTCCGAACGTTTGACCGAGGAAGGAGTCTTCTTCTGTGAAGACGCCTGTTTTTTCTTCACCCGGCAGGACGAAAAGAGGCGTCAACGTATCTTCGATCATCGTAATGTTCTTCTTGAAGGATTCTTCATCACTCGCTTTTTTCCCGACCCCAAACAGACCAGGATTTCCGAGTGCTTTTAAGGATTCATCAAATGCAGTATACACGTCATCGGATGTTTGTGCATCCTTGCTTTCCTTGACGTAAGGTGCGAGCACATCGTATGTCCCGCGGGCTTTCGCGAGTAAGAGTTTCGCTTGACCGAAGTCCTCGAACTGCTCTTCAGCAAAGTGCAGGCGACGTTCGATATTTTGGCGGAGAGCGACGCGATACGCTTGTTTGGCAGCCTCGGCATCTTCTTGTTCGAGAGCCGTGTCGATCTTCGCTTTCGCTTCAGGGAAATACAGTTTGAATTCTTTATCATAGGCGGCAAGCGTCTCTTTCGCAAGCGCGTAATCCTTGGCATCGAGTTGTTCTTCAAATTGTTTATACGCTTCCGCAAAAGCTTCCTTTCCTGGGTCTCCGTAACTATAAGCGGAAACCGTGGAAGTGCTCACGAACAGTGAGAGCAGGAGGAGCGGTAGCAAAAGAAGGCGTTTCATCCGAGATGCTCCTTTCGTTCCATGCGTTCTTCAACGCTAAGCTGTGTGATCGGTCGTCGCCATTCCCGGTAAATTGCGGGGAGGACACGTTGGACGTAATTCAGACGGATAAAAGACTTTCCTGCTTCCCGGACCCGATAACGAATCGGGACTTCGTGCAGGCGGAAGCCTTTTCGGACGAGATTGAGAGTTAAGACTTGGGCATAGTTATAATCGTGAATAATCTCAGCATGGTGACACGCTGCGCGTGAAAAAGCACGCATTCCACTTTGACCATCATGGATTTTACGTTTCAATAAAAGGCATTGCAACCACGTGAAGACATGATTCCCGATATAGCGATAGAGTCGCATCCCGTCGACGGTACCGAGAAAGCGAGAACCGAATACGTAGTCGGCCTGATTGTGTAAGATCGGTCGCACGATATCCGGGATTTGATCGGCCGGATATTCGTTATCCGCATCGATCATGACAGCAACATCCGCGTCAAGTTCGTAGGATTGCCGGAGTCCTTCCCGGACTGCAGCGCCGAGTCCTTGATTTTGTTCGAACCGATAGACATGTGCGCCGTGTTGACGCGCGATCGTACTCGTCGCATCAGTCGAACCATCATCGATGACGAGGGTCTCGACCGGAATACCGTCGATCATGTCCGGGATCCGTTTTAAGACGAGTGGGAGCGACACTTCCTCATTGTAGGCCGGTAAAAAGACGATGATTTTCATTTAGACTTCGCCTCCTTGAACGCTTCTGTCAATAGCACACCACGGCTATCGTGCGGGATGTCTGCCCCTAGGACTTTTGTGATCGTTGGTCCGAGTGACAGGATATGGCGGTGCGTATCCACTTTCAGACCGGCATGAACGTTCTTACCATACATCCAGAACGGAACGAACCGTTCGCCTTCATCCAAGTGACCGTGTCCACCGATTCCGTCCGCTTGACCGTGATCCGCCATGACGATGAGTGTCGCATCCTCGAGTTTACCAAGGCGATCGAGCTCCTCACAAAACTCGGAAAGGAGCGCATCCGCTTCCTCGATTTTTTCGACATACTCGGAATAGAGAGTGCCTCGACTGTGTCCCGTTTGATCCGTTCCGATCAACTGAATCGCGAGCAGATCCGGATCCTCTTCATGGACGATTTGTTTGGCACGTTCTACGATATTTCGATCTGCAACATCGTTATGCATGACTGCTGTGACGGTCCGCACGTCGGTTGAACCGAACGCATCGACAAGGTGTGCGATACCAAGGATTTTTCCTGACTTGTCAACGGCACGGAGGCGATCGAAGACGGTATCCGTTTTAACGCCGGTCGTATTCCAGACCATGTTCGAATGAATGCCATGATCTTCCGGGCGAGCACCGGTGAACATCGAACTGAAGCAGACGACGGTCCGGGCAGGGTAAACCGTCTCCATATTCGTATATTCCGTTCCTTCCTGACGCAATCGTTCGAGGAACGGCGTGTTTGCTGCCATGTAGCGATCTTTACGCATCCCGTCGACAATCAGGACATAGACTTTTTCTGAAGTCGGAAGATTGGCATCTACCGTCATTGCCTCGGGCAACTTCGGTTTCCAGTCGAACAGGTAGTGATGCAGGATCCATGCAAAGACGAATAGACCAATTGGGAACCAGATGAACGTCATGTCGAGTGTCGACGCGTCATTTGCCGTCCACCAGTACATGAGCAACAGAGCAACCTTAGGCAGTTGCTCCTGCGCGTTACCACTTGTCGAATCACTATTCTTCAGAACGAGTTTCCAAAAACGCGTGAAGTTTGTCCAGCGCGTTCCGATCCGGAGATGATAATAGATCGTTCCCCAGAAAAAAATCGTGAAGAAGAAATAAAGACCTGCGCCATAGGCGAACAAAGGTAAGTAATCTGCATTCGTACCCCGAAGGAACAGCCAAACGATGACCGGGATCCAAAGGTAATTTCGTAAAAATAACGGAAAATCATAACGCCAAAGCAAGATGAACAAAGGAAGCGTCACGATGAAACCAAGACCAGCTTCTGCGAGTGGCATCTGCGTCCATAAGGCGTACGTCAAGAAGACGCCGATCGTAAAAATGGGTGTGAAGGGTTTTCCTTCATTGAGTAAGTTCCAGGCGCGTGCTGCGACTTTTTCAAAGCGAGAAGCGCTTTTCATCGTCTTCCTCCTTTCCAATCAGTGTATTTGAGCTGACGAATCAACAACCGAAGCGTAGCCGGATACCGAATGAGAACGTACAGCGGAATGAGAAAAGCAAAGGCATATTTAAAGAAGTGCGTCATCAAGGCAACGTCGTACGCATGGGCAACACCGGCTTGCCGTAACACCGTACCCATCGCGAGTTCATACGTACCGAGACCACCCGGCGTGAACTGAATCACACCGGACAGGACACCGGCACTCATCGCAATCAATGTCGTCGGGAAGGACACATCGATACCTGCTCCGTGCAAGAGGAGGAAGACGGCGAGTGCCTCGACTGCCCAAGCGAGCGTTCCGAACAGAACGAGCGATGGGAGATGCGGGACATGTCGGCGTAACACGAGCAATAACGCGGTCGCAAGGAGCGCGACGAGCAAGACGATTGGGTGAAACAACCAACCGATCAGAATGAAGGTACACAGAACGATCAAGTCAATACTTCGTTGTAAGACGAAGATCGCGCTCGTCTGTTTCCATGGACTTCCGACGGCTCTCGCCGTCACGAGTCGGATCATCTCTCCCAGTTTGACCGGTGAGAGATGATTGATCGTCAGTCCGAGATACAGGCTCGACAGGTATACAGCAGTCGGTGCACGTTTGGCATCAGCGCGGCGCCAGGCGACCGCGCGTAAATAAAAGGCGATCGCATACGTCAAGGTTGCAAGGATCGTCCAGGGACTCTTGAATAAAGCTTCAATGTACCGATACGAGACCGGTAACTCCAGGAAAAAACGGAGCAGTAAAAAGATGACAAGCCCGGTAAGCGTCAGATACAGAAACGTTCGAATCAGCGGTTTTGATGCCACGCGATCACCTGCTCCAGTCCAACATCGATCTCGATTGACGGTTGGTAACCGAAGGCTTCTTTTGCAGCCGTCGTATCACTCCATGTCATCGTCACGTCCCCACGTCGTGCAGTTTGAGTTTGCACGGGCACATCAAACCGTTGACCGATCCGTTCAGCTAGAGTGCGGACGGAGACCGGCTGATTCGCGCCGAGGTTATACGTCCCTACTGCACGAGCCAGCAACGCCTGTTCCATTCCGCGGGTGATGTCATCGATATACGTGAAGTCACGGATCGGATCACCGAAGACGGTGAGTGCCTCTCCGCGTAATGCCTGTTCGATGAATCGAAACAGCGCCATATCAGGACGACCCGAAGGACCATAGACCGTAAAGAAGCGAAACAGCGTCACGTTTACATCATATAAATGAGCATAAGCATGACAAAAGCTTTCGGCACTATACTTGGCTGCCGCATAAGGACTGGCGACGTGTCCCGTTGCCTGATCTTCTTTCAGCGGACCAGTCTGTTCCCCGTAAACGGAAGAAGAAGACGCGAAAAAGACATGCGGCATGCCATGTCTTTTTGCGGCTTCTAACAAGGTCACCGTCATATCGATGTCCTCACGAATATAGTGATGCGGTTCCTCGAGCGAACGCGGAACACCTGGAAGAGCTGCGAGATGAAAGACGGCGTCGAACGATGTCTCCATCCAGGCGTCGAGATCGTGATGAACGTCACCGATCGTAACGGTAACACCGGCACGTCTTAATGCAGCTGCTCGTTCTTCTTTTAACTGAACATCATAGTAGTCCGTGAAAGCATCAAGTACATGGACGGTATGGTGCTGCTGGAGCCGGAGGGCGAGGGCGGCGCCAATGAAGCCGGCACCTCCTGTGATTCCGATATTCATCTTATCCCTCCGTTTCCATTTCCTTCTTAGTTAAGTGGTTCGAGTGCGTCTGTGATTCGTTCACCTGTCGTTTCAGCCTTGACGTCGCCTTTTTCGACGAGTGCGAACCATTCGTTTGCATCTTTTGCGACTTGCGCTGCTTTGTCCTTGCCGAGACGATTCTCAAGCGTCGGTTTCATCGCAACGACGAACATGTTCGCTTCCATTGCTTCTGCACGTGCTGTATCGACGTCTTTCTTCTCGATCGCTTCTTGTGCCTCTTCATGATACCCGTCGACTTTTTCAGTCAACGCTTTTGCGAACAATCCTTCGATTTCTTTGTAAGAAACGTCAGCTGGCTTTGTTTTTGAGAAATCATAGCGCTCTTTCAGTGTTTTGACAGCCTCTTCGTCTCCGCCCGCTAATGATTCTTCGATCGCGAGGAGGAAGCCATATCCTTCTGCTTGTTCCATTTGTAATTCTTTTTCGTCCGTACCGGCTTTGACGCCATCCTCGATTTTTTGTGCATAACCGAGTGCAGCTAAATAGAAGGAACGATAAATCGATTTATCCGTCACTTGTTTCGCAACATTGAAGTCACCGATTTCTTTCGCGTCGATGGCTTCTTGCTGAGCTGCAAGACCTGATGTGATCGCTTGAGCGATGGCGTCTTCGTTTTTGAAGCCGTAGCTCGCGTCCCGTTTTTCAGCTGTCGGAATGAAGACGGTCTTCGCCATCGCTTCCACGTCCTTGAGTGCTTCCGTTGCAGCTTCCGGTTTACCAGCTACGAGTGCTTCTTCAGCTTTTGCTTGTGTTGCTTTTTGTAATTTATAGAAATACGATTGTAGACCTTTATCCACGAGTTGACGCGCGATGTTCTCATCGAGATCCTTCGCTTCCACACCTGCTAAAGCAGACTGGATGACTTGTTCGATTTCTGGTGCTGTCGTCTCGACACCACCTTTTAGTTTCGATTCATAACTTGTCGTGACCATCTTCCAATCGATCGCTTGTCCTTCTTTTGCTTTGTCGAGTTCTGTTTTGATTGAGCTGAAGATCGTCAATTCATCTGTCAGTGTCGTTGCAGCGATCCCCGCATCTGCTGATTTAGTTTCGGTCGACTGTTCCGTTTTCTCTTTTTTCGGTGCAGTCGTATCCGTTTCATTCGAACCGCAGGCAGCTAAGATACCGGCTACCATGAAGATTGAAGCTACTTTTAAACGTTTTTTCATAATCGTGATTCCCCCAGAAGAATTAATAAGACGTTTTCCGTCATGTAGTCGTTTTCACAAATCTAACTATAGCGAGAATAATTCTCATTGTCAATTGAACTTTAAAGAAAAAAACGGCTTCGGAGCAGGGCTCCAAAGCCGTTTTAAAATGAGAAATTAGAACTGTTCGTACAGTTTTGTCAAATACGTGTAGACTTCGTCTGATGCTTGGAACATCATGACAGAATGTCCGAAGATCGCAGCTGGGTTGAAGCCATGATCAAGATCGATCGTTGATGCGATCGTGACATCACGGTCGCTGTCGAGAACGACGCGGAAGTATTTGAACTCTTGGTTGAAGTCATTGATGGCGTTCAGAATCGGGAGATCCTCGACACCGTCTGGTACGTGTGTCACCGTACGAGCGAATAATTCGACATCTGTCGTCGTCTTACTGAAGACGATCATCATCATCGGTTCTGCTCCTGCAGGTGTTTTTTCTTGTGTCATGAAGAAGACGTGTGTCTCATTCTCACGTGCTTCCATTGGAATGCCTTTTTCAACGAGGAAAGCTTGGAATGCTTCCAAGTGTTGTTGCTGTTGTGGCGCGATTCCTTGTTCGTTTGTTTCGGGTTGACGATCTTGGTGAATCGGTGTCACTTTATTGTTCTCGTTTGATTCGTTCGAGTTACGTTCCTGGTCCATTTCAAAATCCCCCTTTATATACTATAAATTCAGTTTCAAGCATTTCAGAAGGAATTGCAACTAATGTCCGTTAAGATAGGAAGAAAATACAAAAGAGTAGAGATATGTCATGTTTGTGAATCTGAGAGCAACTGACTTGAAAATACATACCTGACAGGGTATATTAAGTGGCAGATAGAAAATCAAGGAGGAATCATCAGATGAAAACGATCATCGTAGGCGGCGTCGCTGGTGGCGCTACGGCTACAGCGCGACTGCGCCGGATTGACGAAACGGCAGAAATCATTTTGCTTGAACGAGGAAAAGAGATTTCGTTCGCGAACTGTGGACTGCCTTACTATATCGGAGATGTCATCAAAGATCGCAATAAATTACTCGTCCAAACGCCAGAAGGCATGCATGCACGGTTTAATTTAGATGTCCGCAATTTGTCGGAAGCGATTCGGATCAACCGTGAAGCGAAGACGGTCACGATCCGCAACGTCGAAACGGGTGAAGAATACGATGAATCGTACGATCATCTGATTCTTTCTCCAGGTGCAAAACCGATCCGTCCGAACATTCCAGGACTCGATGACGCAACGAACGTCTTTACGTTACGGAACATCCCAGATACGGACCGGATGCGGGAATACGTTGATACAAATCGTCCTGATAAAGCACTTGTCATCGGCGGTGGATTCATCGGTCTTGAAATGGCAGAAAATCTCGCAGAACGTGGGGCGCACGTCACCCTCGTTGAGATGGCGGATCAAGTCATGGCTCCGGTCGACCCGGAAATGGCAGCCATCGTTCATGAACATCTTCGTGCAAAAGGCATCGAGTTGATTCTAGAAGATGGCGTCGCTCGTTTTGAAGAGGCAGGTCGCCGCGTCGTCCTGACAAGCGGACGCGTGATCGAAACAGAGATGAATATCTTATCAATTGGTGTCGCACCGGAGAGCACGCTCGCAGCAGATGCTGGTTTAACACTTGGCATCAAACAGACGATTCAAGTCGACGATCAACTGCGGACATCTGATCCATCGATCTTTGCGATTGGTGACGCGATTGAAGTCAAAGACTATATCACGAAGGAAGCGACACATGTTCCACTCGCGTGGCCGGCAAACCGTCAAGGACGCCTCGTTGCTGACATCATCGCCGGACGCGACGTCCGGTATAGCGGCACACTCGGAACAGCGGTAGCAAAAGTCTTTGATTTGACGGTCGCTTCGACCGGTAACAATGAAAAACGGTTGCGTCAACTTGGTCTTCGTTATGAAGCCGTGCATCTCCACCCGGGATCGCATGCGGGATACTACCCAGGGGCGAGTCCGATTTCGATGAAGTTACTATTTGATCCAATCGAAGGAACGATCTACGGAGCGCAGGCAATCGGCATGACAGGTGTCGAGAAACGGATCGATGTTCTCGCGACAGCGATCAAAGGTGGATTGACAGTGCTTGATCTACCAGATCTTGAACTATCATATGCACCGCCGTATAGTTCAGCGAAAGATCCGGTCAACATGGCAGGGTATATCGCGTCGAACATCGTGCTTGGTGACAGTGCGAACGTTCATTGGCACGAAATTGACGCGATCGTCGCCAATGGCGGCTTATTACTCGATGTCCGTGAACCATCGGAAAACGAGTTAGGCGCGATTCCGGGATCGGTCAATATCTCGTTACCGACGTTACGTGAGAAGTTGACTGATCTGCCGAAGGATCAAACGATCTATGTGACATGCCAAGTCGGATTACGTGGATATGTTGCGAGTCAACTGTTGCAACAATACGGTTATGATGTGAAAAACTTAAGCGGCGGCTACAAAACATGGTCGGTCGTGCATCGTGATCAAGAAGCACGAAGCCAAGCGAAGGAGGAGACAGCTGTGACGGTAACGAAACGTGAGCCAACAACGAAGACTGCACCAGAACAAGTGGCGCTGCTCGATACGTGCGGCTTACAGTGCCCAGGTCCAATCTTAGAGCTGAAAACAAAAATCGATCAGATGACGGACGGCGAGCAAATTTTCGTCAAGGCGTCAGACCCAGGATTCTTGCCAGACGTTCAAGCATGGGCGAAAAAACTAGGTCACACAGTCCATTCAGCGGAGATGAATCAAGGTGTCGTCGAGGTCATGCTTGAAAAAGGGCAAGGAGAGACAACAGTTCCAGCACCGGTTCAAGTCAATCCGGCAGATGATGCGACGATGGTCGTCTTCAGTGGTGACCTCGATAAAGCACTTGCGTCCTTCGTCATTGCGCAAGGTGCACAGGCAATGGGGAAACAAGTGACGATGTTCTTTACGTTCTGGGGCTTGAACATCATTCGAAAACCAGACGCACCGGCAGTCGAGAAAGCCGGCATTGAACGGATGATGGGCATGATGATGCCGAAGCATGCCGGGGAGTTACCGCTCTCAAACATGAACATGGCAGGCGCCGGTCAAAAAATGATGAAAAAAGTCATGAAGGATAAACAAGTCGATGCACTCGAGACGATGATGGCAAAAGCACAAGCTGCTGGTGTCCGAATGATCGCCTGCACAATGTCGATGGATATCATGGGCATTAAGAAAGAGGAATTACTGGATGATATCGATTATGGTGGCGTCGCGAGTTACCTTGGTGCAACGGACGGTGCCAATCTGAATCTGTTCATCTAATCTAAAAACTGTTTATGTGAAAGTGTCAAACCTGACATCTGATGTGAGGTTTGACACTTTTTTTGCGTCCTAAGGTATAGATGAGTTTGATTTTTCAAAAAAAATTGCGTATGATAAATCACATGTGAAAAAAACTTACATACAAATAGAGAGAAAAGATGGATGGAAGTGAGGAGATTTGATGGAAAAGGAATTAATGACGTTAGTGAATAGAGTCAGTGATTTGTTATGGACAAATGTATTGATCACGTTACTCGTCGTGTTAGGCATTTATTTTACATTTCGGATGCGATTCGTTCAATTCCGGATGATTCCGGAGATGATTCGCTTATTGTTCCAAGGGACAGATGATGGAAAAGACGGTGTCTCCCCGTTTCAAGCATTCGCGATCAGTACGGCAGCACGTGTCGGTACCGGAAACATCGCGGGTGTAGCGGCTGCAATCGCACTCGGCGGTCCGGGAGCAGTCTTTTGGATGTGGTTAATTGCCTTGATTGGATCGGCGTCAGCATTCGTCGAAAGTACGCTTGCTCAGATTTACAAGGTACGTGACGGAAAAGAATGGCGTGGTGGTCCAGCATATTACATGGAAAAAGCACTTGGACAACGGTGGTTAGGAATCGTCTTTAGTGTTCTGATCACGATCTCATTTGGCTTTGTCTTCAACTCTGTCCAATCGAATACGATCTCGCTTTCTCTACAAAGTCAATATGGCGTGGATAAGATATGGATTACGGTCGGATTGGTCGTCTTGACGGCACTGATCATTTTTGGTGGTGTCCGCAGTATTGCGACAGTCGCTTCATTCATGGTTCCGATCATGGCAGGTGGTTATATCTTAATCGCCCTCTATATCATGGTGACGAATCTTGAAGTATTACCAAGTGTCTTTAAATTGATTTTCCAAGAAGGATTATTCGAGTTTAAGACATTAGCAGGGGGAGCAATCGGGGCGGCCGTTCTGAATGGTATTCGTCGCGGTTTGTTCTCGAACGAAGCCGGTATGGGTTCAGCACCTAACGCAGCGGCAACAGCGGAAGTCTCTCACCCGGTCAAACAAGGCTTGATTCAATCATTCGCGGTCTTCGTCGATACATTGATGGTCTGCTCGGCGACAGCGATGATCGTTCTCGTCAGTGGAGTTCCGACAAAAGATGCGAATGGAGATGCCTTAGCTGGTATTGATTTAGCACAGGGCGCACTTGCATCACAAGTTGGATCATTTGCGACAGGATTCATGGCACTCGCCATCTTCCTATTTGCGTTTAGTTCCGTCGTCGGAAACTACTACTACGGTGAATCGAACATCAACTTCATCCGTGAAAATAAACAAGTCATGATGGCATACCGCGTACTCGTCCTCGTCATGATCGTCTTCGGTTCACTTGTCGAGTCGGCTAGTCTCGTGTGGGCGTTAGCGGACATCTTCATGGGACTCATGGCGATCGTCAATCTGTATGCGATTTTCCGTCTTGCAAAGATAGCGAAGCTTGCCCTAGATGATTACATGACACAACGAAAAGCAGGGAAAGAGCCGCGATTCTATGCGGACTCGATTCCGAACTTGCCGGGGAAAGATACGCTTGAAGCATGGCAGGAATCAAAAGAAGATGAAAAAGCGATCTAAGGAAAGGGAGTCAGAGAAATCTGGCTCTTTTTTTGTATAGAACGAATTTAAAAAGGGAATACAGAGTACAGAAGGGAGGGGGAGAATGGAAAACGTACATTTCGTCCGCGTCACGGATGCGGTCTGGGAGTCGTTCGGAAACGATCCCCACATCATCATGGACTGGATTTTATTCATTCATGAGACACAACCCGATCATGAACAATTATTCGCTCTCGAACAGACGAACGCCATCTATCATTTGATGAATCAAATCGATATCTACATTGATCAAGACACACATTACAACCTGGGACGAGCGATCGTTGGCGAAGAGTTGATCGTCAACGAAGAAAAAGCGGCGATTGTCGGTATTCTTCCCTTGCCACTCCTCATCATATCGGCTGAGGTGATGCGGAATTTCGATCAACGGGCACTCGCTTCGATTCATGATGAAGCTGGAACACCGGGCGAATTCGAGGATATCTGGGAACAGTTTGCTGATTTACGTGCCTATTTTCAAAAAGCAGAAGAAGCGGAAGATACGATTTTAATTTATTATGTCTGAACAGCTTCAAGCATAAAAAAAGAGACTCGCTTCCAAGTCGTAGACTGGAAACGGGTCTCTCGTCGTTCAGATGAAGCAAGACGTCTTCACATGGAAGCCGTTCTTTTTTTACGATAACCTTTAGATTAAAAATCGATTTCGTCCGGATCTGGTCCGAGGCGGACATCCGTTGCGATACGATCAATTTTCTCAAGATCATCAGCATCGAGTTGGAAATCAAAGACGTCGAAGTTTTCCGCAATGCGTGCTGGAGTGACGGATTTCGGAAGAGCGACGATGCCGTTGTCGAGGTGCCAACGTAAGACGACTTGTGAAGGTGTCTTGCCGTGCTTCTCTGCGATTTCCTTGAAATCATTGATTTCGAGGAATTTCCCTTGCATGAGTGGGCTCCATGCTTCGACTTGGATATTGTGATCTTGCAAGTATTCGTGTAGTTCGTGTTGCGGCAATTGTGGATGCAATTCGACTTGGTTGATCATTGGAGCCATCAATCCCTCTTCTGCCAATGTATCGAGGTGATGTTCCTTGAAGTTCGAGACACCGATCGCTTTGATCTTGCCTTCTTCGTACAATTCAACCATTGCTTTCCACGCTTCGATATAGCCTTCGACCGGCCAGTGGATGAGATAGAGGTCAAGATAATCTGTTTCGAGACGTTCGAGCGATTCTGCGAATGCTTCCTTCGTCCGACCGGCACGAATATCATCGTTCCAGACTTTTGACGTTAAGAAGAGATCCTCACGTTTCACGCCGCTTTCCTTGATTCCTTTTGCGACACCGCGCTCGTTTTTGTAGACAGCAGCTGTATCGATGTGACGATAGCCGACACGTAGTGCTTCAGCGACAGCAGCAGGTGCTTCTGTCTCTTCATCTACTTGCCAGACACCGAATCCGATTTGGGGAATCGTAATACCGTTTGAAAGTTTTGCGTATTGCATGTGTTACTCCTCCTCATAAAACGTAGTTTAGATTTGCTCGTTTAGTTTAGCATGAACGAACGAAGACGTCCGTTTCTATGCTCATGGAGAAATAGGATATGATATAAAATAGAAGCGTAATAAAATCTGAATGCCTGTCCGAAAAAGGAGGATAACAGATGGCTCAAAAGAATAAAAAGCTATCAAAGGGAGCTTGGCTTAGTATTGGTGCCTTGCTGGTCACACAAGCAGTGAGTCTGTTTTTCAGTGCACGAAAGTCAGGACGTAATCCATGGGTGTGGGGAGGTGCTGGACTCCTTCAGTTTCCACTTCCGGCAATCGCCTATTTGATCTTAGAAAGACAAGCAAAGCAGAAAAAATAACAAAACAGGTCTGATCATAGCGATCGGACCTGTTTTTATGATTAGGAAGAAATTTTTTCTTGCTTCGCAGCTGTCTTCTTCATGCGTGGCAATCCGAAGAAGATGGCGATTGATCCACAAACGAAGAGGAGGAACGGATAGAACAGATACGGAATCAGTTCAGGAGAAGCCGTCTTCGTCAATTCTGCTGCAATCAATAGTTGTGCCCCATACGGAATGATGCCTTGAATACCACAAGAGAAGATATCAAGGATACTCGCTGATTTCTTGCGATCGATTTCATACGTATCGGCGATTTCAGCTGCCAGTGGTCCAGCGACAAGAATCGAGATCGTATTGTTCGCCGTTGCGAGGTTCGTCGCACTAACGAGTGCCGCCATACTGAATTCGGCACCGCGACGCTGTGAAATCTTGCGCGTCAGCGTCTCTTTCAAGTAAGCAATTCCACCGTTGAACGTAATCAAACTGACGAGACCACCCATGAGGAGCGTCAAGATTGAAATCTCTGCCATGCCCATCATTCCTTTTGACATCGAAAGGACGAACCCACTTAAACCGAAGCTATTGTCAATCATACCGATGATGCCAGTGAGCAATGTACCACCGACGAGAACGAGGATGACATTAACACCAAATAGTGCAAGGACGATGACGGCGAGATATGGAATCAATTTGTAGAACTCGAATGCTTTAGCCGTTACCGCATCGCCAGAACCAGAAACGAATGCGAGTAAGATGACCGTCAAGATGGCAGCCGGGAGAACGATCATGAAGTTCGTTCGGAACTTATCACGCATGTTCGTTTTTTGCGTTCGAACGGCAGCGATCGTCGTATCTGAGATGAACGACAAGTTATCGCCGAACATCGAACCCCCAACGACTGATGCTGCTGCGATCGCGACGTTGATGCCTGTTGCTTCATGAATACCGAAAGCGATCGGCGCGAGCGCGGCAATCGTTCCGGTAGATGTCCCCATCGCCATCGAGATGAAGGCAGCGATGACGAACAGACCGCTCATCAGGAGTGACGGAGGTAGGAACGTCAAAGCAGCATTGACGGTCGCATCGATGGCACCGATTGCTTCTGCCGTTCCAGAAAACGTACCGGCTAATAAGAAGATGAAGACCATGATCATGATATCGGGATTTCCGGCACCGGTTGCGATTCGTTCGACCGTTTGATTGATGGATCCTTTCGTTGTGATTGCAGCAAAGATTAAAGCAATCAATGCGGCGATAAGGATCGGAAATTTGTAAAAGTCGTCATAGAAGATCCCGGCTCCGATGAAGAGGACCAGGAATACGACGAGGGGAAGCAGTGCCCATTTGTTAGGCGTGATCGTTTCATTCATTGTTGACACCTCGTTTCTCAAAGGTACAAAAAAAGACCCCTTCGCAAGAAAGAAGGAGGTCTTTATGAAAAAAGACGCTCTTCTTATCTCTCAAGCTTTCGCTTGCTGGATTTGGCACAGTACGAATCAAATCGTCCGCTGCCGAAACATCATTGGGCCAGTCCCTCCGTTTCTCGCGATAAAAAGAAGTCATTCAATTGTTGTAAAACACGTTTCTTACCGTACCGCATTGAGTAACGCGTGTCAACTGTACTTTACTGAAGTGCTTGTTTTAATGTTTGGACGTTTTCTTCCATCAACTTGAAGTACGAGCTGTTTTGTTGCGCTTTCGTGACCGACTCTAGATTATGAATCGTCACGGATTCAGCTCCGATTTCTTTTTGGATGACACGTGCGACCTTCGGTGAGACCGTCTCTTCGAACGCGACGTATTTCAAATCATGCATCCGTGCTTCTTTCACTAAAGTGGCCAGTTGCTTTTGTGACGGTTCATCGGAAGGAGAAATTCCCGCGATCGGCAGTTGTGTGAAACCATATCGTTCTGCGAGGTAACCATAAGCGGCATGCGTAACGAGAAGTTCTTTTTTTGATCCATCAGCGACGGCTTGTTTAAATTGTTCGTCCAATTCATCAGCTTGCTGATCGAACGCTTTTAAGTTTTTCTCGAATGTTGCTTTGTCTTTTGGTACTTCTTTTGATAAAGCAGTTGTAATCGAGTGTGCCATTGCTTTTGCGTTGACAGGGTCGAGCCAGACGTGTGGATCGTATTTTCCGTGGTCATGACCCTCTTCTTCATGCGCATGTTCGTCCGTTGCGTGATCATCGTGCCCTTCTTCTTCGTGAGCATGTTCGTCTTCTGTATGCCCCTCTTCTTCATGTGCATGAAGCGTAGCATCCGATTCTAGCAAGTTGACGTCTTTACTCGTCTCAATGAAGCGGACGTCCGTGCCTTTTAAGCTCTCTTGGATTTTTTTCGAATACGGCTCGAGCGTCGTGCCCGTTAAGAGGAACAAGTCACCCTTAGCAATTTCAGTGAGTTGTTTTGACGTCGGCTCGTAAGAGTGAGGATCTGCTCCAGGTGGGACGATCATCTTGACGTCGACTTGATCACCACCGATTTCGCGGGCAATAGCAGCTGTTGCGAACGTCGATGCATAGACTTCTGTCTGGGTTTTATCTGAAGTCGATGAATCGGTATTCGAACCGCAAGCGGCGAGGACACTTGCACTCGCGAAGGCGATTGTTAAAGCAGGAATAATTTTTTTCATTATATGATACCTCCATTATTAAAACGTAACAATTCCGATTTGGACTTTCTCACTATAGCGGAACGCTGGTGAAGCGTCAAGTAGGAATACCGAGACGTTCGACATCTTTTAAAACGGGGTAAAAGGATAATAAAGTGAAGAAACTGGCACGTCTTTTTGGAGGTGATCAAGTGAAACGTGAAACTGCATGGCTAATGGGGGGAGCTGCATTATTGACGACGGCAGCAGCGGGAGCGAGTATCTGGAACAATTATGGTGCACTACTTCGATGGACCGAACCCGCCTTGCCACTCACAGAAAAACAACTTGCACCGCGGACGCTCACCTACAAACAGGTGGGAGACCGCATCTTACAACTCGATCTCTATTATCCACCAGGAGAAGGACCGTTTCCAGTTGCCATCTATGCACACGGTGGTGCATTCGTTCGTGGAGAGCGCGATGACATGTTCTGCTTTAGTCCAATCGTTGATCGACTACTTGAACTCGGAGTTGCCGTCTGTAGTATTGAGTATCGTTTGTTCGAAGAGGGCAGTTATTTTCCGGATAACCTCGAAGATGTACGGGATGCGTTATGTTTTTTGAATAAGGAAGCAGAGGGTCTTCGCATTCTAAGAGGACGGATGATGGTATGGGGAGATTCAGCCGGAGCCGCACTCATGCTGACGACGGCACTTGCCCCATCTGCTTTCGTTGGTGAGCGCGATGAGCGGCACATGCCATTGATCAGTGGTGTGATCGCTTTATATCCACCGACGAACTTTTTGCTGTTTAATTTCATTCAGACTTGGATTGCCCATATTAAGTTCTACAAGGGGGGACGAGAAGAATGGCGCAAGCTGATGACGCACGTCTCACCCGTCACACATTTATCGTCGGATGCTCCGCCAATCATGCTCTTGCACGGTAAAAAAGATCCGATTGTTCCGTTTTCTCAAGCCTTGCATTTCGTTGAGAAGGGAGCGGATGTCGGAGCCGATGTTCGTTTGTTTTCCTTTCCGAATGGTACGCACTCACTTGCTAGTTTCGCTCAGACGGAAAATCCGTTAAAGATCGAACGATTGCTTGAACGAATTGAACATTTCACCTGTCAGGTACTACTGTTGCCACCTCGACAACTTCCGAATGGAAAACATGATACAATCAGTCATATTTCTTAAATGAGGGAGACAGAGACATGACTGAAATTTGTTTAGTGCGGCATGGTCAGACGGATTGGAACTTAAACGAACGGATTCAAGGAAGAGAAGATATCCCGTTGAATGCAACAGGAAGAAGACAAGCGGAACTCAGCGCCGCTTATCTATCGAATGAAAAGTGGGATGTCTTAGTAGCAAGTCCCTTGTCGCGTGCCGTTGAGACGGCGGAAATCATCGGTCGTGCTGTTGGCTTAACGATTACAGCGACAGACGAGCGACTTGTCGAACGCGAATTCGGAGCCGCTTCCGGTGAACCAGTCGCAGCGATTTACGAGGCTGTTCAAGCGAACGATACGACACTTGTGCCGGGTCTTGAAACGGAACAAGCCATCCAGGATCGCGTGTTCGATGCGTTACAGGAAGCGACACGCATGTATGAAGGGAAACGAATTCTAATCGTCTGTCACTCGCATACGATCAAGGCAGCCTTATCATCGATTGATGCGACGTTCAGTTACCGGACACCTTTGAAAAACGCGTGTGCGAATTATATCCATCATACAGATCACTATACGATTGACCGAATCAACGTAGCGGACCACATCACGGATGAGGTCGAAAAACCTTAAGAAACGGGTGCGTTCGGATGCTCTGTCAAATATTGCTTGAATGTTTCTTTAGCGATGCTTGTGATATGGGCGCCACGTTTCGAACGACGATCCTTATATTCTTGAACGAGTTCTTCGCCAGCGAATCCATCTTCGACGACTTCGCGTAAGATCGATTCAGATAAATCATTCTTCATCATGACCATCTTACCCGTGAAGACATACGAGACGTTTTCGCTTAAGACAGTCCGTTCAAGGGGCGTGACGATCATCGCGGCAGGGTCATTATCAGGTCGTGAGATCGTGATTTCAATCAAAGCACGTAAATGTTTTGTGAACAATTCATCGACGATCGGCTGATCCGTTGGAGGAACGACGATTTCTGCAACCCACTGTGCCGTCTGTTCGGTACTGACCGTCAATCCGTCCTGAATGGCGACGGGAATCGTCGTATCACGTCCTGACTCGTCCATTAAAATGCGTAAAGTGCATAACTTAAAGGTTTTCATGAAAAAAATGCCCTCCCTTGATCGCTTACGATTTTCCTACAGTATACCGTGAGGAATGTGGGACGGGAAACTTTTCCTGACGAAATCCGTATGAACTATGTTTAAATAAGACTAGATACTACTAAACAGGAGGATCGTTCATTATGCCGCAAGTACTCATTGGAATATTAGGAATCCTGGGTATCGTTCTACTTGCCCACCATATCATCATGTATTGGCATGCTGAACCGACAGACCGCCCGACGCTTGCATATCGCATTGCGCTCCTGATTGCCTGTTTGCTACTCATTAGTGGAAGTGATCATTTAATCAGTATTTTCTACGCGGATTCCTTAGCTGAATTCGGTCAACGCATCACGTATATCGTCTTCATCGGAGGTGCACTTGGCTTCGCATGGTACTTTCGTAAGAAGATGGAACAAGCGCCAACAGAAATGACACCTGTCGGAAACGAAGCAGGATTAACATGAGAAAAAGCGCCGTTCATCCTGAGGGAGGAAGAACGGCGCTTTTTGGCGTCTTATTTTAACCCACTTGCCAGTCGGGTATCCCGAATCATGTCGAGTTTGAGCTTCCAGAGACGATCGCTGAATGTGACAGCATAGATCTCTGGCAAGCGCAGTCGTTTGTACTCTTCCCACAGACGACCAATCTGTGTTTCGTGGAAGTGGCGACTCTCTTCGATCGTCGGCACTGTATAGATCAACTCTCCATCCTTGAAGATCGGTTCAAGTAAGCGCTCGACCTTGAACTGTTCGATGCGGTTCCGGAACGATGGGTCCCGGACGTCGATGAGATCGACAGCTTCAAGTGTTGACGGATCTTCGTCCATCAACGTCACGTAATCGCCTTTGAACTTATCCGTCACCGGATCGATGATGCGATAGACTTCCTTGATATGGGGCGTCGTCGTCTTGGCTTTTGACGAGGATACTTTAATGACGGGTGCGAGCTCGCCATCTACTTCACGTGCGACCAATTTGTAGACCATCCCAAGAGCCGGTTGTTCGTAAGCTGTAATACCACGTGTTCCGACGAGGAATGTATTGGCTTGGGCACCTTGGATGCGTAAGTCCTGAATGACGTACTCATCGAGGTCCCCTGACAAGACGATGTCGACTTCCGGGAAGCCAGCTTCGTCAAGCATGTTACGGGCACGTTTTGACAAGTAAGATAAGTCGCCAGAATCGATCCGGATGCCACGCAGTTTATGCCCTTTGGCTTGGAGTTCCTTCGCAACCGTGATGGCATTCGGAAGACCACTCTTGAGCGTATCGTACGTATCGACGAGTAATGTCGCCTGATCCGGATAATGAGAAGCGAATGTCCGGAATGCCGTCAATTCGTCATCGTGGAATTGAATGTCGGCATGTTCCATCGTTCCACCACACGGAATGCCGAAGTCGCGTCCTGCTGAAGCAAGGCTTGTGACGTCAAAACCAGCCAGGTACGAAGCACGCGTACCGAAGTAAGCGGCATCGATGCCTTGCGCGCGACGGGCACCAGCTTCGAGGAACTTCGCACGAGGAGCTGATTGACGAATACGTGCGTACTTCGTCGCGATGAGCGATTCGTGGTTCGCGATGTTCAAAATCGCGGTCTGTAAGAGCTTCGCTTCAAAGATGCGTGCCTCGATCCGAATCAGTGGTTCGTTCGGGAAGACGATTTCGCCTTCTTTGACACTTGAAATCGAACCATTGAACTTGAACTGACGCAGTTCATCCTTGAACTCATCCGGGAAGCCGATCATCTCTTGCAAGTACGTGATATCTTCTTCCGTGAAACGGAGTGTTTGAATGTACTCGATGATATTTTCGAGACCCGCAAAGACGACATAGCCTCCTGCGAACGGATTCGAACGGTAGTAAACATCAAAGACGGCGCGTTCATTATGACGTCCTTCTTTCCAATAGATATACATCCACCGTGGTAAGTACAGATCGGTATGGAGTGCAAGATTACGTTGTAACATGACGGACAGATCCCTTCTTATTCGCCGACGACTTCAGCGCCGATCGATTGTTTAAAGTGTGTAAGCGCCCACTCGTGACCAGTCGCGTTAAAGCTTGCGACCGCATCGGCATGGACGACGATACGATACCCGAGATTGTAGGCATCGACAGCTGTATGAAGGACACAAATGTCCGTACAGACACCGACGAGGTGGACTTCGCGGATACCGCGTTCACGCAAGCGTAAATCGAGGTCCGTCCCGGCGAACGCACTATAACGCGTCTTGTCGATGACGTGATCGGCGACCCGTGCCATGGCTGCGACTTTCCCGAACAGATCACGTCCATGTGTCCCGCGGATATTGTGTGGCGGGAAGAGGACGGTTTCTGGGTGGAACGTATCGCCTTCTTCGTGAATATCGTTGGCGATGACGACGTAATCTTCCGTTGAAAATTCCTCCATCAACGTAGCGATCCGTTCTTCAATCGCTTGTCCTGGTTTTCCACAAGTCAGCTTTCCTTCGTCAGCAACGAAATCGATCGTGTAATCAATGACAATCAGAGCGCGCATATGCGTAAGCCCCTTTCCGATTTTGAATTAGTGTTCTCTTTCACATTGTACTCTATCTCACACAGAAGGCAAAAGGAAGAAATCGGATACAAACAGGTATAGAGAAGTAAAAGAATGGGGTATAAGGTATAGGACGAAAATGATAGTAGAGGAGGAGAAAGGGATGGCTAGGTTGAATGAGTATGAAGTGGAAGAGCGTCTTGAGCGGTTGCAAGATTGGAGTGTCGTGGATGATGAAATCGTCCGGACCTATACACTTGCATCGTTTCCTGCGGCACTGGATTTTGTACAGGAAGTCGGGAGTATCGCTGAAAACTTGAATCATCATCCACGGATCGTGATCGACTATAAAAACGTCACACTTGCGGCGACGACTCATGATGAAAACGGATTGACGGAAAAAGACTTTCAACTTGCGGAGGCCTGTGATGCCATCTAAACTTTCGATTACATTTGGTAGCGGTTCGTTCGTTGAACAAATTCGCTCCCGTGATGCTCATATTCGTGTCGCTAGCGGAAGCGGCGATGCCATCCTCTGGATGGAAACAGACTCGAAATCGCCTTTTCAAAGTGGCAATACGTACACGTTGCTCGAATCACGTGGCAATTTTTCGGATGAAGGCAGTCTCTTCTACTGGTCGATTCCGGCAGATCAAAATAGCGGGGATCTATTCGTACATCAAGTGATGTCGAATCCGAAAGTCATCGGAGCAGAATATGGTGGCTTCCAGGCCTTTCGGATTGGACGTGTCGAGAAGGGAACGGATCTTGTCTTATTGATTCAGTTCCAAGAGACAGGGGACGGGGCTCGTTATGCAAAATCAGTTGAACGTCTTACGGTAGACCAGTATGCTGAAGAGGCAGGGAAGTCGTTCGCGCCTTCTCCCGTCATGAAACGGTATCAAATCGTACCACCAACAAATGAGTGAGATGCAGGGGGACTAACAGATGAAGAAGAACTATTTTGTCGTAGCAACACTTGGTGGCGCACTTGTCGGCGCTACTTTATCACTACTGCATAAAGATACGCGCCAAGCGCAGTTTGCAGCAGTGAAACGGACATTCAGCGGCGCAGGAACACAATTGTCTGCTGTCAAACAAGATCCAAAAGGGCGCTTTGAAGAACTAAAAGCACTCTATACGGACAATCAGGAGACGATCCATAACCTGATTGACGACGTGAAGGACTTAGCAGAAGTACTTCGCAAATAAGCAAAAAAAGGACTCGCGCGTGTAGCGGAGTCCTTTTTTTATGCCATTTTACAAGTAGCGGAAGAATAATCCGAGTACGGCAAACGCGATGATGATATAGAAGAAGATCCGACCGAGTTGACCAGAACCGCTTACGAAGACAGGTCCACCGCTCGATCGACGACCGGTTTGGAACGGACGTGTGAATGGAACGGCACGATTACCAAAGACGAATCCGAAGAGGAATCCGAGGACGAAACCGTACAAGTGACCGAATACAGCGACATTTGAGCCGAGTAACGTAAAGACTGCCGTGACCGCAGTAAAGATATACACAAGACGTGTATCGTCTGCTAGGATGACTGTCCGCTTGAATCGGCTCAAGTAGACATAAAACCCAAGCAAACCAAGAATGGCACCCGATGCTCCAGCTTGACCGTAAAACGGTTCATTGATTTTCGTGAAGTACGTCAAGATGTTCGCGAGCGTACCGACGAGCAAGTAAAAAGCGGCAAATCGAGCATGTCCGATCATCCGTTCAAGCGGTGGAGCGAAGATGACGAGAGCAAACGTGTTGAACGCAATGTGCCAAAAATCATAATGCAAGAACGTGGCCGTGACGACACGCCACCATTCACCTTGTCCAATTAAGAGATTGATTGCTGCGCCTGCACTTAAAGGAGAGAACGTCAGATTAAGGAGTGCACCTAACTGTTCGATGACAAACAGGGCGACTTGGATTAAAATTAACAACGAAACGACCGGATAAGAACGTGTGAACGTTTGTAGGTTTTCCGTTCGACTAAACATGACAACACCTCGCTTCATCTTCATTCTATATGAAGATGGCGAAGAATAGAACTGTGGAGGCGTCTCGGATGATTTATGGAATTGGCATCGATTTGGTGGAACTGGATCGAATCGAGCAAACGCTTGAGCGGCAGCCACGTTTTGCCGGAAGAATCTTAACGCAGATAGAGCAGGAACGCTATCAATCGCTCTCAGGACACCGTCGCATCGAGTACCTCGCTGGACGTTTCGCTGCAAAGGAAGCGTTCGTCAAAGCATTCGGAACCGGCGTCGGAAAAGAAGTTTCCTGGCAAGACGTTGAAATTTTAAACGATGAGACAGGGCGACCGATCATGAGTGGACCATTCGATGGCGTCATCCACGTCTCGATCACACATTCAGAGCATTATGCATCTGCGCAAGTCTTATTAGAGAAGAGGGAATGGGATGTACCGACCAACTTGGATTGAAATCGATCGGGAAGCGATCGCACATAATATACGCGAAATCAAAACACGGATGGGCGAACAACAGGTGATGGCGGTCGTCAAGGCGGACGGCTATGGTCATGGGGCAGTGACGGTCGCTGAGATCGCTCTTGAGAACGGAGCTGACTTACTCGCTGTCGCGCTCCTCGAAGAAGCGATCGAGTTGCGAGAAGCGGGTATCCAAGCACCGATCTTGATGCTTGAGGCTTTACTACCGGAACATGCGACGGTCGCTTCGAATTATGATGTCGCCGTTCCTGTCTTTTCAGCCGATTGGCTTCAGGAAGCGAAACGTCATTTGACAGAAATCGATCATCTTCGTCTGCATATCAAGGTCGATACCGGAATGGGACGACTCGGACTGCAACATGTCGATGAGTTGAAGCGAATTCTTGCTGAATGTGATGATGATCTCGTCGAACTCGAAGGCATCTATACGCATTTCGCGACTGCTGACGAGTTGAACAGCCGATTGTTCGAACGCCAACTTGAAACGTTTTTATCGTATGTCGCACTAGTACCGGATATCCGTTACATCCACTGTGCCAATTCGGCGGCAGCGATTCGTCTAGCAGGTCAAGCGCCGTTTAACGTCGTTCGAGTCGGTATCGCTTTATATGGGGCGATGCCGTCGGATGAGATGGCAGGACATTACGAGTTCTTAAAACCGGCGTTTTCACTGAAAAGTCGTCTGATGCAGGTCAAACAAGTCGAGCCCGGTCAAACGATCAGTTACGGGGCGACCTATACGGCACCGACGGATGAATGGATCGGTACTGTTCCGATCGGTTACGCGGATGGCTGGTCACGCAAGTTCCAAGGCTACTCATTGATTGTGGACGGTCTACCGTGTGAAATCGTTGGTCGAGTCTGCATGGACCGGCTCATGATTCGATTACCAAGGGAATATCCAATCGGAACGGAAGTCATTCTGATTGGAGAAGGGGCACCGATCGAGGAAGCAGCCCATTGGCTCGGGACAATCAACTATGAAGTTCTCTGTCAATTCTCGAAGCGCGTGCCGCGTCAATGATTCGTACAAGACATCAATAAGATGGCAAAAATATGTTATTTGTTTGAATTTTGATTGTATTTTCTGAATTCGACTGATATATTGAAGTAGAAAGTGAGTCGTTCGTTAAGGTTTCAGTGAATCTGGAGGTGCCATTATCTTGGTCCAACAACGGGAAATGCAGTTTGTTGAGCGAAATGTAGCGAAGGAGACGATTGGGATGAAGTCGAACCATACGACCGAAGAACGCAAGCGTCAGCTACGTGAGGAATTGAAACGTGGTTACGAAGAAATGGCAGCAATCAATTTATCGATCGTTGGCGAAATGTTCCAGATTGAAACGGAGGCGGAGTTCTCACTCCTACGTCAAGTAAGCGGGGTGTAAGCTTTGATAGTCAAACGTGGCGACGTGTTTTATGCAAATTTGTCACCTGTGGTCGGATCGGAACAAGGGGGAGTTCGTCCCGTGCTTGTTCTACAAAATGATATTGGTAACCGATTCAGCCCGACAGTCATCGTGGCTGCGATCACGGCACAGATCGACAAAGCCAAACTACCGACCCATGTGGAAGTATATCGAGAGCGACACGGATTAGAACGTGATTCGGTCATCTTACTTGAGCAAATCCGTACAATTGATAAACGCCGTCTAACGGATAAAGTCACACATCTAGATCCAGACACGATGATGAAAGTAAATAGTGCCGTCGCAATCAGCTTAGGCTTGGTTGATTTTTAGGCACTTACATAGAAGCGCAACACAAGAAGAGTCGATACTAGCGTATGCGACTTTTTTTGACCTCTTTTTTTATAAAATGGGTTTTAAAGTTTTCTTTACGGGGAAACATACCCAAGTGACCTTTTTATAAAGGGATGAGGTAGGATGAATAGCAAGACCACATAGACAGATTTTCCTTGAGGAGGAACTTGAAGATGGATTTAACAATTAAAACAGAGCAGCTTGACGGTCAGACGCATCTTTATATCGCAGGTGAGATTGATACGTATACAGCACCAAAGCTTCGCCAAGAACTAGTCCCGGCAGTTGAAACAAACGATGTCGTCGTCCATTTGGATGAAGTACACTACATGGATTCGACAGGTCTCGGCGTGTTCGTCGGAGCACTCAAAGCGGCGAAAAAGAACGGTACATCGTTCACGCTCGTCGGCGTTTCTGAACGCATCCGTCGTCTATTCGAAATTACAGGTCTTTCAAGCATCATTACAATCGATAGTGGTGTAAGAGGTGGAACGCAATGAAGAACGAACAACTAAACATGACATTACCGGCAAAACCGGAATATGTAGCCATTGCCCGTCTGACGGTTTCAGGTGTCGCCAACCGGATGGGATACACGTATGATGACATCGAAGATATCAAGATCGCTGTCTCAGAAGCATGTGCGAACGCTGTTCAACATGCGTACGAAGGAAAAGAAGATGGTAGCATCGCCTTGACATGTAACGTCTATCCGGATGATCGTCTCGAGATTGTCGTCAAGGATAACGGCATTACGTTCGATAAAGATGAGGTCAAACGCCAAAGTGAACCGATTACGGATGCACACGATCTCGATTCCTTGCATGAAGGAGGACTCGGTATCTTGATGATCGAAGCATTGATGGATCAAGTAACGATCGAGAAAGCGAACGGCGTCACTGTCCATATGACAAAATATATGAATAGAGATGAGGTGGGTCAAAGTGCCAGCAAAGTCTCAACAACGCCATCACAGTGATGATGAAGTACTTCGACTGATTGATTTGTATCAGCAGGACGACCAAGATGAGGAAGTGCATGCGGCATTACTCGAGCGTTATTCAGACTTGGTAGAAGCTTTGGCCCGAAAGTTCTCGCGTGGTCGACCGATTCATGACGATCTTGTTCAGGTCGGCATGATTGGGTTGCTTGCAGCGCTTCGTCGCTTCGATAAGGAATTCGGTCGCAGTTTTGAGTCGTTTGCTGTTCCGACGATCATCGGTGAAATCAAACGTTTCATCCGCGATAAGACATGGAGCGTCCACGTTCCACGTCGCATCAAGGAACTCGGACCGAAAATTAAGAAGGCAGTCGAGGAGTTGACGACGGAGTTGCAACGCTCTCCGCGCATCGATGAGATTGCTGCGCGTCTTGAAGTATCGGAAGAGGAGGTCCTCGAAACACTTGAGATGGGTAAAAGCTATCAAGCGTTATCCGTTGATAGTTCGATTGAGGCAGATCAGGAAGGTAGTACTGTTACGTTACTCGACCTCGTCGGGAATCAAGAAAACGGCTATGACTCCGTCGATCAGCGTCTGATTCTTGAAAAGGCATTTGCTGTCTTAACGGACCGCGAACGTTCGATTCTCGAATGTGCCTACTACCGTAATATGAGTCAAAAAGAAACGGGCGAACTACTCGGCATTTCGCAAATGCACGTTTCCCGTCTCCAACGACGCGCTTTACAGAAGTTACGTGAAGCGATCAAAGTCGAACCAAATGAAGTATTCTCAAAAGACTGACCTCGTGTCAGTCTTTTTTCTTTTCCATGCGTTCTTCGGTATAATGAATGAGAGGTGAAGCAGATGGAAAAGAGAATCGCAAGTGAATTGAATGTACGTCCTGCGCAAGTGAAGGCAGTCTTACAATTGACGGAAGAAGGCGGTACGATTCCGTTCATCGCCCGCTACCGGAAAGAACAGACAGGTGAACTCGATGAGGTCGCGATCAAAGCGATTCTCGATCGACATAAACAATTAACGCAACTTGAAAGTAGACGGAGTGACGTCCTTGAAAAAATCGAGGAGCAAGGTGCATTGACGCCGGAACTCCGTCGAACGCTCGAGGAAGCGACGACGTTACAACAAGTCGAAGATATCTATTTACCGTTTCGACCAAAACGTCGGACAAAGGCGGAAATTGCACGGGAAGCAGGGCTTGCACCACTTGCCGACTGGTTCCGCGACAAGTCTGCTTATGATGAAGCGACATTCCATCGCTTGAGCAATGGGCTGGATCCGGAAGAAGCGCTTACTGGGGCACAATCGATCATTGCCGAGGAGTGGGGCGAACAAGCGACGGTGCGTGAGTTCATTCGTAAGCAAATGCGCCGTTCAGCAGAAATCGTCACGAAACAGAAAAAGGATGCAGTCGATGAAAAAGGTGTCTTTGCACAGTATTATGCCTACAGTGAACGGATTCAACAGATCGTTCCGCACCGGATTCTTGCGATTAACCGTGCGGAAGCATTGAAAATCGTCTCTGTGAAAGTCGTGTTAGAGGAACAACAGGTTTTACCGACATTGCTTCGTTCCTACGCACAACTGGCGCCAAAGAAACGTGATATCGTCGAAGCGGCGATCACGACGGGCTATAAAAAATCGGTCTTTCCTGCCATCGAACGAGAAATTCGAAATGAACTGACGGAAAAGGCAGAGTTCCAAGCGATTGACGTCTTTGGTAAGAATCTCCGTCAACTCTACATGCAACCACCGATGAAAGGGAAAGTCATGTTGGGACTGGATCCGGCCTACCGGACAGGATGTAAGTGGGCAGTCATCGATCCGACAGGTGAAATGAAGGAAGTCGGCGTCATTTACGTGACGATGTCAGAGCAAAAAGCAAAAGAAGCACGTCAAACCCTTTCGCAGCTCGTTGATACATATGGAATCGAGTTGATTGCGATCGGGAACGGAACTGCTTCACGGGAAACAGAAGCATTTGTTGCGGACTGGATGAAGGGGCAAACAGATATCGCCTTTACAATCGTCGACGAGGCAGGGGCGAGTATTTATTCCGCTTCAGAGATTGCCCGGACGGAGTTTCCAGAGCTTCAGGTCGAACAACGATCCGCGATTTCGATTGCGCGTCGTTTGCAGGATCCACTCGCTGAACTTGTCAAAGTCGACCCGCAGTCTGTTGGAGTTGGTCAATATCAACATGATGTCTCGCAAACGAAACTGAAGGAGACGCTTGATTTTGTCGTCGAGACGGTCGTCAACCAAGTCGGAGTTGATGTTAATACAGCGTCAGAACCGCTTTTGAGTTACGTCGCAGGGATCACGAAGGCGACAGCGAAAAAAATCGTTGAACGCCGCTCGGAACTTGGGACGTTTAAGACACGCCAGGAATTATTGAAAGTTCCTCGTCTTGGTGCAAAAGCCTACGAACAGGCAGCAGGATTCCTGCGAATTCTAGAAGGTACGCATCCGCTCGACCGGACGCCGATTCATCCGGAACAGTACAAAACAGTCGAGAAGTTATTTAAGACACTAGGCTTAACGCTGGATCAAGTTGGAACGGATGCGGTGCGGGAACAATTGTCTACATTGTCATTACCGGAGATGGCACAGACGCTCGAGATCGGAGAGCCGACATTACGTGACATCATCGAAGCGTTACAACGTCCGGGTCGTGACCCTCGGGAAGCGCTCGATAAACCGTTGCTCCGCCAAGATGTTCTATCGATGGATATGATCCAAGTCGGGATGGAGTTCCAAGGGACAGTCCGGAATGTTCTTGATTTTGGTGCGTTCGTTGATATCGGAGTGAAAGAGAATGGTTTAATTCATATCTCGAAGCTCAGTCGTAAACGTGTCAAGCATCCACTTGATGTCGTCGCTGTCGGGGATATCGTGACAGTATGGGTGACGAATGTTGAACCAGAGCGGGGACGGATTGGTTTGACACTGGTTCCGCCGAAATGACGAATGAACAATTACAACGATACGTCGAGCAACTGTCGCTCGACGTATTTTCCTTACCGTTTCGACATAAAGCTTATTTTAATCCACGGCTGAAGACGACAGGTGGTCGCTATTTCTTAGGCGATCATCATTTAGACTTCAATAAACGATATATCGATGACATGAAAGTCTTCCGCGGAATCGTGATTCATGAACTGTGTCACTACCATTTACATCTAGCAGGAATGGGACACCGTCATCAAGATCAAGACTTCAAGGAATGGTTAGAGCGCTACGATGGGCTTCGATACAGTCCGAGAAGACAAGAAGACGAAAAAAAATCCTATCTTTATGAATGTGAGAAATGCAGCACATTATATAGAAGGAAAAGACGCATGAATACGGAAAGATATCGATGTGGTCGATGTCGTGGAAAGATTTTTTACAAAAGTAGTTGACGTTCATTTCGGAGCATGATAAATTATAGAAGTCGTCAAAACGACAGCAACTAAACAACTTATCGTCACTAAAAACTTTTTTAAAAAAGCATTGACGGAAAGAAAAAAAGTTGCTACTATATAAAAGTGTTCCGAACAGAACGTAACGTTCCGCAATAGCTCAGCGGTAGAGCAACCGGCTGTTAACCGGTAGGTCGTAGGTTCAAATCCTACTTGCGGAGCCATTCTTTTGGAGATGTACCCAAGTGGCTATAAGGGGCGCCCCTGCTAAGGGTGTAGGCCGGGAAACTGGTGCGAGGGTTCGAATCCCTCCATCTCCGCCAGACCTCTTATGTGAAAATGTTTCTTGAGAATAATTATTAATTACGAT
>NZ_LMPR01000011.1:691-867 GCF_001423925.1 Exiguobacterium sp. Leaf187 | reverse complement strand
AGCGGTTAAGACACCGCCCTTTCACGGCGGTAACACGGGTTCGAATCCCGTACGGGTCACCATATGGAGGATTAGCTCAGCTGGGAGAGCACCTGCCTTACAAGCAGGGGGTCGGCGGTTCGATCCCGTCATCCTCCACCATTTCTTTTTAAAGAGTTGTTTACAACTTCAAATTG
>NZ_LMPR01000011.1:502-639 GCF_001423925.1 Exiguobacterium sp. Leaf187 | reverse complement strand
GTTAACATGCCTGCCTGTCACGCAGGAGATCGCGGGTTCGAATCCCGTCAGGACCGCCATTTTTGGGCTGTAGCCAAGTGGTAAGGCACTGGATTTTGATTCCAGCACGCGAAGGTTCGATCCCTTCCAGCCCAGTT
>NZ_LMPR01000011.1:281-445 GCF_001423925.1 Exiguobacterium sp. Leaf187 | reverse complement strand
TAGAGCATCTGACTTTTAATCAGAGGGTCGCAGGTTCGAATCCTGCATGACACACCATTTTTAATTTCATATTTGCGGTCGTGGCGGAATCGGTAGACGCGCTAGGTTGAGGGCCTAGTGGTGGCAACATCGTGGAGGTTCAAGTCCTCTCGACCGCACCATAT
>NZ_LMPR01000011.1:0-240 GCF_001423925.1 Exiguobacterium sp. Leaf187 | reverse complement strand
CAGCTGGATAGAGTACTTGACTACGAATCAAGGGGTCGGGAGTTCGAATCTCTCAGGGTGCACCATATTTTGTTTGCTTTGACGGGCCTATAGCTCAGCTGGTTAGAGCGCACGCCTGATAAGCGTGAGGTCGGTGGTTCGAGTCCACTTAGGCCCACCATTTTCAAAACAAACAATGACGAACTTTGAAAACTGAACGATGAGGCAAAAATCGTATTCTACGGAATACAAAAACGAATG
>NZ_LMPR01000010.1:7944-14138 GCF_001423925.1 Exiguobacterium sp. Leaf187 | reverse complement strand
CTCATCGTTCAGTTTTCAAAGTTCGTCCGCGCCTGTTTTGGCGACTCAATTAGAATACCAAGTTTGAAACAAGAAGTCAACAACTTTTTTAAAATTGTTTTTTACTTGTTTGCCGTAAGCGCTCGTCCTCTTAAGGACATGAATTAATATATCACGATAATTAGACATGTGCAACTACTTTATTAAAATAATTTATAGTTTTTTTAGAGCATGTAAAAACCGCAGACAAGAATGGCTGCGGTTTACTTCATCATCAATGAGACGCGTCTTCTTTTTGCTTCGCTTATATAGAAGAAATACAGTGATTCCGCTAACTTCATTTGTGCTTCTAAATCACCATAGTCATCATAGCTGATTTCTAAGAGATGACGCTTCATCAAATAATCTTCTTTTGCTTTTGCTAATTCTTCTAACAAACGCTGGTCGTACTCACTGCGAATCTTCTTTCGAAACCAACTCATAGTTCGCGACGTCCCTCCATTGCACGAGATAACGTCACTTCATCTGCGTATTCAAGATCTCCGCCAACCGGAAGACCATGGGCAATTCGAGTGATCCGAATACCCGTCGGTTTTAAGAGACGCGATAGATACATCGCTGTCGCTTCTCCTTCGATATTCGGATTAGTTGCTAAGATGACTTCCGTAATCGCTTCGTCCGCTTGAAGACGTGTCAGTAGGCTAGATACATTGATATCCTCTGGACCGATTCCTTCCATTGGACTGATTGCTCCATGCAAGACATGATACAACCCTTGGTAATCTCGCATCTTTTCCATTGCAATGACATCCCTTGAATCTTGGACGACACAGACAATCGTACGGTTTCGGTGTTTATCTGTACATACATAACAAGGATCTTGATCCGTGATATTCCCGCAGACACTACAGTAGGCAATGTCGCGCTTCGCGCTGACCAATGCCTTTCCGAACATCAAGACATCGTCCTCTTCCATATCAAGGACATGAAACGCTAGACGAACTGCTGTCTTCGGACCAATCCCCGGCAGTTTCGTAAAACTTTCGATCAAACGACTAATCGCTTCAGGATATTGCAAGTGGTTTCCTCCTACGAATTAAAACATTCCCGGCAGATTCATACCTTGTGTGAATTTCCCCATTTTACTTGCTACGAGTTCATCGACCTTCTTCAAAGCATCGTTTGTTGCGGCTAAGACGAGATCTTGAATCATTTCAACATCATCTGGATCAACGACTTCTTCTTTAATGATGACATCTACGATATTTTTATGACCATCAGCGACGACTGAGACCATTTCTCCGCCTGCTGTACCTGTCACTGTTAAGTCTTTTAGTTCTTCTTGTGCTTTCGCCATATCCTTTTGCATCTTCTGCATCTGTTTCATCATATTGTTCATGTTTCCCATTCCGCGCATCTGTATTCCTCCTCGAATTTAATCTTCGAACTCTACGATATCACCAAAACGACCAAGCGTCTCGGACAATAACTGATCGCTCTCCGATTCTTGTTTTGTTTCCTTCTCTTCTATACTACTACTATTTCGCTTAGCAACAAACTCTGCCTTCAGTTCATGCCAATCCTTTGAGAGAATCGCTAAAATTTCGCGTTTGACGCCGCATACTTCATACAACGCTTCTTCAATCACGAAACGTGTTCGTTCATTCGTCATGACCTGCTCAAAGTGCCATCCTTTACCGTCATCGAATTCAATCAGCAATGTATCCGCTGAACAAAGAACCGGTTTACTTTCATGGAGTAACGAGTAGATGGGACCATCTTCTTTTAAAATCCATTTTAAGATGTGATCCCAGCGTTCTTGAATCTCGCGCAATTGTGCTTTCTCTGCTCGCTCTAACATTTGGCGAATCCGCTCTTTAGCGATTCGAACGGTTGGTCGTCCTTGTTTTCGCTTCGGTTGTGCTTGTGGTGCGGCCGCTTCTTGTGCCGGAACACCATTTGACTTCCACTGGTGCATCTGTTCCTTCATTTCGCGGACTTCCTGTTGCAACGATTGGACGATCTGTCCCGTCGTTCTCCCCTGTTCCGCAATTTGAATGAAGGCAATCTCAACGAGGACCCGCGGATGATTCGTCAACCGCATCTGTTGTTGGCAGTCATGTAACTGATCAATGATCGTAAAGCACGTCTCCGCTTCAATCGATTCAACGAATTGTTTGAACTCATCCGTCGGGCGCGCACGCTCTAGCAAATCGACAGCTGTAGGCGAAGCTTTCAATAACAACGTGTCCCGGTAAAAGAAAACGAGATCCTCCACGAAACGTTTTAGATCTTTCCCCGCTCGTTGCATCGTTTCAAGCGTCTGTAACAACTGATCGACTTGATGTTCATGTAAGGCACGGGCAATGTTCAGTAATGCTTCATCTTCTACTGCTCCTGTTACTTCAAGAACAGCCGCATCATTTAGATCACCATTCGAAAAAGCAACCGCTTGGTCGAGTAGACTCAGCGCATCACGCATACCACCATCCGCCGCTCGGGCGATCAATCGTAATGCCGTATCCGAATACTCGATCGATTGGTCTTTTAAGATATATTGCATCCGCTCTACGAGTTGATCGACTTCATGCCGCTTCACATCGAAACGTTGGCAACGCGAGATGATCGTCGCCGGAATTTTATGTGGTTCAGTCGTTGCTAAGATGAAGATGGCGTGCGCCGGTGGTTCTTCTAGTGTTTTGAGCAAGGCATTAAAGGCACCTGTCGACAACATATGCACTTCATCAATGATATAGACTTTATAGGCTGCTTCTGAAGGGGGATATTTGACTTTATCCCGGATTTCCCGAATCTCATCTACGCCGTTATTGGAAGCGGCATCGATTTCGAAGACGTCCGGGCTTGATCCTTCTGTGATCGCAAGACACGTCGGGCACGTATTACACGGTTCTTTGACCGGTGCATGCTCACAGTTGATCGCTTTAGCGATGATTTTGGCAAGACTCGTCTTTCCTGTTCCACGAGGACCCGAAAATAGATAGGCGTGGGACATCCGTCCCTCCATCAATGCATTTTGGATCGTACGGGTGATATGCGCTTGTCCAACGACTTCGTCGAATCGTTGCGGACGGTACACGCGGTATAGTGCTTGATAGGCCAAGTTTGCGCCTCCTCTTTTTAAGTTCCTCATTCTATTTTACCTAAAAAAGTCTACAACCGAAACCGGCTGTAGACTTGTCTTTAAAAATTAAACTGCCGCGCACCATATTCTGAAATATGTTCAACATGCGTTACTCACGCAGCCTGCTCAGTCCAAGCACCCCTACAACACACAGAGAGCACCACTTAAGGCTGCTTCCTTCCGGACCTGACCTGGTTCATGGGTATCTGTTGCGTAGGACTCAAACGTCAACGCTACTTACGTGAGGCAGACCACACCAATCATATCCCTCGACATGGAATTCAGTCTCGCTATAGCGGATTGCGAGTGACAGGGAACCGCTACATCCCCACCTAGCACGGCAAATGGTTTATCGATTTTTAGTGGCACCTTGTTTCAGTGCTTTTTCATTATACTGTTTCATCTGGTGCGATGCAACCCATTGCCCGCTTTCGCGCTTTCTTTTTCGCGCGCAGTTCCCGAAAGAACGTCGTTAGCATCTCACCACACTCTTTTTCTAATATACCGCTCGTCAACTCTGAGACATGATTGAACCGATCGTCTTGCACTAGGTTCATCAGCGTTCCGCAGCACCCACCCTTCGGATCAACGGCACCAAAGATGACATGTTCAATTCGCGACAGCATGATGGCTCCCGCACACATCGGACACGGTTCGAGTGTCACGTATAACTCGCACCCTTCAAGTCGCCAGTTCCCGAGCTTTCGGCAAGCCTCCTCGATTGCGATCAACTCCGCATGTGCCGTCGCCTGTTGATCCGTTTCCCGGTGATTGTACCCCGTCGCGATGACTTCATCGCCTTTGACGATGACACATCCGATCGGAACTTCACCGATTGCTTCTGCCTTTTTCGCCTCTTCAATTGCAAGGCGCATATAGTGTTCCTGTCGTTCCATTGACGATACTCCTCACTCTAAAAAAATTCTCCTTTTGAAACTTCAGCAAGTCGTACTTCTTTGTGCTAAAATATAAATTGCACTTTGCTGAACGGAGGGTCATTGTATATGTTCATAACGGTTGAAGGACCGATTGGTGTAGGCAAAACATCACTTGCGAACGCCATCAGTCACCATTTCTCTTTTTCTATGTTACGCGAAATCGTCGAAGAAAATCCCTTTCTTGGAAAGTTCTATGAAGATATCGAAGAATGGAGCTTCCAGACGGAAATGTTCTTCTTGTGCAATCGCTTCAAACAACTCGATGATATCGAACGTCATTACCTCAGTAAACAACGCTCTGTCGTTGCTGATTACCATATCTTTAAGAACTTGATTTTTGCACACCGCTCTCTAAAGGTAGAGCATCTTGAGAAGTATGAACAAATCTATTCGATCCTGACGACGGACATGCCAAAACCAGATGCTGTCATCTACTTGAACGCAAGTATCGACACCTTGATGAAACGTGTTGCGCTGCGCGGACGAGAAATCGAAGAAAATATGTCACGTGCCTATCTCGAACAATTAGCCGAGGATTACGAGACATTCGTCACGGAATACCAAGTCAAACATCCGGAAGTCAAAATCATCCGTTTCGACGGAGATGCTCTCGACTTCGTCAAGCGACCAGAAGATCTCGAGTACGTCTTGACGACGATCCGGAACGAATTATATGAAGGAGCGAACCACGCATGAACTTGAAGCTACGTGAAAAATACAACATCCCGGCAGATGCCGTCATTACGATCGGCGGTATGGTCGGGATCGGGAAATCAACGATCACAAACGGATTAGCCGATGCCCTTGGTTTCCGGACGTCACTCGAAAAAGTCGATACGAACCCTTACTTGGATAAATTCTATCATGATTTCGAGCGTTGGAGTTTCCACCTCCAAATCTATTTCCTCGCTGAACGCTTCAAGGAGCAAAAGCGGATTTTCCAATACGGTGGTGGTTTCATCCAAGATCGTTCAATCTATGAAGATACAGGGATCTTTGCTAAGATGCATTTTGAAAAAGGAACGATGTCTCCAACGGACTATGAAACATATTCAAGTTTGTTTGACGCAATGGTCATGACACCGTTCTTCCCACATCCGGATCTTTTGATCTATCTTGAAGGTTCGTTCGAACAAGTGCTTGAACGAATTCGTCTTCGCGGACGTGAGATGGAGCAGCAGACACCCATCGAATATTGGGAAGAGATGTATGAGCGCTATACGAACTGGATCAATAACTTCACGATCTGCCCGGTACTTCGTTTGTCGATCGACGAATACGATTTACTGAACGAGCCAGAATCCATTGACCGGATTCTCGCGAAGATCGAAAAACAGCTTGAAGTCGCTCGTATTGCCAATACACGCTAACTGATTAGATCTGCCTCTTAGGCGGATCTTTTTTTGCGCAAAAAAAGGAGACGCGTGTCGCATCTCCCTCGCATTAACCAATCACTTGATTGATTTGTTCCATATGGTGTAGATCATGTTGAGCCATTGCTCCGAGGAACTGACCGATTGTCAGTTCTTTGTCTTTAATGACGACCTTGTCCTGCAGGCGTTCTTCCGGAATCAATTCGACTGCACGGCGCAACAAGTCACGGCTGACTAAAAACTCATCAATCGTCAAGATCCGTTGCTGCTCACGGCTCATCTTCGCTGCTTCCTCATTGACCGCTTGGCTATCTGGTGCGACACGGAATGGTTCCCCCGCGAGCAAGTACGGGATGCGCTCTGCGACCATGAAGCGATCCCATGGTGATAAGTGACCGATGATCTCAGCAATCGTCCATTTACCTTCTGCATACGATGTTCGCCATGCCTCTTCTGAAATCTGTTCCAAGTCTTTTACATATGTCATCGTCATCGCATAATGCGAAAGCAACGATTCTTTTGTTTGTTCGTTCATTTCGTCCACCTCTTCTTCGTTTTTCACGTAGGCAACCATAGCACGCACGAAGAAATCGATGCAACAAAAAAGCACCTCAGAATTGAGATGCTTCATAAAAAGCGGAGTCGGTGGGATTCGAACCCACGCGAGCCTTGCGACCCCTAACGGATTTCGAGTCCGTCCCCTTCAGCCGGACTTGGGTACGACTCCATGATTATATTTATTTTTGGGTAAAAAAAAAGAAG
>NZ_LMPR01000010.1:7792-7895 GCF_001423925.1 Exiguobacterium sp. Leaf187 | reverse complement strand
GCACGGCTTTCGCCGCCTGACGGTTTTCAAGACCGTTCTCTTAAACCACTTGAGTACGCCTCCAAGCTATAAAACGTGCATGTCGTTGCCAAAAAAATAAAAA
>NZ_LMPR01000010.1:0-7748 GCF_001423925.1 Exiguobacterium sp. Leaf187 | reverse complement strand
GCACGGCTTTCGCCGCCTGACGGTTTTCAAGACCGTTCTCTTAAACCACTTGAGTACGCCTCCGTACTTCTCATAACAATGTTATGACTCGGTTGTTTTCCTGACATTAATTATGATAGCATCTGCCTTTTAACGTGTAAAGACCTTTTCTAAAAAAACTTTTTAAAATACAAAAAGGGGGATTACTCCCCCTTCTGACTTAAGCTTGAATCACTTCAAGACCACCCATGTATGGACGAAGCACTTCTGGAATAACAACTGATCCATCCGCTTGCTGGTAGTTCTCTAAGATCGCAGCTACTGTCCGACCAACTGCAAGGGCAGAACCGTTTAACGTGTGAACGAATTCTGGTTTTGCGTTCGCTTCGCGGCGGAAACGAATCTGCGCCCGGCGTGCTTGGAAATCTTCAAAGTTTGAACAAGAAGAGATTTCACGGTAGACGCCTTGGCTTGGCATCCAGACTTCGATGTCGTATTTCTTCGCAGCCGTGAACCCGAGATCAGCTGTACACATGCTCAATACTTGATACGGCAGCTTCAGCTTTTTCAAGACTGTTTCCGCTTGTCCCGTTAACAATTCGAGTTGTTCGTAAGACTCTTCTGGCTTGACGAAACGAACGAGCTCAACTTTATTGAATTGGTGCTGGCGAATCAATCCACGTGTATCGCGTCCGGCAGAACCTGCTTCTGAACGGAAACATTGGCTGTACGCTGCATAACCAATCGGTAACTGATCAGCTGTTAGGATTTCTTCACGGTGCATGTTCGTCACCGGAACTTCTGCTGTCGGTACGAGGAAGTAGTTCGTTTCTTCGACTTTAAATGCATCCTCTTCGAACTTCGGCAATTGTCCTGTTCCTGTCATAGAGTCACGGTTGACCATAAGTGGTGGTAAGATTTCTGTGTAGCCGTGCTGATCTTGGTGAAGATCCATCATGAAGTTAATCAATGCCCGCTCAAGACGCGCACCCGCTCCGCGGTAAAAGACGAAACGGCTACCTGTGACTTTTCCGGCACGCTCGACATCGACGATTTTTAATTGCTCCATCAAATCCCAGTGTGGAACCGCTTCGAAATCAAACGCTGGTTTGTCCCCGACTTCACGCACGACGACGTTATCGTCCTCAGAAGAACCGACTGGTACGCTATCATGTGGAATGTTCGGGATACCAAGGAGCAGTTGGTTCAATGTCGCTTCGACTTCACGTAACTCGTCGTCAAGCGTCTTGATTTCGTCTCCGACACTTCGCATCGCAGCGATCGCTTCATCTGCATTTTCCTTATTACGTTTCAGTTCAGCGATTTTTTTCGTTGCTTCATTTCGTTCTGCTTTCAATACTTCTGTCCGCGCAATTAATTCTCGACGTTTCTCATCAAGTGCGAGGAAACGGTTCATGTCCGTCAAGTCCTCTCCTCGGTGCGCTAACTTTTCTTGAATGGCGTCAAAATCTTGGCGTAATCGTTTAATATCAATCATCTGTAATTCCTCCTCTATGTCATAAAAAAAGGCGACTCGTCTCTTTCCGGTATTCCTACCGAAAAGGGACGAATCACCTGGATCCGCGTTGCCACCCTCATTGCTAGACACATCTAGCCAACTTAAGACGCGATAACGGGCGTACCCGCACCTTGTTCGCAAGGTGTGCGATCCGGCTCGATTCAATCCATCGATCTGACTAGTTCACACCACCCACTAGCTCTCTTAACAGTATCGATACATCTACTTGGTCCGTTCATAGCATCTTTATGAGATTAGCTTTACTTTACACCATCGCCTTGGAGGTTGACAAGAGCCGATTGTTGAATCGCTTGCTCAATTCGCTTCGACCAAGCCGTCCAAGCGCGGACGAGACGCGTCGGTACACTTGCGAGTTGAACGGCAGTTGCACTATACAAATTCACGCGTGGTGTTTCAAAACCAGGTAGATATATACCGTCATCCGCGACTTGCACCGTTCCGACGACTTCTTGTTTTGTGACGGGTGCCGTCGTTTTAGAGAAATCAAACCGTGGTTCCCGTGTCGATGCTCGCTTCGATACCGTCACATACAATGAGCCCTCCGTGACGACATCTAGCTTACGGACGGTTGCCCCTTTAATCGGAAGAACGTCTTTAATCCGTTCTCCTTTTCCGTAATACGTTAGTGGTTCGAACGTCGCAAAGCCATAATCGAGTAGTTTTTTCGTTTCCCGAAAACGGGCTTGATCCGAATCCGTTCGCATCACGACTGTAACAAGCGTCATGTTATCTCGTGTCGTCACACTAACAAAACAGTAACCAGCTAAATCGGTCATTCCCGTCTTCATTCCTCGCATGCCAGCATATGCGAATTTTTCCTTCGCTAGCATCTTATTCGAGTTGTTCAAGACTTCTCCATCGAGTTTCATCTGTGCTTTGCTCGTCACATCGAGGACATCCGGGTAATCCTTGATATAACGGATGACAAGTAACGCGATATCGGTCGCTGTCATCAAATTCGTTCCTGGAAGGGTCGCATCGACAGCATCAAGTCCAGACGCGTTCGCATACTCCGTGTCGTTCATTCCGAACTGTTTTGCTGTCTCATTCATCTTTTCAACGAACGTCGCTTCTGAACCAGCGACGGTTTCGGCTAGCATGACCGCTGCATCATTAGCTGATTGAATGAACGCCGCATTATACATTTCGCGAACCGTATATGTTTTTGGTTTTACTGGTACACGAGTGATACCAGACGTTTTTGCTAGTTTTAAGACTTTCTTGCTTGGTATGATTTTTTGATCCCACGTCAGTTTTTTGAGTTCGATTTGTCGCCGGACGAGGTAAAGCGTCATCAACTTCGTCATCGAAGCTGGTGGTAGAGAAACATCCGCTTCCGATTGAAGGAGGATTTTCCCTGTGACCGCATCGGCCAATATGTAAGACTCTGCTTGAATCAAAGGTGCTGCTTGTCCCGTCATAGGAAAACTTGTGAGCATCAGTATACTCAGGCAGAGTAGCAAGATTCGCTTCATCGTGTCTCTCCCTCACTTAATCATTCATTGTACGAATAGTGTAGCACAAAAGAAGCATCCGACAGTAGAGACTGTCAGATGCTTCCACGCTTTATGAACGGACGGATTGCCGCTGTTTGATTTTTTGTAAAAAATACTGATGTAAACGATTATCTTCCGTTAATTCAGGATGAAACGAGCACGCGAGGTGTAGCGATGTCTCGACAGCAACGATTTGCTCTTCGACTTTCGCAATCACTCGTGTTCCTTCCCCGACAGACAGAATCAATGGTGCTCGAATGAACACTGCCTCGATTGGTTCCTCAATTCCTTCAACCGGTAGCAATCCTTCAAATGAATCGATTTGTCGACCGAAAGCATTCCGACGGACCGTCATCGAAATCGCGTTGAGATGGCTTTGTCCTGCTTCGACAGCGGTTGCGAGTAGAATCATTCCAGCACATGTTCCGAACATCGGTAACGTCGCCGCTTTTTCCCGAAGCGGTTCCAGTAATTCATAGCGTTCGATCAATCGACGCATCGCGGTCGATTCGCCTCCTGGTAAGACAAGTCCATCCAGTTTCTCGAGATCGCTCGCTTGTTTGACGAGAACGACATCGACACCAAGACCTTCCAGCTGCTGTCGATGTTCACGGACCGCACCTTGAACATCAAGAATACCGATTACCATCCGCGTGTCGCCATCCGTTCCTCAAATGGCATCGATGTGACATCGATTCCCTTCATTGCTGTTCCGAGTCCTTTGGATAAAGACGCGATCCGTTCAAAATCATCTTTGTACGTCACGGCTTCGACAATCGCTCGAGCGACACGTTCTGGGTGTTCTGATTTAAAGATCCCCGATCCGACGAAGACACCATCTGCCCCTAGGTGCATCATGAGTGCGGCATCAGCTGGTGTCGCGACTCCTCCGGCTGCAAAGTTGACGACCGGTAGACGTCCCTGTGTCCGAATATCACGTAATACTTCGTACGGAGCACCCCATTCTTTTGCAAATGTCATCAATTCATCTGGACTGACATGTAAAATCTGATTCAATTGTGCTTGAATTTGTCGCATATGACGAACGGCTTCGACGACGTTCCCAGTTCCAGGTTCACCTTTCGTCCGAATCATCGCGGCTCCTTCGGCGATGCGACGAGCAGCTTCCCCAAGATCACGTGCGCCACAGACGAACGGCACGGTGAACTCCGACTTCAGTAAATGATATTGTTCATCTGCCGGAGTCAGCACCTCGCTCTCATCGATGAAATCGACCCCCATCGATTCGAGAACACGCGCTTCGACGATATGACCAATCCGACATTTTGCCATGACGGGAATTGAGACCGCTCCGAGTACTTCTTCCGTAATCAATGGATCTGCCATTCGTGCGACGCCTCCGTCACGACGAATATCAGACGGGACACGTTCAAGTGCCATGACTGCAACAGCACCTGCTGCTTCCGCAATCTTCGCTTGTTCCGCATTGACGACATCCATGATGACGCCACCCTTTTGCATTTCAGCCATTCCACGTTTGACACGATCCGTTCCTTGTTGACGTTCCATATCCATTCCCCCTTGGTTGACTTTCACTCCTTTAGTATACTGAATGTTGACACTTTTAAAAGTATCAGTTTATGATGATTTCAACAGGTCAGTTTACGAAGAAGGAGTCAGACGAGATGGACATGCTATCATTTCAACTCACGCGTAATCAGGAAAAACCACTTTATGAACAACTTTATCAACAGATCCGAAATGAAATCATTGCCGGTCGTTTAGCATACGGCACGAAATTACCATCTAAACGAAAACTCGGTCAATTTTTGAACTTAAGTCAAACGACGATTGAGCTTGCTTACCAACAACTCGTCGCAGAAGGATATGTCGAATCCATCTCACGTAAAGGTTACTTCGTTCTTGCCTATGAGGAACTCGCTTACGTTAAAACCTCACCCGTCATCGAACCACGTGTCACTAAAGAAAAACCAATCATCACATATGATTTTCATCCAAGTAAGATTGAAGGGATCTCTTTCCCGTTCGCTCGTTGGCGAAAGTATGCCAAAGATATCATCGATACCGATCACCACCCACTTGTCTCACTCGGTCATCCGCAAGGCGATCTAGCGCTACGCGAAGAGATTGCGACCTATCTCTATCATTCCCGTGGTGTCGTCTGTTCTCCTGAACAAATCGTCGTCGGTTCAGGTGTCGAGCAATTGTTGCCGCTCGTCCTCTTCTTACTGGGACGCGACGTCACATACGGTATCGAGGATCCCGGTTATCATACGACACGCCTCTTACTTGAAAATCATGAACGCATGATTGAACCGATTCGTGTTGATGCAAATGGATTACGGATCGATCACTTACAGGAATCAAACGTCGATGTCATGTATGTCACACCGGCACATCAATTTCCGTCCGGTAGCATCTTATCCGTCAACCGAAGACATCAGTTGTTGAACTGGGCGGCGATGGATCCGACCCGCTTTATCATCGAAGACGACTATGATAGCGAATTCCGCTACAGCGGCAAATCGATTCCGTCTTTGCACAACATGGACAGCAATCGTGTCATTTACATGAGTACTTTCTCAAAATCTCTCATGCCTTCACTACGGATCGGTTATATGGTCTTACCCGAAGTCTTACGCGCTCGGTATCAAACAGAACTATCACACTATACCTGCAGTGTCTCGCGCTTCGATCAAACGATCTTGACGCGCTTCATGAAAGAGGGCGACTTTGAACGACATCTCAACCGGATGCGTAAAGTTTATCGTCGCAAGCTCGACGTCTTAATCCAATCACTTCGCCGGATTCCGGCCTTACGATTGACCGGCGAAAGTGCGGGACTCCATGTCGTCGTTTCCGTAGCGAACGGGATGACCGAGCCGGAGCTCGTAACGCGGGCACAACAACAAGGCATCCAAGTATATGGTCTTTCTCAATATGCCCAGTTACCGCTTCTCTCTGGTACACCTCAAATCGTCCTTGGATTTGCAAGTCTCTCTGAGCAAGAGTTGACGGAAGGATTACGATTGTTGATGGATGCGTGGGACTTGCGTAAATCATCATGAAAAAAGCCTCGCCTTTCTACTAAAGAAAGACGAGGCTTTTGTTTACTGACGTGTATAGTTCGATGCTTCTTTTGTAATTTGAATATCGTGCGGGTGGCTCTCTTGCAAACCAGCGCCCGTCATACGGATGAACTGTGTCTCTTCACGCAATTCTTCTAACGTTGCAGCGCCACAGTATCCCATACCTGAACGAATACCACCAACGAGTTGGTACACCGAATCGCCGAGTTTACCACGGTAAGCGACACGTCCTTCGATTCCTTCTGGAACGAACTTCTTGTCTGCTTCTTGGAAGTAACGATCTTGGCTACCGCGTTTCATCGATGCTTCAGAACCCATACCACGGTACGTCTTGAATTGACGTCCTTGGTAGATTTCCATCTCACCTGGGCTCTCTTCTACTCCTGCAAGTAAGCTTCCGAGCATGACAGCGTGACCGCCAGCAGCAAGTGCTTTTACGATATCGCCTGAATACTTGATGCCACCGTCAGCGATGATCGAGACACCATGTTTCCGTGCTTCTGTCGCACAATCGAAGACGGCTGTGATTTGTGGTACACCGACGCCTGCGACAACACGTGTCGTACAGATTGAACCAGGTCCGATACCAACTTTGATGACAGATGCACCGGCTTCAATTAAATCGCGTGTTGCTTCTGCCGTCGCAACGTTACCCGCAATGATTGGTAAGTTTGGATATTCTTCACGAAGTTCACGTACTTTGAGAAGAACACCTTCTGAGTGACCGTGTGCCGTATCGACGACGAGTGCATCGACACCTGCATCGACAAGGAACTTTGCACGTGTCGAAGCGTCTTTCGTTACGCCGACAGCTGCTGCGACGAGTAAACGTCCGAACTGATCTTTCGCAGCATGTGGATACTGTTCGACTTTTTCGATATCCTTTGTCGTGATTAACCCTTTTAATACACCGTTCTCATCAACGAGTGGTAACTTTTCGATGCGATGTTTGTGGAGAATCTGTTCTGCTTCAGCAAGGGACGTACCAACTTTTGCTGTCACGAGTTCTTCTGTCGTCATCACCGTTTCAATGACAGTCGAGTAATCCTTGACGAAACGAAGATCACGGTTCGTCAAAATCCCTACTAATTTACGCTCTGTTTCGTTATTAACGATTGGAACACCAGAGATGCGGTACTTACTCATCAAATACTCAGCATCGTAGACTTGACGCTCTGGCGTCAAATAGAACGGATTCGTGATGACACCATTTTCAGAACGTTTGACGCGATCGACATGTTCTGCTTGTTCTTCCATTGACATATTCTTATGAATGACACCAAGACCACCTTGACGTGCCATTGCGATTGCCATCGGTGCTTCTGTGACGGTATCCATCCCAGCACTGATCAACGGAATATTAAGTGTGATCCCTTCACATAGCGTGACAGATAAATCAACGTCGCGCGGCAAGACACTCGAACGACGGGGTACGAGTAAGACGTCATCAAACGTCAAACCCTCTTTAGCAAATTTGTTCTCCCACATGTTATCCACTCGCTTTCTCTTTTATAAAAGAATATTGATGTTATGGTAACAAGCAGAGGGTGTCATGTCAATGACTCGACCAATAATCAGAACAGTCTGAAGTTTCACATAACACAAAAAGACCGACCTGCAATCTGCAGATCGGTCAAGTGCCTGGCAACGTCCTATCCTCAC
>NZ_LMPR01000009.1:1908953-1909678 GCF_001423925.1 Exiguobacterium sp. Leaf187 | reverse complement strand
GCTTCCCCCTGTGAGGATAGGACGTTGCCAGGCACTTGACCGATCTGCAGATTGCAGGTCGGTTTTTTGTTGTGGAAAAGGAAAAACTGACCGAATGACAGCCAGTTTTAAAATACGACATCTATATTAAATTCAAGATGTTGTTTCGATAAGACGAGGGATGACGTGTTTTAACAGCGCAGCGGCTCTTGCTTCAAGTAGTTCTGGTAGTTGATCGAGTGGAAAATAACGAAGATCTAGACTTTCTCCATCTGTCATTTGTAATGTACCTGATATTCCTTTTGCTTGAAAGAGATGAATCACACTATAGGTTTGATCGCCATTTGGATAACGGAAGAAGTAATCAGGACCCGAGAAGACGTCTAGCAGCTGAACACTGCGTGCTTGAAGTCCGGTTTCTTCCTGTAATTCACGCATCGCGACTTCTTCAAGTGTCTCACCTGGTTCCATCGAACCACCGGGAAGTCCCCAACTGTGGGTATCCGAACGATATTGAAATAGCAGTTCATGTTGTGGATTTATGACGAGTACGGTCGCACCCACGCTGATCAACGGTCGGTTGCCTACGATTTTTCGTAAATCTAATAAGTATCCCATCTGCTCACTCCTTTCGTATCAGTATAGAAGAATATTCATTATGACAGTTAGTAAAAAGAAATAAGGCAAAAAGACTTGCCAATTTAAAAGACACATGTTATATTAATATCTGTCGAAACGTTATATCA
>NZ_LMPR01000009.1:1908819-1908908 GCF_001423925.1 Exiguobacterium sp. Leaf187 | reverse complement strand
GTAGCTCGTTGGGCTCATAACCCAAAGGTCGTCGGTTCAAATCCGGCCCCCGCAACCAATTTTTAAATAATTAAATCCGAAACGTTTAT
>NZ_LMPR01000009.1:1700745-1908772 GCF_001423925.1 Exiguobacterium sp. Leaf187 | reverse complement strand
GTAGCTCGTTGGGCTCATAACCCAAAGGTCGTCGGTTCAAATCCGGCCCCCGCAACCAATTTTAAACTTAACTTCAACTTTACTACGAAACGTTCAGCGTTTCGTATTTTTTTTTGCCTTTTTCGTCCGGTACAATAGAGAAGGACGAACAGTACGTATTAAGGAGGAGACATCGTATGATAGAACTGGAAATGAACAGCTTGGAAGAAACGACTGCCTTGGCTCTTGAACTCGGACGACGTGCTGAAGCAGGGATGGTCATTACGCTCGATGGGGATTTAGGTGCTGGGAAAACGACTTTTACGCAAAGCTTTGCGAAAGGATTAGGTGTGACGCGTCACGTCAACAGCCCTACCTTTACAATCATGAAAGTCTATACGGGACGTCTTCCTCTTTATCATATGGATGTTTATCGCCTGGAAGGTTCCGGTGATGATATCGGACTTGAAGAATATTTGAATGGTGAAGGCGTCGCCGTCGTCGAGTGGTCTGAGTTAATTGCGGACAGTCTTCCACCTGAACGGTTGGCAATCACGATTACGCGAACAGGTGATGATAGTCGACGTTTTGAGCTGACGCCGATCGGAGAACGATACATTACATTATGTGAGGGATTGAAATCATGAAAATCGTAGCCATTGATACATCGACGAAACAATTATCAGTCGCTCTTTCAGACGGGAAACAGATTGTAGCAGAAGCTTCTTACGTCACGTCTTTGAATCATGCGACGAAACTCATGCCGTTGCTTGAGCGCTTGATGGTGGAAGCAAAATGGACGCCGGCTCAACTGACACGCATTGTCGTTGCTGACGGTCCTGGTTCTTATACGGGATTACGGATTGGAGCGACGACAGCGAAGACGCTTGCCTATACACTCGGTATCGAGCTCGTTGCTATCTCGACACTTGAACTGATGGCAGCTTCGACTGGTCATACAGGACGCGTTGCGGCGATTCAAGATGCGCGGCGTGGAGCAGGGTTTGTCGGAGTGTACGACGCCGGGAAACGAATTGGTGAAGAACAGCATGTCAAGATTGCGTCCTTTGTAAAGACGTTAACGCCAGATACGCTCGTCACAGGAGAGGTCGAGGCGTTCGAAGAGATTCTTCAGCCCTTCGAAAAGGTGGCTCCTGCTTTCCGGACGCCACGTGCCGGCGTACTCGCTTTACTCGGTGCAACGCGTCAGACGGTCGAAGCGCATGCGTTTGAGCCACGTTACCTGCGACTGGCTGAAGCAGAAGCGAAATGGATCGAGGCACAGCGTCATGAGTAAGGGCATTCGTCGCATGACCGTACAGGATGCTGCAGGTGTTCATGCGGTCGAACTCGAATCATTTGCGACACCGTGGACGCTAGATGCCTTCGAAGCGGAAATGACACAAAATCCGAATGCCTATTATGTCGTTGCCGATCAAGATGGTATCGTTGGGTTTGCTGGTCTGTGGCATATTGCGGATGAAGGACATATTACGAATATTGCCGTCAAGCAGTCGCATCGCGGACAAGGGCTCGGGGAAGACTTGCTAACGGCATTGATCGCCGTCGGTCGTGCGCTTGGTTTGCGGGCGATGACGCTTGAAGTACGTGTCTCGAACACACCAGCGCGGACTTTATATGAAAAACTCGGATTCCAGTATGTCGGTGTCCGAAAACGATATTATCAAGATAACAATGAAGATGCTGCCATCTACTGGCTGGAACTGGAGGGAGAAGACCTATGACACAACCATTGATTCTAGCAATCGAATCGAGTTGTGACGAAACGGCGGCTGCCGTCGTCCGTGGAGGAACTGACGTCTTATCGAACGTCGTCTCGTCTCAAATCGAAAGTCATAAACGTTTTGGTGGCGTCGTGCCTGAAGTGGCTTCACGGCATCACGTTGAACGGATCACATACGTCATCGATGATGCTTTGACGGAAGCAAACGTCACGATCGACGATATCGATGCGATCGCCGTCACGGAAGGACCTGGACTCGTTGGAGCACTACTCGTTGGTGTCAGCGCAGCGAAGGCACTCGCCTTTGCGCACAATAAACCATTAATTGGTGTTCATCATATCGCAGGTCATATCTATGCGAATCGTCTCGTGCAAGAGCTTGAGTTCCCGCTCGTCTGTTTGATTGCATCAGGTGGGCACACGGAACTGATCTACATGCCGGAAGACGGTGTATATGAAGTCATTGGTGAAACACGGGATGATGCCGCAGGGGAAGCATATGATAAAGTTGCTCGAACGTTGCAGTTACCGTATCCGGGTGGTCCACGGATCGATCAATTGGCACAGACTGGTCAGGATACGTTCCATTTTCCACGCGTCTGGCTTGAGAAGGACTCGTACGACTTTAGCTTCAGCGGTTTGAAGTCAGCGGTCATCAATGCCGTGCATAACGCCGAACAACGGGGAGAAACGATCATTCCGGAAGATTTAGCTGCAAGTTTCCAAGCGAGCGTCGTCGAGGTACTCGTGACAAAGGCGGTTCGTGCCGTGAAGGATAAAGGGGGACGTCAATTGCTACTTGCTGGTGGCGTCGCTGCTAACAAAGGATTACGCCAAGGTCTCGAAGCGGCGTGTGCGAAGGAAGGAATCGATCTCGTCATTCCGCCGATGCACCTGTGTGGAGACAATGCAGCGATGATCGGAGCGGCTGCAATTCATCCATATCGCGCGTTACGCTATTCGACACTTGCCATGAACGCAGAACCTGGGCTAGATTTAAAGTAAGGAATCCGAACAACTTGGGGGAAATGGAATGAAAAAAGTCATCATCGCATTGTTAGCGGTACTGGTCATCGTCGCGATCGGACTTCAGGTCCGAGAAATCGTCAACGCATACCAAGTCGCCTATAAGGAAGAACTCGTACCCGATAAAAAAGCGGTCGAGACGAATACGAAACAACGTCCACTTTACGAAATCGGACGAGCAGAAGGGGAAAAGACCCGGATTCAAAAGTTATATGCTTTTGATCAGACAATCAATGGTAAGCTCAGTAACGTCGTCATCGTCGATCGGAAGTATGGTTTAACGAACAAGGCGAGTGATGATTATTTCATGATTGCTTCCGGAACACCGGTAACGGATCAAGAAAAGAAGTCATTCGAACCAATGATTCAAAAGATGGATGCAGAACAAGTCCAAGCCGAGGTCATCTCAAAGCATGAGGTGACGGCTGTCGAGAACAATAAAAAACGGACGTTGACGTTATTTAAGGTCTTCTATAAGGATACGGATCAAAACGAATACCTCTTCTTCATCGAAAAAGAAGGCGGTCTGAAACTCGATCTATTTAAGAAGGGCTACTCACGTTTGTCTAATTACTAAATCCATGAAAACAGCGGATTCCTAAATAGGAGTCCGCTGTTGTTCGTTCATTGCCATTCAGTAATACCCGTCAAGTCATCATAGATACGATCGGGATCGAGATTCAATTCCTCGACCGGAAGTCCATTTCGATTGATCCATGCCGTTTTGAAGCCGAAACTCTTCGCCCCGGTGATGTCCCAACCGTTCGAGGACATGAAGAGGATCTCCTCGCGTTTTAGACCGAGCGTGTTTAAGGCATGCATATAGGATGCAGGTGCTGGCTTATACTGTTTGATATCATCGACACTGACGAGATGTTCGAACCGATCGGCTAAGCCTGACTGCTCAATGAGCGGATCGAGCATATCATGGGAACCATTCGAGAAGACGACCAGACGCTTGTCCGCCATCGTCTCGAGAACGGAGCTGACTTCAGGATATACATCAAGCGTCAGGTACGTCTCCATTAAGGTCGTGATTTGTTCCTCGGTCACATGGAGCTTCAGTTCGAGTAACGTATAGCGGAGAGCATCTTGTGTCACTTGGCTGAACGGCACATACTGTCCGTTCAATTGTCGGAGGAAAGAGTACTCCAGTTGTTTCTCCCGCCAGCGTTTGCTGATCGCTTCTCCGTGATCCGGATAAAGCGCTTCGGCTTGTTCTTTGACGGAATGGACATCGAATAATGTACCGTAGACGTCAAAGACGAGTGCTTGAATCGTCATAAAACATTCATCTCACTTTCATAGAGTCTGCTTTAACGATTCCCTTACAGTACGGATTCAAACGACACTCAAGAATGAACCTGTTGTAAAAAGCGATGAAACGTTTGCGCGAATGCACGACAAGCGGCTTGTTTCTCCGGGGTATTCGGATCAAACTCAATCTTCAAGCCATCCGTGACGAGGGTCGCCCCAGCTTCTTTTAATGCGTCTTCAATCAAATCAACGGCTGCGCAGTACTTCGGATAATCAAGATCCCCCGAACCAAAAGCAGCCGCCGGTATCCCGTCTAAGGATTGTTCCCTTAGCTCCTCAACGAAGTCTTCTGCTTCATACGGTAAATCACCGTCTCCCCATGTATATGAGCCGAGTAATAGACCATCAAAACGTGATAAGTCCTCCCCGACGAATTGATCTAGTTCCGTGATCGTCACGTTGACACCGTGTTGCTCGAGTTCATGTTGAATGAGCGAGACGATATCTTCCGTATTACCGGACATGCTGACGAATCCAATCGCGATATGCATGCATCTTCCTCCTTTCACTGTACTTCTCTACTTTAATTGATAATGATTATCAATGTCAAAGGACATATAAAAAAGCACCTTCCGAAGAAGATGCTTTTCTATACATTAGTCTTGTAGTTCGGCCCATTCCTCAATGGAACGAATGACCGGTTCGAGTTGGCGCCCTTTGTCGGTCAAACTGTATTGAATCTTAATCGGACGATCGGGAATGACAGTCCGGATGACGATGCCTTCCGCTTCGAGCTCCTTCATACGTTCCGTGAGCATACGACCTGATAATTCGGGAATGGCATCTTGAATCTCATTGAAACGACATGTCTTCGTCAACAAGTGACGTAAAATCAGACCCGTCCATTTCTTACCTAAGATTTCAAAGGCATGTTCGACTTTGGGACAAAGAGCCGGTTGGATTGCGACTTCTTCCATCAGCACTCATCCTTTCTATAGTTGTAGTATACCCGCTTCTGCTAAAAAAATCGAATCATTTTACTTAATGTAACAAAAAGAACTAAAACAAATCTATTTACTTTTAGTAAGTGATAAGATATAGTCTGTTTATTGAGTTACTTAAAGTAACTAAAATACATTAGGTAAAAGGAGAAGAGAGCAATGATGGATACAGGACTTTTAATCATTCGTTTAATCATCGGCTTAACATTCGCTGCACACGGGACACAAAAATTATTTGGTTGGTTCGGTGGACACGGAATCGCTGGAACAGGCGGTTGGTTTGAATCAATCGGCATGAAGCCAGGGAAGGCACTCGCGATTACAGCAGGTCTTGCTGAATTGATCGGCGGCTTATTATTTGCAGGAGGCGTATTCCTCTGGATCGCAGCGCTCCTCATCATCGGATCGATGCTTGTTGCAATCGTTAAAGTACACGGTGCAAATGGTTACTGGGTGACGCAGAACGGGTACGAATACAACATGGCATTGATCGTCATCGCGCTTGGTGTAGCGATGATCGGTGCTGGAGACTATTCACTCGCTGCACTCATCGGGTGAAGAAAAAGGTGGGTCATTCATGAAGTTTGAGGCATCAACGCTTAGCGCAAAAGACAATTATAAATTACTGATCGGAAGCATCATTCCGCGTCCGATTGCTTTCGTGACAACGCAAGGAGAAGACGGGACGGTCAACGCCGCACCGTTTTCCTTCTTTACGGTCGCTTCAAGCAGTCCGCCGCAACTGGTGATCGCTGTACAACGGACGGATCAGGGGCAGAAGGATACGGCACGTAACATCTTAGCGAAACAAAGTTATGTCATCCATATCGTCAGCGAAGAGATCGTCGACGCAGTCAATGAGACAGCAGCGCCACTTGCTTACGGTGAAAGTGAGCTTAAGCGGACGGATTTAACACTCGTCGATAGTGACGCAATCGAAGTACCCGGAATCGCGGAAGCGAAAATTCGCTTCGAGATGCGCTTGACGCAACACGTCGAGCTAGAAGGTGCCGATCTTCTAATCGGGGAAGTACTGCGCTATCACGTTGCAGATGAACTCGTCGAGTCGTTCCGAATTGACGCGGCAGGCTTGAAGGCTGTCGCTCGTTTAGCAGGGAATGATTATGCGACGATCGGGAAGACGTTTACGATTGCCCGACCGACGAAATGATCGAAGTGTGAATGCCTGACTCATCGTACGATTCGTTTTGATTCAAACAAAAAGGAGTGGAGAGACCGGTCTAACTACCGGAATCTCCACTCCTTTTTTCATGTCGTTCATCTGATTCATCAAGGCTGAGGATCGATTTCGTTTGAAGAGGCTTCAAGACCATGACGTTTACTGTACTGATAGCCATCGAGCAAATAAAAGACGATTGCGAGTGCCCATATTCCGACGCAGCTGATCAAGAAAGCGCTGATTGGAGAGACACTACCGTAATACGATAAGATCAACGGATCATTGAGTTCGACGAATAGCTGTATCGTCAGGAGCGTACAGCATAATCCCGAGAGTAAACTGATGAAGAGCCCACTCCATGTCTGGATGACGAGACCGATCATGCAGGAAATCAAGAGGAACAAAGGAAGTGCAGCATTGAAGGCATCTGGACGAATAAAGACGGATACATAATCGGCATATAACGGTACGAAATAGAGAACACCGGATAGTAATCCTAAGATGAGATTGATGAAAAAGCTCTTCGTCCGCATCAGTGTTGGTTCTCCCATCGTTCCATTAATTCGAGCAAATCGACATCAATCTGATCACGTTCTGCCGAAAGTGCCGTTGCTTTCGGAATGTCATTGAAGACTTCCGGTTCGCAAAGCAACTGTTCGATCTCCGCTGAACGCTGTTCGAGCCGCTCAATGTCTTGTTCGAGTTGTTCGATTTGCTGACGGCGCTTGCGCTCTTCTTTCTGCGCTTCTTTATCGATCGTCTTCGACGCCGTGACCTTTGCAGCTTTTGCTTCCTCGGCTTCAAGACGCGCAATCTCTTCTTGCTCCGCCTTCTTCTCCGTGTAGTACGAATAATCACCGAGGTATTCCGTCACGCCGGCTTCACTCATCTCGATGACGCGGGTCGCGATTCGGTCGATGAAGTAACGGTCGTGAGAGACGAATAACAGCGTTCCTTCGTAGTCGACGAGCGCATTTTCAAGGACCATCTTCGAATCCAGATCCAAGTGGTTCGTCGGCTCATCGAGGACGAGGACGTTCGTTTTCCGGAGTTTCAGTTTTGCAAGTGCGAGACGTCCGCGTTCGCCACCAGATAACTCATGGACGATCTTGAAGACATCGTCACCGCTAAACAAGAATTGCCCGAGGACAGACCGGACTTCTTGTTCACGCATCAGTGGCCATTCGTTCCAAATCTCATCGATGACGCGGTTCCGGTCATTGAGTTCTGCCTGCTCTTGATCGTAATATCCGATCGAGACGCCAGTTCCGAAACGGAAATCACCGAAGAGGGGGCGTAAGCGACCGACGAGGACTTTTAGAAGCGTCGACTTTCCGATTCCATTCGGTCCGACGAGTGCCAGCGATTCACCGCGTTGCAAGCGGAACGTGATGTCTTTTGAGACAGCTTCTTCGTAACCGATTGCCAGTTGATTGACTTGAAGAACGTCATTCCCGCTCTGTTTTTCAATCGGGAAGGACAGGACCGTGCTACGCTCATCCCCATCTGGTCGGTCGAGCCGATCGACCTTCTCGAGCCGCTTCCGGACACTTTGGGCACGTTTGGTCGTCGTCGCTCGGGCGATGTTCCGTTGAATGAAGTCCTGCATCTTCGCGATTTCTTCTTGTTGCTGTTCGAACTGTTTCATTTCTTGATCGTACAATGCCGCTTTTTGTTCCAAGTACTTCGTGTAGTTACCGGTGAACTTACGGCAGACATTGCGTGACAGCTCATAGACGACATTGACGACTTGGTCAAGGAAGTACCGGTCGTGCGAGACGATCAGAACGGCACCACGATAACCACCGAGGTAACTTTCGAGCCAAGCGAGCGTATCGATATCGAGGTGGTTGGTCGGCTCATCGAGAATGAGGAGCTCTGGTGCTTGCAGGAGCATCTTCGCTAAGGCGAGACGTGTCCGTTGACCACCGGATAACGTTTGGATCCGGCGCGAATAATCGTCCGGATAAAAGCGCATGCCGTGCAGGACGGAGCGGATATTCGCTTCGAACTGATAACCACCCGCTTCTGAGAAGTCGTGTTGCGCTTGATCGTACGTCTTTAGGAGACGATCGTACGCGACCGGATCGTTCAAGATATGCTCCATGCCCATTTCGATTTCCATCCGGCGTAGTGTTCGTTCTTGTTCTTGGAGATGTTCAAAGACGGTCAGCATCTCGTTCCAGATCGTCTCGTTCGATTCAAGACCACTGTCTTGCGCGAGATAACCGATTTTGACATCCTTGCCTTTCATGATGTCGCCCGAGTCATGACTGAGTTCGCCAGCGATGATTTTGAGCAAGGTCGATTTACCGGCACCGTTTCGTCCGACGAGCGCAATCCGGTCACGCTCTTGTACTTCCAATTTGATATTTTCTAAAATCGGCTCAACGCCGAATGATTTCGAGAGTTGGTTGACTTGTAAGAGTATCATTTCCATCCATCCTTCCACCCTTTAGTCTATCACGAACAAAAGCGCGAGGTCCTGCGGAATATATTATTTGTGACTCTATGTGAAGTGGTTTACAATCAAGGAGAGTAGAAAGCTTTTTGCAAAGATTTGGGTGCCACGATGGATGTGGCCGAAGGGGGAACTGCAGGATGAATGGACCAGACACAAAAATTCCACAAGCGACAGCAAAACGGTTGCCGCTATATTATCGCTTCATCCAAAGTTTATACAATTCAGGCAAGCTCCGCGTCTCTTCTGCTGAGTTAAGCGAGGCGGTGAAGGTTGATTCAGCAACGATTCGTCGCGATTTTTCCTACTTTGGGGCATTAGGGAAGAAGGGGTATGGATATAACGTTCAACATCTCTTAACGTTTTTCCGCAAAACCTTGAATCAAGATGAGGTGACGAATGTTGCCTTAATCGGGGTCGGTCATCTCGGAACAGCGTTTGCAAATTATAACTTTTTAAAGAATAATAGTACTCGGATAGTCGTTGCGTTTGATGCGGACGAAGAGAAGGTCGGAACAACGACGCATGACGTTCCAATCTATCATGTTTCGGACATGAAAGAACAAATCGAAGCGAATCAGGTCGATGTTGCCATCTTGACGGTTCCATCCCAGTTCGCGCAGTCAGTAGCGGATGAGTTAGTCGAGTATGGTGTGACTGGCATCCTGAACTTTACGCCCGCGCGGTTGAACGTGCCAGCGAGCGTCCGGGTCCATCACATCGATTTATCGATCGAGTTGCAGTCGTTAGTTTATTTCATGAAGCATTATTCGCAATCAGCTGAAGGAGTGAAATCATAATGGAAAACCTTATCCCGTCAACTATAGCATTCATCGGACCAGGTAGCTTAGCACTAATCGGTGTCGTCGCATTAATCATCTTCGGACCGAAGAAGTTACCTGAACTTGGTCGTGCTGCGGGTCAGACATTGAAAGAGTTCAAGAGCGCAACGAACGGTATCATGGACGACGATAAAAAGGATGAACCGAAAGAGAAGTGATTGAATCATGGCGATTGATCAAGAACAAAGCGTGACGTCGCATCTGGACGAACTGCGTAAACGGATCGTCTGGTCGCTTATCATCGTCGTCGTCCTGTTCGCTGTTGCATTTCCGCTCGTCCGACCGCTCGTTCGCTTCTTGCAAGCGGACTTAAAAGAGCTCGGTATCGGTTTGAATGCCTTCAACGTCGCAGATCCTTTAATGTTGTATTTGAATCTTGCGTTCATCATCGCAATCGTGCTGGCATCGCCGTTCTGGATGTATCAACTCTGGGCATTCGTCCGCCCTGGTCTGTATGATAAGGAGCAAAAAGCGACATTGACGTATATTCCGGTCATCTTCTTTCTATTTTTGGCTGGTGTAGCCTTCTCATACTTTTGGTTGTTACCTTTCTTATTAAAAGTTTCGACTGAACTAGGGAAGGAACTCGGAATCGAACAAGTCATCGGAGTTGAGAACTACTTCAGTTTCTTAATCCGATTAACGATTCCGTTCGGTCTTCTTTTCCAATTGCCGGTCGTGACGATGTTTCTGACACGTCTTGGTCTCGTGACGCCAATTTTCATGCGAAAGAATCGGAAATATGCGTACTTTGCGCTGTTCGTCGTTGCGGCATTGATCGCACCGCCGGACGTGACGTCACATTTGATGATCTCGGTCCCATTGTTCGTTCTCTATGAGATCAGCATCTTGATTTCTGCGCGGACGTACAAAAAGGTCTTGATCCTCGAGCAACAGGCAGAGCTTGAACGACAGGCGGATTTGATGCGTGAATTGAATAAATGAATCGTGAATTCCTTCCGACGATTTTGGAAGGAATTCTTTTTTATGAAAGCGTTATTTTTATATTGATAAAGCAGTTAGCGATGCGTATACTAAAGTTAATTCATGGGGGCTTAGCTCAGCTGGGAGAGCGTTTGGCTGGCAGCCAAAAGGTCGTCGGTTCGATCCCGATAGTCTCCACCATATTCGTACACTTCAAACTCTTGAGCATTCAAGAGTTTTTTTGTTGTTTTCAAAATATGGAAATGCAATATAAAGTGTCAATAAAAACAAATAATTATATAAAACAGACAGAACCGAATTGTTTATTTCCATCTATTTCATTAAACTAAATATACAGAATTTTCGTTTAACTGTTTTGTTGGTAACATCATTATAGTTTTTTAGAAAAGGGGAAAAGAAGCATGAAGAAGGAAATCGCACTCTTGGCAGCTGTCTTGATGACATCTTCCAACTTGGTCAGTGCTCAAGGAGCACTGTCCTCGCAAGATAAGGCAAGCGGTCAAAAGCCGCACGCCCTCTCACTTAAGAAAACAGGACAGGAGAAGGTGTATAAGCAGTCTGACAAGGTCCGTGTCGTCATCGAGATGGAGCAGAAGCCGGCGATTCAAATCGCGCAGGCACAAAACAAGCGGTATAGCACATTGAGCAATGCCGAAAAAGAGTCGATTAAGGATCGCCTCGTCAGCGTCCAAAAATCAGTCAAGTCAGCGATCGCTAAAAAATCGATTCCCGTTACATATAAGGAAAGCTTCACGACCGTCATCAACGGATTCAGTGGTGAAGTCAAGTTCGGCGACATCGAAGACATCAAACAACTCGACGGAGTCAAGAGCGTACATATCGCCCATGAATACGCGCGACCGAAAGCCGATAAAGGTGCAAAACCAGATATGTTATATAGCAAAGATATGGTTAATGCAAAAGAAACATGGCAGGACTACGGCTTCAAAGGGGAAGGGACAATTGTAGCGGTTATCGATACGGGGATTGATCCGTCGCATAAAGATATGGTGTTGAGCCCAGAGACGAAGATTGATTTGACTTCTTCAAAGGTTGAAAGCGCCAAAGAATCAAAAGGACTAAAAGGGAAGTATTTCACGGAAAAAGTCCCATACGGCTATAACTACGCTGATCACGATAGCGAAATCCGTGATTTAGGTGCAGGTGCATCGATGCACGGAATGCACGTAGCGGGTACGGTCGGTGCTAATGGAGACGAAGCGAACGGTGGTATCAAAGGGGTCGCACCGGAAACACAACTCCTCGCGATGAAAGTATTCGGAAATGATCCAGGCATGCCATCGACATTCAGTGATATCTACATCAAAGCGATTGATGATGCGATCGCCCTCGGAGCGGATGTCATCAACATGAGTCTCGGTTCGACGGCATCATTCGTCAACGCAGATGATCCGGAACAACGCGCGATCGTCAACGCGATGAACAACGGGATCTTATGTGCGATCTCTGCTGGAAACTCGGCATTCACAGGACATGGTGCAGGCAATCCGTATACAGCGAATCCTGACATCGGTGTTGTAGGATCTCCAGGGTTGATCAGCCAAGCGCTACAAGTCGCATCGCTAGAGAATACGAAATTAACGCTTGAAGGTATGGCACTGACGATTAACGGACAGGATGCTGGGTATTTGGCGTACCAAAAACAGGACTCGCCGAATCCGATTAAGGTATTCAACAAGGAGAAGCAAGACGTCATTTATGTCGGCGATGGTCAAGCATCGAACTATCAAGGAAAAGATGTCAAAGGAAAAGTTGTTTTTGTTGTGCGTAACGGCAGTTTCAATTACGGTATGATTCAAGCAGAAGCTGAGAAACAAGGAGCAGCCGGTGTCATCGTTCGTGGACGAGTCGATCATGGGGATTATGTCAGCATGGCACTTAACAATCCGACGATTCCGATGGTGACGCTCAGCATCGCGGATGGGAATGATCTTGAAGAAAAAGCGAAAGCAGGAAAAGCAATTGCTGTCACGTTCGATGGAAAAGCGGTCTCAGCAGATAACCCAGTAGCGGGCGAGATGTCTGATTTCACGTCATGGGGTGTCACACCAAATCTTGATTTCAAACCTGAAATCACGGCACCGGGTGGAAAAATCTACTCGACGCTCAATGATAACGAATATGGCGTCATGAGTGGAACATCGATGGCAGCACCACACGTCGCCGGAGGAACGGCACTTGTCATGCAACGAATCGCGAAGGATTTCAAAGTCGATGGTGCGACACGCGTTAAACTCGCGAAGAATATCCTCATGAACACGTCACGTCCACAGCTTGATAAAGGGCAGTATAATGCTGAAGCGAAAACTGGTAGCTTCTATTCACCACGTCGTGAAGGTGCTGGTTTAATGGATCTACGTGCTGCGATGAAAACACCAGTCGTCGTTACGGAAACGAAATCGGGTGAAGGAAAGGCTGCACTCAAAGAGGTCGGCGAAAAATTCACATTCACGCTCGATTTGAAAAACTATAGTAGCGAAAAAGTGACATATCAATTAGCCGGAACGGTACAATCGGATCTCGGTGCAGAAGGAACGAACTTCCTGGAAGCCAACAATATTTATAAGAAAAACTCAGTGGATGCGGTCGATCCGAATAAAGGAACTTTCCCAATCTCATTCGCAGTCGGTTCGAAAAAAGCAAGTTCTGTCTCCATCAATCCGAAGAGCTCAACGAAAGTAAGTGTATCGGTCGATTTGAAAGATACAGTCGATTGGGCAAACGGTCTTCCACTTGAGCAAGTCTTTGAAAATGGCTACTTCGTTGAAGGTTTCGTTCGTTTAATCGATACGAAGAGTAAAAATCCGGAATTGACAGTGCCGTACGTCGGATTCAAAGGAAAGTGGGATCAGGCACCGATCGTCGATGCACCGCGTTATGACGAAGAGAAGACATTCTACGGATTAACTGGATTAGCGACAGAAGTAAAAGATGATTTCGAGTTCCTCGGCACGAACACGGCGGGAAAAGTCGTTGAAAACAAGGTTGCGTTCTCACCGAACAACGATGGTAGCGTTGACGAGGCGTTCCCAGTCCTCTCGTTCCTTCGTAATGCACGAAAAGTCGAGTATTCGATTCTTGACCGTAATAAAGCAACACTCCGTAAATTAGATCTACAAACAGACGTTGTGAAGAACTATTATGATAGCGGTTCTGAAGATGGGTTCACACCCGTCACAAGTGCGGCTTGGGATGGAACAGTCAATGGAAAACCAGTCAAAGACGGTCTTTACTATTACCAAGTGAAATCAGTCATCGATTATCCGAATGCGAAGTGGCAGTCGAATCTCTTCCCTGTCTATATTGATACGAAAAAACCAGCAGCAACTGTTCAATGGGATACTGCAAAAGAAACACTTTCTTGGACAGCAGGCGATCAGGGAACAGGTGTAGCGTCGTATGACATTCTCGTCGATGGAACAAGTGTCCTCAAACAGCCGCTTGCACCGACAGAAAAAGCATATGAACTCAAAGGTCTCTCGAAGTCAGCGAAGATTGATTTTGTCGTCAAGGATTATGCAGGAAATACCGTGACGAAATCGGTGAACACGACAGGCATCGATAAGGCGGTACCGACCGTCCAAATCGACACACCGGTCGCACTCGGTCTGTCGACATCTAAAGTAGTTACTATCGCGGGTCATGTATCCGATGAGTCAGGGATCAAATCATTCAAAATTAACGGAAAAGCCGTCCAGCTTCGTTTTGATGCAGCAAAACAGCAGTACGTGTTCAGTCATGATGTGACCTATACGAAAGATGGCGTCAAATCGTTTAAAGTCGAAGCTTATGATGGAAAAGGAAATCGCTTAGTATTTAGCCGCCAGGTCATTCTAGATTCGACATTGCCGACTTTAAAAGTGACAGCACCAAAAACAGTATCAGCAAAAACAAAGACAGCATCTCTTAAAATCGTTCTTCAAGATAATTATGATGAGATTCGATTTGATATGAATGATAATGCCGTATACCGTCATACCTTCAAGGAACCATACCAAATGAGAGCCTTCAAAAAGACAATCACGAAAAAAGTGACGCTCAAGAAGGGGAAAAACACGTACAATTTGAAACTGAAGGATCTTGGTGGACACGTTGTTACAAAAACAGTCGTCATCACGAAAAAATAAGTAACTACAGATAAAGTCAGGCGGGTATACGTCTGGCTTTTCTTGCGTGCCGAAGCGCCTTGAAGGGTTTATGAGACGAGAAGAGGGGGAATTTTAAGAACAGAAACAAGTCAGAGGGGGAACAACCATGAATCCGTTCACGACCTTAATCGCCTTCATCGTAGGGTGTCTCGTCTTATATCTCGGTATCCGTGACAAAAACGGCTGGCTGATCGGTGTCGCGATGATACCGCTCGCAATCGTTGCCTATAGCGTCATCTATCTGATCATCCAGGTCAGTGCGTAGTCTTCATGGAAGATGTCTTACCCTGAGCGGTAGGACGTCTTTTTTTTTCAAAAATCGCACTAAAGATGAAACCGATCGAGTAAAATGTAAGTATATGACAGTATAGAGAGGTGGATGATCATGGAACACGTACATACACAAACGGATGCCTTAGCGGCGCTGTACGAAGAGATGCATCAGAAGACGAAGACCGGCATGTGGGTCATGCTTGCGGCATTCTTAGCGCTCAGTAACACACTCGAGAAACCAATCTACGCGATGATCGTCCCGTTATTGTATTTTGGCTACGACATGTTCGTACAACGCAAGCGGTTCGCGCTTGTTGCGGAATACACATCAAGAGATTCAGCAAGACGCCTTTATCAGGTGCATGTGTTGATTGGTATCTTACAATACGGAGCGCTTGCTGGTCTGATCGTCTGGGCAGTCGATCGCCCGAATACATCTTTCTTGATCGGTCTCGTCATCGTCGTCATTCCGTTCTACTGGCTCTGTCGAAAGACGTTAGAGTTTATCTCACGAAAGATTGATCCAACATATATCACGGAAAAAGAAATTCACAAAGCGCGCTAAAGGAGACGATGTCATGCAAACAGCTCGTGAAGAACGTCTACAAAAACTTGCGCTCGCGTACCGAGACGTCGAGTGGCTCGGCACACGCTGGTATTGGAACATGTTTCTATTCATAACAGTCGGTATCTTAATTGAATGGACGGATCTCCCGATGTTGATTTTGGCGATTCCAGCCGTTTTTCTCGCCTCCGATTTTCGATATCAATTAAAAAAACAAAAAATTTTAGACGGATATATCTCAAAAGCACAAGTCCGTCGGCAATTTTTACTACGTGTCGGTAGTCACGTCCTGCTGTACGCTGTCTTGACGATCGTCATCATCCAGACGATCGAGGAACCGTTCTGGAAGATACTGGTGGCCATTTTTGCGATTTTAACACCGCTCTACTTCATCAGCGAATGGATCATCCGACGTGACGGAGCGCGTGACCCGGATTATATCAGTGACAGAGAAGTAGCCCGCTTCGTCAAACAGAAAGGAACATCGAAATGGAACACCTATTCGAGCGACAAGCACGTCTGAATGTAATGAAACGTCCAGTGCATGTCGTCACCTATTTCTTTTCGATTCCTGGATTGATTGTCGCCATACTTGCTTGGTTTTTACCAGCGGTTGAATCCGTCTTTGGACAAACCTTGTTTTTCTGTCTTTGTGGAATTGGAGTCGCTCGAGAAATCGTCCGGCTACGACTCATGAAGTCCTATTTAACGCAAGGTATCTATCAACAGACTGTTCAGAAGGTTGCTCACCTGACGATCATAGGATATGTCGTGGCGTGGCTAATCGCTTTCGTCATGCTGTCGATTCCAAATGCTCCCGGTTATTTATTCGTTCTCTTACTTGTCTGGAGCGGCGGAGTCGGTCTTGGTGTCACTCGAATGAATCGATTGGCTAAACAAATCGATCCTGCGTACGTTTCGATGGGAGAAATTGAACGTGCGTGGTGGAAACGCTAAAGCAAAAAATCCGCATCTATTCAGCAAAAGACGCTGATGGATGCGGATTTTTGATTATTTCTTCAACAGTAGATAAATGAAGTACGGTGCTCCAATCAAGGCGACGACGATCCCAGCCGGTACCCCGTCTGGTCCCGCGATGTTTCGTCCAATCGTATCAGCGAACGCGAGCAACCAGCCGCCGAGTAAAAGGGCAATCGGTAGGAAGAACTGATGCCGTGGTCCGACAAGCGCACGGGCGATATGTGGCGCCATCAGACCAATGAAGGAGATTCCCCCTGTCACGGAGACGGCAGCAGCAGCGAGCGCGACGGCTGTCAACAAGAGTTGGATCCGTTCTTTTTCAATCGCGACGCCAACACCAATCGCGACCGGTTCATTCAAGGCAAGTAGATTGAGCTTATTCGCCTTATAGAACGTGAGCGGAATCAAGACGAGTAACCACGGTAAGAGTGAGTAGACGAAGATCCAGTCCGTCCCCCAGATGTTACCGGCGAGCCACTTGGCGATGAAGTCGACCTTTTCACGACGCGTCGACGAAATCAGGATGACCATGATTCCAGACAGTGCCATCGAGAAGCCGACACCCGTTAAGATCAAGCGGATCGGTTGGAGTCCTTGTACACGGTCGTACGAGAACAGGTAGATCGCTGTCGCGGTGACGAGTGCACCGAAGAAGGCAGCGATCGGTAACAGATAGATGAATGACCCGACATCGGTCGGGAAGTACAGGAAGAACAAAGCGACGGCGACGCCAGCTCCGGTGTTGATGCCGATGATACCAGGATCAGCGAGTTCATTGCGGGTGATGCCTTGTAAGATTGCACCCGATAAGGCGAGCGCCATTCCTGCCATGACGGTGATGAGCAGTCGGGGTAAGCGGAGCGAATAGAGGACGAACTCCTCTTTGAACGATCCGTTTCCAAGTAACGTCGGCAGTAAACGATCGTACGAGAGAGAAGCAGGTCCAAGACCGATGCTGACGACGAGTGTTGCGATCAATAGTGCCAGTAACGTCCAAAACGTCAGTTGCTGGCGACGGCGTAAACGAGATTCCATCATGAGAAAGCACGCCCTCCTTTTCGAACGATTAAGAGGAAGAATGGTAGCCCGAGCATCGAGACGATTGCGATGACTGGCGTTTCATAGGGCGCGTACAGCGTCCGTCCGATCGTATCGGCAAGCAACATGAACGTCGCACCAAAGATCGCAGTCATGGGCAGGATGAATCGATAGTCCGTCCCGACGATCGCACGGACGATATGCGGAATCATCAGCCCGATGAACGCCATGTTACCGACGAGTGCTACGGCAGCACCGGCAAGCAGGATGACGACGACATAGAGGACCGCCTTGATCCGCTGGATGTTCTGTCCGAGTCCGAGCGCGACTTCTTCCGAAAGACTGAGGATCGTCAATTGCCGCGAGAAAATGAACGCAATCACGATACCGATCGCGATGACCGGCGCGATGACTTGCAGTTGTCCCCAGGTCGACCCGACGAGCCCACCGGACGTCCATTGTGAGACATCTTGGGCAATCTTGAAGTAGATCCCGATGCCTTCCGCAATCGCGTACAGAAACGCTGAGATCGCGGAACCGGCAAGGACGATCCGGAGCGGTGAGAAGCCGCCTTTTTTCGAAGCGCCGATTCCAAAGACAAGTGCTGCCCCGAGTGCTGCACCGACGAAACACGCGATCATGATTCCGAAGTAGTCAATTTTCGGGAACAGGACGATGACGAGCGCGAGTGCTGCATTCGCACCCGCTGTCAGACCGAGTAGACCAGGATCGGCGAGGGGATTGCGTGTCATGGCTTGCATGATGGCACCTGAGACACCGAGTGCTGCACCGACGAGGATCGCTGCCAGTTCCCGTGGCAAGCGGATTTCCTGGACGATTTTTGCTTTTTCATTCAACGGTCCGAACGTCAAAGCGTTCCAGACTTCGCGCGTCGTCGTATCGGCAGCACCGAACGTCATCGCGATCCAGAACATCCCGAAAAAGAGGACGAGACCGAGTGTGATTTTAATGCCGAACGGAATTCGACCAGCTGACATGAATGTCGCCTCCATTTCTGATTCAGTGAGTGAGCCACAAAAAAAGGAAGGGATCCCGCAGGTTCCCTCCCTTATTCATTATGCGCCAAGGAAACTTTTCTTGAAGAACTCGAGTTGACGTTCGAGTGTGAGCGGATCGTTGAAGTAGAACTCCTTCGAATCGACTTCGAAGACACGATCGTTTTTAACGGCTGGAATGTTTTTGAACGTATCCGTTTTCGTGAATGAGTTGTCCGCTTCCGCACTCTTACTGAAGACGAGGTAGTCGCCTGCGTATTCAGGAAGGACTTCTGGTGACAACGCGTAGTATCCGTCTTTTAATGCCATCTTCGTGACTTTATCCGGCATTTTCAATTTCATTTCCTGATAGAGAATCTCTGTTCCACGACCCCAGTTATCGCCGAAGACGTAGAGTTGTTTATCGAAGCTTTCGATGACAGAAACAGTAGCATCTTCACCGATTTTTGCTTTGATGTCTTTACCGGCAGCAGCAGCGCGTGTTTTGAAGTCTTTGACCCAGTCGCGTGCTTCTTGCTCTTTGTTGAGCAATTTACCGATTTCGATGTGTTGCGTCAAGTAGTCGACTTTTCCGTATGTGTACGTGACTGTCGGAGCAATCTTTTTGATTTTATCGAGGTTTTTCGTTGTTGAGTAGCCGATGATCAAGTCTGGTTCGAGTTCGATGATTTTTTCAACGTTCTCTTCCGATACTTCCGTGACATCTTTGAGCTTGTCGAACTTCGGATTCGCTTTTGACCACGAATCGACACCAACGACAGGTACGTCGAGTGCCATGACGTTGCCGGCAAAACCAGCGAGAACAACGACACGTTTTGGATTAGCCGGAACTTTGATGTCACCGTTCTCCGATTTGTACGTAATCGTCTCGTTTTTCGACCCAGACGCTGCGTCGTCTTTTTTCTCCGTATTGCCACACGCTGCGATGACGAGCGTGAGAATGAGTAGAACCGGTAAAAGTAGTTTCTTCATGATTCAATCTCCCTTGATTAAGTTGTAGGTGATACACATCGGCTTGTTCGTCCGCGGATCGCGTCCGATTTCAGCATCGATATGGAATACTTCTTGTAAGACGTCTTTTGCGATGACTTCCTCACACGTTCCGGCTTTGACGACTTCACCGTTTTTCATGGCGATGATATAGTCGGCGAACCGTGCCGCTTGATTCAAATCATGCAGGACCATGACGATCGTCCGTCCTTCAGTCCGGTTGAGATGCTCGAGTAGTTCGAGTACCTCGAGTTGGTGGGCGAGATCAAGATAAGTCGTCGGTTCATCGAGGAAGATGATGTCCGTCTCTTGGGCGAGTGCCATCGCAATCCAGACCCGTTGACGTTGACCACCCGACAGCGAATCGACGGGACGATGTTTGAATGCCATCGTATCCGTTGCTTCGAGTGCCCAATCGATGATCTCGTAATCGTGTTTCGTCAAGCGTCCAAATCCTTTTTGGTACGGGAAACGACCGTATGAGACGAGCTCTGCGACCGTCAGACCACTTGCGCTCTCTGGAGTTTGTGGCAGAATAGCCATTTTCCGGGCAAGTAGCTTCGTACTTTCCTTGGCGATATCGAGACCATCGAGCAATGCACGTCCTGATTGATGAGGAATGATCCGTGTCATCGCTTTCAATAAAGTCGATTTGCCACATCCGTTCGCCCCAATGATCGTCGTGATTTGTCGATCGGGAATTTGGACGGACAAGTCTTTGACGATGGGACGATCACCGTAGCCGATATTGATTTCTTCTGTTGCTAGACGTACCATACGCGACGACTCCTTCGTTGTTCTCTCCGTTTTCAATGATAATGATTATCACTATCGTCTCATTAACCATACCAGTCCTGTAAAAACGCTGTCAACATTTTTTCTTGTGTTCAAGAGATGTTCACGTTATCATGAGGGAGTGAGAATGATAATCAATCGTAATCAAAGATGAGGAGTGAGCGAGATGAGGGAACAGGAGTTGTTCGACGTAACGATCATCGGCGGAGGACCTGCAGGGTTATATTCGACGTTCTATAGTGGTCTTCGGGGCATGAAGACGAAATTGATCGAGTATCAAGCAGAACTCGGAGGAAAATTGCACGTCTATCCGGAAAAGATGATCTGGGACGTCGGCGGACAGCCACCGATCACTGGTGAAAAACTCATGGCTCAACTCGTCGAACAAGGACTGACGTTCCAACCGACTGTTCAATTGAATGAAAAGATCATCTCGATCGCAAAAGACGTCTTCGGCAACTTCGTCTTAGAAGCAGAATCGGGTCGGATCCATTATTCGAAGACGGTCATCGTCGCGGTCGGCGGCGGCATCCTCAATCCACAAAAATTAAAAGTCGAAGGTGCGGAACGCTTTGAAGTGTCGAACTTGAACTATACGGTCAAATCGATTGAACGCTTTAAAGGAAAGACCGTCATCGTCTCAGGTGGTGGGAACTCTGCGATCGACTGGGCGAACGAGCTCGAACCGGTCGCGAAAAAAGTCTACGTCACGTATCGCCGGGATTGTTTCTCGGGGCACGAGGCGCAAGTCGACCAGCTCGTTAAAAGTTCGGCTGTTTGTCTCCTCAACACGACGATTCACAAGCTGATCGCAAGTCCTGATCATCAACGGATCGCATCAGTCGAATTGATCGACTGTCAAACAGAGGAAATCGTTGAGATTCCAATTGATGAAGTCATCATCAATCACGGCTACGAGCAGGACGCGGCACTGCTTGACGCCTGTGATCTCGATATCGCACGGGTCGATGACTTCTATATCGCGGGTAACGCAGCGAGCGAGTCGAGTGTACCGGGACTATATGCTGCCGGAGATATTCTTTCACACGACGGGAAGGTCCATTTGATCTCAGGTGCCTTTCAAGATGCGGCGAATGCCGTCAACCGGGCAAAACGCTTCATTGAGCCGGAAGCGCCAAAAGTGGCGATGGTCTCGTCACATAACGAAGTCTTTAAAAAACGCAATCGTGCGTTGATTGAGGAACGCGTCAATCAACAATCTTGAATAATGTTCAAACGTCCAAAATGCTTGGAAACAAGCGGATTTTGGACGTTTTTTATACAGAATCTAGTTTTGTACTATAACAGAACGATTTGACAACGTACTGTATTTAGGACAAAATTCTACTTATGTTCCACTACATGTAGGATACAAGTAAGACGGATGTATAAGGAGGAAGAGTATGACAACTACGAAACGTAAGCCAATTGGCCTTGCCTGGCAAATTTTAATCGGCTTGATTCTCGGGATCACAGTCGGTGGTGTATTTTATGGGAATCCCCATGTCGCGGAGTGGCTCAAGCCAATCGGTGACATCTTTATTCGGATGATGAAAATGATCGTCGTTCCGATCGTCTTCACGACGATCGTCCTCGGTGTCTCATCGGTCGGTAGTCCGAAAAGTCTCGGACGTCTCGGCGTCAAGACGCTCGGTTACTTCACGATCGTGACGATGATCGCGATCTTCACGGGGCTGTTCGCAGCCAATCTCGTTGAACCAGGTGCTGGTATTAATATGTCGACACTCGATAAAACGGACATCTCGACGTATGTCGAGACGGAAGAGACGACACAAGACGCAGGACTCGTCGATAAGATCGTCAACATCGTTCCGACGAACATCTTGGACGCGATGGTTCGCGGTGACATGCTTGCAATTATTTTCTTCTCGGTCTTATTCGGACTCGGTGTCGGTTTTGCAGGAGAGAAGGGCCAACCGGTCGTTCGTTTCTTTGAAGGTGTCGCAGCAGCGATGTTCAATCTCGTCAATATCGTCATGAAATTCGCGCCGATCGGTGTCTTCGCTTTAATCGGTGTCACGGTCTCGACGTTCGGGATTGAATCGCTCGGTTCATTGTTTAAACTGATTGCGACGTTATACGTCACAGCGCTTCTCTTCATGGTGATCGTCTTCGGTGCGATCATGAAATGGGTCGGGATTCGGGTTTCTGATTTCACGCGTATCTTCAAAGACGAGTTATTGCTGACGTATTCGACGGCATCGTCTGAAACGGTACTGCCGCGCGTCATGGAAAAACTCGAACGGATGGGCGTTCCGAAATCAATCGTCAGCTTCGTCGTACCGACGGGTTATTCGTTTAACCTCGATGGATCAGCGCTGTATCAAGCGCTCGCTGCCTTGTTCATCGCACAGATGTACGGTATTGATCTCTCGATCGGAACACAACTGACACTTGTCTTCGTCTTGATGCTGACATCAAAAGGAATGGCTGCCGTTCCTGGCGTCTCCTTCGTTGTTTTGCTCGCGACACTCGGTACGGTCGGTATCCCGGCAGAAGGACTTGCCTTCATCGCGGGGATTGACCGAATCATGGATATGATGCGCTCGGTCGTCAACGTCACAGGAAACACGCTCGCTTCACTCGTCATCGCGAAGTGGGAAGGTGTCCTGGACGAAGACCAACTCGAGACGTTCATGTCGACAGAAGGTAAAAAGGACGACGTCCGCAGTGCGTGATCGTCGTAAATATAAGGAAGGACTGAATCGTCAGTCCTTCCTTTTTTCGTCTATGAAAATAGATTAAAGTAGATTGTTTTTAAAGAAAACCCCTTATTTTTGATTATAGTTAAAATTAAGTTGAATATTATTTATTTTAAAGTTAATATTATTTATATAATTATAGAGGAGAGGCGATAAGATGCAAACGGCAGGAATCATCATTGGTATTGTCACAGTCTGTATCGTACAATTTTACTTAGCAAGGCGTGGAAGAGTCTGGAGTTTCATTATTCCAGCCATCATCATCGGTCTCGGAATTTACTGGTATTTCGGAACAGGACCACACTCAGCGGATCGAGAGTCATTGATCCGAATCGGTACGTGTGTTGGGTTGTCCATGATGATCTCGATGGCTGAGATGGGTGTCGACTCGCGCCGTAAGCAACTGAAGCGTGAAAAAGAACGAATGGAGATTCAAGATTTGTAAGAGAAGTGAGGGAACACGATGGAACGACAAGACGTACCCGCTTGGGTACTGGCACTCGAACAGGAGCATCTCGAGTTCATCCGCAAGTTCGTCTTGAGCTCTGGTTCATTAAAGGATATGGCAACGGCCTATCAAGTATCCTACCCGACCGTCCGAGCGAAGTTGAACCAGTTGATCGAGCGGATTGATTCGGTGCAGCAGGAAGATGTCGAATTCGTCAATATGATCAAGAACTTGGTCTTAGATGAACGGTTGAGTCTCGATGTGGCGAAGACGATCATCGATTCCTACCGCAAGGGTCAAGCGAAAGAATAAACCAAAAAACGAGATTCCCGTCTGACGGAAATCTCGTTTTTTTATTGCTTGTCGTTCTTTTTGTCCTGTTCCTTCTTGATCATCTTCTTTGCTGCTGCGCGGAAGCGGAAGATCAAGTAGAGACGGTAGAAGTCGATCGCAGCGAACAACGTCAGCAGGATCGTCCAGAAGTTAAAGACCGTTCCTGCTTCGACCGAGTTGTTGTAGGCAAGGAACATGAAGAGAATACCGAATATGGCATAGAACACTGCCATGAAGTTCGAGCTTTGACGCATGAAAACACGACCTTTCGTAAATTAAGACATCGCGTAGATGGCGAGTACGACGATTCCGTTGTTAAAGACATGGATGGCGATCGGAGCAATGATCCGGCGCGTCTTGACGAAGACGAGCGAGAAGACGAAACTCATCGCGACATAGATTAAAAATTTGTTGTCTTGGTGAATCAAACCGAACAAAGCACCTGTCAAGATGAAGCTGAAGAAGAAACCGAGCTTCGAGGAGAGATTGCCGAACAGGATATGCCGGAACAAGAACTCTTCCATGATCGGTCCGAGCAGGACGACCATGACTTGCAGGAGTGGGATGACTTGGATCGCTTGGATTATCTGATCCGTATTTTGCGATTTCGCGACATTCTCGATCCCGCCTGCCATCCAGGCATCGATCAAGTTGACGCTGATCAAGAGCGCATACAGGAGCACGATCCCGATTCCGATCCATTTCAACGTATCCATCGGATCGGTTTGACGTCCCTCTGCCTTCCACTTCTGCCAATCGGGACGCAGGCAGTAGTAGGAGACGATGACGGCGACCGTGAAGCCGATCGCAAGCCACCAACCGGCGACGTCAGCAATGACGTTTTTCGGAAGGAAATACTGGAACGAACCCGGAACCAATTGGACGATCAGATAGATGATGATCGGAATGACGTGACGCTTTTGCCACTTCTCCGCCATCACGAAAGGCAGACTGATTGGATTTTTCATCGTACAGGACACAACTCCTTTGTAATGAAGGTACTGTCCCGATTGTAACAAACAAACGGTCTTGGCGCACGATTGACGATGATTCAAAGGTGTCGATTTCGGGAAAACGGATAAAGGTTCAGGCTTGAATTCAGAAGAGAAAGCGTATAAGATAAAAATATGTTAGCACTCAACTAAAGTGAGTGCTAAAAAACAGTCATTTTCAAGGAGGATGTTTCGCATGTTAAAACCACTTGGTGATCGCATCGTGATCGAAGTCGTTAAAAAAGAAGAAACAACACTCGGAGGAATCGTTCTTCCTGGGTCAGCGAAAGAAAAACCACAAGAGGGTAAAGTCGTCGCTGTCGGTACAGGCCGTGTGACAGAGCAAGGCGTACGTGTACCACTTGAAGTGAGTGTCGGAGATCACGTCATCTATGCACAATATGCCGGTTCAGAGGTCAAAGTCGACGGCAATGAATACTTAATTTTACGCGAAAGCGATATTTTGGCAGTAGCCGAGTAATTCAGTCAATCATCTAAAGGGGGATTTCAGTCATGGCAAAAGAGATTTTATTCAGTGAAGAAGCACGTCGAGCAATGCTCCGCGGGGTCGACGCATTAGCGGATGCAGTCAAAGTCACGATCGGACCAAAAGGACGCAACGTCGTCCTCGAGCGGAAGTTCGGTTCACCACTCATCACGAATGATGGTGTGACGATCGCAAAAGAAATCGAACTCGAAGATCATTTCGAGAACATGGGTGCAAAACTCGTTGCAGAAGTTGCCTCAAAAACGAATGAGATCGCAGGGGATGGTACGACAACAGCGACAGTCCTCGCACAAGCGATGATTCGTGAAGGTCTTAAAAACGTTACAGCGGGCGCAAACCCGATGGTCATCCGTAAAGGAATCGAAAAAGCGGTCCGTCGCGCTGTCGAAGAGTTGCACGCGATCGCAAAACCAATCGAAGGTAAAGAAGCAATCGCCCAAGTCGCAGCAATCTCAGCAGCGGACGAAGAAGTCGGTCAATTGATCGCAGAAGCAATGGAACGTGTCGGTCAAGATGGTGTCATCACGATCGAAGAATCACGCGGCTTCACGACAGAACTCGACGTCGTCGAAGGCATGCAGTTCGATCGTGGTTACGCGTCACCATACATGATTACGGATTCAGATAAGATGGAAGCGGTCCTTGAGAACCCGTACATCCTCGTCACGGACAAAAAGATCTCGAACATCCAAGAGATTCTTCCAGTCCTCGAGCAAGTCGTTCAACAAAACAAACCACTCCTTATTATCGCAGAAGACGTTGAAGGCGAAGCACTGGCGACACTCGTCGTCAACAAACTCCGTGGTACGTTCAACGCGGTAGCAGTCAAAGCACCAGGCTTTGGTGACCGCCGGAAAGCAATGCTTGAGGACATTTCAATTGTCACAGGCGCAGAATTGATCACAGAAGACCTCGGTCTTGATCTGAAAGAAACACAAATCACGCAACTCGGTCGCGCGTCGAAAGTCGTCGTCTCAAAAGACAACACGACAATCGTCGAAGGTCACGGACACGGGGATTCGATCGAAGCACGTGTCGGTACGATCCGTGCGCAAATCGAAGAGACGACAAGTGACTTCGATCGTGAGAAATTACAAGAGCGTCTGGCGAAACTCGCAGGCGGCGTAGCAGTCGTCAAAGTCGGGGCAGCAACCGAGACAGAACTCAAAGAACGCAAGCTCCGGATTGAAGATGCACTTAACGCGACACGCGCAGCGGTCGAAGAAGGTATCGTAGCAGGTGGGGGAACAGCTCTCATTCACGTTACGAAAGCCGTCGAATCGATTCTGTCGGTCTCAACAGGTGACGAAGCAACAGGTGTCAACATCGTGCTTCGCGCACTTGAAGCACCGCTTCGTCAAATCGCGGAAAACGCAGGTCAAGAAGGTTCGGTCATCGTCGAGCGTCTCAAGCATGAAGCGCCAGGAATGGGCTACAATGCGGCAACGGACGAGTATGTCGACATGATCGAGACAGGAATCGTCGATCCAGCGAAAGTAACGCGTTCAGCACTTCAAAACGCAGCGTCCGTTTCAGCGATGTTCTTGACGACGGAAGCCGTCATCGCCGATAAACCAGAACCAGCCGGATCTGCTCCTGCAATGCCTGATATGGGCGGCATGGGTGGAATGGGCGGAATGATGTAACTTAACGATTTATTTTAATAAGTAACTTGAATCAGTAACGTATTATTAGTTCTTATCAAAGTCTGTATCCTAGTCTATTAGGAGCAGACTTTTTTTATTTAGACTTCATCAAAAATTTTACGAATTTATTTAAAAGAGATTTTAATAAAAGTTGAATTTTGTTCCTTAATAGAATATTCTTTGAATAAGGAACAAATATAATAAAAAACTGTTTATTTCCAATGATTTTAATGTGTTCCTAAAGAATGGAGTTTTAAATTATGAAACAAATAGAAAAACACTTACCGATTTTAATTAAAGCTGCTTTTGAGAATGATAAAGAAATTATTGAAGAGAGTACGTTGAGCATAGTTCGCTCTTTAAAAAAAGAAAATCCAGAAATTTCAAAGAAAATTTCTGAAATATTATCTAACTATAGAGCAGGCTCTTCGTTAATAAGAGCCTATGGAAAAGAACCTTTACCCAAAGATGAAGAATCTCTAAGTAATTTAGTAAATTTAGAAGATAATAGTGTTCTACCATCTGAAATTTTTTTATCAGATACGTATAAGAAAACGATTGAAGAGTTTTTACAGAATAGAAAACAGATAAAAAAATTATTGGAATTTGGAATTAAACCTACTAACAGTTTATTGCTATATGGAGAACCAGGTGTTGGAAAAACTCATCTCGCAAAATATTTAGCTTTCCAACTTGATTTGCCATTGTTAACACTCGATCTTTCTTCAACAATTTCTAGCTATTTAGGTAAAACAGGTAAAAATATTAAAGAAGTATTAGATTATGCTAAACGTTCTCCTTCAATTTTATTGATAGATGAATTTGATGCCATCGCTAAGAAAAGAACTGATTCTAGTGATTTAGGAGAACTTAAAAGAATAGTCAATGTTTTATTAAAAGAATTGGAAACTTGGCCATATGATTGTATTTTAGTAGCAGCCACTAATCATCCCGATTTATTAGATGACGCAATTTGGAGAAGATTTAATATGAAAATTGAAGTGGAAAAACCTGATGAAAAGATAAGATTACATTTATGGAGTCATTATCTTGATAGAGGAGTAGTAAATATTGATAAGAAATTTCTAAATTTTTTAAGTTTTACCTACGTTAATATAACTCCAGCAGATATTGAACAGGTTAGTACTCACGCATTGCAGAAACAAATTGTATTTGGTGGAGATATTAAAACAAATGTATTAAAAAGCTTCATTGATACAAAAGTTATTTCAGAAAGTATTTCGAAGAGAAAATTAGTTATTTCATTAAAAAAAGAATACGGTAATAATATTACTCAGAGAGAACTATCGGAACTAACGGGGGTATCTTTAACTTCAGTTAATAGATATTTGCGAGAGGAGATAAATTATGAGTGACGATGTAAAGAGACCTATTTTAGGCAGAGGTGAAAACTTAGTTGAGCCTATCAGAAAAAAATCATCAGGTGGAGAAAAAAGTTTTCCTAGAACTTATGAAGAAGCTCAAAAATTAGTAAAAGATGAGTTAGTAAAAGTGAAAAGTAATATTGATAGTATTCCACTAGAGAAAAAAATGGATGACGTAGTAATAGCAATTCGATTAAATGAAAAATTTTTGGCTAAATCATACACACCGAACGTTTTTTTTAACACATTAAATTTTAGAAATGTTGGATCCAGAAAATGGTATGACGAGCAGGGGAATGAAAGTAAGTTGAACTTTGTAAAAATTCGATCTGATGAGATTGAAACAGGTTTAGACTTGCTTGATTCCGTTAAATCAAAAGGTTTTACTGATGATATTCGGAAAATTGAAAAAATAAATTTACTTACCGGTGACGAAATTGCTCTAGGTTTTGAAGAAGAGTGGGAGCAAGGTAGGGTTGAATTAGTGTTGCATCCATATGAGGAAGAAGGAATAGTTTTAGAAAAGCTGTTCGAGTTATTAAATATTTCTCAAGAAGAACGTAAAAATATAAAGTATAAAGTGTATGAAAACGGTCCTATTTTTGTAAGCATTAACTTATCAAAATCGGATATAGATTTAGTTAAAGACTTTAATCCGCTAAGAACAGTTCACCCTTTAGAATTTGAATTAAACTCAGCATTTGGAGATCTCACAATTAATAAAGTTCAACCACCCTTAAATAGTTTAGCTCCTATAAAAAAAGTCGGAGTAATAGATGGTGGGGTTAATTTAAATAATCCTTTTTTTCAAGAATTCTCAACTCAAAATTACGAAGTAAGTTCTTTGTCTAGTGAAAGTTTTGTCACTCATGGGACTAGTGTAGCTAGCTTGGTTTTATATGGTGATTTGAGTAATTTTGGAGATGGAACAAATGTTCCGAACCCCATAATAGGCGTTGAAAGTATTCGGGTGTTTCCTACATCTGACCCTTCAGATATAGATTTGTATGAATCTATAGATTTGATTGAAGAAGCCGTGCCTAGATTGAATGATATTGATATTTTTAATGTTTCAGTGGGACCGACAGGTAGTATTTTAGATGATGATATTAGTAGGTTTACTACTGCATTGGATAAGTTAGCTTATGATCATCAAAAACTTTTTGTTGTAGCTGTTGGTAATTCCGGAACAAAGCGAGCTCCTTACAATAGAATCGAATCACCATCAGATATGGTAAATGGTATTGGAGTAGGAGCTTATCAAATTGACGCTAGCGGTAATTATTCTAGAGCACCATACAGTTCTATCGGTTTTGGGCGTGAGGGCTGTAAAGTAAAACCAGACTTTTGTGAACATGGCGGTTCGTCACAACGACCGATTCGAGTCTTAGGCGTTGAAGAGTACGCAATGCAAAATGTTCAAGGAACAAGTTTTGCAGCTCCGATAGTGGCTAGAAAAGCAGCAGAGTTAATGATGAAAAGTGGAGAAATCGGTACTTTGACTGCAAGAAGCTTATTGACGCATGCGACCTCAAATGAAATGGAAGAAATAAACAATGAAACAGGATACGGGATTTGTATAGAAAATGTAGACGATATATTATTGTGCACTAAAAATAAAGTAACAATAATATACAATAATGAAATGTCGGTTAAAAACTATGCGAAACTAAAAATTCCGTTACCTAAAGAGTGCGATGCAAAAAAGATTAAGTTATCTTGGACAGTTGTTGTAGATACACCTCCCAATCCATTATTTGCTGAGGGTTATACTTCTACTTCTATCGAAGATGTGTTACATCCTCATGAAGAAAAATTTAATTTTAACAAAGGCAAAAGAACTTTAAAAAGAAATATGGTAACTCAAACAAAAGAAATACAAGAATTATTAACTGATGGATGGGTACCAAGTACTATACCTGCTAGTGTGACGCCGCAAAAATTTTCAACAGAATCAGAACGTCGTGATGATCTAAAATGGGATACAGTTTTTAAAAGAAGTAAAACATTCAATTTAAATTCTTTAAAAAATCCTTTTTTAACCTTCCATGCCTTAGAAAGAGATACCGATAAAAATCGAATTCGATATAGTGTCGCAGTCACTATTGAAGCGCTAAATTACTCGGGAGATTTATACAATGAAATTTTAAGCGAATATAGAGTTTTGCAGCCAATAAGTGTAAGGTTGGAGCAAGAAATTAGAACTTCTCTTCAGATAGATTAATTACATGTTTTATTTAATGAAAAAGTATTTTGTTTATTACTGTAACCCATTCTCTTCAATAACCTTATCCGACAGCTTTAACTGCGTACTCACATCCTTGACTTGATTTCGACAGAACTTCAGCTCAACTTTCTTTTTTGTCGAGACGTCATAGCAGGTGCCTTCACCGGATGCTTTCGTCAAATCCGCTTCATAGTAATAGTCCTTGTAGCGAAACGAACCATCACGGAAGCCGGTCAGATTCGGTTGATCATCGACGAGGGATTGTCCCATCATATAGGACGTCTTAAGATTCAATAGATCAATGATTGTTGGTGCGATATCGATCTGTCCGCCATTCTCTTTCATGACCCGACCGGTTTGCTGGTCGGGTTTTTTGATGAAGAGTGGGATGCGGCGCTCGAGTTCAAAGGCAGCAACCGGGGACGAGATATCCGCTTTTTTGCGCATCTCGCTTCCTTCATTGACAAGTCCACTATCGTGATCGCCATAAAAGATGACGAGAGACTGATCCCAAAGATCGCGTTGTTTCAACTCGTCGATCATCTTTCCGACACCGGTATCGACGTAATGGACGGTCTGATAATACCGTTTCAGCATTGGATCCTCATAACCAGATAGATCAAGCGTCTGGTCTTCCTTGTCAATTTCATACGGTGTATGACTCGTCAGCGCGACTAAAAACGAGAAGAACGGTTCTTGCAACGTCTCCATGTGATCAATCGATTCGAGGAAGAACTGTTGATCGTTCAGTGCCATGCCGATTTTCTTCTCTTTTGAATAATCCTTTTGGCTGAAGAAGTGCTTAAAACCGATGTTCTTGTAGACATCGTCACGATTCCAGAAGCCTTTTTCGTAGGCATGCATCGCTGCCGTATCGTATCCGTTTTTCTCAAGTAATGCAGGGAGCGGCTCGAATTCATTCGTCGGATATCGCGTATAGACAGAGCCTGATTTTAATGGATAAAGTGACGTGTTCGTGATGAACTCAGCGTCCGAAGTTCGTCCTTCATGCGTCTGGTGGTAGAACGACGAGAAGTAGAGTGATTCCTTCTTCAATTGATTCAGGTTCGGCGTCACTTCTTCACCGTTGATGGTCTGGTCGATGACTGAAGCCTGGAACGACTCAAGCTGTACCAGAATGATATTTGGCGTCTGCTTCGGACCCGTTGGATTCGTCTGTTCCTTTTGATTGATGCGCTGTTGTTCCTGTGCCGTCAGTCCGTCGCCGGGTCGTCCAGTCACGCCTTTAAACACATCCCATCCGTGATAACCCCAAAAGCCAAACAGGTAGTAGTCACGCATATCGGAGATCGTTGCCGTCGGTTGACGCTCTTCCGTTAGCGTCCGGTACGTCAGTAGCGAAGCAGACAAGACGATACCACTGACTGCAAGGATTCCCGCCGTCCGGCGTCGTGTTTGCTTCGTCGTCACTTCCGGTCGTTTGTGGAAAACAAAAAGCAGTAGTACAAAGATCAAACTATCAGCGAACAAGAGGAAGTCTTGCGGTACGATCAAGGCGGTGAAGCCGCTACTGACGTCACTCATCTGCGTCATCTGTGAGAGGAGCGAGACGGAGAGAAAGTCCTCGAAGTAACGATAGTACCACATGTCGGAAGCCAGTAGAAAACTGTGCGCGAGCAGTAGACCGAGCCAGACCCAGCGGCGTTTATTCCACGGAATCAGTAACGTCCAGCTCGACAGGATCAGCATCCCGGCCAGGTTCATGAGTGTTAAATGGAGCGAAAGATCGGTCTTTGTAAAGTAACTAAACAGCATGAACTTCAGCATGCCGAGTAACAGATAAAGGGTGTAGCGAATCGCCATGGTCAGTACTCCTTACGTGTGTCGTCACACGGTCTTTACCCTAAATGTTTGATGGTGGAACGCCAGATGTGGACAGCCATGTTCGCTTGTTCCATGATGTAGTCGAAAAATTGGTCTATATTTCCTCTTGAATTCAAACAATTGACGTTAATTTGCGCAGAAAGCGGGAATAGAAAGCGTGTACGTCCATCGTCCGTCACTGTCTTTTAAAAAAGGAGCGAAGTCATGTCAAACGTGAAACTAGCGGTCATCTATTACAGCGCAACCGGAACGAACCATCAACTTGCCTCATGGGCAAAAGAAGCGGGAGAAGCGGCAGGAGCAGAAGTCCGCCTTGCGAAAATCAAGGAGACAGCCCCAGCAGAAGCGATTGCTTCGAACCCATTGTGGCAAAAGCATGCGGATGCCACACGTGATATCGAAGAAGCGACACCGGATCTACTCGACTGGGCAGATGCGATCATCTTTAGCGTCCCGACACGTTACGGTCATGTCCCAGGACAATTCCAACAGTTCCTCGACACGACAGGCGGACTGTGGGCACAAGGCAAACTCGTCAATAAAGTCGTCAGTGCGATGTCGTCGGCACAGAATCCGCATGGCGGTCAGGAAGCGACTGTTCTCGCAGTTTATACGACGATGTTCCACTGGGGTGCAATCGTTGCAGCACCAGGTTATTCGGATCCTGTCTTGTTCGCAGCGGGCGGAAATCCATATGGTACATCGGTCACTGTCGACCAAGACGGCAACATGGTCGAATCGGTCGAACCAGCCGTGCGCCATCAAGCGAAACGGACGGTTGAAGTGGCAAGCCGTCTCAACTCATAACATTACCTAATTCAAAAAGCGCCGGAATGCTGATTCGCATTCTGGCGCTTTTTCATATGCATCATGTATTTTGCGTCAACGGAAGTTCGACTGTGAACGTCGAACCTTGTCCTTCGATCGACTCGACATGGATTTCTCCATCATGCCCACGCGCAATTTCGCGACAGATTGAGAGCCCAAGACCAGTACCGCCGATTTGACGGGTGTCCGAATTGTCGACACGATAGAATTTTTGGAACAAGTTACTCATCGCAGAAGCAGGAATCCCGATACCCTCATCTTGAATCGCGACGGTGACACGTGACGCGTGTCGCGTCAGTTGGATATCGATCGTTCCACCAGCTGGTGAGTATTTGATCGCATTGTTGATTAGGTTACTGAACAATTGGCGAATCTTCTTCGCATCCCCTTCGACGATCAGCGGTTCGACGTTTCGGAATATTTCAATCGCGTGGGAAGACGACGACAGGCTATGCAACTGTTTCAAATCCCGAATCATCGCGACGATATCAAACGGTGCCATCTCATATTCCTGACGGTTTGCTTCCATCCGTTGCAGGTCGAGGAAGTCATTGATCAACAGCGAAAGACGTTCTGTTTCCGAATGGACCGCTTCGAGATACTTCTTCTGTCGCTTCGGTGGCAGGTCACGCTGAATCATCAGCTCAGTAAAGCCATAGATCGACGAGAGTGGTGTCCGCAGTTCGTGCGAGATCGTCGAGACGAGTTCGTTTTTGATCCGGTCAATCTCGACTTCGTTCGTCACGTCACGTAAGACGAGTAGAATCCCGCGGAACTGTCCACCATAATGAATGCTCTCGGAATACGTCTTGATGAAGCGTCGCTCGTGATCGATCGAGAATGTGATTCCTTCACCGATTTCACGCTGAACGAACGTCTTTTTCAAGTAACGTTCGAATTCCGGTAGTTGGTCGACGCGATGCTTAAGTTGGACGACAGACGGAGTGATGTTCATCAGTCCGTTCTCATCGATACTGTCATCAACCGGATGGTCAAACAGATCGAGCAATGGTCGGTTGATCAATTGAATATCGCCTTCGGGTTCGATATAGACGATCGATTCACGAATCGAGTTCAATAGTCGCGCCGTTTTTTCCCGCTCACGTTCAATCTCGTCGAACGTCCGCATCCGCAAGAGTGACAATGCCAGCTGGCGCGCGAAGGCGGCTAGTTCTTCCTGCTCGTAACGATCAAACCGATCCTGATCGCGGGACAAGAAGATATAGGCGATGATCTCATTTTGACTCGGATCAAGAACCGGTGTGACAGCGCGTGCGACTTCGTCCTCGAACTGTGTATGCGGTCGTTTATCTTGTCGCGACTCACGCAATAACGGCTCAATCGTTGGCATCCAATCCTCGACTGTGAGCGGTGTCTGTGGATAAAAGACGATATCGATGACTTTTGTTCCTTCTTTAAAGATCAGTGCGCCTTGATCAGACTGCGTGATCTCAACCATCTTTTGGATGACAGAAGGATAAGCGCTGATGCTATCGCGCGACGCCAGTGTCTCCGTCAATTGATTCCGTAGACGCAAGTGGGACTCGTTCCGTTGCGTCAGTTTTAAGGCATCTTCGAGATTGACGTTCGTTGACATCAATTGATGTTTGTTTTCAATCAAAGCTGTCGCCATCTGATGGAACGATTTACTCAATTCACCAATCTCGTCAGCACGGTTGAGTGGAATCAACGGTAACGTATGCTCACCGCTTGCAAGAAGTTTACTCTCCTTGCTAAGAAGATGGATCTGTCGCGTCGTCCGTTCGATGAACGGGCGGACGATCAGCAAGATAACAAGGAATAGGACGAGCAAATTGACGAGCCAAATCCACTCAGCATACTTCGTCTGGGTGACGAGTTGTTCTTTTGCACCAAGTTCTTTCGCACGGAGACTACTCCGGTAGTTCGTGAACGTGCTCTCCATCGTGTTGACGCTTTTACGCATCGTCTCACTATTCGAGGCATTCATCTTGAATTTCCGGTTCGGGTCCCGTGGCACTTCTGGCATCATCGCCTTCAGACTCGGCATCTGCAAGAAACGTTCGTCGATCGTGCCTGACTGCTTCGCTTGAACATATTTAATCAAGCTTGGCATGACGAAGTTCGTATACGAGTTATAGAGCGACCGGATATCAGACGCATAGATTTGATCCGCTTTGTAGAGACGATTTTTCTCAAACCAAGCGGTCTGTTGTTCAAGTGAGGCTTTTTTTTCATCAATCACGTCGAGCACGGCATCGTCACCGAAGACGATATAGCCCCGCATCTCGTATTGAAGGGACTGCCAATCGTCCCAAAGTTTCGTCGCTCGATCTTCACGTAAGCTGATCGCATCGAGCTCCTGTTTCGCATCCGTGACTTGGTGGTTCGTGTAAAAATAAGCAGCCAGGGAAGAGATCGATAGTGTGATAAGAATGAGATAAAACGACGACATGATCTGTCGGCTGATCTTTTGATTGAACCATTTTCGCATATGGATTATGGATGCTCCTTTGTCTATGTGTATCAAGCGTCGATTAGATGTATTACATTGGAATATTTGTTACCGTAATCGTACATTTTTTAGACGAATAAATATAGTCATAATGCTTAAATTATCTTCAAAGTAAGAGATTCAGGTTCACAAAGAAAACAAAGAACGACAAAAAAGCAGAACGGGATCTTACTCCCATCCTGCTCCGATGCCCATTAATGATGTTCGACGACAATCTTCCCAATCGTTTTTCCGCTTTCGACAAGACGATGTGCTTCTTTTAGGTTGTCGGCATTCATGCCGATTAGCGTCTGTGTGACCGTCGTCTCGAGTGTATGCTCTTCGATCCATGCTGCGACTTGCGTCAGAATCTCATGTTGGCGGATCATGTCCTCTGTCTCGAACAGCGGACGCGTGAACATGAACTCCCAAACGAACGTCGCACTCTTTTGTTGGAGCGCACTTAAATCGAGTTTTTGATCTGTCTCGACGATGCTACAGATTTTCCCTTGCGGTGCAATTACATCGACCATCGTCTCAAAATGTTGGTCCGTCGCATTGAGACAGAAGATATAGTCGACGTATTTGTAGCCGAGGGCTTCCAGCTGAGGACGGAATGCCTCGTGGTGATTGATCGTATGATGTGCACCGTGTTCCTTCGCCCACTCAATCGTCTCGTCGCGTGACGCCGTTCCGATGACAGTTAGTCCAGCGTGATTTGCGAGTTGTGTCGCGATTGAACCGACACCACCAGCGGCTCCGATGATGAGAATCGTCTTCTCGAGATTCGACTTAGCATCAAACGTCAATCCGAGACGATCGGTCAATGCTTCGTAAGCTGTCAGCGTCGTCAACGGGAGAGCAGCGGCTTCACTGAACGTCAACCGTTCCGGCTTTTTGGCGACGATCCGTTCATCGACGAGTTGGAAGTCACTGTTTGACCCGGGGCGCTGAATCGCACCGGCGTAATAGACTTCATCACCGACTTGGAAGAGGGAGGCATCATCGCCGACTTCAACGACGACTCCGGCTGCATCGTAACCGATGACCTTCGGGGCGTCTTCGTCTTTCCCGTGAGCACGGACTTTCGTATCGACCGGGTTAACCGATACGGCTTTGATCTCAACCAATAAATCGTGTCCGGTTGCTTCCGGGCGTGGCAGTTCTAAATCAATCAGACTCTCTTGTTCCGTTAGTGGTAAGTGTCGGTGGAAACCGACAGCGGACATATTCGACATCGACAATCATCCTTTCCAGATAGGAATCGTTTCTCTCCATCTGTTCCACCCCCGCTCGGTCTTAAAACCAATTGCGAAACTTTGAAAACGGATTCCCCTTCTGTCGTCAACGTAAGAATGCTGGATAGATATGGTAGCATATGAGAGTAGCTATTATTTTTTGAGAAGGAGCGATTTTGTATGTATGACGTCATCTCTCTACCGGCAGGACCGACTCAAGTCACGATTGAACGTTACCTCGTCCATGCGCATCCGCACCCACGTCCATATCGACCCGCGCGTTTGATTGCCTTGCGTCAAAGTGGTGGCGTCATGCATCGACTGTATCGCACGGAGCGGGAAATCGTGCTCTCTCCGCACGAGGCACTTGCCCCACAAGTCCAGCGGCTCTCGTTCTCGCAACAGGAGCGTGTCCTTGCGTATATCGAAGAACGGCGCGCAAGCTTCGGTTTTGATGAAGGGGAGGAATACAAATTTTACTTACTCGAAGTAGCATACGAACTCCGTCACCTGCCACGAACGGATCGACCGATTCGGGCACATACGTACTATCAACTGGATGAGCTGTTGTCGGGTCGACCGCTCGTTTTGCGTGCTGGAAGTCAAATGCGCTCCACATGAGACAGAAAAAAGAACATAAAAAAAGCAGTCCGCCTTTCCTGACGTTCATCGCGAGGAGGGCGGACTGTTTATTAGAGTGCCGGAGTTGGCGTCGGTGTGACACCGGTCTTTTTATAAGCTTGATCGATGGCAGTCCGGATTTCCTTGACGGAGCTACCTTTTTGATAAGCGACAATCGACTGTGCTGCGATATCGAGACACGTGCCGCACGTGATGCCGTGCGTCGTCCAGGTCGTGGAACTAGCAGTCTGCTCCTCGATGAAGCAGTCATAGTTGCTTGTATGACCAGCAGATTCACCGCAACCACAATAACAAGGCATCTTCTTCAAGAGATCAGGATGTTTAGCGACGGAGCGGTAAATCGTCTGGATCGACTCATCCTGTTCGTTCAGAAAAGCGGGTAACGTGTCTGGTCCCGCGGTCTTCTCGAGTTGATCACCAGCACCGTGGCTGGCATGGTCCGCATGATCTCCGTGATTCGTCTGTTCTGTTTTTGGAGCACCCGTTTGATCAGCTGTTCCGCATGCAGCGAGCAACAGGATGATACTAAGGGGAAAGGCGTAACGATATAGTCCTATTTGCATAATGTGCCTCTCTTTCATCGTCTTGCCTTCATTATAAGGAAAGACGTATCGAGAAGGCGTGACGATTTGTTGACGCTTACTTGGCGAGTGCTTCCGTGATCGTCTCGATGTTTGCTTGCATCATGCTGTAGTAGGTGTCGCCATCCTTACCCGGTGCACCGAGTGAGTCGGTGAAGAGAGTACCACCGATCGGAACACCAGTCTCCCTTGAGACGGTTTCCATGCTCCGCCGATCGACGCTCGTTTCGACGAACAGGACTGGGATATCTTGCTCCTTGATCGTATCGACGATCCGGCGGACTTGAGCCGGAGTTCCTTGATTATCTGAGTTGATCTCCCAAATATAATCCGCTTTGACGTCATAGGCAGTTCCGAAGTATTTGAAGGCTCCTTCGCTCGTGACGAGATGACGTTCTGCTTTCGGAATAGCGGCAAACTGCTTTTTCGCTTCCTGATCAAGCGTCTGCAATTTTTTAATATAGGCATCGGCATTTTTTTCGTAGTCGGCTTTGTGCTTCGGATCTTCCTTGATTAATGCCTGCTTGACGTTTTCGACGTAGCGAATCCCATTGCTTATATCGAGCCACGCATGCGGATCAGTCTCCGATTCTTTGCCCTTCGTCGTCAGGTATTTCGGTTCGACGCCTTTGCTTAAACGATAGACTGGTGCGTCAGACGCGTCTTTGCCAGTCGTTGCCCGGAGTTTATCGAACCACGCACCGCCGGCTTCCAGGTTCAACCCGTTGTAGAAGACGACGTCAGCATCTGCCATCGCTTGTACGTCTGCTGGAAGTGGATCATACTCGTGCGGGTTTGCCCCGATCTTGACCATGCTGTGGACATCGACATGTTCACCACCGACCTCACGTGCGAGGTCAGCGAGAATCGAATATGTCGCAACGACCTTCAGCTTCCCGTTATCTTCTGCAGGTGTCGAACAAGCAGCAAGCAAGACCGTGCTGAGGAGGACGAACAGAAAAAGTTTTACTTTCATACAGTAGACTCCTTTCGTTTCCGGTGACGCATCAGACCGTGACGTGGTGAGAAGACGAAGACGAGGGCGAACAACGTCGTCGCGACGAGGACGATCGACGCACCGGAAGATAGATTATAGGTAAAGCTGAAATACAGTCCGATGATGGCGGACAACGTACCGAAGCCTCCCGCTAGGAACAGCATCCGTGAGAGGCGGTTCGTCAGTAAATACGCGGTCGCTGCCGGTGTGATCAGCATCGCGACGACGAGGATGATGCCGACGGTCTGAAGTGAAGCGACGGTGACGAGTGTTAGTAACGTCATCAGTCCGTAATGAATCCAACGCGTCGATAGTCCATAGGCTTGCGCCATCGTCGGATCAAACGAGCTGATCAGCAACTCTTTGTAGAACAAGAAGATTCCACCGAGGACGATCAATCCGATGATGACGGTCATCCACATGTCGCTCGGACGGACCGCGAGGACGTTACCAAACAGAATGTGATAGAGATCGCTACTGCTACGCAAGAACGAAATCAGGATGATCCCGAGGGCGAAGGCGGATGTGAACATGATTCCGATTGCCGTATCGTTCTTGATGCGACTGTTCTGGCTAACGAAGCCGATTCCGAGTGCGGTCACGAGACCCGTCACGACAGCACCGATCAGGAAGTTGATTCCGAGTAGATAGGAAATCGCAACACCAGGTAAAACGGCGTGCGAGATTGCATCCCCCATCAACGACATTCCGCGAAGGATGATGAAACAGCCGATCACACCACAGATGATGCCGACCATGACGGCGGTGATCATCGCTTTTTGTAAGAATTCATACTGAAGTAATGCCTCGATGAACGTCATCCTCGTCCCTCCTTGCGTCGTTCGAATAGCGGTAAGCCATACGCTGGTTCGAGCCATTCCGGTGTCAAGATATCAGACGGCGGACCGACAGCGATTAGTTGTTTGTTCAACAGCATCAATGTGTCGAAGTAGTCTTCTGCTTTATGCAAATCATGGTGGACGACGACAATCGTCCGCCCTTCGGCTCGGAGTGTCCGTAAGAGCTCGATGATCATCTGCTCACTCGCGACATCGATGCCGACGAACGGTTCGTCCAGCAATAGTAGCTCTGCTTCTTGGGCAAGGGCACGCGCCAGAAAGACCCGTTGTTGCTGTCCGCCTGACAGTTCACCGATTTGGCGTTCAGCATGATCGGACATACCGACGCGTTCGAGACAATCCATGGCGAACGCTTTTTGTGCTTTCGATGGTCGTTTGAATAAGCCGAGCTTCGGATAACAGCCCATCAACACGACATCCTGCACACGAACCGGGAAATCCCAATCAATTGCACTTCGTTGTGGGACATAAGCGACGCGTGACCGGACGTCTTCGAGTGATTGGTCGAGCACGCGTAACTGCTCGATACGAGCCGGGATCAGACCGAGGACGGCTTTTAAGAATGTGGATTTACCAGCACCGTTCGGTCCGATGATGCCAATCAACGAAGCGACCGGGAGGCGAACGGACACTCCGTCGAGTGCATGGGTATCAAAATAAGAGACGGTGAGACGATCAACGTCAAGGGCGTACATGAATGATCACTCCTTTGGTTTTGTGGTGTATAGAAGGAAAGTTTCCTTAGGGCAAAAAATAGGGTAAAAATTTTAACTCCAATTACTGGATAAAGATTCGGTCTACAAATAATGTTTCCTTAAGGCAAACTTTAAAGCCGTAGGAAACAGATGTCAACTGTTTTTCGATATCGATCGCGAATCAACTCGTGCTAAGATGAAAAGGCAGAATCGTAATGGGGGTGAGGAGATTGCGTCAGACAGCAGAACAACAATGGAAGTGGTTATTGCTCGATGCGCTCGCGAAGGAAAAGCGGGAGCAAGCACAGCAAGTCATCGAAGAGGTCTATCCGTATGATATCGCGCAAGTGTATGAAGAGTTGGGCGAAGACGATCAGGCACGACTCCTCGACTATCTGGATCACGAGCGATTGGCGGATGTCCTCGAGGAGCTCGAAGGGGAGCAACGTCTCGCCGTCTTACGTCGTTTAGACGTCGAGCGTGCCGGGCACGTCCTCGATTTAATGGAGAACGATGACGTCGCGGATTTACTCGAGGAACTTGGACCGGAAGAGACCGACCGCTTGCTTGGAAGCATGCGGACGGACGAGGCTCTGATCGTCCGCAATCTCTTGACGTATCCACCGGAAACGGCAGGGCGCTTGATGACGAACCGGTTCATCTGGGTCGGAGAGGATTTCACGGTCGGTGAGACAGTCGAGAAGATGCGCGACTACATCGAATATTCGGAGACGATCAACTATGTCTACGTCGTCAATCAACTCAGTGAACTCGTTGGTGTCATCTCATACCGGGATGTCATCTTAGCTGAAAACACGGAACGGATTAGTGACGTCATGGAGACGAAGGTGATTCGGGTAGCGGCAGAGACCGACCAAGAAGAAGTCGCGCAATTGTTCGAACGCTATGATCTCGTCTCGTTACCCGTCGTCGAGGGCGACATTCTCGTTGGATTGATCACGGTCGATGATGCGCTTGACGTCTTACGGGAAGAAGCAAACGAAGACATCGAGAAACTCTCGGCATCCGGTAAATCGATTGATTTCGAGACGAAGCCGTGGATTGCTGCGACCCGTCGCTTACCGTGGCTCGTCTTGCTACTGTTCATCGGGCTCGTCTCCGGATCAATCATCAGTCAGTTCGAAGAGACGCTCTCAAAAGTCGTCGCGCTCGCCTTCTTCATGCCGATGATTGCTGGTATGACCGGAAATACTGGTACCCAATCGCTCGCGGTTGTCGTCCGCGGATTGATCACGCGTGAAGTCGATAAGCGGGTCGCGACTCGGTTGATCCTACGGGAGCTCTGGGTTGGTTTAATCATTGGTGTCATTTGTGGTATCTTGATCGCCATCATTGCCTACGTCTGGCAAGGGAGTGCCGTCTTAGGTCTTGTCGTCGGCAGTTCGCTCGTCATCACGTTGATCTTCGGGACACTTGCTGGAACGATCATTCCGCTCATCTTACATCGCCTAAAGATTGACCCAGCAATCGCATCCGGACCATTGATCACGACGTTGAACGATATCTTATCGCTCCTCGTCTACTTCGGGATTGCAACGGCATTCATTAGCCGCTTGATGTAAAAAAACCGAACCGATTCATCTTCGTCAAGAGGAAGGGAATCGGTTCGGTTTTTTCATGTGTGATCATGCGTCGTGCGAATCCAGATCGCGAGTGGACCAACGTCGTCAAAGCCGGCTTCAAGCGCTGTGATCAGGTGATCGCCATACTCGTAACCGACGAGCGATTGACCGGGAAAATGTGCTGAACTCAAACGTGCGATATCATCCCATAAGCGTTCGTCGAGGTAATCGGAATTGACGTACGTCAGTCCGGTCGTCACTTGATTCGAGTAGGCGATGCAACTTGCTTGTTGCGCCTCCGAATAGAAGAATCGGACAGCGGGATGTTGCCATAACGTTGTGGGCAACTCCGGTGTTACCTGGATCGACTGGAAGCGAGCGAACTGATCGAGATCCGTCACGACGGACCAATCGACGGGAAGAGCACGGCGATCGAGTATGGCAGGGCGGGTCATCCATTCCGCTGTGAACAGATGACTGAGACCGGCACTCGAGAAATCATAGCTTGCCGTGCAGTCCTTGATACTGTAGACATCCGTGACACCAATTCGCTGATGGGGAAGCCGGACCATCAGTTCCGGATAATAGCTTGGTACGTTTCCTTGAGCGTGCCAGGTCGAATCAGTTTCTGTCACCCGGCAACCGGCTGACTCACAGACGAGGCGACACCAATCGAAGTTATTTTGGATGGCAGCTTGGCGCATGGATCATTCCCCCTTATTCATCCTCCGGTTGTTTAATCAGGACATACGATAACGTGGCAATCAGTGTTAAGAACAGCCCGCAGCCAATCGTGATGTATGCCATCGTAAAGACCTTACCGAGCGTCGTCGTCGGAACGAACGTTGGATGCCCAACCGTACTTAATGTCGTGATACAAAAGTAAAGTGCATCCACTATCGACAGGTTTTCTTCCGTGCTATAGAAGATCGTACCGGAGACGAGCGTCAACAGGCAGAGAATCAATAGACCACGAAAGTAAGATAAGTGAAAGGCGCGGCGCAATCCCTTGAATAAGCGTGAAAAAATCGTCAGTACAGAAATCATGGAATCTCTCCTTTAGGATCGTTGCGTCGAGTCCATCGTATCATGAATGAAATAATCGTTCTTTCCAGCATGTTTGACACGATACATCGCTTGGTCAGCATGCTGAATCAGCGTGTCGAGATCGACGCCATGATTGGGTGAGTAACTGAGTCCGATGCTCGTTCGGATTTCGATGGTTTCTTCAGCGAACCGGTAAGGGTTGTCTTGCAAGTACGTCAACAGGTTCGCAGCATAGGCATGGAGTATAGCGACAGACGGATGACGATAGAGTAAGAAGAATTCGTCGCCACCGACACGGGCAGCGAACCCATTCTGTTCCGCATGATGTTCTAGTAGGCGAGCGATATGAATCAAGAAGGCGTCACCGATTTGATGTCCATACGTATCGTTGATCGCTTTGAAACCGTCGAGGTCGACGACGATGATCGCTATATGATCAAGCTCGAGTAACTCTTGCGCCGCACGTTCATAAAAGCTCCGGCGATTCGCAATCTTCGTCAACGGATCGTGGTAGGCGAAGAAACGAATCGTCTGCTCGGCCTCCTTGAAGGACTGGATATCACGAATCAACAACATCCCGTGCAGCTCTTGTTCGATGAAGACGAAATCGGCATCCATGACGACGTAGCGTTCTTGTTGTTGTGCTGTCAAAATCTTCGTCTCGAATTCATTGAACTTACGTTGCGATAAAAAGTGCGTCATATAATGCAGCGACCAATCGGCTTGTTTTTTATCCGGCAAGTAGGTCGAAAACGTACATGCCGTTAAGTCATCGGTCTCAAACAGCCGATGAGCGGCTGGGTTGGCACTCTCGATTCGTCCATCCCGGTCGAGCAGCAGGATTGCCGAAGGATTCAAATTGTAGAGCGTCGCGAAACGCTTCTGATAGGACGCGAGATAATCGAATCGGCGCATTGCGATTGCCAGTGCTCCTGCCCAGAACAAACCGCCATACATATAGGCATACGGTGGCATGATGCCGTAGAACGACCAGTAGCCGAAGACGATATCCCACGCGAGAACGAGAATCGCGACACTGAGTAAGACATTGATAATGCCACGACGCGCATCTTTCAAGTGTGTCCGTGCGTACACGAGCAGACTGATGACGAGGAGATGGAAGATGTTCCCGATCGTCATCGTCACTAGATATTGTGTGTTGAATTCAGGGTAGATGAACTGTCCGACCTGTGTGAATTGCTGACTGTTGATGACGTTCGTCTGGAAGACGTATGTCGTCAACACGACGCCCATCGGCAGATAGAAGATCCATGGGTACAGTAAGCGTGGCATTCGTTTCCACAAATTCGAGACGCGAAAGATGAAGTGGAGCGATGTACTGAAGACGATCAGACCAGCATTTCCGAACCAGTAGGTCACGAATGCCGGACTAAACTCGATCGGGGAGGCATTCCGGAAAAATTCACCAAGGAACAACATCCCGTAAGCGAACGTGAATAAGCTAAGCAGTCGGTGTTGCGGACGTGATGGATTGCGTAAAAATATATCAATCGACATGTAGAACATGATGAAGGTCGGAATCAGATAGACGATCGTAAAAAGAAACAAGGATGGCATGGCGTTCCGCCCTTCTAGATAATTTTTAGGTAGATAGTCTCAGTATAGTGGGCGAAGATTACTTAGGCGGATTGAAATTTCAAAAAAAGGGAAATCAGTCGAGATTTAATGTCAGCCGTCGTATTTTGGCGATCCCTTCGAGACCTGACGGATCATGATGTGTCTTATGGGCGACGAAATGTTCATCGGCTTCTGTCGTCCGGATCCGTAACGGACGTTCGTCACGGTGGACGACCTCGAAGATCACCTCAGCCAGAGCTTCTGCCGATTGGCGATCGGCATGTCGCGTCCGATACGTCTGCAAATAGGCCGTGATGATCGGTTTGAAGTCGTCTTCGTGTAAGCCGCCCGTCCGTTCGAGTTGATCGAGCACAGTTGCGGTAAAGTTCGTCTCGACGGCGGCTGGTTCAATCAGGGTGACGTCGATGTTGAAGTACGGTTTATAGTAGGTCGCAAGACTTTCGAACAGCCCTTCGATCGCAAACTTACTGGCACAATACAGTTCATTCATCGGTTGACCGACGAGACCACTGACGCTTGAAGTCGCAAGTAAGTGACTACCGTCCGGTGCTTGTTTGAGTAAGGGGAGACAAGCTTCGATCGTTCGGATGACACCGAAGACGTTCGTTTCGAAGAGTTGCTTGATTTCATAACTCGTCGCTTGACCGAGTGCGCGCAGCAAACCATGACCGGCATTACAGAACACGACGTCGAGATGTTCGACTTCTTGTTCAATTTGACGAACGGCTGCTTTCACGCTTGTTTCATCCGTCACATCGAGCGGCAAGAAGGTAAGCGTCGGTAATGACACGGTCATTTCGTCTGGACTCCGGACACCAGCGTAGACGAACCATCCGGCGTCTGCGAATCGCCGCGCCGTCGCAAGACCGATACCGGAAGAAGCACCCGTGATCAACATCGTTTGCATATCTATTCCTCCGTTCTGAAAGTAGTTGTCTTCTATTATTTACCCGAATTACTGTTGAACTATTTGCATTAAAATTGCATATTGTAATGAAAAAACTTAATATAAAGAAAAAAGGAGGCAGGAATCGATGGGGCAAATCGAACGGTTGCAACAGATGCGGGAATGGATCAAGACGAGTCCTGAAATTTCGCTCGATCAATTGATGCAGGAGTATCAGATTTCACGGGATACTGCACGTCGTGACGTCATCGCCCTCGAACAAGAAGGGGAGATCATTCGCGTTAAGAATGGATTAGTCCGTGCTGGTGGAACACTTGCATATGAGCAACGGACAGAGAAACCGGAAAAACGGCGGATTGGGCAGCGTGCAGCGCGTCACGTCCAAGCGAACGATCGCTTATTGCTCGACGCTGCAACGACGGTATCTGAGATGGCACGAGCACTTCCGCCTTATCCACTACAAGTCATCACGAACTCCCTCGACATCGCAGACTATGTCGGAGCTCGCACGGATATTGAGCTGTACGTCACGGGAGGACGTTTCGACCGGCATGCGCGCAGCTTGAGTGGGATCAAGACGGCAGACGACATCCTGAATTATCAAGTCGATTGTGTGTTTCTTGGAGCATGTGGATTGACGGAAGAAGGACTTTTTGCGGAACAACTCGAAGAAGCGGTCGTAAAGAAAGCGATGATTCGAAGCGCGACCCGTGTCATCGTCCTCGCAGACCATACGAAATTTAATAAGCGTTTCTTGCATAAGGTCTGTGATTGGGAACAAATCGATGTGCTCGTTACCGATCAAGTTCCAGATGCAACGTGGCAAGAACGACTAGATCATTATCATGTCGATCTCGACGTGACAGAGGAGGAAACAACATGAACCCGATTCAAACAACGCTCGTCGGATTCGGCTTTTCAGCGGTGACGTTCCACGTTCCGTTCTTACAGGCATTACCGGCATTTGAAGTGACGCAAGTCGTCTCCAGTCGACCGGAACAGGTAGCGCGCTATTTCAGTGAGGCGACGGTCGTCGCGACACTTGCTGAAGCCTTACAGGATGAGAACACGAAACTCGTCATCATCACGACACCAACGGCACTCCATTTCGAAATGGCAAAACAAGCGATTGAAGCAAAAAAGCACGTCTTACTCGAAAAGCCGGCTGTCGTAACGATCGAAGAAGCACTGGCGCTGCAAACGTTAGCGAAACAACACGGCGTTCAAGTCGCCGTCTATCAAAATCGTCGCTTTGACGGTGACTTCCTGACACTTGAACAATTGATGGAAATGAACGAGATCGGCGACTGGCAAGTCATCGAATCACGCTTTGATCGCTATCGCCCGGTCGTTCGGGAACGCTGGCGGGAACAAGCGGGAAGTGGCGCCGGCATCCTGTTTGATCTCGGCTCACACTTACTCGATCAAGCACTTGCCTTGTTCGGAGAACCGGATGCACTGACGGGCGACGTCTACCTGCAACGTGACGGTGCTGTCGTCGATGATGGTTTCCATATCACGTTGCACTACGGGACGCGTCGTGTCATTCTCCGTTCGACGTCCTTCATTCAAGGACCAACACCGCGTTTCGAGTTTCATGCGACGCGCGGCAGTTACATTAAATACGGAATGGACCCGCAAGAAGGACGGCTTGCGAAAGGTCATCGTGTTGACGAACAGCTTGGTGAAGATGAAGTAGATTCCTACGGCTACCTTCAAATCGCCGATCAGCCAGTCGAGCGTCTCGCGACACTTCCAGGCAGTTATGCGACGTTTTATGAACAGTTGGCGGAAGGACTTCGCGGGGGACGAGTACCTGTCGATTTACGCGACGCTGAAAAAACGATGCGTTTGATTGAAGCAGTGCGCATCAGTAGTGATGAAGGACGACGCCTCTTACGAAAGGAATGGGATGCATGGAAGAATTGAAGGTGTTGCTAGCGGAAGAGGACGAACTCGTCTTGACGTCCCTGACGAATGCGGAAGCGATCGGGATGGGGCATGAATTGATCGGACGGGCGATGAAGGAGAACTTATCGATCGCCGTTGAAATCAAACGGAATGGACAGCGTTTATATTACGCGGCGCTCGACGGTACGGCACCGGATCAGGAAGAGTGGATCCGCCGGAAATCGAACGTCGTCTTGCGGCATGGCTATAGCTCGCTCTACATGCGTCGGTATAATGAAAGTAAACATCGCTCGTACCACTCGATGTATGCCGTTTCGCCAGCTGATTATGCCGATGCCGGTGGATCGTTCCCGATTCGGATCGAAGGAGTCGGTGTCGTCGGTACGATCACCGTTTCCGGTTTATCGCAGGAAGCGGATCATCGCCTCGCGACGGAAGCGTTGCGCTTACTTAAGAGACAACAGCTGGGGCAATAAGGTATTTATAAAACACAAGTGTTGATTCTCGTGCAAGACTTCGCTTTCCGCGGGCGGAAGGCGAGCCTCCTCGCCGCATTCGCGCCTACGGGGTCTCACCCATTCCGCTGCTTTTCCCGCAGGAGTCTTCGTCTTGCACGTTCATCAACGGATCGTTCGACACGAAAAAATCGAAATGCTGAAGTGAATATACTTCAGCATTTCGGTTTTTTATGTTCTATTTTGATAGATCATGAGAAACAGCAGGACTCACGTTGTTCACGCGACTCCTACAGGAAAAAGCGCAAGATCTTGCGCTGTCAGAGATAAACAAGACCCGGGTCGGCTGTCTGTGACAGCCGAGACTGGCTTGTGTCTCGCCTGAGGAAAGCGCGTGAACGAATCGTGAGGACAATCGTCACGATGCCATCGAATCAGAAGAAGCCTTTACGTCTTTGCGTGTGTTCCCGCGATAGACGAAGTAAAGCGCAGCAAGCATCGCAAGCAGACCGAGCAGACGTTTTCCGTCGAGCGGCACGACGACGCCACCGAATGCACCGATGTGGTCGATGACCATACCTGCTGCGAGTTGACCGATGACGGTCGCGATACTAGCTGCCGTGACACCGATTTGCGGGACAGCAAGAATCGTCAGGAAGAGATAACTGACCCCAAACAAGACGGCACTGAGTTGCCAACGTGGTGCTTCAAGCAAGAGCAAGACGTTCCCTTGACCAAAGAACAAGATGGCGAGTGCGAGAATCAGCATTCCGGTGAAAAAAGTCAGGAACGTACTTTCGAGAGCCCCTGCCTTTTGACTGAAGGCACCGTTGATCGAGGACTGGGCGCTCAGCATCACGCCGCCGAGTAATGTAAAACCGAGTAATAGAATATTCACGAGCGAACCTCCTTAAAAGATGAGAAATAGAGCGACGAGCATCAAAGCAGAAGCCGTCAGCTTGTCACGATTGATCGGACGTTTCGGACTACCGAGCCAGCCGTAATGTTCGATGACCATGCTGGCAATCATCTGTCCGATGATGACACTGATCATGGCGAGACCGACACCGACGAGCGGGATGCTGATGATCAGGATCGTCAAGTAGATGCTACCGAGTAGACCACCGAGCAAGGTCCATTTCGGTGCGCGAAATGTATAGCCGAGTGAACCTTTTCCGAAGAAGAGGACGATCAGCCCGATGATGATCGTACCGGCGAAGAAATTATAAAAGCTACTTTCAAGTTTTCCGACGAAGTTCCCGAGCTCACCATAGATGGCCCCTTCGACACTTAAAGCGATACCCGCAAGTAACGCGAGTACGTAATACACGATTTTCAACAGAATTCATCCTTTCACGAATCTAAATATCGAGAAATGTCGATATGTAAGGCAAGGAGAACGGATCAAAGTTCTCCTTTGAGGTACGCTGCGAGCTCCTGGATTTTTTCTTCATTTCGCCGGTAATACGTCCATTTGCCGTGACGTTCGGATTCGAGCAATCCGACTTTTTGCAACATCGCAAGATATTGGGAGACGGTCGATTGAGATAAGTTCGCCTTCTCTTGGATATCTCCGACGCAAATGCCTCCCTTGTCCGACAGATTCGTCGCGAGATGGGCCGTCGGCTTATTGAAATGAGTCTCGGGATCCTTGAGCCAGCGTAAGATATCAAGACGTACCTCGTTCGATAATGCCTTGAATAGATCCACTTGATTTGTCATACGCTTAAACTAATCGATGATTCTCGATATGTCAATCCAAGACACTTAAGGTTGGACGAATGCATGCTTTAAAAGTCGATGTGTCACTTTGGTTGCCGTATACGGCTCAAAACCAAATCGTTCATAAAATTTACTGGCATCGTCCGTATAGAGCCAGAGCTCGGAATACGTCAACAGCGCTTCTGGGATGATTTTCTCAAGCAGTTGCGTACCGACACCGTGATGTCGCATTTCCGGTAAGACGTAGACATGACGAATCCGACCGACGTCGATCGCGTCGGTTTGTTTCATATAACCCCCGCACGCAATGACGTGACCGGAGAGCGACAAAACGACGAACATTGCTTCTCCGTCTTCTCGATACGTTTCATTTCGGCGTTCACGTAGCATCCGTTCGATGAAGGGATAGCCTTCCTGTGTACTCTTTGATAAGATTGGTAACCAGTTGAAGTCATCAAAATCGTTGACCCGTTCGATTGTCATCTCCATCTGTCATTCCTCCTTCTTCTCCCTTGGATATTCCTTTTTCGGGAGTAGGAAAAACACGAATCGAGAATCAATTCGAGCTTTTTTTAAATAGAGACTGGATTTTTAAAAGCCGTTTTGCGTATAATGAGAAGTAATGGATTGAACGCAAATGAAAGGAAGTGGCCGTCACAATGAGCCTCAGCCGTTTAAGTAAAGAAGAGATTACTGATCTTTCGCTGATCGAATTCGTCAACGAAATGTTGCAAGAAGCTGGCGAACAGCCAATCACGTTCGATGACATCACGTCAGAAATCGAAAAGTACCATACGTTTACAGATGAAGAAGACAAGTTCGAGAAACTTGCTCAACTCTATACAGACATGAATATCGATGGAAACTTCGTCAACGTCGGAGCGAACCGTTGGTCACTCCGCGCTTGGTATCCGTTCGATAAGTCGGATGAGGATCTCGTCATCGAAGCGCGTCAACGTGGAGAACTCGATGAGTTTGAAGAAGAGTTCAACTATGATGCAGAAGAAGATGAGTTCGAAACGATCGAAGACGATCTCGATACATTCGCGAAAACAGCAGACTATGATTCAGCTGACGACAGCGAAGACGATGATACGTTCAAAAAAGTCGCAGCCATCGATGATCTCGATGATGATCTCGACGAAGAAGACTTAGAAGACTTCGAAGAAGAAGAGGAAGTCTAAGCACGATCAACCACAACTGTACAGCTGCTATTTCCCTATAGAAATGGCAGTTTTTTCGTTGACGGCTGACGAACGAGCATGGAAATTTTTCTTTGAAAAATTAGGCTTGACGAAGTTTTCCGAATGACGTAAGTTAGTCATGGGCTTCTTTAAGCAACGTGCTTATTTCAGCAAAAGTGTCTCCTATTCCAATGGGGGCACTTTTGCTTTTTTGTTTTTACCACCTCTGTATTGTTGAGATGTGAATTAGAGAAGGGAGCAATATTTAACATGACAAAGTATATTTTCGTAACAGGTGGCGTCGTATCGTCACTCGGTAAAGGGATCACCGCTGCATCGCTCGCTCGTCTCTTGAAAAACCGTGGCCTCAATGTCACGATCCAAAAATTCGATCCGTACATCAACATCGACCCAGGTACGATGAGTCCGTATCAACACGGAGAAGTGTTCGTCACGGATGATGGCGCGGAGACAGACCTTGACCTTGGTCACTACGAGCGTTTCATCGACATCAACTTGAGCCAGAACGCGAACGTTACGTCTGGACGTATCTACTCGACGATCCTCAAGAAGGAACGCCGTGGCGACTACAACGGTGGAACGGTCCAAGTCATTCCGCACATCACGAACGAAATCAAGGATCGCGTCTTCCGTGCTGGAAAAGAAACGGGCGCTGACGTCGTCATCACAGAGATTGGTGGAACAGTAGGGGATATCGAATCGCTTCCGTTCATCGAAGCCATTCGTCAGGTGAAAAACGATATCGGGAAAGAAAACGTCATGTACGTTCACTGTACGCTCGTTCCGTATCTTGCAGCGGCAGGTGAGCTCAAGACGAAACCGACACAACACAGTGTCAAAGAACTCCGTAGCTACGGTATTCAACCAGACATCATCGTCTTACGTGCGGAGCACCCAGTCCCACAAGAGATGAAAGATAAAATCGCTCTCTTCTGTGACACACGTCCGGAAGCAGTCATCGAAGCACAAGATGCATCGACACTCTATGAAGTACCACTCAACTTACAACGCCAAGGCATGGACCAACTCGTCTGTGACTACTTCAAGTTCGATACACCAGCTGCTGACATGACGGCTTGGAAACAACTCGTCCACACAGTGACGCACCTCGAGAAGACGACGAAGATCGCACTCGTCGGGAAATACGTCGAATTACGTGATGCGTACATCTCGGTCGCAGAAGCATTGAAACATGCTGGATTCGCCTTCAACAGTGACATCGAAATCGACTGGATCAACGCAGAAGACGTGACGCGTGAAAACGTCAACGAATTGCTTGGTTCGGCAGACGGTATCCTCGTTCCTGGTGGATTCGGAGAACGCGGCATCGAAGGAAAAATCGAAGCGACACGTTTCGCCCGTGAAAACAACGTACCGTTCTTCGGTATCTGTCTCGGGATGCAACTCGCGACAGTCGAATTCGCACGTAACGTCCTCAACCTTGAAGGCGCACACTCAGCGGAAATCGACCCAGCGACACCATACCCGATCATCGACTTGTTGCCAGAACAAAAAGACATCGAGGATCTCGGTGGTACGCTCCGTCTCGGACTTTATCCATGTAAACTCGAAGACGGAACGAAAGCACGTGCCGCGTATTCAAGCGAGCTCGTCTATGAACGTCACCGTCACCGTTATGAGTTCGGTAACGAATTCCGCGAGCAGTTCGAAGCAAACGGCATGGTCTTCTCAGGTACGAGCCCAGACGGTCGTCTCGTTGAGATCATCGAAATTCCAGAACACAAATGGTTCGTCGCGTGTCAATTCCACCCAGAATTGATCTCACGTCCAGAACGCCCACAAGCGCTCTTCCATGACTTCATCCAAGCATCACTCGGAGAGTAAGTCGTATCCAAATAAACCTGTCTTCTTCAAGAAGACGGGTTTATTTTCATTTATTCCTATCGTCAAAATACATATCTGCTATAATGGTAGCGGATTCATTCCTACAAATTTTAGATAGAGGGGGGAATATCATTGATTCCGAAGTATAAACATGTCGCTGAACAAATCGAGATCGAGATCAATGAGCACGTCTATCAACATACGAACAAACTGTTGACGGAAGACGAATACGCCCAAAAATTCGATGTCAGCCGGAATACGATCCGGAAGGCGATCGAGATTCTCGTCAATAAAGGATACGTTTACCAAGTACAAGGGAGCGGTGTCTTTGTCCGCGATCATTATAAGAGTGATTTCGTTAATCTCGAAAAGCTACAAGGATTGACGAGCGACTTCAGTGGACGGAAAGTCGAGACGCGCGTTCTCGCTTTCGAACAGACGAAGGCAGACGAAGAAGTCGCGGAACGCATGAAATGTCCGGTCGGTACACCGGTCTATTACGTCAAACGATTGCGTCTCGTCGATGATCATCCGTTTTCGATCGAAGCGTCCTATTTCCGGAAAAATCTCGTCATGTATCTCGATGAGAATATCGTTCAAAAATCGATCTATACGTATTTACGCAACGATCAAAATCTGTCGATCGGATTTGCGGATCGCGTCATCTATGCCGATTACTTGAATAGCAGTGACGCCGAGTTGCTTGGATTAAAAGAGAACGATCCATCCTTACTCGTCGATAATACGGTCTATTTGACGAATGGGAAAATCTTCGACGTCTCGCGGGCGACGCATCATTTTCGCCACGTGAAGATGCTGAAGGTCTCGAATATTAAATAAGAAGGAAACACACGAAGCGAATTTCGTGTGTTTTTTTTATTTAAATTTTTTAAAAAGAAAGGGTTTACACGTTATGAAAGCGCATGCTATTATCGAACTGTAGAATTTGTACCTATGAATTTAAGTTATCCGTACAACAAAGGAGAGACAGCATGACTTCTGAAACGATTGAAATTACCCCGGAAGATATTTTTGGATTGATCGCCTTGTCGGGCGACGCCAAAGCAAGCTACCACCAAGCGATGTTACTGATGCAAGAAGGTAAAGTCGAAGAGGCACAAGCGGCTGTTGCAGCAGGTGACGCGACACTCAAGGATGCGCATAGCATTCAGACGAAGTTCGTCACACTTGAAGCACAAGGTAAGACAGCGACGGTTGGCGTCCTGATGGTACACGCGCAGGATCACCTCATGAACACGATCCTCGTCAAGGAAATGCTCGGATATATGATGAACATGCAAAACGAAATCAACCAATTGAAGGGAATGGATCAATAATGATGAAAATCGGACTCTTTTGTGCGGCAGGTATGTCGACAAGTATGTTAGTAGAAAAAATGAAAGCGGTTGCCTCGGAGCGCGGCTTAGAAGCAGACATCGCAGCATATCCGGAATCAGAGATGGAAACGTACGTCAACGAACTCGATGTCGCTCTCCTCGGACCACAGGTGAAGTACCTTCTTTCGAAAGGGAAACAGATTTGTGAACCAAAAGGTGTGCCAATCGATGTCATCAACACGATCGATTACGGCATGATGAACGGAACGAAAGTACTCGACCAAGCAATCAAACTCGCAAACAAATAAGAGGTGAAGATGATGAAAATGCCAAAAGATTTTCTATTCGGCGCTGCTTCTGCTTCTTATCAAGTAGAGGGTGCTTGGAACGTAGACGGAAAAGGCGTCTCGAACTGGGATGTCTTCTCGAAGATTCCTGGAAAGACGTTTGAAGCGACGAACGGGGATGTCGCAATCGATCATTACCACCGTTACAAAGAAGATATCGGTCTGATGGCCGAGATGGGTCTTGAATCGTATCGCTTCTCGATCTCATGGCCACGCATCTTCCCGAACGGCACAGGTGAAGTGAATGAAAAAGGACTTGAGTTTTATAACAACGTGATCGATGAGTGCCTTAAGCACGGGATCATCCCGTTCGTGACACTTTATCACTGGGATTTACCACAAGTCCTTGAAGAACAAGGCGGCTGGCGTAGTCCTGAAACAGCAGATGCCTTCGTGCGTTTTGCGAAGACTTGTTTCGAAGCGTTCGGCGATCGTGTCCGCAACTGGATTACCTTCAACGAGACGGTCATTTTCTGTTCGCTCGGCTACTTGACGGGCGCACACCCACCCGGCATCACAGGCGATGCAAAAGCATACTTCCAAACGACGCACAACGTTTTCGTCGCTCACGCTCGCGCAGTCGAAGCGTTCAAGGAAGCGGGATATGAAGGAGAAATCGGCATCACGCACGTCTTCAACCCAGCGTTCAGCATCGATGAAGCGCCAGAGAACAAACAAGCCGAAGTACATGCGAATGAATACGCGACACACTGGTTCTATGATCCGATTTTAAAGGGTGAGTACCCAGCATATGTCGTGAAAGATTTAGAAAAGCAGGGCTTGTTACCGGAATGGACAGAAGAAGAGCTCGATCTCTTGAAACGGACAGCACCGCTGAACGACTTCATCGGACTGAACTACTATTGTCCACAACGTGTCATGAAGAATGATTCGGCGCTCGTCATGGCAGGTGGTCGCGAAAATTCAACCGGACGTCCTGGGAACCCGTCGTTCGACGGCGTCTACAAGACAGTCTTGATGGACGATAAAGTCTACACGAAGTGGGGCTGGGAAATCGCACCGGATGCCTTCCTTGAAGGAATGCGGATGCTCCAAGCACGATACGGCGATATCAAAATCTACATCACGGAGAACGGTCTCGGTGACGAGGATCCGATCGTCGGCGAAGAAATCATGGATACACCACGAATCGAGTACATCGAAAGTCATCTTCGCGCCGTCAAGCGTGCTGTCGAAGAGGGCATCAATGTCTCTGGGTATTATGCATGGTCCGTCATCGATCTACTCAGCTGGTTGAACGGATATAAAAAGCAGTACGGATTCATCTATGTCGATCATGCGAATGGTCTGGCACGGAAGAAGAAACAGTCGTTCCATTGGTATCAGGAAATCATCGCGACACGTGCTGCTGAACTATAAGGAGGAGTCGGAATGAACCGATTAGAAACCGTATTTGAAAAAGTCACTCCTGCCTTCGCACGATTCGCGAACGCCAAGCCTGTCCTTGCGATCAAGGACGGCTTCATCTTAACGATGCCGATGACGATCATCGGCTCGTTATTCTTACTGATTCTCGCGTTACCAATCCCAGGCTGGGAGAAGTTCATGACGGGCCTATTCGGTGCCGACTGGACATTACCGCTGACTCAGGTCGTCGGTGCGACGTTTGATATCCTCGCATTGATTGGTGTCTTCGGTATTGCCTACTCGTACGTTAAAAACGAGAAGATCGAAGGGGTTCCAGCCGGGATTCTCGGAATCATCGCCTTCTTGATCATCACACAATCATCTGTTCTGTCGAAGTCAGGGGAAGTCGTCACGGGTGTCGTACCGAAAGTATGGACGGGCGGACAAGGGGTCCTTGCCTCGATCGTCGTCGGACTCGTCGTCGGTTTCATCTACTCGCAATTCATCAAGCGGGGCATCCGGATCAAGATGCCAGACGGTGTACCACCGGGCGTTTCGAACTCGTTCTCGGCCCTCATTCCGGGACTTGCGATCATCACGTTGTCTGTCGTCACGTTTGCCGTCTTCCAAGCGTTCGCTGACCGGACGTTCACGGAAGTTGTCTACGACGTCTTGCAAGCACCGATTCAAAACTTGACGGATACGCTCGCAGGAGCGGTCTTGATCATGATCTTGATGTCGGTCATGTGGTGGTGTGGGATTCATGGTGCAGCGATCATCATGGGAATCATGGGACCATTGCTGACGGCGAACGCTTTACAAAACCAAGCGATCATCGACTCCGGGAAAGAACTTGTCGTCGGTGACAACGCGAAGATCGTTACGATTCAGTTCCTCGATGTCTTTACGAAGCTCGGTGGAACAGGGATTACGGTCGGCTTCATCATTGCGACGTTGATCGTTGCCCGCTCGGCTCACTTGAAGCAGCTCGGGAAGCTATCACTTGCGCCAAGTTTGTTCAACATCAACGAACCGGTCATCTTCGGGATGCCGATCGTCTTCAACCCGATCATGTTCGTTCCGTTCGTCATCGTACCAGCGATTGCATCCTTCATGGTCTACTTCTCGATCCTCTGGGGTTGGGTCGAGCCATTTAATGCGCTTCAAGTACCATGGACGACACCACCCGTCATCTCTGGCTTCTTGATCAGCGGCTGGCAGGGTGCCTTGCTCCAGCTGGCGACGATTGCGATGTCGGTCGCAATCTATCTACCGTTCGTCCGCATGCAGGATCAGCTGTCTTACGGTGAAGAACTAAAAGCACAAGAAGAACATGCTTCGGCATGATCAAAAAAAGGAAGCGCGAATGGCGCTTCCTTTGAGACTGAAGACAAAGTGCAATTTTTCTCTAACGAGAAGGATTGCGCTTTTTTGTTCGTTTCGAATCGTTTTCCTGGGACAAGTATCGCGCTGCTTCGCTTCGCTGCAGGGTCGCTCTTGCTTGTTTTTCCCTAGGAAGCGATGTCGAGTGAACAAAACGCTTCTGTGATCCTTCGGTATAAAAAGAATGACGCGTTACACGCCACTCCTACAGGAAAAAGCGCAATTTTGCGCTGTCAGAGACAAACAAGACCCGTTTTCCTGCTCGAATGGGGCGGGGAAACGGGCTTGTGTCTCGCCTGAGGAAAGGGCGTGAAAAGACACGTCATTTTTTGAGTCAGTCCTTTTTGTATAACGGTCATGAACGGTTTCGCTTTGATTCAATGAAGACCGTAAGCTTAGTCAGACACGGACACGTATCCAGTGAACTTTATATTTATATTATAGAAGAAAAACGTCAATCCCACTCTTCCGTCATCTCTTGTAGTTGCGTCAAGATATGCGTCAAGAGGAACGCGCAAAGGGCAAGACTTGGCAGTCCGTGACGTGAACCGTCCTCTGCCGGAAGCAGTCCTTTATTGAACTTCAATGCGAGCGGAGCAATCGAACGCTCGAGCGTTTCCGTCACGTCACTGAGTGTGACGATCGCATAAGGTGTATGCCATGCGTCGTAACGGGCAAGAGAAGCCAGGAGATCCGAGCGTTCCGTATCCGGCGTGAAGATCAAGACGCGATCGACAGCGTGCAAGGTCTTTCGATCCTTGATCTTCGTAACGCGTTTCATCTGGTCTGGTCCTTCTGAGAGCATTGGATAGAGTCCTTCACATTCACCATAGGCGTCGACGTAGACCGTACCTTCCCCGACGAGCGCCTGTGCGAGTAGACGGACGACATCGAATAGTTCGTCTTCCTGTTTTGCGAGCGTTTGCAATTTTCCGTTGAATTGTGTAGCTAAGATTTTCATCATTTTTCTTCATCCTTTCTATGTTTCTCTCAAGGACAGTATAAAGCAAGTTTTGCTTTAGTGTAGAATGGAAATAACTAGAGGGGGAGTGGCAGAGATGAAAGGCAGATTGTTGATCGTCGAGGATGAGCCGGGAATCCGGAACTTACTTGCACAATTGTTCCGGGCAGAAGGGTATGAAACGGACGTCGCCGTCGATGGAGAGGAAGCGATCGTCTACTTACAGGAAGCGGCATACGATCTATTGTTGATGGATGTCAACATGCCGGGACGGACCGGGATCGAGGTATTGCGTCATCAGGACCGGATCGGACGACGTGTCCGGACGATCTTAATGACGGCACTCGGTGAAAAAGAAGCGATGGAAGAAGCGAAACGATTAGGGGTCGTCGCCTTCTTCGGAAAGCCATTTGACATCTTTGAATTAAAAAAAGAAGTGACTGTGCAAATTTCTCACGATGTAAGCGGTTAATCTTTCACGTCGCCGTCACAAACCAAAAAACCGAGCGAAATGCTGTACGTTCCGATGAATCAGTATGTTATAATCAGTCTGAAATTGCACGAGTTCGTGTAAGCAGCGATCAAAACAGAGGAGGATGTCATTATGCCATTAGTATCTATGACAGACATGTTAAACAAAGCTCTCGAAGGTAAGTATGCAGTAGGTCAATTCAACATCAACAACCTCGAGTGGACACAAGCGATTCTCGGTGCGGCTCAAGAAGAGCAGTCACCAGTCATCCTTGGAGTATCTGAAGGTGCAGCACGCCACATGGGCGGATTCTACACTGTCGTGAAAATGGTTGAAGGTCTTGTACACGACATGAAAATCACAGTTCCAGTTGCAATCCACCTCGACCACGGTTCGAGCGTTGAGAAATGTAAAGAAGCGATCGACGCTGGATTTACATCTGTCATGATCGATGATTCGCACAGCCCGATCGACACAAACATCGAAACAACAAAAGCAGTTGTTGAATACGCTCACTCTAAAGGCGTTTCAGTAGAAGCGGAAGTTGGCACAGTTGGCGGACAAGAAGACGACGTCATCGGTGATGTCATGTACGCGAAACTTGACGAGTGTGTACGCATCGTCAAAGAAACTGGAATCGACACGCTTGCTCCTGCACTCGGTTCTGTTCACGGACCATACAAAGGTGAACCAAACCTCGGATTCAAAGAGATGGAAGAAATCCGTGATGCGACAAACCTCCCACTCGTTCTTCACGGTGGAACTGGAATTCCGACACACGATATCGAAAAAGCGATCTCACTCGGAACTTCAAAAATCAACGTTAACACAGAGAACCAAATCTCATTCGCGAAAGTCGTTCGTGAAGTGTTAGCTGAGAAACCAGAAGCATATGACCCACGCGTATTCATCGCACCAGGTCGTGAAGCAATCAAACAAACTGTCATCGGTAAGATGCGTGAGTTCGGTTCAAGCAACAAAGCTTAATCGACTCCTCTTTAAAGTGCGGTAGACTTCGGTCTACCGTGCTTTTTTCATATCATGTGAACATGTATTCAATGGAAAACAGTAGGACTTCTCGTGAAAAAAACCTATAATAGAGTCGTAAGCGATTTCAAGGGATGAAAGGGGAACGAGAAAGATGAGATTTTTCATTGACACAGCAAACGTAGAAGACATCAAGAAAGCACATAAAATGGGGATTTTAGATGGTGTCACGACGAATCCGTCGCTCGTCGCTAAGGAAGGCGTCGATTTCCATACACGACTTCGTGAAATCTGTGAAATCGTCGGGGACGTCTCTGTTAGCGCTGAAGTCATCGCGCTTGATGCAGAAGGAATGATTCGTGAAGGGAAGGAACTTGCCCAAATTGCACCGAACATTACGGTTAAGGTTCCAATGACTCCGGCCGGACTCGAAGCAGTCGCAGCCCTTTCAAAAGAGAAGATCACGACGAACGTCACATTGATCTTCAATCCGAACCAAGCGTTACTCGCAGCCCGTGCTGGTGCGACATACGTATCACCATTCCTCGGTCGTCTAGATGACATCGGCCAAGATGGAATGGGGCTCGTCGAGACGATTGCTCAAATTTTCGTCGTACATGATATTCCGACACAGATCATCGCGGCATCGGTCCGGAACCCGGTTCACGTCACGAACGCTGCTCTTGCGGGCGCAGACATCGCGACGATTCCGTTCTCGGTCATCGAGTCACTCACACACCACCCACTCACGACGCAAGGGATCGAAAAGTTCCTCGCGGACTGGGAAAAAACGCAGCAATAATCGTAGCGAAGAGAAAGGTTGATGGAACGTGGACATTTTGCATATCGTAGGGCAACAACGCCTAGAAGGAACCGTATCAATCAGTGGTTCGAAGCAAAGCGCCATCCCGTGTCTTGCTGCAGCCCTCCTGACGGATCAAACGGTCGTTCTTGAAGGCGTGCCGGAGATTGGCGACGTCGCGACGATGATCGAGATTTTGGAGACGCTCGGCGCGGTCGTGACACGTCAAGGCGATATGGTGACGATTGATCCAAGCCGGGTCGAATCGATGCCGTTGACTGGTGCGGAGACGCGCAAGTTACGCGGATCGATCTACCTCATGAGCGTTCTGGCAGCCAGATTCAAACAAGGAGTCGTCGGTCTTCCTGGAGGTTATGCCATCGGACCACGACCGATCGATTTACACATCAAAGCACTAGAGCGTCTAGGTGTTTCTGTACGTAACGAGCAAGGCGTCCATTACATGCGCGTCGATCGTCTCGTCGGTAACCGAATTTACCTCGATCTCCCGTCTTTCGGAGCGACGATCAGTGCCTTACTCGTCGCTGTCTTCGCTGAAGGAACGACTGTCATCGAAAACGCCGCCTACGACCCGGAAGTCATCGACGTCAGTACGATGTTGACGAACATGGGGGCAAGCGTCAAAGGGGCAGGAACGGACGAGATTCGAATCAAGGGCGTATCGCAACTAAGTGGTTGCCGGCATACCTTGATTCCGGACCGAATGGAGGCAGGAACGTTCTTGACGATGGGGGCGGCACTTGGACGCGTCACCGTCGATAACGTCATTCCGCTTCATCTCGAGAGCGTCATCCAAAAACTCGAGCGGTACGGTGCGTTGATCGAAGCAACGGATGATTCCGTCACGGCGACGTTTCAGGAGACGAAGCCGGTCGATATTCGTGTCTTCCACTACGGTGGATTCCCGAGCGACTTACAGCCTGTCATCTCGGCAGCGTTGCTGCAAGCAAAAGGAGCGAGTATCGTCGTCGATAAGTTGTATCCGCAGCGTTTCCGGCATGTGCAGGAGTTACGACGCTTGAATGCTCGAATCACGCATGAAGACGCCTCAATCATCATTCGTGGTGGCGAATCCTTACTTGGTACGGAAATCGAGGCACCGGACCCACGCGGTGGCGCAGCACTTGTCTTGGCGGGACTTCTCGCTTCAGGGGAGACGACGCTGCACCATGCAGAAGTGCTTGACCAGAGTTACGAACGATTTGATCAGAAGTTGAAGGAACTTGGCGCCCTCGTATGGCGTGAAACGATTTGACCGATTTGTAACAAGGGAGAGGGGACATACACATGGAGAGAAGTCTATCAATGGAACTGGTACGCGTCACGGAGGCAGCAGCACTCGCCTCTGCACGCTGGATGGGAAAAGGATTGAAGAATGAAGCGGATGATGCGGCAACAAGCGCGATGCGTGATGTCTTCGATACGATTCCGATGAAAGGAACCGTCGTCATCGGGGAAGGCGAGATGGATGAAGCACCGATGCTTTACATTGGAGAAAAGCTAGGAAATGGGTATGGACCACGACTCGACGTCGCCGTCGATCCGCTGGAAGGAACGAACATCGTCGCAAAAGGAACATGGGGCGCACTTGCTGTTCTCGCGGTCGCGGATGCAGGAGATTTACTTCATGCACCGGACATGTACATGGATAAGATCGCAGTCGGCCCGGAAGCGGCAGGACACATCAGTCTGGATGCGACGATCGAAGAAAACATCGCAGCCGTAGCGAAGGCGAAGAACAAAGAAATCGAAGACGTCGTCGTCTCGATTCTGGATCGCGAACGTCATGAAGAAATCATTCAACGGATTCGGGCAACAGGGGCGCGGATTCGCTTGATCGGTGACGGTGACGTCGCTGCTGCGATCAACACGGCGTTCCCGCATACGGGGATTGATATCCTGCTCGGTTCAGGTGGTGCACCGGAAGGCGTTCTTGCTGCCGTTGCCTTGAAATGCCTCGGTGGTGAGCTCCAAGGACGCTTGTTACCAGCAGACGATGCCGAGGTCGAGCGTTGCAAGAAGATGGGCATTGAAGATCCATCGAAGATCCTTATGATGGATGATCTCGTTTCAGGAGACGATTGTATCTTTGCTGCGACAGGCGTCACGGACAGTGAGTTGATGAAAGGTGTTCAGTTCACGGCACAAGGCGGTCAGACACACTCTGTCGTCATGCGTGCAAAATCCGGAACGGTGCGTTTCGTCGAAGGTATTCACTCGTTCAAGAAAAAACCGAAGCTTGTCATTAAGTAAAATAGGACGACTCCTCAAAAAGGACGTCTGAATCCACACAAAAAGAGTTGGTGTTGCGGATAATTTCCGGAAGGCCAACTCTTTTTTGATGATGTTTAAAACTGATAACGTTCATATCCTCACTTTACTCAGGCGGGAGGTAAGCCGCGACATCTCGCAACTTATGCGAAATGTCGGGTCTTACCTTACCCTGACGGAAACGTTGAACTCGTTTCCTTTTCCTGTAGGAGTTGAGGATGAACGTCATAAATATTGAAATAATGAACATTATAACTATCACCGTGGACGCTGAACTTCTCCTGCTTGTCGGGTGACGTACCGACGCGGTAGAAAACGCGTCGAAAAGATATACCAGGCATTCCCGAAGCCAGGAACGATGAACGTTTTCCCCTTCATATAGCCGCGGTAGGCGATGCGCGCAACCGTCGGAGCATCCATGACACCAGGTCGCAAGAACAAGCGTGACTGTTCAAGATTTGCTGCTGATTCGAAACCGGTATGGGTCGCGCCTGGACAGACAACGCTGACTTGAATCCCGTCTTGTGCGAGTTCTTCCGTCAAGCCTTCCGAGAAATGAAGGACATAGGCTTTTGTCGCGTAGTAGACACTCAGCCATGGACCACCTTCAAACGCAGCCGTTGATGCGAGATGGACGATACGTCCTTTGATTCCCTGTGCTTTCATGCGAGAGGCATAGACCTTCGTTACGTGTGTTAATGCTTCGATATTCAAGGCAATCATCCGGGACTCGTCTTCGAACGAGGTCTCAAGGAAAGAACCAAAGACGCCGATCCCGGCGTTGTTGATGACGCAGTCGACCGGAATCTGTTCCGTTGCCCGAAATAGTGCGAGACGATGCGTCGGCTGCGTTAAGTCATACGGAAAGACGGTTGCCGTTCCCCCGAGTCGCTCGACATGGAACTTCGTTTCGAAGAGTGCTGTCGCATCGCGTCCGACGAGCAAGACGTGATCCCCTTGCTTGGCATGCAGATAAGCAAATTCACGACCAAGACCTCTTGAAGCACCTGTGATTAAGACATGCATCCGATTTCCTCCTCCTGTAATCGATTCGATGAAAAAAAGCGATCGAGCCAATGCTCAACCGCTTTGAGATGATGAATTATAGGTAAGATCCTGCGCCGACAAGGCGTGAACCCCAGTACCCTGATTTGAAGCTTGAGTATTTAACGCCACCTGTTTCTGAGTTGACCATGCTTGACTTGCTTGTTGCGATCCCAACGTGTTGAATGCCGCTACCGTGTGAGAAGAAGACAAGATCTCCTGGCTGTACTTTAGAAACGCTGACTTTCTTAGAAGAAGAATATTGTGAAGAAGACGTACGTGGTAATGTTTTACCAGCCGCTTTCTTGTAGACGTAGCTTGTGAAACCAGAGCAGTCGAATCCACGAGTCGTCGTTCCGCCCCATACATATGGTGTACCTTTATGTTTTGCTGCTTCGCTTAGGATTTTAGTCCGTTTAGAAGATGTGCTCGTTGTTTTTTTAGCGCTTGAAGATGATTTGTATGTCTTTGTGTATTGTGAGAAGACATAACGTGTTTTGCCGCCGTATGAGATTTTTGTCCAGCTGCCTGACTTGCCTTTATATGTAAAGACTTGACCAGCGTTGACTTTCCCGACGATGCTTGCTTTCGTAGAAGGTGCTGTCCGAACACGAAGACCGTTGTCCGTGATCTTGACTTTCGTGACTGTTGCTGCTTCAACTTTACCTGTACCCACTGATGTAAAACCTGAAACCACTAAGGCTGCTGTCGCGATCGATGCTAGAAAACGTTTCATGTTAAGAATTCCTCCGTTTAATGTAGTGTGTTGCGTCCGTAAGTTATATGATGAAATCATTAAGTGTTTGGTTAAGCAGTGAACCTTACAACTGTGTAAGAATTTTGTCTGCAGGAATATCTTAGCATGCGCACACTTGAAAACGTTTTTTCAGTTAGAAGACAAAATAGATGTTTTTGTAACATAACTGAAATAATATCCTTGAATATTACAAAGTAAGAAACGCAAAGGATTGTTGACGACGAATTCAAAAAAATATGATACCTTTAGTTCACGAATAAAATTACATACCTCCTGATGTATGTATGGAAGTATGCTGAATGCAGTTGAATTTATAAAGAATAGGTGAAGAACATGCCAACAACTGATAAAAAAGATAAACCAGAACGTTCCTATACACTGGCTCAATTGAGCCAACTGACATTAAAAGAACTTTATGAAATCGCAAAGACGAAAAATGTCCCACAATACCGGGAAGCCCGTAAGCGCGAGTTGATGTTCAAGATTTTAAAAGCACAGGCTGAATCGACTGGTCTTTATTTCCTCGAAGGGGTACTCGAAGTCATCCCTGGCAATCCACAAATGCAAAACGATGGTGGCTTTGGCTTCCTTCGTCCTATCAATTATTCCCAATCCTCTGAAGATATTTATATCGCAGCATCTCAAATCCGACGCTTTAATCTACGTAATGGTGATGTCGTCACAGGTAAAGTCCGTCCACCGAAGGAAAACGAACGGTTCCAAGGGTTACTTAGCGTGGAAGCCGTTAACGGTGAAGCACCGGATACTGCCCGTAACCGTTTATTCTTCCCGGCACTGACACCAATTTATCCGGACCGATTGATGCGACTTGAGACAGAACCACGCCATCTATCCGTTCGTGTCATGGATATGATCGCACCGGTTGGATTTGGTCAACGTGGTTTGATCGTCGCACCGCCAAAAGCAGGGAAGACGTCACTCCTCAAAGAAATCGCAAACTCGATTCAGGAGAATCATCCGGATGTCGAACTAATCATTCTCTTGATTGATGAGCGACCTGAGGAAGTAACGGACATTGAGCGTTCGGTTCCAGGAGCAGACGTCGTCAGCTCGACGTTTGACGAAACACCGGACAACCACGTCCGAATTTCTGAACTGGTCCTCGAGCGGGCGATGCGGCTCGTCGAACACAAGAAGGATGTCGTCATCTTGATGGATTCGATCACGCGTCTAACACGGGCCTATAACTTAACGGTACCGCAAAGTGGTCGGACGCTCTCTGGCGGAATTGATCCGGCTGCGTTCCATAAGCCAAAACGGTTCTTTGGTGCAGCGCGAAACATCGAACACGGTGGTAGTTTGACGATTCTTGCGACAGCACTCGTCGAGACAGGATCGCGCATGGATGACGTCATCTATGAGGAATTCAAAGGAACTGGCAACATGGAACTGCATCTTGATCGTAAGTTGTCAGAGCGTCGAATCTTCCCAGCGATCGACATTCGGAAGTCCGGTACACGGAAGGAAGAACTGTTGCTTCCGAAAGAGCAGCTTGATGCGCTTTGGGCGATTCGCCGGACGATGAACGAGTCGAACGAGTTCGTCGATACGTTCCTGCGTAAGATTCGTGATACGAAAAATAATGAAGAATTTTTCGTCGAACTCGAGAAAGAACAGAAGAAGGCGGTCCGACGCGCGCCAGCTAAACCACGTACCGTCAAGAAGGAAACGACGACAGAAAAATAACTATTGCGACGCATAAAAAAATCGTTTAGTATAGGAAGGTAACTTACTCTGGCTCAGCAAATGAACCAGGGCGGAAGGAGAGAAATCAACCATGAAACAAGGAATTCACCCTAACTACAACAAAGTAGTATTTATGGATTCAACGACTGAGTACAAATTCTTAAGCGGTTCTACTCGTTCTTCGAACGAAACGATCACTTGGGAAGATGGTAACGAGTACCCACTCATCCGTGTGGATGTGTCTTCAGACTCGCACCCATTCTACACAGGTCGTCAAAAGTTCAACGCGGCAGATGGTCGTGTCGATCGCTTCAACAAAAAATACGGCCGCAAGTAATTACTTGTCGGTTCTTAAAAAAACAGCCTGCCTCCATTACGGAAGCAGGCTGTTTTTGTATAGACTGAATTGTGAACGATACGCGAGATACGTCTTCAAGACGAACGAGAAGGCGATTCCGCCAGCAATCCCGATTAAATAGGGCATGACTTCCGGATGTGCCAAGACATAGTCCATGACTTTATGGAACGAGAGATGGCGGCCGACGAAATAACCGGCGCCTAAGAACACGCTGATCCAAATCAAGGCACCTGTATATGCATAACTCGCAAAAACGCGAAACGGCATTTTTGAGACGCCTGCAAAAAAGGCAGAGAGTTGGCGGAGACCAGGTATGTAGTAACCGATGATCAAGACCGATTTTCCGTAACGACGAAATCCGGCTTCAGCGGAAAGAATATGTTTTTCTGAGATACGCATTTTCGGTCCAACGCGGTGTAGTAGTGGCATACCGAGTTTTAATCCGAGTAAATAGCTGATCGTCATCCCGATGCAACTGCCGGCGTAAGCGGCGAGAATCGTACCGACGAGTGGTAGATTGCCTTGATGCATCCAAAATCCGGACAAAACGAGCAGGGTCTCATCAGGAACCGGCAATCCCACGATACCACCTGCGAGAAGGACGGAGAGACCAAGGGCACCATATTGGTGCAGGATGTCATGTAAGAGATGATGAATCGGGGACACCTTCTTTCGTGAGAATCTTCTTCTTCAGTGTACAGGAAATAGGGGGCAGTTGGAATGAAAGGACAAAAATTCTAGGGAAAGAAAAAATGAATTTTGATTTCCGGAAGTCAACCCTTTTTCTCGATACCGTTTCGAGCTATACTCGTTAAAGTGACTATTTTTAGAGGACGGTGTCGGACGATGATGCATGTAATAAATCAGTACGGCTGGATCGAAGTAATTTGTGGCAGTATGTTTTCCGGGAAATCGGAAGAGTTGATTCGTCGTGTCAGACGGGCGCAGTACGGCAAACTGCCCGTGCAAGTATTCAAGCCAGCAATCGACGACCGGTACCATGAAGAGCATGTCGTCTCTCACGTTGGCAACTCTGTCGTAGCGATTCCGATGGCGACGAGTCGTGATCTCTACGCGGCAGTAGCAGAAGAAACACAAATCGTTGGCATTGATGAAGTTCAATTCTTTGATGATGAGATCGTACAAGTCATCGAAGCACTCGCACAAGACGGAAAACGCGTCATTTGTGCAGGCCTTGATCAAGATTTCCGGGCAGAGCCATTCGGGAAAATGCCTGAATTACTGGCGCGTGCAGAATTCGTGACGAAGCTACAAGCGATCTGTCTTTCATGTGGGGATCCGGCTTCCCGGACACAACGTTTGATTGACGGGAAACCAGCGAACTACGATGATCCGATCATCCTAGTCGGAGCGTCGGAATCGTATGAGCCACGTTGCCGTCATTGCCATGAGGTACCTGGAAAACCGAAGCCGCTCCAATCGGTGCAACACCAAGAACGATAAATGAAAAAAGGCGAAGGCTGGGATATAACTCAGTTTTACAGATGATAAAAAGGAATTGCACATCCTGAGTGATGGCGATTCTTTTTTTTCGTTAAACTCAGCTAGTTAAGTCTCAGCTTCTTTTAGTCACTTTTTTAAACTCGAGATGAATGATAAAGAAAGCTAGGACTAAAAGAATAAAGTAACTAATTACTACTTGTAACAGTTCTTTATCGTGAGTTAGCTAACTCTAAACATAGAGTATATAAGTAATTAAAAAGACAATAAGGATTCATCAACTGAAAACTCTTACTGTTTTTCTCGTTTGTATGTAACCTTTCGAAGGTTTTTGGTGTAAGGTATAGTGTTTTTGAAGGATTTATTTAATGGATAAATTGAAAAGATCAAACAACGATAACTGTTGATGTAAGGAATTGGAGGTAAACAAATGAGTAAATACCATAAATCTAGCATACGATTAGTTTTGATTGTATTAGTTACAGTCACAATCTTGTATTATGGTTTTAACTTTGAAATAGGGTACGGGATAATCTTTTTAATCGCAGCTGTTGGGTGTACCATTTATCTTAACTTTAAAGCAGCTAAAAAAGAAAAAAGTGAGAAAAAAATCCTATAATTAAATATGGGAGTTTCAGCTTGTAGACAACCCCTCACTTCGTAATTGAAATGAGGGGTTGTTGTATGTATTAATTACTAAAATGTTAAAGAAACGTGGATTCCCTGAGGGATCCAAGAACCAATTTGTAGGCTTTTCGAGGTTCACGGTAATGAAAGTAAGCATTGCTTGAAGCGTCGTTTTTTCACTCCCCGGATCTGTTGTACTCTCCTGTATATGACGTCTTAATCTAATTTGTCTTTTTGCTTTCGGGCAACGCGTCTAATGTAGAGAAATAGGGTACCTATTCCTTCAACCCAAGACCTAAAAATTAACGGAATGTCATGTTAGTCTAGATCTCTTTGATGGTACGTCGCATGTAGGAAATACTAAATACATGTTGAAGAAGCGTCATCTTGATTAACAGGACGAGGTCGATGCTTGTCCCAGGAAAACGATTTGAAATGAACAAAGCGCAATCCTCCCATTAGAGAAAATTGCGCTTTGCTTACAATCTGTAGCAGCTATTTGCTTCCATATAGAAACGAATAGCTGTTTTTTTTGATTCAGCCTGTTTCTTGCGAAAACTGACACGATTGTTCGATAAAGCGGATCGTCTCACGAACGATCAAATCCTGATCATGATCGAGGGTCGCGACGTGGTACGAGTTCAGTAAACAGTAGCTTCGTTTATCATTCGTTCCGATGTGCTGATGCAGATAATCCGAGCTCGACGGCGGAACGACGTGATCGGTCGCCGAGTAGAGAATTAATGTCGGCAGAAGGATTGATCCTAAGCGTCCTTTCGTTTCATCCATCAGACGGACGAGTTCGAACGCACAACGGCTCGGAACGAGGTCATAGATGATTTCGAAGGCTGCTCGCTTAATGTCCGGTGCCCCTTCCGGTAAGTACTGTGGACCGTCCTCGAACGAAAGTGCTTCGTAAGAAGGAACGGAGAGTGCGGCATTGATCGTAATGATGCCGGCAAACGGAATGCCGTCAGCGGCGAGTGACAGTGCAAGCGTCGCACCCATCGATTGACCGATGACGAAGACTTGATCGCATGTTTCTTGTAAACGTTCATAGCCGTCTTGCAGACTTTGCTTCCAACATCGAGCAGTCGATTGTTCAAACTCGCGGACATTCGTTCCATGTCCACGTAAGCGCGGGGCATAGACGGTAAAACCTTCAGCAGCGAATGCCTCACCGACGTCCCGGACACTTTGCGGTGTGGCGTTAAAACCATGACAGATTAGAATGCCGATCGATCCCCCTTGAAAATAGAACGCTTCAGCACCAGTCAATACAGGATAGTTCATCATTACTATTTTTCCTCCATTCATGAAAAAAACTCGTCGACGTCACTGCTTGGACGCCCACGAGTTTTTCACCGTATCATCCAAAGCCGCGCTTTGCTGGTCGGAGCACCTTACAGATTGCAGGTTGCCGTGAAGTCATAGAGCCAGGTCTCTCGTTCACTCTTGATAAATATCATATTGGAATTGTCGGAATAATCATTGAAACGATGGTAGCACGACCAAAAATGACTTGTCAAATCTTTCTTGACGAATCATGATCCGTTGAGTAAGCTAACTCATAACTTGTTCATCCATCGATATGCGCCAAATGGATTATTTTTGCAAAGTTGGTTGACTTTTAAAGTTTCGACCCGTAATGTAAAAATTAGTTTTACGACATAAGCAACAACGCAACAACACACATACAAATTTCATACCGCAATACTTATCCAGAGAGGTGGAGGGACTGGCCCTACGAAACCTCGGCAACAGACTCATTATGAGCACTGTGCCAATTCCATCAGACAGATGTCTGAGAGATGAGTGGAGTGGATTCTGCCACTGTGCGGATCCAGGTCTCTTCTTGTTTCTCAAGAAGGGACCTTTTTTGTTGAATGAAGGGGGAAAACGGAATGATCGCATTTCATCAAGTCAAAAAAACGTACGTCACGAAAGATCAGACGATCGCAGCACTCGACGGTGTCGACCTGACGATCGAGAAAGGCGAAATCTTTGGTGTCATCGGCTTTAGCGGTGCCGGAAAAAGTTCACTGCTCCGCTGTGTCAATCTATTAGAACGACCGACGTCAGGAACGGTGACGGTCGATGGAGAAGATTTAACGCAACTGTCTCCGAAAAAATTGCGCCAAGCAAAACAACGGATCGGGATGATTTTTCAGCACTTCAATCTATTGAATGCGAACACGGTCTTTACGAATGTCGCGAAACCACTCGTTCTCGCAGGCGTCAAGAAAGACGAAATTCGCCGCCGGGTGACGGAGTTACTCGAATTCGTCGATCTCGCGGACAAGGCGGATCATTATCCGGATCAATTGTCGGGTGGGCAGAAACAGCGCGTTGGTATCGCCCGGGCACTCGCGACGCAACCTTCCGTCCTCTTATGTGACGAAGCGACGTCAGCACTCGATCCCCAAACGACACATCATATTCTCCAGTTATTAAAACGGATCAATGCGGAGTACGGAATCACGATTCTCTTGATCACCCACGAGATGGGCGTCATTCGGGAGATTTGCGACCGCGTCGCTGTCATTGAAGCTGGGAAACTGATCGAGTCAGGAACGGTCTTTGATGTCTTTTCAAACCCGCAGACCGAGACAGCACAGAACTTCGTCCGCTCCGTCATGCACGACGAGATTCCAGCATCGATTCGCCAGTTGATCGAGTCCCGGAATGCGAATCCGATCTATAAGATTCATTTCCTCGGACATCACACCGGGCAGCCGCTCTTATCGCAAGTTGCGAAACGCTTTGACGTCGATATCAACATCTTGCACGGTAGTATCACGGAGTTGCAGGATACGCCGTTCGGCACCTTACTCATCGAGTTGATTGGTGAGCAGACTGAAGTGAAACGAGCGTTACACTACATCGATCAGGCACAGGTGACGGTCGAGGAGGTACTTGCTCATGCTAGTTAATTACAGTGATATCTGGACAGCATTTTTGCAGACGATGACGATGGTATCCGTTTCGCTCTTATTCTCGACCTTGATCGGCTTACCACTCGGGATCCTGCTTGTCGTCACGCGAAAAGGAGCATTGCTTGAAAATGTCCCGCTGTTCACGTTCTTCAACAGTATCGTCAATATTTTCCGCTCGATTCCGTTCATCATCTTACTCGTCGCGATCATCCCGTTGACGCGCTTGATCGTTCAGACATCGATCGGAACAGAAGCCGCCATCGTCCCGCTCGTCTTTTACGCTGCACCGTACATGGCGCGTCTGATCGAGAGTTCTTTACTCGAAGTCGATAAAGGCGTTCTTGAAGCAGCAGAAGCGATGGGCGCGACACCGTTTCAAACGATTTTCCGCTTCCTCCTACCGGAAGCACTCGGTTCACTCATCCTGAACTTAACGATCGCGACGGTTGGCTTGATCGGGGCGTCAGCGATGGCAGGTGCGATTGGAGGCGGTGGTCTCGGCGACTTAGCGATCACTTATGGCTATCAACGATTCGACACGAAAGTCATGATCATCACGGTCGGGATTCTCGTCATCTTAGTCCAAGGCTTACAGACGACAGGCAACATCGTCGCACGAAAAATTAGAAGACATTAATCAAGGGAGCGATTCAGCCATGAAAAAAGCAGTAGCAATTGGAGCAACACTCACGACGATTTTATTTGCCGGGTGCGCAGCATCAGGAGAAGACGAAAAGACGATCAAGCTCGGTGTCAGCGGTTCAGACACACAAGTTTGGGATTATGTCGCCAAAAAAGCAGAGAAGGAAGGCATCAAAATCGAACTCGTCAAGTTCTCCGATTATGTCCAGCCGAACATGGCACTGGCTGAGGGTGAGATCGACGCCAATGCCTTCCAGACGATTTCCTACTTCAACGCTTTCAAGAAAGAACATAACTTGAAGCTATCGCCGATTGCGACGACTGTCATCGCACCGATGGGGATCTACTCGGATAAATACAAGGATGTCAAAGATATTCCAAATGGCGGAAAAATCGCTGTTCCGAACGAAGCGACGAACATGGGACGCGCCCTCTTGTTACTGCAAGAAGCAGGTCTGATCAAGCTACCGGACGACTTCGATGGTAACGGTTCGGTCGATAAGATCGTCGAGAATCCGAAGAAGCTGAAAATCGTTCCGATCGTCGCCGGACAAACGCCACGCGTCTTACCGGACGTCGCGGCGTCTATCATCAACAATGGCATCGCGGTTGACGCTGGCTTCAACCCGATCAAGGACTCGATCGTTCATGAGAACGAGACAGCAAAACCATACATCAACATCATCGCGACACGGACGGAAGACAAGAACAAAAAAGAACTGAAAAAAATCGCATCGCTGTATCAACAAAAAGATGTCGCGGCCTTCATCAAAAAAGAATACAAAGGCAGTACGATCCCGACGTTCGTTCCACTGAGCGACATCGGCGAATAATTTCAAAAGGAGAGTGGACAGTATGACGACACCAGTACGCACGACATGGGTAGAGACGATTGAACAGGATATCGAACAAAAACGGGAATCGTATCTTGAGACAAGTCACCGGATTCATGCAACGCCGGAAATCGGGAATGAGGAATTCTTTGCTTCGCGGCTCCATGCGGAGCGTCTAACGGCGGAAGGTTTTACAGTAGAACTCGGCGTCGCTGGGCATGATACCGCGTTCTTCGCGAAGAAATCGAGCGACCGACCAGGCGCAACGATTGCCTTTCTTGCTGAATACGATGCGTTGCCGAGTATTGGTCACGCGTGCGGTCATAATATCATCGGCACGACGAGCGTCGCAGCGGCGATCGCGCTCAGTAAAGTGCTCGATGAAGTCGGCGGGAGTGTCGTTGTCCTTGGAACACCAGCCGAGGAAGGTGGACCGAACGGCAGTGCGAAAGGCAGTTTCGTCAAACATCAGTTACTGGAAGGAATCGATGCAGCCTTGATGGTCCATCCGTCGGGACAAACACGGATCACGGGTTCTTCCCTTGCGGTCGATCCACTCGACTTTGCCTTTACGGGTCGTCCGGCGCACGCAGCGGCGTCACCGGAAGAAGGCATCAACGCCCTCGACGCTGTCATTCAACTCTTCAATGGCATCAATGCCTTACGTCAGCAGTTACCAGACGATGTCCGGATCCACGGGATCATCACGCATGGAGGCGATGCGCCGAACATCATCCCGGAATACGCAAAAGCACGTTTCTTCATCCGGGCAACGACACGGGAACGATTGAATGCCGTCACGGAAAAAGTCAAAGCCGTCGCCCAAGGCGCGGCACTCGCGACTGGGGCGACGCTCGATGTCATCGCCTTCCAAAATGAAGTCGATAACCTCGTCTTCAACCGGACGTTCGACCGTCTGTTCCAAGAAGAAGCAGAGGCGCTCGGCGAAATCGTTCACTTGGACGAACGACCGGGTCTTGGTTCAACGGACGCCGGTAACATCAGTCAAGTCATCCCGACGATCCATCCGTATATCAAGATTGGACCAGATGATCTCGTCGCCCATACGGAAGCATTCAAAGAGGCGGCCCGTTCAGCAGCTGGAGATGAAGCATTGATCACGGGGGCGAAAATCCTCGCCCGGACAGCGCTTCGCGTCCTCGCTGATGAACGGACGCGCGGGGCGATTGCGCAAGAATTCCATGACCGGAAGAATGGTTATTTGTAAGTGGAAAATAACGACTGGACGCACTGCTATCAAGTGCTCCGGTCGTTTTTGAGATGCAGTCGATTACGAATTGGGGACGGGTGACAGAAGTGGAACGAAATCAAAAAAGAGACAAGACAGAAGCATTTGCGCTTTGTTTTCTTGAAAAAGATATGCTAGGCTAAAGTTGTATAACTCAATAATCCAGTTCTTCGGGGTAGGGTGAAAATCCCAACCGGCGGTGATGCGATCAATCGATCGACGAGCCCGCGACCTGTGATGTACGCATCATGGCTGACTTGGTGAGATTCCAGGGCCGACGGTAAAGTCCGGATGGGAGAAGAACGAAACGACGCGATTCAAGCTGTTTTCTGAAAAAATGTTTTCAGGAGACGGTCTCTTTCTGCATGAAAAAATGCAGGAAGCGAACCGTGTATTTCGTGAACCCTTCTATACAGACGCCCCTTTTTCAAGGGGCGTCTTTTTTCATTTGAAAGGAGTGAACGCGATGTCACAGATGATGAGTTATGCCATGCAATTAGCACAAATGTTACACGGACAAACAAGTCCGAATCCAAGTGTCGGCTGTGTCATCGTCAAACAAGGACGCATCATCGGCTTCGGTGCACACCGGTTTGCCGGTGGGCCGCACGCAGAAGTCGAAGCCTTACGGATGGCAGGAGAAGCCGCCCGTGGTGCCGATCTCTACGTGACGCTCGAGCCATGCAACCATCACGGCAAGACGCCACCATGCACGGAAGCAATTCTACAAGCAGGAATCAAACGAGTCTTCGTTGCAACGGAAGACAAACATGCGATTGTCGCTGGTTCCGGAATCAAATGGCTACAGGACGCGGGAATCGAAGTCGAGGTCGGCTTGTTACGGCATGAGGCAGAAGCCCTTTACACGGCATTCTGGAAGACGATCGAACGAAAACGTCCGACCGTGACCGTCAAAATCGCTCAGACGATGAACGGGATCGCGGCGACAGGTGAACAGCGCTGGATCACGTCAGAAGAAGCACGCGCGAACGGTCGTGCCCTGCGTGGACGCCACGATGCCATCCTCGTCGGAAGTGAGACGGTGCTCGTCGATGATCCGGCACTGACGTTACGCGCATCGTCAGGCATCGAGCCGATTCGAGTAATCGTTGATCGCCGGGGGCGGATTCCGGAGACGGCGCAAGTCTTCCGCGATGGTAAAAATCCAACCTACTGGCTGACGAGTGTTCCTCGGATTAGTCACGATCAGGTGACGGTCCTCGTTGGTGAATATGAGACGCCGGAAGCGATTTTGAAACGCTTATACGAACAAGACATCCGTAGTGTCTTGATTGAAGGCGGACCAACGATTCAAGCCGCTTTCCTTGAGGCAGATCTCGTTGACCGAATCGAAGTCTACCAAGCCCCATCGATTTTTGAAGGCGATGCGTGGAATGGTCAACACGATATCGAAGATCGTTTTCAAATCGACCAGGTTGAGACGGTCGGACCGGATCTCCATCTGACGTACATCCGAAAGGAGGAGACGACATGTTCACCGGATTGATTGAAGAAGTCGGAACCTTAAAACGAAAGATCCCGCGACCGAACGGGTTAGCGCTTGAAATTGAGGCGCACCGGGTACTCGAAGGAACGAAGATCGGTGATAGCATCGCCGTCGACGGGATTTGTTTGACGGTCACGTCGATGAGTCCAACCGGTTTCACGGCAGATGCCGTCCATGACACGATCCGTTCAACAGCACTCGGTACGTACCGAGTCGGAAGTCCCTTGCAACTTGAGCGGGCGATGCCGGCAGACGGTCGCTTCGGTGGACATTTCGTTAGTGGACATATCGACGGAACAGCCCGACTGATCAGTCGGCGACCGGATGGAGAAGCGATGGTCTATACGTTTGATGTCGGAGCGTGGCAAAAGTATTGTATTCCGAAAGGCTCGATCGCAATCAACGGCACGAGCCTGACGTTGCAACGCGTCACACCGGAAACGATCTCGATTTCATTGATTCCGCACTCCCGTCAAGTGACGACGTTTGATCGATTGGCAAGCGGTGCAGTCGTCAATATCGAGTGTGACATGATGGCGAAACATCTCTATCATTTCACGCAGCATGAGAAGCAGACGGACTGGGCAGCATTCTTAGGAGGCGACATGTAATGAACGGATTCGACTTGATTGAAGACGCAATAGAAGATTTGAAAAACGGACGACCGATCATCGTCTGTGATGACGAGGATCGTGAGAATGAAGGCGATCTCGTCATGCTCGCGGAACACGCGACACCGGAAAACATCAACTTCATGATTACACATGGAAAAGGACTCGTCTGTGTACCAGTCAGTCCGCGGATCGCACAGCGACTCGAACTTGCTCCGATGACAGCGAATAATACGGACCCGCATGGGACGGCATTCACGCTCAGCATCGATCATGAAGAGGCAAAGACCGGCATCAGTGCCGAGGAACGGTCGCTAACGATTCAGCGGATGCTGACGGATGGACCGGAACGTTTCAAACGACCGGGTCATATCTTCCCGTTGATCGCAAAAGAGGGTGGTGTCCGGGAGCGACGCGGACATACGGAAGCAGGTGTCGATCTTGCCCGTCTTGCCGGTAGCGATGAGATCGCCGTCATCTGTGAAATCATTAAAGAAGATGGCACGATGGCACGGGTCGACGATCTACTTCTCTATAAGGAAGAACACGATTTAAAACTGATCACGATCGAAGCACTTGTCGCGTATCTCGAGCGTCCATTGACACGTGAAGCAGAAGTATTACTTCCAACGACGTTCGGAGCTTTCCGGATGATTGGCTATACGACGCAAGACGAGAAAGAACATGTCGCTGTCTTATCCGGCGAAGCGCAAGACGGGATGCTCGTCCGTCTACACTCGGAATGCCTGACAGGGGATGTCTTCGGTTCGAAGCGTTGCGATTGTGGACCACAACTCGATGCGGCACTCGAGCGGATTGAACGAGAAGGTGGAGCCGTCTTGTATTTACGTCAGGAAGGACGCGGCATCGGTCTGATGGCGAAGTTAAAAGCGTACGAGTTACAAGAACAAGGACTCGATACGGTCGAAGCGAACCATGCACTCGGTTATCCGACGGACATGCGTGACTACACGGTCGCAGCCAATATGTTGCGCGATCTCGGCGTGACGAAGATCCGCTTGATGACGAACAACCCGGACAAACAACGGGTGCTCGAGCAAGAGGGGATCGAAATCATCGAACGTGTACCCCATCAAGTACCGGCCGAGCCGGAAAATCAGCGTTACCTAAAAACAAAACAAACGAAACTCGGGCACTGGCTCGACATCCAAGGAGGACACACATCATGATCTACGAAGGTTTCTTAACAGGAGAAGGACTACGCGTCGCAATCGTCGCAGCACGTTTTAACGAATTGATCACTTCAAAACTCGTCGGAGGAGCAAACGACGCTTTCCGTCGTCACGGTGTTGCAGCGGATGCTGTCGATACGGCGTGGGTTCCGGGAGCATTCGAAATTCCACTCGTCGCGGAAAAATTAGCGAAAAGCGGCAAGTATGACGCCGTCATCACGCTTGGCGCTGTCATCCGCGGGGCAACGTCGCACTATGACTATGTCTGTAACGAAGTCGCGAAAGGTGTCGCAAGTGCCTCGCGCGACACAGGTGTACCGATCATCTTCGGTGTCCTGACGACAGATTCAATCGAGCAAGCAGTCGAACGTGCCGGTACGAAAGCCGGAAATAAAGGCTACGAAGCTGCGGTTTCTGCGATTGAGATGGCGAATCTTTTACGGACGATTTAATTGAATAGAGGCAGGGTGACGGTACATTCCGTCATCCTGTTTTTTTACGGAAATCTCTTGAAGATTGAATCAAATTTCAAAAAAAGAATCGTTGATTTGAAATTTGAGGATTCAATTTTAAGTAGAACGGTAATGGTCTACTAAAGAAAGTTTGAAACATTTTCCAATGTTTTTCGTAAATCAGGGTAACGCGTATAAAGGAGGAAATGAATATGAAGAAAGCTAGGTGGGTAGCAGCCGGGATCGTTGCAGCATCGATTGGGCTTGCTGGATGTCAAGATGGACAAACAGATACAGGGAGTGGCAGTGGGTCTGGTTCGACGAAGTCGGGGGAACTCTCGAATACGGAATTACTGAATAAAGCGACAGCCGCTCAAAAAGATATTAAATCGTTCCATATGGAAGGGACAGTCAACTCAAAAGCAGGTGAGATGACAGTGGATCAAAAGGTATCCGCCGATATCATCCAGAAGCCGCTTACGATGCACCAGACGATGACGATGAAAAATCCACAGGACGGTAAAGACATGTCGATTGAGAGCTATATCGTCGACGATAAGATGTATATCTCGCAAAACGGGCAATGGCTCGTTCAAGATGTCTCGGAACTAGGCGATATGGTTGAAGCAATGGAGTCATCGGCATCGACGGATCAAAATCTCAAGCTGTTGAAAAAGTATAAAGACAACTGGACAGCAAAAAAAGAGGGTGACGTCTATCAAATCGACGTCAAACTAAAGGGTGACGACCTCAAAGCTTTCATGAAGGATTCGCTCGAACAAACAGGACAGATGGCGCAGATGAAAGATGCGATGGATAGCATCGACTATAAGAAGATGAACTACAAGATGACGTATGACGCAAAAACGTTCTATCCGAAGTCTCTCGACATGGACATGGTATTTGCGATTGAAAAAGATACCGAGTTCAATATGAAAAACGCGTCGACGTTCTCGAAATTCAATGAGATTGACGAAATCAAATTACCAGCGGAAGCAAAAGATGCCCAACCGCTCACAGGTGCGACACAATAACGAACAACAAGCCCTTCACATCCAATCGGAAGTGAGGGGCTTGTCTCATTTAGACTTGAAATTGACGTAATACCTCTTTTAATGCTTCCGCCTGCTGTTGACTGACGGAAGTCTGTTCATGCACATCTCGGAACGCTTGAACGGAATGATTGATTTGCTCCGACATCGATTGAGTGCCTTGCGCCCCATCATTGACGGTGACCGCAACGTCATGGATGACACCGAGCATATTTGCTGTCAGTTCCTGAAGTTGACCAGCTTGAGCGGCAAAATGTTCTGCTGCATCACCAAATAATTGCGCATCATCACGGTATTGAATCGAGGCATCTTCGAATAAATCATAGTCTTTGACGACCTTTGTATCGATGAAAGAGAGCATCTCACCGGACGCGGCATTCAAGTGTTCGACGGAATCGATGACGGAGAGTGAGACGTCTTGAATTTGTTCAACGGTATCTCGACTGCTCTCGGCGAGTTTTCGAATCTCATCGGCGACGACGGCGAAGCCTCGACCGACTTCTCCGGCACGTGCTGCTTCAATCGAAGCGTTAAGGGATAATAAATTCGTTTGCGCCGCAATTGAAAGGATCGCGTCAGACAAAACGGAAATTTCCTTAACGGCTTTCGCCCGTGCCATCGCATCTTCCAGTTTATTTTTTGTTTCGAAGAGAATTTGAGTGGCGGTCTGTTTCGCTTCTGTGGCGACAACTTGAAGCGATTCAGCACGACCGCCGACTTCTTGAGCGCGTTTTCCGTTCGCTTCTGCGCCGGAGACGATGTCATGAATCGTCGCTTCCATATCGACGGCAGACGAGTTCATCTCTTCAGCTGAAGCGGCTGTCTCTTGCATACCCGCCGATAAGTTTTCAATCGTATGCGAAGTCGACGCCATATCTTGATCGAGTTCGCTGATTCGACCAGAGACATGACGAGAGGTCGACACGACGTGTGTTGCCGTATCATCGACTTGGACAATAATTGTTCGTAAGTGAGCGATGAATTGATTCATCGACTTGGCGATTTGTCCAATTTCGTCCTCTCGTACGACGTCGAGTTGCGCCGTCAAGTCACCACCTTGTGTTGCGAGTTCATGCGTTTTCGCCTGCAGTTGACGGAGTGGACCGAAGATTGAGCGTAAAATCAAGACGGTGAAGATGACACCGAGCAATCCGACGACACCGATGATCGTGAACAGCATAAGGTGCGCCGTATTAGCGGCGCTAGTGATAGCGTCACCATTTTTACCAGCTTGTTGATTATTGTATTTCACGATTTTCGTCAATTGATCCGAAACAGCGAAGTATGAATCACGACTCTCACCTTCATAATAGGTGACCGCTTCTTTTTGAGTTTCTGGTGTACTGAGGGCGAGAAGACGATCAGTCGTCTCATTGAAAGTTTGCCATTTTTTTGTGAGATCATTGTACAGTGCGCGATCGCTTTCTAAATAAATCGTTTTTTCGTATTTCGCGAGATTCGCATCAACGGTCGCTAAACCGTCTTTGACACGCTTATCATAACCGGCTTTGATTTCTGGATCATTTTCTTGAATGTGTAGTAATTCGACACGTCGTAAATCAGATAGAGCAGTATTCGTTTCATGAGATAAGTTCAGACCGGGAATCCAGGACGAGGTGATCGTTTGACTCTCTTGGTCAACACGATTGAGAGAAGATGCGCCGTATAACCCGACACCGATCAAGCTAAGCAAAAGGATGGAGGACAATAAGATAAGCTTCGTTTTAATCTTCATATGATTCGCTCCTTTTTTTGCAAGATGAACTATTCATTTTCTTGATTATACCGTCACAAGTAAAAAATTTACTTATTATAGAAAAAATTAAAATGTAGAATAGTTTTATGAAAAAATAGTTTGACAATTATCAGTAAATTCTGAAAAAATGGTAAGGAACTATAGATTACATAGGGGGAGGTAAAACGAATGGGAAATTCATTTAGTGACTGGATTGGTAAGGTGTCCAATTTTGTTTGGGGACCACCGTTACTCATTCTGTTGGTCGGTACGGGGATTTACTTGACGATTCGCTTAGGATTCATTCAAATTACCAAACTGCCGTATGCGCTGAAGCTTGCGTTTTCAAAGCATCAGGACGATAAGTCAGAAGGTGACATCAGTCACTTTCAAGCGTTGATGACGGCACTGGCTGCGACCGTCGGTACGGGGAATATCGTCGGTGTCGCAACCGCTGTCGTTCTCGGGGGACCAGGTGCGATCGTCTGGATGTGGTTGTCCGGTCTGTTCGGGATGGCAACGAAGTACGCGGAAGCGATTCTTGCCGTCAAATATCGCGTCGTCGATGAAAAAGGACAGATGGCAGGAGGACCGATGTATTACCTTGAGCGTGGACTGAAGCAGAAATGGCTCGGTGTCTTGTTTGCTGCATTCGCTTCAATCGCGGCGTTCGGAATCGGGAACGGGGTCCAGACGAACTCGGTCGCCCTCGCGATGAAATCGACGTTCGATGTGCCACTTTACGTGACGGGGATCGCGTTGATGGTATTGACGGGTGTCGTCATTCTTGGTGGGGTCAAATCGATTGGAAAGGTCGTCAGTCTATTCGTTCCGTTCATGATTTTGTTCTATGTCGGAAGTGGCTTGCTGATTCTCGTCATGAACTATGACTTGATTCCAGGTGCGATCTCGACGATCTTCAGCAGTACGTTCTCAAACGAAGCCATCACGGGTGGGGCAATCGGGGCAGCGATTCGTTATGGTGTTGCGCGTGGTGTCTTCTCGAACGAAGCAGGACTCGGTTCAGCACCGATCGCAGCCGCTGCTGCGAAGACGGACTTCCCGGGGCGTCAAGCGCTCGTCTCGATGACGCAAGTCTTCCTCGATACATTGGTCGTCTGTTCGATCACGGGTCTGACGCTCGTCATGGGGGGACAGTTGGACACGAAATTAGAAGGCGTCGAGTTGACGACAGCAAGCTTCGAGGTCTTCCTCGGTCCTGCCGGGAAATACATCGTTACGATTGGTCTCGTCATGTTCGCTTACTCGACGGTCCTCGGTTGGTCGTATTACGGTGAAAAGTCGATCTATTATCTGTTTGGTCAAAAATCAATCCTACCGTACCGCATCCTGTTCGTTTTAGTCGCCGGAGCGGGTGCGATGACGACGAACTTGAACATGGTCTGGGCGATTTCCGATGTCTTTAACGGATTGATGGCGATTCCGAACTTAATCGGTTTGATTGGATTGTCTGGCGTCGTCATTGCCGAGACACGACTGTTCCGCGAACAGTTGAGACGAGAAGAAGCGAATCGGAAGGTTTCGTAGGATACATGCTCTAATAACGAGTTCGTGTATGATGAAGTATGAGAAAAGGAGATCACGTTCCGAGTCATGGACTCGGATGGTGATCTCCCTTTTTTATTTGATCGAAAGAAATACGAATGTGCATCATACTCGACTCCTACAGGAAGAGAAAGCACAGACAGTGCTTTCGAAAGGGATAGGTAAGACCCGGCAGACCGCAATGAATGCGGGTGGCCGCGGCTTACCTCCCGCCTGTGGAAAGCGAGGATGATAAAACATTCGTTGTTAGAGATGGTGATCAAGAGAACAATGAGAGATGCATCACTTTTTACGATAAAGCATCAGGGATTCATAAGGACGTAACGTCAAAGTGTGTCCCTCTGTCTGCATCTCCTGATAGTTGTGAAGCAGCACCGTATAATCCGATTCGTCACGAGGTAACGTGAACGTCGTCTCTGTTCCGTAGAAGTTAGAAACGACAAGTAACTCTTCCTCGCTTGTTACGCGTTCGTACGCCCAGAGTGACGGATCGTCTGGTGTCAACAGACGATATGAACCGTCCGTGAGCACGTCATACTGTTTACGGAGCTGTATCAACTGTTTGTAATGATGATAGACCGATTCCGGATCTGCGACAGCCGTCTCGACATTGATCTGATCATACGTTGGCGAGACCGGTATCCATGGTTCACTCGTACTGAAGCCACCGTTGACAGCATCCGACCACGGCATCGGCGTCCGCGCATTATCACGCGATTTTTGACGAATCGCAGCAAGAATTTCTTCTTCCGCTACACCGTTGTCCCGCGCTTCCTGATACGCATTCAATGTTTCGACATCGCGGTAGTCGGACAGATCCGTGAAGTCCGGATTCGGCATCCCGATCTCTTCTCCTTGATAGATGTACGGTGTCCCTTGTAAGCCGTGAAGCGTCGTCGCGAGCATCTTCGCACTTTCGACGCGATACGTGGCGTCGTCACCAAACCGGCTGACGACGCGTGGCTGGTCATGGTTGCACCAAAAGATCGCGTTCCAGGCTTGTCCGTTCATACCGGATTGCCAGTCGGAGAAAATCTGTTTCAGTTGCGTGAAGTCAAACGGTGCTGCCGTCCATTTTTCACCGTTCGGATAATCGACCTTCAAATGATGAAAGTTGAACGTCATCTTCAGTTCTTGTTCATCAAGCGAAGAATAACGAAGGCAGTGTTCAAGTGACGTCGACGACATCTCACCAACCGTCATGAGATCGTGTCCGGCAAAGACTTCTGCGTTCATCTCTTGCAGGTAGTCATGGACGTTCGGTCCGTCCGTATAATACGCACGTCCGTCTCCTGCTGGATCGTTCGGAAGACCTGGCGTCTTTGAAATCAAATTGATGACATCAAGTCGGAAGCCGCTGACTCCTTTATCCCGCCAAAAGCGCATCATGTTGTAAACCTCTTCCCGTAAGCGCGGATTTTCCCAATTTAGATCGGCTTGCGTCTTGTCGAACAGGTGCAAGTAATACTTGCCAGCCACCTCATCGAACGACCAAGCAGGACCGCCAAACTTGGATACCCAGTCGTTCGGTGTCTCGCGCCAAATGAAGTAGTCGTGATAGGGACTATCCGGATGACGTCCTTCTTCAAACCAGACATGCGACGTGGAACAGTGATTAACGACGATATCCATCATGACAGACAAACCGCGTTGTTTCGCTTCTGCAAGTAACGTCTCGAAATCGTCCATCGTTCCGTACGATGGATCAATCGCGTAATAATCACTGACATCATAACCATTGTCGTTTTGCGGTGAAGCATAGACCGGCGTCAACCAAAGATAATCGACACCCAGATCCGCCAGATAATCGAGTTTGGCCGTCACGCCACGTAACGTACCGGTCGCTTTGCCCTCCGGACTATAAAAACTCTTCGGATAGATTTGATAAACGGCGGATTTGCGCCAATCGGTTGTCGTGATCATGAGATACACACCTTTCTAGAATTACGCTGCTTTATTGAGGGCAGCTTTTTTTGCGCGTTTCGTTGAGACATAGTGGAACAGGAACGTACAGGCGACAGGGACGATGATCGCAATCACCATGCCGACGATGAACGACAGAATCGAACCTGGTACGATCGAAATGAAAGCAGGTAATCCGCCAACACCGATCGCAGGAGCAAGAACGCCACTGACAGCGATGAAAGCTGACGCAATCGCTGAACCGACGAGTGCCGCGTAAAACGGATACTTGAACCGGAGATTGACCCCGAACATGGCCGGTTCCGTGATTCCGAAGTAGGCGGATAAAGCGGACGTTGATGCCATGTTTTTATCGTTAACGTTTTTCGCGAGGAAAAGCATCGCGAGTGTTGCTGAACCTTGAGCGATGTTCGAAATCGCGATCATCGGCCAAATGAACGTCGTCCCACTTTGTCCGATCAACTGTAGATCAACAGCGATGAACATGTGGTGCATGCCAGTGATGACGAGCGGCGCATAGAGTGCACCAAAGAGTAGGGCACCGAGTAATGGAACAGCTTCGAATGTATTGACGACACCGATCGTAATCCAGTCACCGACTTGACGCGTGACTGGTCCGATGATGGCAAGGGCGAGGAATCCCGTCAATGTGATCGTCGTAATCGGTACGACGAGTAATTGAATCGCATTCGGTACCCGTTTTTTGAGCCAACGTTCAATCGTACTGAGAACATAAGCAGCGGCGAGTACAGGGAGGATTTGTCCCTGATAACCGACTTTTTCAATTTCAAAGAGACCGAGAATGTTGAACGTCGGGATTTCACCTTTTAGAGCACTTTGTCCGTAGTTCCAAGCGTTTAAGAGATCTGGATGAACAAGCATCAGACCCATGACGATCCCGAGAATCTCACTTCCACCGAAGCGTTTCGTCGCTGACCAACCGACGAGTGCCGGGAGGAAGACGAAGGCCGTGTTTGCCATCATATTGATGAGGTCCCATAACCCTTGCAGATTCGGGTAACGGTCAATCATCGTCTTGCCACCGAACTCGATACCGAATAGATTATTGATTCCCATTAAGAGACCAGCAACGATGATCGCCGGGATGATAGGCATGAAGACATCAGAAAAGACTTTGATCAACTTTTGGAACGGATTCATCTTGGCAGCGCCAGACGATTTGACATCTGCGATCGTCGTTGCCTGTAAACCGGTTAATTGAATGAATTCTGCATAGACCCGGTCGACGTCTCCGGCACCAATGACGATTTGATAGACACCCGCGTTCAAGAACGCGCCTTTGACGAGCGGAACTTCAAGTAAGGCTTCTTGATCGACAAGCTCTTGATTCTTAAGCGTTAAACGAAGACGGGTGACACAGTGAGCTGCCTGCTCAACGTTCTCCTTACCTCCGATGTTCTCAATGATTTGCTCTGCAATCTGACGATAGTTTGGTTTCATCTCGATGCTCCTTTTTGGAAGTGACATACTCGACCACTTTTGAAATGAAAACGTTTTCTTATCTGCGCACACTTATCTTAACTTATCTATATAAGTTGGTCAAGAACTTATATAGATAAGTTGGGAAGAATAAAAAAGAGAGAATCCGTCATCTACGGATTCCCTCATCTTGCAGCCTATATTCAACGACGGGCAATATCAGTGAACTGAAACTTATCGAGCCGGTGACGCGATTCCGTCCGTTCGAAATGTTGTCCTTCATAGAAATACGTATCGTTCGTGACAACGATGACATGCGTCATATCGTGAAGGTCGAGTCGTTCTTGGTCTTCCATTGTCGCAGGGCGAGCTTCGATTTTTCGTTTTGCGTAGCTGATCTGCCGACCAAGTGTCTCTTCGATGTACTGATAGATCGAACCTTGAGCGATGTCAGTAGTGAGTCCGGGTACGAGTGCTGTCACGAAATGATTGATGTCACGGATGACACGTTCACCATCGATTTGGCGAATGCGCTCGATGCGCGTCACGTCCGTTCCTTGTGCCACATGTAATAACGAAGCGAGTTCAGCAGAAGCGGAAAGGACTTCGCAGGATAAGACATCCGTCTCGACGGTATGACGCCCCATCCGGCGATGTGCTTCCGAGAAGCTGACGATGCCGTTGAATTGGAACTCGATCGCTTCTTGCGACAGGACGAAGACACCTTTCCCCTGGTGTTTACGGACGAAGCCTTTTTCTTGCAGGGCATCAATCGCTTTTCGAACCGTTCCGCGGCTCGCCTCGAATTCATGCATCAATTCCGTTTCAGAAGGTAATTTCGTTTCGGCCGGAAGCGTTCCTTCCTGAATCCGCTGTGCGAGCTCGTGATAGATGTTTACATACTTCGGCATATGATCCGTCCTTTACACTCAAATAATGCCTTTAGTGTAGCACGGAACGATTACAGGCATCAAAATAGCTCCACCTATGATCCGGACATGACCGGAAAATAGATAGAGCGTAGAAGTGTGAATGTCAGTCAACGAAGAGACGTCGAAAACGTCGTTCCTTTTTTGAGGACATCTTGTTTTTCATCGAGAACATCACTCGTCAAGAGTTCAATCGAGTCAACCGGATGTTCCAAGATGAAGCCGAAGTTACCACTCCGTGACTCGGACGGGGCGTAAGTCTTCGCAAGCGACTCCAAATAGACGTCGTCCTCGAGCGTCTTTTCTGTCGCAGCATCGAGTTTGAAGTGGGCGACAGGATTGAACGTGACCGGTTCATTACTTGTGTTCTTGATCGTGACCCGTGTCTTGATCAAATCAAAGGATTCATCGTGCGTAAAGCCATGGAAGAAATCAATCATGCCATAGCTTGGACGAGCATGGAATACTTTGATCTCTTCGATCGTCATCTCGATCGGACCAATCTTCCGTGTTTCGTTCACTCGTTTGAATTGTTTAAGCGTCAGGTCGCCCTTATCATCCGTGACGGTCTGATCGATTTTTGTCAAATCGCGATCGTCTGGAATTTGTGGGTTTGGAACGTAGGCGCTTGTTTTTTCAAGCGATACCGGCTGCTCCTGTTTCGCAGACGCTGGTTCTTTTGGTGTGTCTTGTGATGCTGAAGTGCCACAACCAGCGAGCACCGTCCCGAGCATCAAAGTAGCAAGTATCTGTCTCATGAACATTCTCCTTATTTCTTCGATTTCAAGAGATCGAAGATGATTTTCGCGTGATCCGTGTTGTCGACTTGTCCCGCGAAACGTTCTTTAGCAGGACCGAACGCATAGACCGGTACGTCTTCACCTGTATGTCCACCTGTAGTCCAGCCTGTATGCGAGCGTTCGTTAAAGATTTCTTCAATCGCATTATCGATCTCGAGTAATTTCTTCGATTCAGCAGCGCGGGAGACGCTATCGATTTCTTTGTCCGTCAAGGCGAGTTTGTCCTGATCGATATACGTCGTCAACGTCTTGCGGACGTCCGCACCATCGACGATTTTTTGCGCCATGAAGTCAGGTGTTTTCTTTGCCGCTTTGATCGGTTCAGCGAACCAGTTATAGATGCCATCTGCACCGATTGAATATCCACCCGTTGAGTGGTCAGCTGTCGCGACGACGAGTGTATGTTTATCCTTCTTTGCAAATGCGATCGCGGCTTTGAATGCCCGCTCGAAGTCTTCCATCTCACTCATGGCACCGACGATATCATTGTCATGACCGGCCCAGTCGACTTGGCTACCTTCGACCATCAGGAAGAATCCTTTTTTATTCGAGTCGAGTCGCTTAATGGCAGAGTTCGTCATTTGTTCAAGCGATGGGACCGAGTTTTCGCGGTCAATCCGTTTTGGTAATCCACCATCTGCGAACAGACCGAGGACTTGTTTGTTTTTATCACCTTGCAATTGATCCAGATCCGTGACGTAACTGTAACCGTCTTTTTTGAATGCTTTCGTCAAATCAACATCCGGACGGACGAAGTTCGACTTACCGCCACCGAGCATGACGTCAATTTTATGCTTCCCATTGACGCGTTCCTTGAAGTAATCGTCTGCGATCGCGTTCATGTTCTTTCGGCTCTCATCATGAGCACCGAACGAAGCAGGTGTCGCATGCGTGATTTCCGATGTTGCAACGAGTCCTGTTGACTTACCACGTTCTTTCGCTGCTTCAAGGACGGTCTTGACTTCCGATTTATCGTTATCAACGGCAATTGCTGCATTATACGTCTTGACGCCGGATGACATCGCTGTTGCTGCGGAAGCGGAATCGGTGACGTTTTCCTTCGGATCTTCCGGATAAGTCATCTGTTGACCAACGAGGTATTGGTCAAACGCTGTTTTTTCAGCAACCGGTGTCGATGGATCGTTCTTTAAGTAACGATGAGCAGATGTATACGAGACCCCCATTCCGTCGCCGATCAAGAAGATGACGTTCCGGATTTCCGGTGATTTAACAGGTTTTGTCTTTGCTTCTGCTTCAGGCATCGAGAACATCGTACTGAGGGAAAGGGTTGATAAGGCAAAAATCGGAATGATACGTTTTAATTTCATACAGGTTCCTCCTCGAAAGGTGATGGGGTTTGATAATCGATACGAACTACAAACTCCACCTTACGGGTGAAATATGAAAACCATGTGTATAGTGTGTAAAGCTTTGTGAAGAATCGATGACAAAAAAATGGACCTTCTGAAAAGTCATTTCAGAAGGTCCATTCGTTGCATTAGCGACTCCACCCAATCATCCGACGATACGAACTAAACGTCGGCCAGGCGAGAATCGCGATCGCGAGCCAGTACAGGAACTGGTTCTCAGACGAAATCAGACCGATGATGCCAGCGAGCAGAATCGTCGTATAGATCGAGAAGGTGATGATGAGTGCTGGATGTAATTTCGGGAAGATCGTGAAACGTCCAAGACGTTCGTTCGCACCTTTGACATAGAGGCGGCTACCGAAAATCAGTAGGACGATCGTCAAGGCTAAGCTGAACAACACGGCATACGTGATGTTAATTTCAGTATTGTACTCAACGAAGAGCGCAAACGGTGTCGTGATCGTCATCAGGAAGCTTATTGGTTTGTCTAACTCTTCGTAACCCATACCGAAGCCCAGCTGACCGATGGCATAGATGCTGAAGTACGTGAAGTAGTTCAAGAATAAGAAGAACGTCCCGAGCAATAGCTGACCGATGATATCACCAGCAATCGTTCCGGCAAATAAGAAGATCGTCAAAATCGTCACATCAAATAGAAGGAAAAGACCAAAATCTTGAAGGAGTGAAGACCACGTGACGTAATCGAACGGATCGATTCCGAATGCTTGAAGTAATAACCAACTAGCAAAAAAGCCGATGATCGGGAAGACGATCAATGTCACGACACCGATGATCCATTTGATCCAGAACAACCAGACCTTCGGGAATGGGAGTGCATGCAAGATCAAACTACGACCACTTCCACGCTCAGAGCCGAGCATCAGGATTGCAAAGACGGCAATCAGAATTGCTGCGAACCCAGCGAAGAACGGACTGACGAGTACAGTGTTGAGTAGATCGGGTTGCTGAGACACATCGTATTTTTCGAATTCATTGATGACGGTATAACTGCCGAACCCATAACTGAAGATTGCGAGCAGAATGAAACAAGCGAGAGGCCAAATACCTTGCTTGATATGATAGCGGATCAATTGCTTAACCATGTCGTTTCCCTCCAAACGTCCCTAAGAAGTAATCTTCCATCTGCACTGGCAAAGCATCCTTTAAGAGAGGACTTGTCGTTTCAAGATAACGTGCGCCTTCATCCGATAAGACGAGTAACGTCACGACCCGACCCGTTTGGGATAAGACGTGGAGATCGGCATGACTGAGCTCTGGAACATCTTCATAGACGACTTGCCATTTCTGCATGCTAGCTTTGGCATCATCGAGTGCCTTTGGTTCGCGGACGAGGTGTTTTTCGATCGTCATGACACGGTCGGCAAGGGAATCAAGTTCTTCGAGTTGGTGCGAAGCAATCAGAACGGCTGTCTGGCGCTCCGCGAGTAATGAGACGAGTTGTTTCAGATAATCACGTTTGTTGATCCGGTCAAGTCCATCAGTTGGTTCGTCAAGCAAGAGGACCGGGGCATTGGTTGCAAACGCGAGTTGGAGAAGGAACAACTGGGCTTGTCCCTTTGATAAAGATGTCACGCGACGACCACGATCGAGATTCGACGAGCGACAATAATTTTCGATATACGTCTTTTCGAAATTCGGATAGAACGCATTGTAGAAGTTGATCAGTTCGCCAAGTGTCATTTGACGATAGACGGAGACGGAGTCCGGAACGAGAAAGAGGTGCTCCCGCGTCTGCGGGACATGGTGAATGGATTCGTTGTTCCATTCGACCTTTCCGCGTGTCGGCTCGAGGGCTCCGACGAGTGTTTTCAGTAACGTCGTTTTTCCGGCACCATTACGACCGATCAACGCGGTGATCGTTCCTGCTGGCAGGGTGAAGGATGCATTTTCATAAATCATGGTACGGTCAATTTGTTTCGTTAGATGAGAAACGGTCAACATGAGGAATCCTCCCTTATGTGTAAGATGAGTTGATAGAGTTCTTCGTTTGAGATCGAGAGTTCGTCGGCGACGGAACAAAGACGGATGAGTGGATCTTGAATAGCGGCTTGTTTGACTTCACTGAGGGGAATATCTGAGATGAAGGAGCCTTTGCCGCGCATCGTGACGATGAAGTTGCGGCTCTCGAGTTCCTGATAGGCACGGGAGACCGTGTTCGGATTGACAAGGAGTGTACCGGCAAGTTCACGAACGGATGGCATCTGTTCGCCGGAGCGGAGTAGACCACGAGCAATCGAGCGGATGATTTGCGTGACTAACTGTTCATAAATCGGCAAGGGACTTTTCGGATCGACGGTGAACATTTCTTCACCTCCTTAAGTGTACTAATTCAATTAATACACCAATTATAGGAATTTCGAATCGGTCTGTCAATGTTTCTTTTCGAGAAGACGGTTACGCCAACGATCGCAATATTTGCTATACTGACGACAGAAGAACCGCCAGGAAGGATGACCGAGATGTTGGATCGATTGAGTGCCTTAGAGGACCGTTATGAAAAACTGAATGATATGTTGGCTGATCCAGCCATCATCAATGATACGAATCAATTACGCGAGGTCTCAAAGGAGCAGTCGCAGCTTGCCCCAACCGTTGAGACATATCGCGTCTATCGCGAGAAGATGGAAGCCTATCAAGAGGCACGTCAGATGTTGACAGATCCGGAGATGCGCGACCTTGCGAAGGAAGAAGTCGCGATGCTTGAGCCGGAGATCAAAGAGCTCGAAGCGAAGCTGAAAGCTTTACTCTTACCGAAGGATCCGAATGACGATAAGAACGTCATCGTCGAGATTCGTGGTGCGGCAGGGGGAGATGAGGCAGCCTTATTTGCGGGTGACCTGTTTAAGATGTACTCGAAGTTTGCTGAGAAACAGAACTGGAAGATTGAGATCATCGACGCGAGCTATACGGAGCTCGGTGGTTATAAAGAAATCATCTTTATCGTCAAAGGAACAGGCGCCTACTCGAAGCTGAAGTATGAGAACGGGGCACACCGCGTCCAACGCGTTCCATCAACGGAATCGGGTGGACGGATTCATACATCGACCGCAACGGTTGCCGTGTTACCGGAAGCAGAAGACGTCGAGGTCGAAATCCATGATAAGGATGTCCGGGTCGATACGTTCACGTCGAGTGGACCGGGTGGACAGTCCGTCAATACGACGCAGTCCGCCGTCCGTGTTACACACGTGCCGACGGGGATCGTCGCGAGCTGTCAGGATGAGAAATCGCAAATCAAGAACAAGGAAAAAGCGATGAAAGTTTTACGGGCGCGTGTCTACGATAAAATTCAACGCGAACAGCAAGCGGAGTATGATGAAAAACGAAAGTCGGCTGTTGGTACGGGTGACCGTTCAGAGCGGATTCGGACGTATAATTTCGCCCAAAACCGGGTGACGGACCATCGCATCGGATTGACGATTCAGAAGCTTGATCGAATCTTGCAAGGCGAGATGGATGAAGTCATCGATACGCTCGTCATGGAACATCAGGCGCGAGCATCGGAGGCGGCAAACTGATGCGGATCGCAAAACGTCTAAATGAGGCAAAAACGATGATGGAACAAGCAGGACGCGAGGGTTCAAGTGCCGAATGGTTACTCATGCACGTCTTAGAAGTCGACCGGACCGGACTCCTTGTCCGCTTGTCCGATGAATTGACACCGGAGCAGGATTTACGATTCAGTGAATACTTGCTTGCTCATGTTCACGGTGTGCCCGTTCAGCATTTAATCGGCTATCAGCCGTTTTACGGACGGGACTTTCGTGTCACACCGGATGTCTTGATTCCACGACCGGAAACGGAAGAGTTGATCGTCTTCGTGACGGAGCGTCTCAAACGCGAGACGTTCACCGCGGGACAGATCGTCGACATCGGTACCGGTAGCGGGGCGATTGGAATCACGCTCGCCCTCGAACTCGAGCAACCGGTCACGACCGTCGATATTTCACCAGCTGCAATCGCGGTCGCGAAGCAAAATCAAGCGGCGCTTGGTGGAGACGTGACGTTCCTTGAAGGAGATTTACTCGCACCGCTCGCAGATGATTCCGTCCGGGTGCTCGTTTCGAACCCTCCTTATATCGAGGAAGAAGAATTACTCAGTGAAGTCGTGTTCGATCATGAACCGCATCTCGCCCTGTTTGGCGGAAAAGACGGTCTTGTCTTTTACCGACGTCTCGTCGAGGAGAGTGGACGGGTCCTACGCGACGATTTCCGACTGATTGCGTTTGAAATTGGACACAATCAAGGACCAGAAGTGCAAATGATGTTAAAAGAACGTTATCCAAATGCGGAAACGGGTATTTTAAAAGATATAAACGGTAAAGACCGTATCGTGTATGCGGAACGAAAGGATTGTACAGCGTGAAGACGGAAATGATTGACTTACAGACGATGGATGAAGCAGTTCGGTTATTGCAGGAAGGAGAGGTCGTGGCGATGCCGACCGAGACCGTTTATGGTCTCGCAGGAGACGCAACGAACGAAGCGGCTGTTCGGCGAATCTTCGCCGCGAAGGGTCGACCTTCCGACAATCCACTGATTGTCCATGTCGCATCCGTAGAACAGGCACATCAGTTCGTCACGCACATTCCAGATGTCGCGGCACGTTTGATGGAGGCGTTCTGGCCAGGAGCCTTGACGATCATCCTCGAATCGAACGGCACCGCATCCACACTCGTCACAGCAGGACTAGATACGATCGGATTACGGATGCCAGACCATCCGCTCGCGCTTCAATTAATTGAAGCGACAGGGCTGGGCCTCGCAGCACCGAGTGCCAACCGTTCCGGAAAACCTTCACCGACGTCATCTGCGCACGTCGCATATGACCTCTCGGGACGCATCGCTGCGATCGTCGATGGAGGGGAAACGGGCATCGGGGTCGAATCGACTGTCATCGATTGTACGATGACGCCACCGGCGATTTTACGACCGGGTGGCGTGACACGCGAACAAATCGAGTCGGTCATCGGTCCTGTCACACTCGATCCTGCCTTATCGATGAAAGATGTTACACCGAAGGCACCCGGGATGAAATATACCCACTATGCGCCGGAAGCAACACTGTCCGTCGTCGAAGGGGATCTTTCATTCTTACAGCAACTCATCGATGATGCGCGACAAACCGGACACAAGACGGGCGTTCTCCTGTTTGACGGGGAGGATGTCGACGCAGATGTTCGCTGCTCCCTTGGTAATTCGATGGAGACGGCGGCACAACGTCTTTACGATTGTTTACGGCGATTTGATCAGACGACGGTGGATCAGATTTTTGTACGAGACCTATCAGAAGAAGGGGTGGGGCTTGCGGTCCGCAACCGCCTCCATAAAGCAGCAGGTGGTCGGGTCATTCGCCCTTGAAGAAGGAGGATACGGAGATGAGCACACGTCGCGTTTTATTCATCTGTACAGGAAATACATGCCGTAGCCCGATGGCGATGGCATTACTACGCTCGAAAGTCGCTGATCAGGAATTCGACGTCCGTTCAGCAGGACTACGTTCGATGCAAGGATTTGATGCGTCCGAGAACGCCTTACAAGTGTTGCGTGAGCGCGGGATCGAACTCGAGCACTATACGCAAGTCTTTGATGATGTACTCGGACGTTGGTCCGACATCATCTTGACGATGACGCGTCAGCACAAGCAGGAAGTCGGTGAACGTTATCCGGAACTGAAAGAACGGACGTTCACCTTATATGAATATGTGACAGGGCTTGAACGGGATATCAACGATCCGTACGGCGGATCAATGAACGTCTACCGGCAAGTACGCAATGAACTCGAACCCCTCGTCAACCGTCTTGTGTTAAAATTGACGCAGAACGGAAACGGAAGAAAAGCTCCGGATACACGGAAACTTCCGAAAAAACAACCTAAACAAACGGGGGAATAGTAAAGATGAAAGTAGCAATCGGCGCGGATCATGGCGGTTTTAAGTTAAAGGCAGAAATCAACGATCTCTTACAAGAGCTCGGCATCGACTATACGGACTTCGGTACGCATTCAGCCGACTCGATCGATTATCCGGATGTCGCGATTCCAGTCGCTGAGGCAGTCGCGAATGGAGAGTTTGATCGTGGTATCTTGATTTGTGGAACAGGGATCGGGATCGGCATCGCAGCGAACAAGGTCAAGGGCATCCGAGCAGCACTCGTCCATGATACGTTCAGCGCGAAAGCGACGCGTCAGCACAACGATTCGAACATCTTAACGATGGGCGAACGCGTCATCGGTCCAGGACTGGCTCGTGAGATCGCACAGCTTTGGCTTGAAACGGAATTTGAAGGCGGACGTCATGAGAACCGCGTTTGCAAAATCTCAGATTATGAGGTGAAGTAATGGACTTGACACGCATCCAGCACGATTTAGAAGAAGCACTGAACGCTCTGGATGAACGATTTTCCTTAAAAGGAAAATTGCTCGTGATCGGCTGTTCGACGAGCGAAGTCATCGGTAAACAAATCGGCAAGGCCGGTTCGCCAGAAGTCGCGGACGCGTTGTTCGACGTATTCGATGCCTTTCGGCGGTCGCACCAAGTCGATCTTGCCTTCCAAGGCTGTGAGCATATCAACCGAGCGCTGACGCTCGAGCGGCAAACAGCAGAACGACTCGGACTGGATCCAGTGACGGTCGTTCCCGTTCCGGAAGCCGGTGGATCGATGGCAAGTGCTGCCTATCAGCGCTTCTCGGCACCGGTCGTCGTCGAAGCGATTCAGGCAGACGCCGGGATTGATATCGGGGACACGTTCATCGGGATGCACTTGAAAGCTGTTGCGATTCCCGTGCGCTTGCCGCACAAGGAAATCGGTGAGGCACACGTGACGGCAGCCGTGACACGACCGAAATTAATCGGTGGAGCACGTGCTAAATACGAATGATTGATGCAAGGGGTTGCGCACCCCTTGCTTTTTTGATGTTGTTTTTAGGGATGCCGGGAACGAAACATTCGTGTTAAGATAGGTCTATCGAAATGAAATGGGGGAATTCAGATGGAACAAACACCGCTTACGTATCTGAAACAACAAGATGAGGCACTCTTTTCGGCAATGCGCCAGGAACTAGGTCGTCAACGGGATAACATCGAATTGATCGCATCCGAGAACTTCGTCTCGCAAGCTGTCATGGAAGCACAAGGCAGCGTCTTGACGAACAAGTACGCAGAAGGTTACCCAGGCCGTCGTTATTATGGTGGCTGTGAGTATGTCGATCTCGCTGAGAATTTAGCACGCGACCGCGCGAAGGAAATCTTTGGGGCGGAGCACGCGAATGTGCAACCACACTCGGGCGCACAAGCGAACATGGCGGTCTACTTCACGATTCTCGAGCAAGGCGATACGGTCCTCGGGATGAACCTCTCGCACGGTGGCCATCTGACGCACGGTAGCCCCGTCAATTTCTCCGGTGTCCAGTACAACTTCGTGGAATACGGTGTCGATCAAGAGACAGAGATGATTGATTACGACGTCGTCGCACAATTAGCAGAAGAGCACAAACCAAAATTAATCGTCGCGGGCGCATCGGCGTATCCGCGCGTCATCGACTTCAAACGTTTCCGTGAAATCGCAGACAGCGTCGGCGCTTACTTGATGGTCGACATGGCACACATCGCTGGACTCGTCGCAGCAGGTCAGCATCCGAACCCGGTCGAGCATGCACACTTCGTCACGACGACGACGCATAAGACGTTGCGTGGTCCACGTGGTGGGATGATCCTCTGTAAAGAAGAACATGCGAAAGCGATCGATAAAGCGATCTTCCCAGGGATTCAAGGTGGTCCACTCATGCACGTCATCGCTGCGAAAGCTGTCGCATTCGGTGAAGCATTGGCACCTGAGTTCAAGGACTATATCGGTCAAGTCGTCACGAACGCGAAAGTCCTCGGTGAGGAATTGACGAATCGTGGACTCCGGATCGTCTCAGGCGGAACGGATAATCACTTGCTCCTCGTCGACTTGCAACCGCTCGGGATCACGGGGAAACTCGCTGAGCATGCACTTGACGAAGCCGGCATCACGGTCAACAAGAACACGATTCCGTTCGACCCAGCGAGCCCGTTCGTCACGAGTGGTATTCGGATTGGAACGGCAGCGATGACATCACGTGGCTTCAAGGAAGCGGAGATGAAAGAAATCGCTGAGTTGATCGAACTCGTCTTGAACCACCCAGAAGAAGCAGACGTTCTCGCACAAGCACGTGAGCGTGTCGTTGCTTTGACAGGTCGTTTCCCACTCTACCCAGAGCGCGGATGACCGTCATCCCCTTCGTCCTTTTCGTTATGAGAAGGGGAAGGGGATTTTTGTTTGTCTAACAAAGGAGGCGTACGATGTATATTCTAGTCGTTGAAGATGATCCACATATCCAAGCACTTGTCGTATCGACGTTACAAGCCGACGGACATTCCGTTCGAGCGACAGCAAACGGAAATGAAGCGCTCGCTTGGATTGACACGATGACGTTCGAAGCAGCGGTGCTCGATGTCTTGCTTCCCGGGCAGACCGGTCTCGTCCTGTGTGAGCGATTATGGCAAAACGGGGACATCCCGATCTTGATGCTGACAGCACTCGGTGAGCTGACGGATAAGCGGGACGGCTTTGCAGCCGGTGCCGATGATTACATCACGAAACCGTTTGATCCGGAAGAATTAGTGTTTCGGCTTCACGCCGTGGCGCGGCGCTATCAAAAAGCGGCGCAACCCGTTCTGCATCTCGGAGATGTCACGATCGATAAACGCAGTCAGCTCGTGACGATCCAGTCGACCGAGTGGACACTTCCGCGGCGCGAATTCGAATTATTACATCAGCTGGCGAGTTTTCCGGGACGGGTCTTCAGTCGCGAGGAATTGATTGAACACGTCTGGGGACTTGATTTCATGGGAGATGACCGGACGATTGACGTCCACATCAAACGACTCCGTGGACGCTTAAAGGAGACGAATCAGGTGAAGATTGAGACGGTTCGTGGACTCGGGTACCGGTTGGAGGTCGAATCATGAGATCCCTCTATACGAAAATCGTCGGACTCGTCTGTGTCGTCCTACTCGTGTCCGCACTACTCGCGCTTTTAATCAGTAACATCGCCTACTATTCGTTTTGGCAGGACAGCTATAGCCAAAAAGTTGAGGAAGCGGTCGAGACAGCGATTGATTATTACGAGACGCACGGTGACGGAAAGACAGAATCGTTTTACCGGATGTTACAAGCGACTGGCTTTCAACTATATGTGCAGACCGAAGACGGAACGGAGCGTTACGGAAATCCATTTCGTGATGAAACGCTCTCAAGTCAAATCGTCGAGCAAGTGAAAAATGGTCAACCGTACTACGGGATGCGTGAGTATCCGTTCCACCTCTTCTTGCTCGGTCTATTCGACAATGAAGTCATCAATACGTACGGGACGTCAGTCAAGACGGCGCAAGGAACGGATGCAATCTTCGTCCGTCCGGACTTGAGTCGGCAAATCCGTGAGTTGCACCTGTTCGTCGGTCTGTTTCTCGGATTGCTTGTCGTGATCAGCTTCCTCTTGCTTGTCTTCTCCATCCGGTATCTCGTGCGTCCGATCCGGCGCCTGACAAAAGCGACGGAACAGATGGCGTACGGTGACTACGGAATCCGCGTCGGAACGAAGGCACGCGATGAGATTGGTGAGCTGTCCCGACGCTTTGACGAGATGGCAACGGCAGTCGAAGCGTCTGATACAGAACGACGCCGGTTCGTCGCAAACGTTTCGCATGAATTTCAGTCACCGCTGACGACAATCTCGGGGTACGCGGGACAACTCGACGTGACGGGAGAAGACGTCAGGAGACGGGCAATCATTCAACAAGAGGCAGCGCGAATGTCGGAGCTGACGCGTCAATTATTGATCTTAGCGAAGCTCGATGAAGGACGGCGCTTCAAGCGGCAAGCACTCGATCTACGCGCGAGTCTAGAGACGACACTCGCAACACTTGCCTTTCAGCTCGATGAGCAAGGCATCGCCGTCGCACTCGATGTATCGCCAGCGCTACAGATTCAAGCAGATGCTAGTGCGCTCGAACATGTTTTCCAAAACGTCATTCGAAACGCTGTTTCGGTCTCAGCCGAAGGAGCGACGATTCACATTCAAGCGGAAGAACAAGTGAATCAGGTCATCGTCCGAATCAAGGACGAAGGACCAGGCATGACCGAACAACAGATGGAACATGCCTTTGAACGCTTTTATCAAGGTGATGTATCCCGCACGTCGCGCGGGACGGGTCTTGGGCTTGCGATCGTCAAAGAGACGATGCGCCAACTTGGTGGGGATGCGAGCTTGTCGTCCGATTCATCCGGTCTGACTGTGACATTGATTTTTTTACGTACTTGACGCGTGCGTTCATGTTCCGTTCATATTGCAGTCGTATCATCAATCCTGTAGCGAACATACAGGAGGGATCATGCAATGAAACTAGGATGGAAAGAACTCGTCCGGATGAAAGGACGATTCAGTTGGATGACGATCGTGACGATGTTGATCGTTTTATTGATTTTAATGATCACCGGTCTTGCGGACGGGCTGGCCTACGACAATGGGGCTGCCGTCCGTAATCTGCCGGTCGAGCAGTTTGCACTGAGTAAAGATGCGGAAGGGCAGCTGACCCGTTCATTCTTACGGGCGGATGAGACACCGAAGGGCGCGGAAGCGCTCGGTGTCCAGAACATGGTGCTTGAGAAGAAGAATGGAACGAAGGATGATGTGACAGTCTTTGCGTTACCAGAGACTACGAATTATGGTCCAAAACAGTTGCAATCATTGCAAAAAGGTGAGGTGCTCGTCGATGCTGCATACGCGGAACAACGCGGAACCCGTGTCGGCGATACGATCACCGATTTTCGGACGAAAGAGACGTTCCGGATTGCCGGCACGGTCACGGACGGACGTTATAGTCACGCACCTGTCCTCTGGATGACGGATGAATCGTGGCAAGCATGGCAATCGAAGATGGGGGCATCATACGTCTCAGCGTACATCGGTCAGTCATTACAAACGGATCAAGCGGTCTTCTCAAAACAAGCAGTCGTTGAGAATGTGCCAGGCTATGCAGCGGAGCAAAACTCCTTCCAGATGATGCGGGTTGCACTCGTCGTCATCGGGGCATTGATTCTGACAGCTTTCTTCTATATCTTGACGATGCAGAAGATGAAACAACTTGGCGTCCTAAAAGCAATCGGCATCCGAACACGGACGATGGGTGCGAGTCTACTCGTACAAGTCATCCTCCTGACGAGCCTCGCCTTTGGTGTCAGTGTCGTTATCACCTATCTGACGAGCCGCTTCTTACCAGCGGATCTTCCCTTCCGATTTGAATGGTCGACGAGTCTGATGTACGGCGGCATTTTACTCGTAACAGCGATCCTCGGAGCGCTCGTTCCGTTACGAATGGTGAAAAAACTTGAGGCGGCAGACGCGATGGGAGGAATGAACGGATGATTCAGTTAGAACGGATTGAACAGAGTTATGGTGAGATGACCGTCTTGCACGATATCAACTTACAGGCAGAAGCAGGGGAACTGATTGCCCTTGTTGGACCAAGCGGGAGTGGGAAAAGTACACTCCTTCAGTTACTCGGTTTACTTCAGACACCAACAAAAGGTGCGGTCTATTTTGATGATACGTGCGTCAGTGAAGCGTCGGGCGAAGAACGTCGTCGCTTACGTCTTGAGGAAGTCGGGTTCATCTTTCAGGAGTCGCATCTCGTACCCTTTTTGACAGCCCAGGAGCAACTGGAACTCGTCGCAAAAGAAGCTGGACGAACAGTGGATACGGTCGCAGCACTCGCCATGTTCGGACTCGAACACCGCAAAGATCATTTGCCGCATGCGTTATCGGGCGGTGAGCGTCAACGCATCGCGATTGCCCGCGCCTTCGTCAATGATCCGCAACTCGTCTTAGCGGACGAGCCGACGGCAAGTCTCGATTATACGAATGGACGTCGGGTGATGGAGTTATTACAACAGCAAGCGCATGAGTCAAACAAGACGATTATCGTCATTACTCATGATGAACGGATGCTTGACGTCTGTGATCGCATCTGGCGGATCGAGGATGGAAAAATCCATACAGCATAAGACAACGAATGGATCGCTTTCGAGAGAATGGAAAGCGATTCTTTTTTTTATATTCAATCTTGTAAGAGGAGGCGATGTCATTCCAAAAATTTGCTATACTTTTTAAAAAAGGAAATGAAGGAGTTTACGCGTTATGAATATTATGAAGTTGACCCAAGCCGAGCTCGCGTCGACGACAGGAAGCCAGATGTTGAAATGGTTGGAGAAGAAGAGTACGACGAAATCAGAATACAAACGATTGTACGAAGATTTCAAGACGATCATCATCATGCAACAAGCAGGCTTTTATGAACAAGCGGATGCACGGCTTCTGCAATGGAAACATTTACCGATGCCGGTTGAATATTATACATATCGTCTTGCGATCGCCTCAAAGGCAGGCGGACGACGTCTTGCGAAGAAGCGATTCAAGGCGCTGCCGGAAGCGATTCAGAAACATGACAAATTAAAACAGTGGCGCCAAGCGGTGAATCAGAATCAATGGTGGATGGCGGCAACCGGAGTGGTAGCGGCCGGCCTCTTATTCGTAGGTATTCAAGCGTGGTCTCCTACTTCAGAAAATGCTGCACCGAAAGAAGAGACCGATCAAAAAATTGCGCAACAATTGGCTGCCTTACAAACGGAAGTCGAGCAGTTAAAAAAAGAAAACGAGAAATTGAATACCGATCAGAAGCGAAAGACGGAAGCGGAAGTAAAACAAGAAGAGTCGCCGGTTAAGGAAAAGAAAACGACGAAAACGAGTGGTCTGAAACCGGAAGCCGCATTAAAGGAAGCGGTTGCGGCTGTCCAAGCAAAGGATTATCAAAAAGCAAATGACCTGTTGAGTGCAGACGTCTTGAAAAATAAAGAGACGGCAGGGATGGCGCGTTTTTATAAGTTGATTGCCGCTGGTAAGTTAAAGAAGACGACACAGGCGGACTATATCGCGTACCGTGAGGATTTTCCGAAGTCGGGTTACATGAGTGATGTCCTCTGGATGCAAGCGGTCTATGAACAAAAATATAAAAAAGGTGATTATCGCGCGACCTTGCAAGAACTCGCACAACAGCCGGACAATGAATGGTCTTACGCGGCGAAAGCGATTCTTTCCGGCAAGAGCACGCTTGGGGACTGACGAAAAAACAGTTCCCAAGCAGTGCGCTTTTAGAGTACAATGCGAAAAGAGAATGGAGAGGAGATGCAAACAATGAGTAAAGTACATGTATTTGATCACCCATTGATTCAGCACAAGATGACGATCATGCGTAAGGTCGAAACAGGAACGAAACAATTCCGGGAACTTGTCGACGAGGTGGCTTCATTGATGGCATATGAAATCACACGTGACCTTCCACTCACAGATGTCGCGATCGAGACACCGGTCACGAAGACGACGCAGAAGATGATCGAAGGCAAGAAACTCGGGATCGTCCCGATTCTCCGCGCCGGTCTCGGGATGGTCGACGGCATGCTCCGCATGATGCCAAACGTCAAGGTCGGTCACATCGGTTTGTACCGTGATCCGGAGACACTCGAGCCAACGGAATACTACCTCAAGCTCCCAACAGACGTCGCAGAACGTGATTTCGTCGTCGTTGACCCGATGCTTGCGACAGGTGGTTCGGCGGCAGACGCCATCTCCTCCTTAAAGAAACAAGGGGCGAAGAGCATTAAGCTCGCATGTCTCTGTGCAGCACCTGAAGGCGTCAAACGCGTTCAAGAAGAACACCCGGACGTCGATATCTATCTCGCGGCACTCGACGAGAAGTTGAACGACCACGGCTACATCGTCCCAGGACTCGGTGACGCAGGAGACCGTCTCTTCGGAACGAAGTAAAAATAGTAAGATACACAAAAAGACCGCAGACGATGATCTGCGGTCTTTTCGTTGCTATTTCGTAAACTGCGCAAGACTGCTGAAATATGTTTTAATGAAAAAAGGAAAAAAGGAGGAAGTCACCATGCCGATTACAGTCATGCCGATTTTCGGGACTCGACCGGAAGCTATTAAAATGGCACCGCTCGTCAACGCCCTGAAGCAACACCCTGCTTTTGATGTTCATGTCACAATCACAGCCCAGCACCGCGAGATGCTCGATCAAGTACTTACCCTGTTCGAAATCGAACCGGATCACGATTTGAACATCATGAAGCAACGTCAAACTCTCGTTGACATTACGACGCGTGGTCTTGAAGGACTCGATGCGATCATGAAAGAGATCAAGCCGGACCTTGTCCTCGTCCATGGCGACACGACGACGACGTTCGTTGGGAGCCTTGCTGCCTATTACAACCAAATCGTGGTCGGTCACGTCGAGGCAGGGCTGCGCACGTATAATAAATACTCACCGTTCCCGGAAGAGGTCAATCGTCAGTTGACGTCGACGCTCGCAGACTTACATTTTGCTCCGACCGCACAAGCGGCAGCGAACCTTGCGTCCGAGAATCGTCATGCTGGCGTCTATATTACAGGGAACACAGCAATCGATGCCCTGCAAACGACGGTCCAAGCCGATTACGTCCATCCGATGCTTGAGACGGTCGGGGATCGGAAGTTGATCTTGATGACAGCGCACCGTCGTGAGAACCAAGGCGAGAAGATGCATCAGATGTTCCGCGCGATTCGTCGTCTCGTCGATGAATTCCCGGATACACACGTCGTTTATCCAGTTCACCTTAACCCAGTTGTTCAGGAAGCGGCGAAGACGGTCTTTGAGGGACATGATCGGATTTCGTTAATTGCTCCGCTCGACGTGTTCGACTTCCACAACTTCGCGAGTCGTGCTCACTTAATCTTGACGGACTCCGGTGGTGTTCAGGAAGAAGCGCCGTCACTCGGTGTTCCGGTTCTTGTCTTACGCGATACGACCGAGCGTCCGGAAGGAATTACTGCTGGGACGTTAAAGCTTGCCGGAACAGAAGAAGAGACGATTTATCAGATGGCAACCGAACTGTTGACGAATGACGCACTTTATAAAGAAATGGCACATGCCTCAAACCCATACGGTGATGGTCATGCGTCAGAACGGATCGTCCAAGCGATCCTGCATCACTTCGGTCAAGGGGAAGCGCCGGCACCGCTACTCACGCAATGAGAAACGACTAGTACTCTCCGAATCGCTTACATTCACTTGCTTTCCTCAGGCGAGACGCAAGCCGCGTCTCCATCGTCCTTGGACGAGGAGTCAGGTCTCACTTGTCTCTGACAGCACAAAGACTTGTGCTTTTTCCTGTAGGAGTCGCGTGAAATAAGCGATTCTTTTTGTTTTAGTACATCTATATCGACAAGAAATTTTAGTTTATAGGAATAATATCTTTAAATCTTACCATTTCCACTAAAATCAGCCCATTTGTTTAGAAAATGTAAAACCAGATGACCTTGAAACTGGAAGATAAACCATGACGATTCAGGCTGTGACACATCTCACGATTGAAAAATTGGTAATCGTTGAAATCTATTGTTACAAACAGATGTCAGAGCTGTTTTTGTGTCCCGATTCGGAAGCGTTTACAATTGTGAACAGAAAATGTTTTTTCACAAAATCGACACAAATCAATTTTAGAGGTCTTGTTTCGGTTGAGGTAGCACGATATAACGTTACTATTCAACGGTTTTGTTCACCATATGAACAATCTCTATAACCGTTGATAGTACTACATATTTTCTTCACATCTTCGTGAAATGAGTTGCACGGATGACATCTGTGAAAACCTTATCATTCGTTGATATGTATAGGTTTTTCGGCTCTGTTTTTATTGTGAATTCATTTGACTATGAAAGCTGCTTCATTGTATTCTTGACTAGTATGAAAATCCGCAAATTGTGGGAAAGAAAAAGAACTCGCAATTGGGAAAAAAGGGGGTCGTCTCTAGTGCGCCAAAGTGGGCTCGCGAAGAGTATGGTCATGGCCTCGCAAATTTCGACGGCACTGGCTGCACCGATCGTCATTGGCTTTTTGGTTGGGAACTATGGGGAACAACAACAATGGTGGGAAAAAATGGGTGCGACATTCGCCGTGTTCATCGGGATTTTCATCGGCATTCTTTGCATGATCGCCATGATCAGGCACTTGTTAGGGGAGAAGACATGAACATCATCCTTCAAGATGCGTTGTATCGTGCGTACTTACGATGGTTTGGACTCTTTTACGGAATCCTGGCTGTCCTGCTGCTCATCGGACGCCCGAGTGACCCAGTCATTTATGGACTAGCACTTGGTGGAACTGGCAGCTTTCTGATCTTGACGCTTCAACGATTAAGCGTCGATCGTATGTATCGTGTAATTGAGATCGGGCGCAAGCCAGTGTCTCGAGGGACCGTTTCACGCATGGCGGTCGCGGTACTTTGTGTGATGATCGGTTTGAAATATCAAACTGAATTGTCATTAACTGCGGTGGTAATAGGCCTTCTCGCCGGCCACGTCATACAATTTTGTGAGTTCTTGACTCACGAACTCAAGCGGGAAAAGAGGTGAATAGTCAAATGAACCACGAAATGCCACTTTACGAAATCCCACTCTGGGGTGACTTCGTTCTGTACGGTAGCTGGACGAACTTGATCACAGTATTGATTGCTGCTGCTCTCGTCTTCTTGATTGCCGTGGCCGGTACGCGACGTCTTGTGATGAAGCCAACCGGTGCTCAAAACGTGATGGAGATGTTCCTTGAATTCGTTCGCGGAATCATCAGCAGCACGATGGACTGGAAAACAGGGGGTCGCTTCCTTACGTTCGGAATGACATTATTCCTGTTCATCCTTGTGTCCAACATCATGGGTCTCCCATTCAACGTCGTGACGGGACACTACATTTGGTTCAACTCACCAACTGCAGATCCTTACGTGACACTGGCACTTTCATCTCTCGTAGTAGTCTTAAGTCATTACTACGGTGTGAAGATGCGAGGCTTCGGCGCTTATGCGAAAACATTCATGACGCCGATGTTTATCATTACCATCATCGAAGAGTTTGCAAACACGTTGACGCTCGGTCTTCGTCTTTACGGAAACATCTTCGCTGGTGAAATCATGATCGGAATCATTCTTTCGATCGGTATCGTCTCTGGTACGAACGATTTCCAATTCGCCGGACCACTAGGCGCGATCATCTCGGGTATCCCGATGTTGATCTGGCAAGGATTCTCACTTTTCATCGGTGGTATCCAAGCGTACATCTTCCTTATCCTGACGATGGTTTACATCGGACATAAGGCAGCGCACGACCATTAATTCGAAGGTAAAGCATCCGCTTTTCCGATAACAGCACGACAAATCAATGAACATACTCTAGGGAGGCAATTTATCATGAATCTTATTGCAACAGCGATCATCATCGGACTCGGCGCACTCGGCGCAGGTATCGGTAACGGTCTTATCGTAAACGGTACAGTATTAGGTCAAGCACGTCAGCCAGAACTCAAAAACGAACTTCGTCAAACAATGTTCATCGGTATCGGTCTTGTTGAGGCACTTCCAATCATCGGTGTAGCGGTCGGTTTCCTTCTTCTCAACTCTTAATCCACGATTAACGAGAACGGACTACATAGGGCGCTATTCGTTCAACGTTTGAGTGAACCGTCACGGGAGCTTAGGCTCCCTTATGTAGATATTGAAGTTGAACCAACCACGAGGGGAGTGTAATCGAATGAATCTAACGTATCTTGCGGCAGAGGCTGGCGGCGAAGGCAACCAACTCTTATTAGCCAACATGATCGTCACGATCGTCGTTTTCCTCTTGCTCCTCATCCTCTTGAAGAAATTCGCATGGGGCCCGCTCGTCAACATGATGAAAGCGCGGGAAGAGCATGTGGCTAGCGAGATCAACTCGGCTGAAAAGAGCCGTAAAGACGCTGAAGTCTACGTAGAACAACAACGCGAAGAATTAAACAAGGCGCGTACGGAAGCACGCGATCTTTTAGAAGCATCACGCCGTCAGGCAGAAGCAGAGCAAGCACGTGCGATGGAGCAGGCACGTCTTGAATCCGAAATGAGTAAGGAAGAAGCTCGCCGTGCGATCGAACGTGAACGCGCTGAAGCACAAGCTGCTTTGAAGAACGATGTCGCTCTTCAAGCAATCGCTGCAGCACGCCACGTCATGAAAACACAGCTTGCGACAGACGAAGCCGCTCAAAAAGCACTCGTCGATCAATTCCTTGCTGATACTAAGGGCACGAACTAATGCGTGATCACGTAGCGGGACGCTACGCAAAAGCGCTCTTCGATCTTGCGCTTGAGCACCATGTGCTCGAGCAAGCAGAAGCTGATGTGCGGACGCTCGGCGAAGTGCTCCACGCAACACCAGAGCTCGCTTCGGTTTTAGATAACCCATCGATTTCTGCTGAAGAGCTCAAGCAAGTTCTTCAAACAAGCTTCACGGGCTTCAACTCGATCGTCTTGAACACATTGCTTGTCATGGTCGAAAACGACCGGGCGGCAGAGATCGTTACATTACCGGAACACTTCATTGCATTGTTGAATGAACACCGCAATGTCGCGACGGCAATCGTCACGAGTGCATACAAATTGTCAGACGAGGAACTCACGAAAGTGAAAGAGACGTTTGGCCAAAAATCAGGTAAAACGCTTGAAGTCGAGAACGTCGTCGACACGAGTGTCATCGGAGGACTTCGCGTTCAAATCGGTTACACGACATATGACGGTACGATCGAAACTAAACTAACGCGCCTTGAGCGTGAGCTGTTAAAAGCGTAAGAAAATAGGGGTGAAACGCATGAGCATTAGAGCTGAAGAAATCAGCGCCCTGCTTAAAGCGCGTATCGCGCAGTACGGTTCTACGATGGAAGTGAACGAGACAGGTACGGTCATCCAAATCGGTGATGGTATCGCTCGTGCACACGGACTCGACAACGTCATGTCGGGAGAGCTCGTAGAATTCGCTAACGGCACAATGGGCTTGGCGCAAAACTTAGAAGAAGGCAACGTCGGTATCATCATCCTCGGTGACTACCTTGAAATCAAAGAAGGCGACTCTGTTCGCCGTACGGGCCGCATCATGGAAGTACCAACAGGAGACGCACTCCTCGGACGTGTCGTTAACCCACTCGGTATGCCAATCGATGGTCTTGGTCCAATCGAAACAGAACACTACAACCCGATCGAGCGTAAGGCGTCTGGCGTCATGGCGCGTAAATCGGTACACGAACCACTTCAGACAGGAATCAAGGCGATCGATGCCCTCGTTCCAATCGGTCGTGGACAGCGTGAGTTGATCATCGGTGACCGTCAGACGGGTAAAACGTCGATCGCCATCGATACGATCATCAACCAAAAAGAAGAAAACATGATCTGTATCTACGTCGCAATCGGACAAAAAGAATCAACAGTCCGTGGCGTCGTCGAAACGCTCCGTAAAAACGGTGCCCTCGATTACACGATCGTCGTTTCGGCAGCGGCTTCACAGCCAGCTCCACTTCTTTACCTCGCACCATTCGCAGGTGTCGCGATGGGTGAACACTTCATGGACCAAGGCAAACACGTTCTTGTCATCTATGATGATCTTTCAAAACAAGCAGCTGCTTACCGTGAGCTTTCACTTCTCTTGAAACGCCCACCAGGCCGCGAAGCTTACCCAGGGGATGTCTTCTACCTCCACTCACGCCTTCTTGAGCGTGCGGCGAAGTTGAACGACGAGCTTGGCGCAGGTAGCTTGACTGCCCTTCCGTTCATCGAAACACAAGCGTCGGATATCTCAGCTTATATCCCGACGAACGTTATCTCGATCACGGATGGTCAAATCTTCCTTCAATCGGATCTCTTCTTCTCAGGTGTCCGTCCCGCGATCAACCCGGGTCTCTCGGTATCGCGTGTAGGTGGTTCGGCTCAAGTAAAAGCGATGAAGAAGGTAGCGGGTACGCTCCGTCTTGACCTCGCATCTTACCGTGAGCTTGAAGCATTCGCTCAGTTCGGATCTGACCTTGATAAAGCGACTCAATCGAAGCTTAACCGTGGTGAGCGGACAGTTGAAGTCTTGAAACAAGACTTGAACCAACCACTTACTGTCGATAAGCAAGTCATCATCATCTATGCCTTGACTCGTGGTCACCTTGATGATGTTGCTGTAACGGATATTCGTCGTTTTGAAAAGGAACTCAACCTCTGGCTCGATCAAAACCGCAAACAACTTTGCGATGAGATCCGTAAGACAGGTAACCTTCCAGCAGACGAAGAGATCGTAGCAGCAATCTCAGAATTTAAGAAAACGTTCCAAGCGACGGTTTAATCCGGCGGAACGCTCTTGATACTAACAAGGTGGTGAATCGAAATGGCATCGTTGCGCGAGATACAAACGCGGATCAACTCGACGAAAAGTACGAAACAGATCACGAAAGCGATGAACATGGTTTCGGCGTCGAAACTGAACCGCGCTCAAGCACATAGCGCGAAGTTCCAACCTTACATGCTGAAAATGCAAGAGGTACTCGGAACCATTGCGAATGGCACGACAGGTGCGAGCCATCCGATGCTCGAGAAACGTCCCGTCAAAAAGACGGGCTATATCGTCATCACATCGGATCGCGGCTTAGCTGGTGCATATAACGCCAACGTGCTGCGTGAAGTCTACCGGGAAATCAAAGAAAAGCATACTGCGGACAGTTACGTTCTCTTCGTGGTCGGTAAAGTCGGTGTCCAGTTCTTCCGTTCACGCGGAATCACGGTCACGGATGCGATCACAGGCTTGAACGATTCTCCTTCGTATGTCGACGTCGCTGAGATCGTGAAGCGCACAGTGAGTGCGTTCACGATCGGCGAAATCGACGAGCTCAAGCTGTGCTACAACCACTTCTTATCTGTCATCAGCCAAGAAGTGAAAGTCGAAACTCTTCTCCCACTCGGAGAAATCGAAGCTTCGTCTTCGACGACTTATGAGTACGAGCCAAGCGAGGAACAAATCCTTGCTGAACTCCTCCCGCGTTATGCGGAGAGCTTGATCTTCGGTGCGCTTCTTGACGCGAAAGTAGCAGAACATGCGTCACGTATGACAGCAATGCAAAGTGCGACAGATAACGCAGATGACTTGATCGGTCGATTGACTCTCGTCTACAACCGAGCTCGACAAGCTGCGATCACGCAAGAAATCACAGAGATCGTCAGTGGGGCTGCTGCGCAGCAGTAATCCCGACTGGCGTAACGATAGGTAGGAGGAAACACGATGAACGAACTCGGTTTAAAAGGCCGCGTCGTCGCGGTCATGGGACCTGTCATCGACGTTAAGTTCGAAGGACACTTACCGAACATCTACAACGCGCTTCGTATTCAATATACGCCGCAAACTGTAGAAGAAGTGGCTATCGACTTGACGCTTGAGGTCGCCCTGCACCTTGGTGACGACGTCGTCCGTACCATTGCGATGGACTCTACGGATGGAGTACGCCGTGGAATGGAAGTACTCGATACGAATGCTCCAATCTCGGTACCCGTCGGAGAAGCGACACTTGGTCGCGTCTTCAACGTACTCGGTAACCCAATTGATGAAAAAGAAATCGCTGCTGACGTGGAACGTCTTCCGATCCACAAAAAAGCACCGACTTTCGATAACCTTTCAACGAAAGTTGAAATCCTCGAGACTGGAATTAAAGTCGTCGACTTGCTCGCTCCTTACATCAAGGGTGGTAAGATCGGTCTCTTCGGTGGTGCCGGTGTAGGTAAGACCGTCCTCATCCAGGAATTGATCAACAACATCGCGCAAGAGCACAGCGGTATCTCAGTATTCGCAGGTGTTGGTGAGCGGACGCGTGAAGGAAATGACTTGTTCCACGAGATGACGGATTCAGGCGTTATCAAACAAACAGCGATGGTCTTCGGTCAGATGAACGAACCACCGGGTGCACGTCTTCGTGTTGCCTTGACTGGTTTGACAATGGCAGAATACTTCCGTGATGAGCAAGGACAAGACGTTCTTCTCTTCGTTGATAACATCTTCCGTTACACACAAGCGGGTTCTGAGGTATCGGCCCTTCTCGGTCGTATGCCATCTGCCGTTGGTTACCAGCCAACACTCGCAACAGAGATGGGTATGCTCCAAGAGCGAATCACATCAACAAACAAAGGTTCGGTTACATCGATCCAAGCGGTTTATGTACCAGCCGATGACTATACTGACCCGGCTCCTGCGACGACGTTTGCTCACTTAGATGCAACGACGAACCTTGAGCGCCGTCTCTCTGAGATGGGGATCTATCCTGCCGTGGATCCACTTGCTTCAACATCACGCGCCCTTTCACCGGAAATCGTCGGCGAAGAGCACTACGGTGTTGCACGTCAAGTTCAGGAAACACTTCAGCGTTATAAAGAACTTCAAGATATCATCGCGATCCTCGGTATGGACGAGTTGTCAGAAGACGACAAATTGACTGTACACCGTGCGCGTCGTATCCAATTCTTCTTGTCGCAGAACTTCCACGTAGCTGAGCAGTTCACAGGACAAAAAGGATCGTACGTCCCAGTTAAGGACACGATCCGCGGCTTCAAAGAAATCCTCGAAGGTAAACACGATGACTTAACGGAAGAAGCATTCCGTCTCGTCGGTCCGATCGAAGATGCGATTGAAAAAGCGAAGGCGCTTGTCTAAGTGACAAAGCATAAGGGGGACTTGAGATGAACACACTTCATGTCAATATCGTCACCCCGGATGGCGAAGTGTATGATGGCGATGTCCGTATGGTCGTTGCGAAGACGATTTCTGGTGAGATCGGGGTTCTCCCGCACCACGTCCCACTCGTGACACCACTCGACATCAGCATCTTGAAGTTGCGCCACGAAGATGGCGGACGCACGTTGATCGCTATCAGCGGTGGCTTTATGGAAGTGCGCCAGGATACTGTAACGGTTCTTGCGGAAACTGCGGAGCAAGCAGACAAGGTCGACTACGACCGTGCTGCAGCTGCGAAGGTTCGTGCAGAACGTCGTCTCCAGGACACGAAATTATCAGAACTCGAATTCAAGCGTGCTGAACTTTCACTGAAACGAGCAGTTAACCGTCTCAGCTTGAAAGACTACGGTCGCGATTGATGTCGATCAAAGACTCGATTCCTTCATGGAATCGGGTCTTTTTTGTACGACGCATCAATGAATGAGTGCGAAGAAGCGTTTTCTGAGCGAGGCGCTTGGAATCAGGTTTAGGAAGCGAAAAATATGTAAAAGAACACTATATGCCTTGTTTTCACGATTTCTTCAACAGAAAGCTCATGATTTTCCTCATTTGCTCTTCAATAAATATATTTTATGCGATAAAATAAATGCAGCTTGTGTCATTTTGTTTGCGCAATCATTCATTTTATGAAATCATGGTAAAGTTGAAGAAATTATGAAGAAGAGGTGCAATGGTAGTGACGTCAATTGGTATTAGTGCTCTGATCAGCATGCTCATGTATGTGATTGCCATCTTGTTTGCTTGGTGGGTGATGTTACCAATCAAATGGGATAAATTCCTGCAACATCCTAGAGGTCCACAGGCGGTTTTACTACGTGTCCTGCTTGCTGTTGCTCTTGGTTCCAGTCTGGCGCGCTTTTTACTTGAATATGCGGGTTTTGCGCAACGTCTGAAATTCTTATTCAGCTGAACTTGTAACTTCATTGTAAACCTTGTATCGTGAAACTGGATTACCATGGAAAAGGACACTGTTCTTTAATGAAAGAACACAGTCAATTTATCAATCATCGAAACAGTCGCGTAGTAGTTTTAACTATTGGGAGTTTCTCTTCTATCGGTTCATCTCGAACCGCATACGCACTTATCACGCCATCATAAATAGAACAGAAACGAAGCAGAGGAGTATGGGGAATGGAAAAAATCGTTGTCCGAGGCGGACGTAAATTAGCTGGCACAGTCAAAGTAGAAGGTGCAAAAAATGCCGTATTAAAAACACTCGTTGCAACATTGCTTGCATCAGAAGGGAAATCCGTCCTTCAAAACGTACCACGTTTAGCAGACGTCTATACGATCAATAACGTGTTGCGCAACTTGAACGCGGAAGTCGAATTCGATGCGGAAGCCAACACGGTGACGGTCAATGCAGAGCCGAATCTTAAAGACGAGGCACCACTCGAGTACGTGCGTAAGATGCGAGCTTCGATTCTCGTCATGGGTCCATTACTTGCACGCCTCGGGCGCGCACGCGTTGCAATGCCAGGTGGCTGTGCAATCGGATCACGTCCGATCGATCTTCACTTGAAAGGATTCGAAGCGATGGGCGCGAAGACGATCATCGGAAACGGATTTGTTGAAGCGCATGTCGACGGTCGTCTCCAAGGTGCAAAAATCTACCTCGACTTCCCATCAGTCGGTGCGACAGAGAATATCATGATGGCTGCGACACTCGCAGAAGGAACGACAGTCATCGAGAACGTCGCAAAAGAACCAGAAATCGTTGACCTTGCGAACTTCTTGAACGCAATGGGCGCAAAAGTCCGCGGTGCAGGTACAGAAACGATCCGCATCGAAGGCGTCGAGAAATTACACGGTGCAACACACTATGTCATTCCTGACCGGATTGAAGCAGGTACGTTCATGATCGCAGCAGCGATCACAGAAGGTGACGTCGAAGTCATCGGTGCTGAGCGCGAACACCTTCGTCCACTCATCTCGAAGATGGAAGAGATGGGCGTTAAGATCACGGATACAGAAGAAGGACTCCGTGTCGTTGGTCCAGCAAAACTTGAAGCAGTTGATGTCAAGACGATGCCACACCCTGGTTTCCCGACAGACGTTCAAGCACAGATGATGGCCCTCGTTCTCAAAGCAGGCGGCACATCGGTCATCACGGAAACAGTTTTTGAGAACCGTTTCATGCACGTTGAAGAATTCCGTCGCATGAACGCGGACATCAAGATTGAAGGTCGCTCGTCGATCATCAATGGTGGTGTACAGTTACAAGGTGCGGAAGTTCTTTCAACGGATCTTCGCTCAGGTGCTGCACTCGTCACAGCAGGATTGATCGCTGAAGGCGAAACGCGTGTCGGTGCGCTTCACCACATCGATCGTGGATACGTCGACTTCCACCTCAAACTTCAAGCACTCGGTGCAGACGTCGAACGTGTGACAGAAGAAGCGGCAATCGTCGAAGAAACGGCAGCAACAAAGCTTTAATTCCAATTATCCAAGCATCATCTCATGTTTTTGAGATGATGCTTTTTTGCTGTATTTTCAAAAAGATGACAATGAAATGTGAAAAGCGAAAAAGAAAGTCGTTTCGTTATGAGGCGTATGCTAGAATTGAAAAGTATGTATACATAAATGGGTTAGACGTCCAAACGACGTTCTATATTTTGGAAGAATAGCCATCGGGTAAAGGAGAGCACACGAGATGTTTTCAAAAGATATCGGAATCGACTTAGGGACGGCGAACGTCGTCATTCATGTCAAAGGGAGAGGCATCGTCCTCGATGAGCCATCGGTCGTCGCGATCGATAAGGCAACAGGTAAGATTCATGCAGTAGGAACGGAAGCACACTTGATGGTAGGGCGGACACCGGGGAACATCGTCGCGATTCGTCCTTTACAAGACGGAGTCATCGCGGACTTCGAAATGACGGAAGCAATGCTTCGCCATTTCATCGATAAGATTGAAGTCCGTAAGATGTTCGGTGGCGTCCGGATGTTGATCTGTACACCAGCAAGCATCACGACGGTTGAAGCGAAGGCGATTCGTCAAGCCGGTGAAAAATCAGGCGCAAAGACGGTCTTCCTCGAAGTCGAGCCGAAGGTCGCAGCAGTCGGTGCCGGTATGGACATTTGGATGCCAGCAGGGCACATGGTCATTGATATCGGTGGGGGAACGACGGACGTCGCTGTACTATCGATGGGTGATATCGTATGCGGGGAGACGATCAAAGTCGCAGGAGATCGCTTCGACCACGACATCATCCGTTCAATCAAGGATACACATAAGCTCATCATCGGGGAACGGACGGCACAAGCGGTCAAGACGACGGTTGCTACTGTTTCAGAAGACGGACGGAGCGAACAGATGGATATTCGGGGACGCAATCTCGTGACAGGCTTACCGCACAACATCACGGTGACCTCTGAAGAGATGCACGAAGCGCTCGCGGAAGCAGCGATGGAAATCGTCGAAGCAACGAAGCGTGTGCTCGAGAAGACGCCACCAGAGCTTGCAGCGGATATCATCGATCGCGGTATCATCCTGACGGGTGGGGGCGCACTCCTTGACGGCATCGATCAACTGCTTGCAAAAGAACTCGGACTACCGGTTCTGATCGCAGAAGATCCAATGCTATGTGTCGCACGCGGTACAGGCATCATGCTCGATAATCTAGGCAAGTGATGAAAAGATGGAAGTGTTCTCAACGGAGAATGCTTCTTTTTTTGTAGCATTCATTTTGCGAATTAATGAAGAGTAGAGGACAACTGGAAGAAATACTTGAACGATTCAAACGCTAGACATTTCACATTGTGAAGTGTATATTAGAAGTTGTTGTATTGAAACGAATTGTAAAATAAAAGGAAGTGATGCCACAATGCCATTGTGGAAAAGAAATTTAGTCGTCGTTTGGTTCGGTAGTTTTTTGACCGCTGCAGCCCTCAGTCTCGTTTTACCGTTTTTGCCCTTATTCATTGAAGAACTTGGTGTCGACAGCCGACAAGACATTACGACCTGGTCCGGCATCGCCTTTGGTGCAACGTTCCTCGTCGCTGCGATCGTCTCACCAATCTGGGGACGTCTCGCTGACCGAAAAGGACGGAAGCTGATGTTGCTTCGTGCAAGTCTTGGTATGTCGATCGTCATGTTCTTGATTAGTTTCGTTCAAGACGTCTATCAACTCGTATTCTTACGTCTTGTCATGGGAGCCGTATCCGGATTCATTTCAGCCGGCATTACACTCGTTGCTTCCCAAACCCCAAAAGAGAAAAGTGGCTGGGCGCTCGGCACCCTGTCGACCGGTGGGATTGCCGGTGGATTGCTAGGACCTCTCATTGGAGGATTCCTCGCTGACGTTGTTGGGCTTCGACCCGTTTTTCTCTTTACGAGCGTACCGCTCTTCATTACCTTCCTCGTGACCTACTTCTTAGTTAAAGAAGAATTCGTCCCAATGGAAGTTAAAAAGATGGCGTCCGCGAAGGAAATCATCCAGTCGCTGCGTCATCCGGAACTGATTTTAAGTCTCTTTTTGACGACGTTCCTGATTCAGTTCGCGGCACAATCAATCAGTCCGATCCTGTCGCTCTATGTCCGGGAACTCAGTCCGGGTACAGAACGTCTCGCGTTACTATCCGGGATCGTCGCTTCGGCACCTGGGATCGCAGCATTGATTGCAGCGCAACGACTCGGTCGTCTATCGGATAAAATCGGAGCAGAGCGTGTCTTGTTTTTTGCGCTACTTATTTTTGCGGCGTTCTTGATTCCGCAAGCATTCGTCACGGATACGAGCCAATTGATCGTCTTACGGATGGGAATTGGTTTTGCGACAGCAGCACTAATGCCGTCCGTCCAAACGTTGCTTCGGAAGAATACGCCAGCCAATGCGTCAGGCCGGATCTTTGGATATAACCAGTCCGCGCAGTTCATGGGGAACTTCCTCGGACCACTCGCGGGTGGACAGATTGCCGGGCACTTCGGCTTTGAAGCGTTATTCCTCTTCACTGGACTGATCGTCATCACGAATGCCGTGTTAGAGCGGACACAAACAGCAGTGCTCAGTAAAAATAACGGATAAGGTAAAACACGTCGACTCTAACGAAGGAGTCGACGTGTTTTTTGTCTTAAGAAGGCGGTTCGAGAACGTCTTCCAAAAAGGAAGGTTGAGAATGTTTCAGTTGCTCCTGGACGAGAGAAGAGAGCGCACGCACCTTGAAATCCGCTGCATAATGGAACAGGCCGTTATCGAGTTCCGTGATGGATACAGGAACGAGAAAAATCTCGGGATGAATCAATGAGGCAAGTGTCACGTTTAGTTCGATGTTTTGATGAATCGGAAGACGAATCGAAGAGTAGAAGAACAGCGTCTTATTCGTACATCGGTTGATCAGGATATCAGAGGATCCGACTTGGATGGCTCGACCGTTTAGCCGGGTAATCGTGATTTGAGCGAATAACGATAAGATCGCTTCGACTGGAGCGGCTGTACCGGTGTGTTGAGGATATAACATCCCTTTCGTCAGTAATTTTTCAAAAGTGCTCTCTGACACAGGTTTGCTAAACAAATAACCTTGAATCAGGTCGCACTGTAACTCGCGATAAAAGTCGAGCTGCGGAATCGTTTCGATGCCTTCTGCGACGACTATCAATTGAAACTCCTTTGCCATGAAGAGAATGCTTTTGACGACGGAACGACTTTTTGGATCGTGCTCGATCAGTTGCGCGAGGGAACGATCGATCTTTAGGCAATTGATCGGATAGCGCTGGACGTGAGAGATCGATGAATAGGCGGTACCGAAGTCATCTAAGGAGATATGGACACCGAGTGCAGAAATTCGTTCTAGAATCTCATGGATTTTATCGCTTTCAAGTAAGATGTCGGACTCGAGTAATTCAATCTCAAGGAGATGACCCGGTACTCGGTATCGCTTGAGATATTGTTCGATGACTTGTCCGAAATCTCCGTAAAACAGACGCTTCGGGGAGACGTTGATGGAAATCGGAACGATGTTCGAATGGCGTTGTTCGCGAAGCTTACTGAGAAAACGACATGTCTGATCAAGCACCCAATCCCCAATGTGGAGATACATCTCACTTTCTTCCGACAAGGAGAGGAAATCCTTTGGCGTCAAGCGTCCCCACTCCGGATGATTCCAGCGAATTAACGCTTCGGCTCCTTGAATATTTCCGTTCCAGCCGTCGACTTTCGGCTGGTATTCGAGGACGAGCTGCTCGTTTTGAATGGCGTACCGTAAATCCCGTTCGAGTTCATAACGGCGATACATATCAATATCGAGCGTCGTCGAGTAAAACTGATAATTGCTCTTCGTTCGTGATTTCGCACGCCGGAGTGCTGTATACGTTTGTTTCAATAATTCGTCTGCTGATAGTTTATCGTTGACGACGTATGTGATACCGATATAGACGTTCGTGAACAATTCATAAGACAAGACATCAAAACGTTTTTCAGACAGCTTCAGTAGCTGATGGCTTAGTTTCACGATAGCTGTCTCATCAATCGGTTTCTTAATGATGAAGAGATACTTATCACCGAACAGATGACCGACGAAATGATCTTGATCTGCAAAGCGACGCACTTCAGTACTCGTCTGGCGAATCCATTCATCTCCGACATCATGTCCGAAACGTTCATGAATGACATTGTATTGCTTAAAGGTGACAGCAAGCAACGTAAACGATGTTCGTGTCTTCAATAAACTCGTGATTTCCTCGAGTAAAAAGGCGCGGTTCGGTAACTGAGTTAACGAGTCATGCATGGAGAGATGCCAAATCGTATGCTGTTGCTCTTTTAAAATCGTAATGTCAGACGAGACCCCATAATGACCCGAGACATCGCCCTTATTATCAAGAATTGGAATACAGGTTTCCTCGATCCAAAAGACATTGTCGAGGAGTTGGAGGCGATAGACGTGTCGGATGACCTTACCGTTACGAATCTCAGGATACGAGAGTTCTAAATGTGGTAAATCCTCGGGGTGAATCAGTGTCCGCCATAACTGGGGTTCCTTTTCAATCCGGTTCAGGATGTGCTGATAGGGAGCTAAAAAACCGGCTGATTGAAACGTGACGGTTTGCGGATGATAGATATGTTCGTAAATGGACGTATCCAGTGAGCCGAAGACATCCTTTAAGGACTGAATGGCATGATCGCGTTCGCGTTCAAGACTCGTCAGCTCCGTCGCATCATGCAGGATGAAGTTGACGCAGCGGGGAGAAGAGTTTTGCTGAAGTAAGGCATCACAACGAACGACTTTCGTATAGTGACGTCGTTTGCTCATTCGAAGGGACATCGAGAATTCAGCAATCTGCTCGTCACACAAGGCAGTACTTTGTTGTAAGAATAGATCGCGGTCTTCCGGGTGGATTTCGTCGAGCAGTTCGTATGCATCCATTTGTGCGACATGACGCTGTGACCATTCTAGCAATTGACTAAGTGCGGCATCGGCAGTCAGTTGTTTCGTCGAAGGAATATATTCAAGAAAGGTGACGCCGTCAAGCGTCGTCGTCAACTGTTCCTTTGCAAGTAGACGATTATAAGCGGTACGTAATTCTTTTTGTTGGGAGACGTCACGCGCAATGCCGTAAAGTCCAATGATGACGTGTTGATTGTAGAGGGGAATGTTCGTGACGTTGACAGTCAGGATTTGACCATCTTTTCGTTGAATGTCCGTTGTGAAATGAATCGTTTCGCCTTCGTGAACACGATGTTTTAGTGGTGCAATACGTTCAGCTTCTGATTTGATGAGCAGCTCGCTGAAATGCATACCACGGATCGCGTCGGTAGGATAACCGAGTAAAAGAGGTAGCTTATTATTAAATGCGATGAAATTTCCTTTCAAATCCATCGTATAAACTGCATCCGGGTGATTTTCAAGGAAGTGGGTCATGTCTGTCAACAGTGTGAAATCTAAAGAAGGAGTGGTCGATTGGTTCGTACGTCTTTTAAAGAAAGACACCGTCATCACCTCGTTTCAACTGGTCGATATGAACTACTTCTAATTATACCCAATTGGAATAATTATGAATATGAAACGAATTCAAAAGAAGGAGAATGATTTTTTGACAGGAATGGTAGTACTTTAGATGCAACTAAGAATTTTATTCCCTTTTTTTGAAAAAAACTCATAATCTGAAGCAAACGGACCGATATACTAAAAGATAGAATTGAACATGAAGTCAATGAGGAGATGAAATATAGATGTTACGCGGAATGTATACGGCATCCGGTGCGATGCAGGCATTGCAACGCCAACAAGAGATGTTGAGTAATAACTTAGCGAATGCACGGACGCCCGGCTTCCGTGCCGATCAAGCATCCCTGCGCACGTTTCCGGAGATGATGATCCATCAAGCGGCGACGAATGAACGGACGGGAATTCGACCTGCTGGAAACGTCGGTACGCTCGCGACAGGTGTGTTTATGCAGGCGGCGACACCGAACTTCGCACCTGGATCCATCACGGAGACAGGAAATGCGACGGATTTACAGATTAGTTCGATCGACGGTGTGCCGATGTTCACGATTTTCCATAATACGGGAGAAGGAACAGGAATCGAAGGAGAAACATTGTATACGACGAATGGGCAGTTCGCAGTCGATGGAGACGGTATCTTACGGACGACGGACGGCGATCAGGTACTCGATGAAGACGGTAACTTCATGAATGTCGGCAATGACGATTTCAAAGTCTCACCTGAAGGTATCGTGACGCGGGGGAACGGAGAGCAAGTCGGACGACTTGGACTCGTGACGACGAATAATACGGAACAACTTGAACGAGTCGAGAACGGACTCTACCGGGCTCCTGAAGCGTTGGCACAAGGAAACGTCAAGGTCGATCAAGGGGTACTTGAACTAGGGAACGTCGCAATCGAACAAACGATGGCAGAGATGAACGCTGGTCTGCGTCAGTTTGAAGCGAATCAAAAAGTCATTCAAGCGTATGACCGGACAGCGGAAAAGGCAGTTTCTGAAATCGGTCGCGTCCGATAATGAAAGGGGAACACCATGCAATCACTCTATACGTCAGCTAGTACAATGGCGCAATTACAAAAACAACTCGATACGACCGGGCACAACTTAGCGAATGTCGATACGAACGGATATAAACGTCGTGACGCCCAGTTCAAGGAGCTGTTGACGCGTAACATCCAGAACCAACCGGCTGCATTGCAAACGGGACCTTTATCGACACCGGCCGGCTTACGAATCGGTGTCGGCGGCTATGTCGCTAATGAAGCGACGCGCTTTTCGATGGGAACGTTCAAACGGACGGACCGGGCACTCGATGCCGCCTTATCGGATCCGCATCATTTCTTTGCGGTCATCGATCGGGATGGGGTGACGAAGTTCACGCGAGACGGAAACTTCCAACTATCTCCGCAAGCCGATGGGCGTATTCAATTGACGGATGACGCGGGACGGTCTGTCGTCAACGGTCAAAATGAACCAATTCTCTTACCTGCGGATGCGACGGGTGTCGAATTGAACAAGGACGGCAACGTCACGGGAATCGTCAATGGAGAGCGCCGTGTCCTCGCGCGACTTGCTGTCGGGTATGTCGACAATCCGAATCAGTTGACGGAAGATGGAGCCGGCTTGTTTACAGCACCAGGACAGTATGAAACAGTCGATGGAAATCCATTGACGGTCGGCACACTCGAGTCGTCGAACGTCGATATGGCGACCGAGATGACGAATTTGACGCAGATTCAACGGGCGTATCAATTCAATTCAAAAGCACTGATGACGACCGATCAGATGATGGGAATCGTCACGTCACTGAAATAACATGAAAAAGCAGATCGCCTCAGATTTGAGTGCGGATCTGCTTTTTACGTTCAGTCTTGTAAGGCACGATAGATGGCTGCCATATCAGCATCACCGTAATTCGATTTTGCCTTCGCATAACTACGATCTGCTGCTTGAGCGAGTGGCAACTTGAGCTGCTGACGTTTTGCTTCAGTTGTGATCAGCCCGAGATCCTTCGCCATCAGACGGAGTGGGAAGGCAGATGGGAAATCATTGTTTCGGTACATGTCCCGTTTACCGGTGAAGAGTGGCGTGTTCATGCCCGATGCACTGATCATCTGGATCAGCTTCTCTTTCTCGAGACCCGCACCTTCTCCGAGCAATAACGTCTCCGCGACTCCTTGTCCGACGACGGCGAGTAAGAGATTGATGGCAAGTTTTGCCGCACTTCCTGAGCCATGTGGACCGAAATGGATCGTTTCCTTTCCGAGTAGGTCAAGATACGGCTGACAAGCCGTGACGACGTCTGCGTCACCGCCAGCAAGCAAGACGAGCTGCCCGTTTTCTGCGACGGGGACGGACCCCGAAACAGGAACTTCAAGATACGTCCCACCATTCTCTTCGACAAGCCGAGCCATCTTCCTTGTCTCTTCCGGTGAGATCGTACTCAAGTTGACGATCGTCTTACCTGTGAGGTCGTCTGTTACACTCTCGAGAACGGACGCGACAGCAGGACCGTCCGCGAGCATGACGAAGATGATGTCGCTTTGACGTACTGCTTCCTGTGCTTCTTTGACAGCTGTTGCTCCTCGATCAGTCAATGGCGCTGTTTTTTCAAACGTCCGGTTGTAGACGATCACGTTATGCCCACCGTCAAGCAGACGTTTTACCATCGGTATACCCATATGTCCTAAACCAATCCATCCCAGTTGCATGTTGATTCCTCCTTAAAATAATGCGCTTTTGACTATACCCCGCACTTCATTGAATCTAACGACAAAAGAGACCGTCCACATGATGTGAACGGTCAGGTGATTAATCTTCATACGTGAGGATGGTCGAGATGACAGCAATCGGGAAACGGATCGTAAAGGTTGATCCAACACCGACGACGGATTCGACATCAATCGTTCCGCTGTGGTGTTTAACGATTTCCTTACAGATTGATAGACCAAGACCGGTTCCACCGATTTTCCGTGTCTCGGAGTTATCGACACGGTAGAACTTATCGAATAATTTTGGAAGCGCGTCTTGTGGAATCCCAATGCCTTCATCCTGGATGCGGATTTGGGCGAAACCAAGTTCATTTGTAATCCGTATCAAGACCGTCCCACCGCTCGGTGAGTACTTGACGGCATTGCTGAGCAGGTTGTTGAGCAACTGCTTCATCTTTTCTGCGTCGCCGTCGATCATGATCGGTCCACGTGCCTCGAAATCAATCGTGTGCGTCTCGTGCGAGACATCATAGAACTCGATTAAATCCTGGGCGAGTTCGACGACATCAAACGTCGACATCTCGTAACGGTGTTCACTCGATTCCATGCGCTGGACGTCGAGGAAGTCATTGACGAGCGTCGTCAGGCGACCCGTCTCGGAGTGGATCGTCTGGAGATATTTCCGTTGCCGTTCTTCCTCGAACCGTTTATTAAGCATCAGCTCGGTGAAGCCATAGATCGAAGAGAGTGGGGTCCGTAATTCATGCGAGACGGTCGAGACGAATTCTTCCTTCATCCGCTCGGCTTCCGTCTCTTTCGTCACGTCACGGAGAACAAGCATCGTACCGACCCACATGCCGTCGACTTCAATCTTCTCGGCATAAATCTGGATGTACGTACTCTGTTTTCGAATCGAGACGATCAAGCTATCTTTTGGTAAATTCAGCTCAACGATCTGTTCGATGTAACGCTCAAATGGTGCTGGTTCATCGATGATGTCAGCGAGTGCTTGCATCGCTTGCTGGAAGGCAGAGCGCTCTTCGTCTTTGAACTCTGTTGGGACTTCCGGGAACAACGTCATCAGCGGTTCGTTGACGAGCAATTCGTCCGTCTCATGTTCGATGTAGACGACTGCTTCCCGGATCGAGTTCAACAGTTGCGTCGTCTTATTCTTCTCACGAATCATTTCTTCATAGATCCCCATCCGTAAGAGTGAGAGTGATAATTGATGCGAGAACGACAGGATGTCATCCATCTGCTCCGCTGTAAAGGCGTCACGATAACGAACGAGATAGATACAGGCAATCATGTGCTCTTTTGACGGATCAAGAACAGGGACTGCGACCTCATACATATAGTATGGGTATGGAAGCGGACTCTCATGCGCGACCTGTTTCGATGAATGAACTGGACGCTTCAGGAGGCGTGCGCGGTGCAAGAGTGATTGATCATCGGAGACAAGACGACCGACCATCTCTTCCGTCATCCCATAATCGATCGTCGAGCGGACTTCTTGTTGATCGAGGAACAACAGGGCACCGATCTCAGAATGCGTGATCGAGACGAGCTTCTCGATGATTTCCGGATACGCCGTCAGTGTCTCACGGGACGCAAGCGTCTCGGTCAATTCATTGCGGTACTTGAGATGTTGTTCGCTCCGAAGCGTGATATCGAGTGCTTCCTCAAGCTCTTCCTGTTGCGCTTGCAGTTCTTCTTGCTGGGCGACGAGTTCTTCCTGTTGTGCTTGGAGTTCTTCGTTTTTCGCCAGCATATGGACCTTGTTATCAGCAATCGAAGCCGCCATCTGATTGAATGATGTCGTCAACGTATGCAGTTCGTCCTTACGTTTTGGCAATGGAATCGCTTGGATGTCTTCACCTGTTGCAAGCATCGCGCTGTCACGAGACAAGGCATTGACTTGTTTTGTAATGCGGCTGATGAATGGACGCACGAGTGATAGGAGCACTAGTATCAGCACGACGAGATTCGAGAGCCAGATGAACTGCGCAACGCGCATCTCGCCTAGAAGATCGTTCTTTGCATCCACTTCCTTCCCTTGGATCAACGTCAGGTAATCACCAAGCAACGTATCAATCCGTGTCATATCGATATCAGCATCTGACAGACTGACTGATCCACGTAACGTCCCATTCGCTGTGAATAAGTCTTTTCCGTTCGACAGGGCAGCAAGTGTATTCGGATCAACAAAATCTTCGTTGATTTTCCCGTCCTTTTTTCCTTCGACGTATTCGTTGAGGAGCGGAAGTGACGTTCCAAAATAATCGTCATACATTTGACGGGTTGCCGTTGCATATTCTTTCCCTTGCTCATACACGGCATACTTTTCGAACCATGTCGTTAAGCGATTAATTTCCTGTTGATTTGTCTTGACGGCATCGAGTGTTTCTTGTGAGCCCGTCAATAAGTAAGATTTGACGTTACTTTGCGCGACGGTCCACTCGCTTGCGAGGGCATTGGCATTCGTCCGTCGTTCGCGCAAGTCATCGAACGTCGCATTCGCCTGATCGATCTTCTGTTCCGTATAGAAGTAAACGATTGCAGACGTGATGCTGAGAGCGACAAACACCATATAGAAGGCGAACATCAATTGGCGACCGATTGTATGGTTGATCCATTTCACTAGGGTATCCTCCGTATTCTATTTTTACATGTATGAAAAAGATTTCTTAAGTCCGAATATACTCATCTTACGCACATTCAACGGGTACGGCAAATTTGAATCTGCAAATCTTATTAAAACAAATATATCATATATTGGTTAAAATGGAGGGAACGATATATTTTCTGAGAATAAGGATTAAGAAGCGTTGTTTTAAGGAAAACAATAGGGGATATGGAACTTCATACTTTAAATTAGGGAAGTGGTTAGATGCAAAAAATGTTCGAAAACAAATGGTACCGATTTGCGTGGTGGATCATGACGTTACTCATCATCGTCTGGATTGGCGATCATGTCACGTTCCTATTCCGACCGGTCGCGATTCTGCTTCAGATGGTCGTTCCGCCGCTTGCGATTGCTGGGATTCTCTATTATGTCCTGCTGCCGATCGTCGAGTTGCTCGAGAAAAAGATGAAGCGACGGCCTGCTGTCTTGATCGTCCTCGTTGGTCTGATCGGGATCTTGACGACACTCGGCTTCATCTTCGGTCCGATGCTATCGGAGCAAATCACACAGTTCGTCAATTCGATTCCGACACTCGCGACACAGTTCCAGCGTCAATTGATCGATGTCCGAGAGCAACTTGAAAACAGTTCGGTTTTCTCACGCTTCTTGTCAGGACCGGATAACCTGTTCAATAAGTTTTCTGGCAATATTTCGGAATACGCTTCGACATTCTTGAAGAACATCGGGACGGGTGTCGGTGGCTTCGTCAGTGTCGTAACGACAACGGTCGTGACGATCGTCATCATCCCGATCATGTTGATCTATATGTTGCTTGATGGCGATAAGCTAAAAGGTAATCTCGTCAAGCTGATGCCGTACGAATATCATAAAGAAACGAAAAAAATTCTCGGGGACGTCCACTTGACGATCATGAGCTACATCCGCGGTCAGGTCATCGTTAGTATCGGGGTCGGGATCATCGCTTATATCGGATACTTAATCATCGGAATTGATTATGCGTTGCTGCTCGCCTTGTTCGCAACGTTGACGAACATCATTCCGTTCCTCGGTCCGGTGCTCGGTGTCATTCCAGCGTTGATCGTCGGGTTCATTCAAGATCCGATTCTTGCGATTTATGCGATCATCGTCATGACGGTCGCGCAACAGATTGACTCACACATTATGTCACCACTCGTCCAAGGAAAAACGCTCGATGTCCATCCGTTGACGATCATCATCGTCTTACTCGTCGCAGGGAACATCGCTGGATTCTTCGGTGTCTTGTTAGGCGTTCCATTCTACGCCGTCATGAAGGTCGTCATCTTGAACATTCGTCGTCTCTATCATCTTCGCTCGCAAAAGAAGATGGTCATTACGGAAGAAGAGAAGACGTTCGATACGATTATCACGGAGCGCGATTGAGTTTTGAAATTCACGTAAAAGTGCGTCATACTGAAGAGGTAGTTAAGAAAAAGGGGGCAGGGATCAGATGGATTCACGTCATACCGAAGAACAAGCCGATTTACTGGCATTGCAGAAGTTTCAGCACAATTTCGAAAATAGCCTCAAGTCGAGTATCATTTATCTCTTACGGGACGGTGCGTTGACGATCGGGGAACTCGAGCAACGGATCGATCAGTCACACGGTCAAATCCTCGAACAGTTGCAGGAGCTGATCGAAGATGGACTCGTCATCCAGCAGATGTCAGAAAAAGTGCACGGGCTTGCCTACTATTTAACGGCACCAGCAGAAGATCTCGTTCGTCAGTTCAAGGAATCGATTCGCTGGAGCAAACAGCATATTCGTTATTGAGGAACGTCAAAAGCCAGAGTCGCAATAGGGACTCTGGCTTTTGTGTGGATATTAGCGGCGTACGGCACTGAAAGCTTCTTCCGATTCAATGCCTGCTTTGTTGACGGCTGTAATGATGAAGCGACCCGTCGCATCTTCCGGAAGTGGGAAAGCTTTCCGTTCGATGACGTCTGTTGTACCGAGTTTTTTACGTTTGCCGTCTTTTTCTTGATAGACGTTATATGATGTCACATCTTTATCCGTAGATGCATACCAGTTAACGAATCCGCCACTGACGCGGACGTTCGTGGCTGGTTTCGGTGGCGTTTTGACAGGATCAGATGCTTTCTCATCAAGTTCTGTGAAGACGACGAGTCGATCATCATACGTACCGGCATTTCGGTCAAACGTTCCGATACACGTGATCAAGTTCAAGTTCCGTGTATCTGCTGGACCGAAGATTTTCTTAAGTGGTGCTTTCAAGTGATCGTATTGGACGAGCTTCTTGACGCGGAAGACGAGTTTCCGTCCGGACGCATCGGTAATCTCGACTGGATCACCTTTTTTCAGTTCATGTAGCTTATAGAAAATGGCTGGACCGGTCTTCGTGTCGGTGTGACCGTCGATGACAGCATTACCAACGTCACCTGGACGTGGACCGAACTTGTACCAGCCGGCTTGTTGTTCGTTTTTCGGTGTTGCCATCGCGCCATCTTTATCAAGCCCGACTTGTTCGACCTTCGCTTTGATGTCGTGCTTTGGAATGACGAGTTGTTTTGGAAGTTCGACCTCCGTTGCAGAGAGATCCTTGAACTCCTTCTTGAATATTTCAGACGGTTTGAGCGGATCTTCTTCCTTCGTCTCGGAAGAGGCCGCGGATTCCGTTTTTTGATCACCTTGCGTGATGTTTGATGTATCTGGTTTAGTTTGACCAAATAGGAGGAACAGCAGTGTTCCGACCGATGCGACCATCAAGACGATGCTCGCCGGTAATAACCAACGTTTCATAAACGCGTAGCTCCTTTCCGAGAGAAGGGATTCCCTCTATGTAAAAAAATAACAGGATAGCATGTGGCTATCCTGTTATTGAGTATACCCAATTTCTTAAGCGTTTTGACGTTTGCGTGCGAGAACAAGACCAACTGCTCCGAGTGCGAGACCGAATACTGCGATTGCACCTGTTGTTGCAGCTGTGTTGTTGTCGCTCATACCACCGTTACCAGTGTTTGGCATTGAGCCTGGTGTACCATCCATGAATTTCTCTGGCGATTGTTTAACGATCGCTTCACCGAGGTTTTCACCTACGCCGTACATGTAAGCGTAAGACTCACGGAATGTGTCGACAGAACCTTTGTAGTCGCCTTCAACATACTGCATGAACGTATCTTGGACGTAAGTCTCGTGACCTGATACGGCTTCTTGTGCTGCTTTTGTTGGAAGGTTTTCTTCTGTTGCTGCACCGAGGAATGCACCGAAATCATTTGAGAACATTTTGAGCATTTCTTGTGCGTCACCCATCAATTTCTTGTCGTCATTGATTGCTGCTGTGACAAGGTTTGCTTGTGCTTCGATGTGGTTTTTCGTCCAAACTTGTTCGAACTGATCTGCACCAGCTTGACCGTAGATTGATTTGATCGCTGCTTTGAAGTCTGCAGTGTGCATATCTTCAGCCCAGTTTGCTGCATCGTAATCTTTCGCTTTATCCACACCAGCTGTCATGCTGAGGTTTGCAAGTGCAACGTGTTCAGCTGCAAGGCTGTTAAGTGTTGAACGAAGATCTGCTGCTTTTGAGTCAGCTTTCGTGTTATCGAATTTCTCAGGCATTTGTGTTGTGATAGCGACTGAGAGTGCTTTTGAGATATCGTACATGCGGCTGTATCCTTCACGGAACGTGTTGTACGATCCTTCGTAGTCACCAGCTGCATATTGTTGGAATGTCTTGTAGACATCTGCTTCGTGCGCACGGAGGACTTCTTCAGCTGCTGCTTTCGGGAGTTTACCTTCCGTTGCTGTATCGAGGAAGCTTGAGAGATCTTGTACGAACTCTTCTGTTTCTTTCTTCGAAGCGTTGATGCCGTCTTGGTCATCTGCTTTTACAGCTTTGACGAGGTCTGTTGTGTATTTATTGTGATCAACGAAGATTTTCTCGAATTGTTTTGCGCCTTCATCGCCGTAAACTGAAGCGATGGCTGGTGTCATATCGAGTGCATTTTGTTTAAGTGCTGCTTCGTAATATTCTGCGTCTTTTGAACCGTCATATTGTTTTTTCATGTCCATGACAGCGAGGACGAAGTGCTCTGAAAGTAACTGATCGAGTGTGGCACGAAGGTCAGCAGCTTTTGTTTTGACCGTGACGTTCTTTGGTGCCTCTTGTTTCATGTCATCTGCGCCACCAGAAGCGAATGCTGCTGTTCCTGGAAGTACGAGTGCTGCTGCCATTGCTGATGCTGCGAATTTTTTAGTGTGTTTCATGTTGAATCCATCCTCTCGATTTTAAGGTAGTGGAGCGCTTGCTTTGGTTTTTAATATGAAAAACGTTTGGAAGCGTTGATCTAAACTTGAATAGAGGGATGAAACCGGGCCCGTGTCATCCTGTGCTTGTAAGTGTTGCTTGTGAATCTGTAAGGCTTACGCGGATGGATGGCATTTGGATTTAAAAAAATGTGAGATTTACGGAAATAATGTGTTGCGAATTTTTTACTTCCTTATATAAAAAAAGAAAACTTTTTTTAAATGTTTACCGATCGCTCGTGTTACACTAGCTAGGAACCAGGAGAAAACAAAGTCATTCCTGATATTGTTACCTGGTACTAATGTGCTATACTACGCTTAGACTGAATCAATGAAAGGTGATCAAAATGGTACAAGACCAAGCAGGTACGGAACAGCCAACGCGTGAACGTTCAAAGCGACATCAACAAGGCAAGGACGCTGGAACATCTGAAAAGAAAACACCACGTCTTCGGAAGTACACGACGCGACGTGTCCCAATTCTCGTCCGGTTGTTGATCGTTCTCGTTCTCGTCATCGTCGCACTGGTCGTCGGTGCAATGGTAGGGTATGCAACGTTTGGTGGTGGCGAGGCAATGGATGTGTTAAAGCTCGACACATGGACCCGCATCACCGATTTTTGGATGAAATCTTAATTTGTCAGTGATGGGAGCTGTTTAATATGTATACAATCGAACAAATCAAGGAAGTCATTCCGCACCGTTATCCCTTTTTGCTCGTCGATCGGATTTTAGAGGTCGAAGAAGGCAAACGCGCGGTCGGAGTGAAAAACGTGTCTGCGAACGAAGAATTCTTCAACGGACACTTTCCTGACTATAACGTCATGCCCGGCGTTCTCATCGTCGAGGCGCTCGCGCAAGTCGGTGCCTTCGCTGTCCTCAAGATGGAAGCGAATCAAGGAAAGCTTGCTTTCTTTGCCGGCATCGAGAACTGCCGCTTTAAACGTCAAGTCGTGCCAGGCGATCAATTGCGCCTCGAAGTTGAATTGACGAAGTTACGTGGACCTATCGGAAAAGGTCGTGCCACAGCGACGGTAGACGGGGAAGTCGCCTGCACTGCCGAATTGACATTCGCAATTAAGTGACGACCAGATGAAACGCTGGTTGCTTCCTCTCGCGATTTCCTTATTGATCATCCCTGGCTGTCAGCGTGCTGAAAAGGTCGAGACCGCTTCCCCATCGGTCATCGTCGACCCGATCAAACGGGCTGGTCAGACAGAGAACATCTCCGCCCAGATTTCCTTGACGAGTAAGGACCGGATGCGTTTGACGATCAAGACGACGAATGACATTCGTCTTGACGATCAACAAGTCGACATTCGCTTAGAGGTCTCGAATCAATCGATTCCGTTCCCATTCGTGTCGTTTTCCGCTAAAAAAATGGGTGAGATTCGCACGTACACTTCAGATACAACCGTTGAAGATGAAGTTTTCAACGAAAATCGCCTGCCTGTCCTTGTCATTGACGCCGGAGCAGGACGCGGGATTGAGATTCCGCTCGAAATCATCCGATGAACGATAAAGCGCCGACTCCTGTCACAGGAATCGGCGCTTTATCGTTTATTTGACGAGCGAGACGGCACGGTTTACGTCGAGGCGACCGTAGCCGTATGAGGTGTCGTAGCCTTTTGTTCCGAGATCTCGGGCAGACGATTTTAAAAGCTTCTCTGTCGCACTCGGTGACAAGCTCGGCTTCAAGCTCATCAAAAGACTCGCGACTGCTGCGACGTGAGGGGCTGCCATCGAAGTCCCACTCGAATAGGCGAGTTCACCGTCACCGATATAACTTGGGATCTCAACCCCTGGGGCGACGAGATCGAGTCCTTTTCCACGATTCGAGAACGAAGCGCGGACATCTTTTCGGTCCGTCGCGCCGACAGATAGAACATGCGCATAGCGTGCAGGATAGCTGATCGTCTTCGCACCGTCATTACCGGAAGCAGCGACGACGAGCACCTTCTTCTGATCGGCATACGCGATCGCATCCTCGATAGCGCGTGATTTTTCATCCATTTCTAGACTGAGGTTAATGACGCGGGCGCCTTTTTTGATCGCATGGAGAATACCACGTGCGACGTCCGACGTGGAGCCTTGCCCGTTTGCATCAAGGACACGAATCGGAATCAAGGAAGCCGCTGGATTGATCCCTTGAATGCCATACAGATTATCGGCATTCGCAGCAATGATCCCGGCGACATGAGAACCGTGACCGTCCGGATCGGTGACGGAAGTCTTTCCGCGAATGAAGTCGTACCCGAGATCGGTTCGGACGCGTCCTGCGAAGTCGGCATAGGTCGAGTTGATCCCGGTATCAACGACGGCGACAAGTGTCGGCTGTAACGTTTTTCCGGCGAGTCGTTTTAAGGCAGCGGCGTACTGGATGTCAGCCCCGACTTTTCCTTTTCGTTGTCCTGTGTTCTGGAGCGACCATTGGTACGGGCGATACATATCCTTTGCCGTCCGGACGGTCTGTGTATGCTCGACGTAGTCAACAGCAGCTGATCGTTCTAAGTAACGTTTTGCCTGCGCTGCGGCAGCATTCGTCTTGAACGTCCATTCTTCGAGGGACAGGCCCGGAAGCGACGATCGTGTCGCCTGGAGCGACGTCGAGACGGATTGTTTCAGACTGCCGTGCTTCATCTTGACGAGGAGACTCGCGGTCTTTGACGTCGTCGCACTTGGTTTCATCGGTAGGAGCGGCTGGAGTTTACGAAGGATAAAAGGAATTTGATAGCGGGTTCCCGGTTTCCCTTCGAAGACGACGTACTGTGTACCGGACCAGCTGAGCGGGAAGATCAACGCTTCGTCCTGCAATTGGCGATACCGTTTGTAAGTCGTCCCTTTGCTGTAATTCGTCTTTGAGGTATAGATAGAACCTTTCGAGCGATCGAGATCGAATTCGAGATGCGTTGCCCGTTCAATATAGAGGGCTGACGGTAGGGTGAAGACGGCACGTCCGGACGCATCATATGTACCGCGTAACGTCTGACTCGTCACCGGAAGTGGTGTCGTCGCAGCCGAGACGGCGGACGGGGTCAGGAGACTGACACCGAGGAGGAGTGGAAGGATACGTTTCATGAAAAATCACGACCTTTACGGAAAATGGTGGAAAGTTGAAAAAAAGGACAGTTCAAACAAAATTATCTGGTTTAATTTTACGTTGTTGTTTAAAATTTAGATATGTTTTTCTTATAGAAACGGAGCTGAATGAGACACCATGAAAAAAATCATCATCTTTTTGTTACTCCTGATGTGGAGTGGAACGGGTATCGCTCCGGTCCAAGCTGAATCGAAATGGGACGTGACAGCAAGCGGGACAGGACCGTATACGTTGACCTTCACGGGAGAAGGCATCGTTGATGTGACGAGTGAGACGGCGCTTGCGTTCTCAGACGGTTTGACGGGAAGCGGCATTGATATCACTGCACATCCGACGGTGACGTTCACAGCAGAGACGGCACCACGGATCGTCGTTACGGAACCAACGACACAGCAATCGATCCTCCTTGAGTTTCCGAAAGTCGACGCGGAGGAGCCGGTAACGGATGATCCTGCGACACCGGAAGAACCGGTCACAGAACCGGAAGTTAAACCAGACGTCAAACCGGATACACAACCGGTCACACCAAGTAAATCAAAACCGACGACGCCGACAAAGGAAAAGCCGGTCACAGAAACAAAACCGGCTCCGGCGACGAACGTCAAGGCGACGAAGGGGCAAATTACGGGAACGGTCTGGTATGACGCGAACGAAGACGGGATTCGCCAAGAGACGGAAGCCCTTCTTGATGACGTTAGTGTCTTCTTGATCACGCCACGTGGCGACGTCACGGACATGGCGATCACGGAACAAGGGAACTACATATTCGAACAGGTGACACCAGGAACGTATCAAGTAAAAGTCGATGGCTATGACATCGGCTTGTATACGTTCACGAAGCCGCATCAGGATTCAGATGTCAACACGTTCGGAACGACGAACGTAACGATCCAAGCAGGGGACGTCCGGGTCATCGATGCCGGTATGACGGAAGGGGACGAGATGATGGAACCGTCGCACTTCTTGACACTGACAAACTTCGTCGATGCGAATGGGGACCAACAGCCGCAGGAAAAAGAAGAGACCGTCCCGATGACGTACACGTTACTGGATACCGTCACGGGGGAAACGGCATGGACGATTGAAGACGAAGGAGATGATCACGCTTTTGCGGGCGGAGACAGCTTCCCGGTCGGCACGTACATTTTAAAAGTCAAAGCGCCTGCCGGTTATACGGTTAAGGCGATGCATCACCTCGATTACATTGCGTTTGAAGAGGACATGAGTGAGGCGAAGGATGCTCAGGCGCACCTCTTGAAACACTTGAAGCGTCAATCGGTCGACGCCGTCCTTGATCTAACACGCGATGGTGGCGGAACAATGGTTGCCGTCGAACTGGCGCCACCTGTTCAACCGGTCAAGGAAACACCGACGAAAGTCGTTAGTCCGGTCAAATCGACAGTACCGGTCGCAGCAAAAGCGGACACGACGTCGACCCCAAGCGTTACAGTGGAACATCTACCGCAAGCAGGGGAAGACAAGCCGTTTCCGTTCGCGGTCGTCGGTGGCATGAGTGCCGTTGTCGGAGTATGGTTGCTCGTTCGAAAACGATAAGGCTTAAACGGAACGTCTCCTACGCGGAGGCGTTCTTTTTTTTATGGAGGGATGTGTGTTGATTGACACACACGCACACATATGCGCATAATAGTAGTATCAAATCATAGGAAAGAGGGATTCGATGTTGACGACAAAACAGATCAGTGAATTGTTACGGGTATCGGAAGAGACGGTCCGGCGCTGGATTCGAACAGGGGAATTGCACGCGGAGCAGGACGGCAAAGGCTATCGTGTCGATGAATTGGCGTTGAAACGGTTAGTCGATGAGAAATCACAGATTCCGGGAACGGCATTGAACAAGATTCTCCCGATCATCCAAGACATGTTCGGACCGGAAGCAGCCCAGTTCGCGAAGTCGAATGTTTTTGATCCACTCCAAGCGACGATGCAATCGAGTGAGACGACGGCAACACCGGAAGCCTCGAAAGCTTCGATGGAAGCGGAACTCGCGCGCTTGAAACGGAAGAAACGTCGCCTTGAGCTCGAACACGAATTAAAGTTACTCGATATCGAGGAACAGATCGCGTCGATGGAACGTAAACAACAATCCTAAAAGCAAAGCGCACGTAGGGGCATCTCCCTCGTGCGCTTTCGTATGTAAGAGGAAAAGACGCCTTCACTGATCCGAAGGCGTCTTTTTGACGGAACGTTGTTTACGTTTCCAGTACCAATAGCCGAGCCCGAGTGCGATCGGGATGGCCGCCAAGTACGGATTGGCTTCGATATATCCAATGATCTCAAATAACGCGAACCATCCACTGATTAAACCAAGGACGAGTAAAATCGACCGCAGGACTTCTGGAAGCTTACGGATCCGATACGCGAAGAGACAAATGAGGCTAAAAATGATGATCGCCACATGCATTCCTCCATTCCGTACTCAGTATAGCGTATTCGGAAAGCTTTTTCGATGCACAAATCGGCTTTCCTCCCGTATAGTGAAGACAGAGAAAAATGGACAAGGACGTGATGGAGATGCAAGCAACAGTGATTGGGACAGGATATGTCGGACTCGTCACCGCGATCGGACTCGCAGAAAACGGGCATGAGGTGACGTGTGTCGACTTGAATGCAGAACGGATGGAACGGTTAACGCAAGGGGTCGCACCGATCACCGAAGAAGGAATCGAAGACGCGCTCCGCCTCAATCGCGAACGCTTGACGTTCACGACGGACTATCCGGCGTCCGACTTGTACTTGATCGCCGTCGGGACTCCGGAACGGGCAGACGGTAGCTGTGATCTATCGGCTGTCGAAGCGGTCGCACGTTTGATCGAAGAAACGCGCCCGGGAGCCAGTGTCATCGTCAAGTCGACGGTGCCACCGGGAACGACAGCACGCTTGCAAGACGAGCACCCGACGTTACGCTTTGCGATGGTGCCAGAGTTCTTGCGTGAAGGAACGGCCCTTGCGGACAACCGTCAGCCGAGCCGTTTGATCATCGGAACGACGGATGCTACTTTTGCAAAAACGGTCGAGCAGTTATTTCAAACGACAGCTCCGGTCGTCGTCGTTGATCCAACGACAGCGGAGTTGACGAAATATGCGGCGAACAGTTTCCTCGCTGTCAAAATCAGTTTCATTAATGAAATCGCCCGGCTTGCGGACGCAGTCGGTGCCGACGTGACGGAAGTCGCTCACGGGATCGGACTTGATCCCCGGATCGGTTCTGCCTTCTTGCGAGCAGGTGCCGGTTACGGCGGGTCCTGTTTCCCGAAAGACATCGCCGCATTGACGACGCTTGCGCGCACGCACGAGACGACACTGCACGTCATCGAAGCAGCTGACCGGACGAACGAAGCCCAGCTCGATTACGTCCTCGCGAAGATCAGACCGGAGCGGGAAATGCGTGTCGCGCTGCTTGGTCTTGCCTTTAAGCCGGGAACGGACGACTTACGGGACGCACCAGCCTTACGTCTCGCGGAACGGCTCGAGCAACTCGGTGTCGTCGTCGTTGGCTATGATCCGGCGGCGCGGACATTGCTTGACCAGAAACCGACGCTTGAAGAAGCGTTACGCGGAGCGGACGTCGCCGTCATCATGACGGAGTGGCCGGAGATGAAGACGATGGCGCCGGAACTGTTGACGCGCGTCATGCAGACGCCACGTTTGATTGACGGACGGAACTGTTGGCAGTATGTCGATGCCCCAGCAGGCGTCGCCTATGAAGCGATCGGACGTCCGGGAAAAGAATTTTCGAACAAACGTTAAGCGCGACCTGTCATTAGGGATGAGACCAGTCATGGTGTCATCCCTATTTTGTTAGACGAAAGGACGAAGCGACATGCAGATCGATTATTTCGCGGTTCAACCGAGTGGTCCAAAGGGAGCGCTCGAGGCACACGTGTTATATCCCGGATGGAATCAACGACAGAACGAAGAGTGGGAACGGGCTGTCCATTACGGGGCGGGACTGATCCGGATCCGTCAACGGGGAACGGAACTCCGAATTCCGATCGAGTTCGGATTCGGCTATGTCCTGCAGTACATACGTCAGTTCATGGAAGCCGAACGCAAGGGCGGCAGCATCCGCCAAAAGATGCAAGCGCAGATCGACTGGATCGCGGAAGGACTGCCGGTTCGTTTTAAGCGCGAGAAGGAGACGATCGTCGTCACGGCAGAACGGAGCCATGCCTTTGCCGAGCGTCCGTTTCTCGAAGCACTGGAAAAGTCGATGTATGTTCTACCGTGAGCTTTATAAGAAAGGGTCTAATGAAAGGTAGTCAACGCGTCGGAGAAGAACGCTGTGATCGGGCGAACACTAGCAGGTCTACTTTAAAAAGAAAGCCCGCGTGGCTTTCTTTTTTTGTTATCGCTGATTTTTAAGAACCGGTTCCCATCCTCCTGAAAAGAACAAACCTCTTCCATCAGGTGGTTTCGTATACTGAGGAAGGCATGATCTAAAAACGAGGAGTGAAAGCGATGAACGGAATACGTATGATCTGGCGAGCGAGTGTGCTGAGCTTACTACTGATCATTTGGTCAGGTGGTGCGGTCGAAGCGGACGGTCCACTCGTATGGGATCAACCGGTATCCGGTGTACTAAAAGCCAACGAGTCAGCGAAGTATGATCTCACCGTGACGCGTGCAAGTAAGCTGACTGTCGACGTCAGTGGATTCGGTGAAAATACACGCGTGACCTTACAGGATGAGCGTGGTAAACAAGTTATCTATCAGAGTTTAACGAGTGACGGCGTCAGACCGGCGCAAGCTGTTCTGTCTGAATACGTGGAGCCAGGCAACTACCGTCTGATCGTATCGGAATACATCTTAAGTAAGCGACCGGCAGCCTACACGCTTCGTGCGACAGCGGAAACCATCACGACGGATGATCGGGAACCGAACAACGGTACGCTAGAAGCGCAAGTCTTACCGTTTCAGCAAGCGGTTCGTGGAATGCTGTCTGCTCAAGATGAAAAAGACATCTATCAAGTGAACGTTCCAAAAAACGGCAAACTGTCACTAGCCATCGATACATACCTGCGCGGCAACGCAACGATTAGTCTAACGGACAGTTTAAACGAGAACGTCTTCTCGAGCTATCTCGTCAGTGAAGAGAAGTCGCCGGGAAAATTCCGTCGAGCGGTTTATGTCGAAGCGGGGACCTACTTCCTGACCTTGTCACGGACGAGTACACAAACCGGTCGTTATCAGGTCCAGGCAGCGATGCAACCGGTAACGACGAATGAACAGGAACCGAATGACGGAGTACTCGAGGCAACACGTCTATTGTTTGCGCAAGGCTACAGTGGTCTGCTGACGTGGCAGGATCATCACGATTACTATCGCGTGACGCTGCCGAAAAAGAGCCAGGTAACGTTCGATGTCACAACGATGATTGATCCGTCTATGACGATTGAATGGACGGACCCGATGAACAAGTCGCTCTATTACCGAAGTCTGAGCGGAAGTGAAAAGACACCAGGGAGATGGAAGGACAGTCTTGAACTTCCAAAAGGCACCTACTACTTCCGGATTGAGAGTACGTACTACAGCGGATACTATCATTTCCGGATGACAGCGAGTCACCTGTTCCCAGTCTTACAGATCAATCCGGTGAAGGTCGGAGCGCGACAGATTAGCGGGACGACAGAGAAGAACGCCACGGTACGATTAACGATTGACAAGCGTACGTATACTCAAAAAGCGAATCAAACGGGTCGCTTCACGTTTGCGATCCCAAAAGCAAAGCGTGGCACAGAGATCACTATCTCTTCTGAGAACCGATACGGGAAAACAACGAAGCAGATATACGTGACGCGCTAATCATCTCGCTAATCATCTATAGAAAGAACGCATTCCTGACAGACGAGGAATGCGTTTTCACGATTTCGACACAATTTGTGCGTAGGGACAATCAGGGGAAAAGCGATGAAAGGATCAAAAAACATCTGAAAAAATTTTTTTTGATCTCTTTTGTATCGAAAATCAGAGCGTGACTTTCGAATCATTTCCGCGTTTTTTAAAATCGGACTAAAAGCAGAGAAGTTAGTCTAGCTTTTTTGATAAAAAAATCATTCGACACCCAGTCGTGAAAACGTGTCACTTTTTGTCGAAAAAAAGGTGTTTTTTAACAGTAGGGTAACCGGAAAATCATTTTCCATAAGACACCATGTAAAAAATTTTTAATAAGACCATTAGATTGCATTTTAGTTACAAATTTAGGGTTGTTGAAATGAAACACTTTCGGTATATTTATTCTTGTAGGTCGAGACAACTGGTAAACAGTGGGATTAACCTGCAAATTCATGAAAAACGATTTTTCTTCGAGAAATCGTTAAACATTGGAGTATCAGGTGTCGATAAGGAATATGGAATGACGATTACATACTGATTCGATAGAAAAGGAAAAATTAGGTTACTAATATTACCTATTTTATCTAATTATCAATTTTCGTCAGGACGTAAGACTTCTTCCTTTATCTGACTTGGATTTGAAATACAATTGAAATTTTGTTGGTAGAAATAGCAACTCAATTACCATTGTATGGACGAGAAAAGGCTGGGTGAAGGAGATCCTGAAGTTTGTCTTTTGTCTTTTATTGGAGGCAAGTCGTCAAGTCAACTAGTAGTTTAATTAAGGGAGGATTTTTACACATGGGCACGAAGAAATCGAACAAATTATACGCTGCAGCAGCTGCTCTTGCAGTGACAGCTTCAGCAGTAGCACCAGGCCTTACGGCGGATGCTGCTACGAAAGTCACAGTTAAATCTGTTACAAACCCAGCTTCAATCTCGCACTACGGTGGTTACACATTCGCAGTGAAAAAATTGTCACTTCCAAAAACGGTTAAAGTATTGCTTTCAAACAAGAAATACGAAAACCGTTCAGTCAAATGGGGCAAAGTCTCTTACGACAAAAAATACATCGGTAAATACCAAACGATCTCTGGTACTGTTTCAGGTACTACGAAAAAAGCTTCGATCAAAGTGAAGTTGAACAACTACCCAGTTGACGTTGTTGAGCCAAAGCTCGCTCCTGTCGCAGTTGGTGAGAAACTCAACCTTCCTTCAACAATCGACGTGAAATACAAAGACGGTAAAGTCATCGCTCGTTCTGCTAAATCTTTCAACCTCACGGCTGAAAAAACAGACAAAGCTGGCATGATGAAATTGTCTTACAACTACATGGGCAAAAACTCTTCAATCAAGGGTTCAATCGCTTATGAAGTCAAAGCTGCTGAAATCACAAACGTCATGAACGAAATCAAAGACGATATGCTTTCAGTTTCTGCTGACGTTAAATACCCAGCAAAAGATGCTAAAGCAGAAGTTCTTGTTTATGCATTCAAAGACATGACTAAAGAGCCAATCAAAGTTGCTGCTGAACTCAAAGACGGCAAATTGACTGCTAAATCAGCTGTACTTCCAGCTGGAACTCACGCATTCGCAGTTAAAGTCGGTGAAGTTGTTTCACCTGCTAAAGACTTCGTAATCGAAGCTCCAATGGTTAAAGAAGTTAAGGCGATTAACGCTACTCAACTTGAAGTTGCGTTCAATAAAGCTGTAGATGCTAAATCAGTATTCGCTGATGGCGTATCAGGTACATTAGCAACTGGAGTTCTTAAATTCCGCTCGATCGACTCTGTTACAGACGGTACATTAACTGGTAAATTGAGTGAAGATGGTAAGACATTAGTTGTTACTTCAACTCAGTTGCTAGAAAAACGCTACGATGTAGAAGTTGATAAAGTAAAAACTGTTACTGGCGTATCTGTAGAAAAGTTCGGTAAAATCTTAACAATTGAAAAAGATACTGTCGCACCTTCAATCGTTGGTACTGAACGTGTTACTGCTACAAAAGTAAAAGTAAAATTCTCTGAGCCTATGACAAGCGCTGGTTCAACTACATTCAAACTTGCTGACGGTACTGTTGTTTCTGGTATCACTGGCGAAGGTGTACTAGTTGATGGCGGTATGGCTGTTGAGCTTGACCTCTCGAACACATCTGTTCCAGTTGGTAAAGAAATCATCGCTACAATTATCGGTGCAGCGGATAAAGCAGGTAACTTGTTAACACCAAACCCAGCTACAGTATCAATCCAAAAAGGCGATAAAGATGGCGTCGCTCCAACTGTTTCTTCTGTAGTTCAGTCTGGCGCTAAAACTTTTGAAATCACTTTCTCTGAAGCACTTTCTTCTAAGCCAGCAGTATCACTTGATGGCGTAATTGTTTCTGCAGCAAACGTTTCAATTGATTCTAAAGATGCTAAGAAAGTTACTGTTGATGCTGGTGCAGTATTGACTGGCGACAAAGTTGTCACAATCTCTGGAGCTGTCGATGGTAGTGGCGAAGTACAAGCTGCGACTAACCGTGTAGTTAAATTCGTTAGTGATACTGTTGCACCTAAAATTGTTTCTTCTGCTGTAGTTGTTGATGCAACGGAGAAAGCAGAATACCTCGAATTGACATTTGATAAAAATGTTGATCTTGGAGCTACTCCACGTATTGATGTTGAAAATAGTTCTTATGTTAAAGACTATGTAACAACTTCAATCGCAGGAGCTGATCTTGGTCCAATCGCTATCGATTATAAAGATGCGAAAAACAAGAAAGTTCTTCGTGTGAAATTAGATACATTACTCGGAACTACAACTGATGTAGAAGGTGCAAAATATGCATTGAACTTCTCGCTTACTGGAGTAACTAGTGAGTTCAACGTGGCTGTTACTTCTGGAACTTCATCATTTACACGTGGAAAAGACGGTGTCGCAGCTAACACGACAGTTCAAACACTTGCTTCTTCAACTCCAATCGTTCAATCATCTACAAACAACAGTGAAATCGTTGTAACGTTTACTGAAAACGTTGATGCAGCTACTGCAACAAACGCAGCGAACTACATCGTAGGTGGTGCAATTGTTGAATCAGCAACAGTAAACTCTGCTAATACTAAAGCAGTTACTTTGAAATTAAAAGCAGATTCAAACACATTCACTGGAGCACGTAACGTAACTGTTCAGAACGTAAAAGCGGCTGGATCTTCTGTTGCTATGAACACTGCAACTCTTCCAATCACATTGAAAGAAAACGTTGCTCCTACTGTAACTGCAAAATTAGGTGCAGACCTCAAAACAATTACACTTACTTTCAGTGAAGTTGTAAATAATGACGTAGAAAAAGATTTCGACGTTTACTCTGAAACTACTAAATTAGCTGGAAATGAAGCTGTTGTTTTAGATCCTACGACTAAGAAGTCTGCAACTATCACTTTGACAAATGTTGTTAATGCTGACCAGTTGACTAAAGGTATCTCGTTAAAAGCTCTTCCAACTATCGATATCGTTGATGAAGCTGGTAACAAACTTTCAGTTGGCGATAAAGTCGCTATCTCTAACAACTAATTCCTTTCTTCTTGTGTAAAAATCATCTTCCTATGATTTTTATACTTGATAATAAAGACCCATCATTTGATGGGTCTTTTACTGTACTCTCAAATATATATTATTATCTTGTATGACTTTGCCAAGAGCATTCATTCCAATCGGGAGTGAATGCTCTTTTTTATTTGGAGAAAGGAGGGGTACTTTGGATAAAAGAATTGGGTTTGTCGTTCGGATCAAGCAACTGTTTGGTAAAGTAGTAGCCGTCGATGAGGTCGGAATAGAGTCTTACCTGTTCGAACATTCAGAGATTGATCCGTCTATTGTTCCGTCGGAACATCTATCTTTGCTTCCTGATCCTATACAGTTCGATACATTCGTGTATGTCGAGGAAGAGGGAAAGGAATGGATGGCTGGAATGGGCTATGACCCGATCACCTATCGGTTGGTCTATGAGGTATGGCTGTGTAATGGAAGAACGATTGCCTACGAACTATACGACGTATCGAAGTCATGATGAGGATTGACTAGGAATGAATACGCTCTATGTGTATGTAAAAGATGCGATTCCAATACCGAAGGAGGAGATTAGAATGCGGAAGTATCATCGGGTAGTGCTTGGAGGAAAGGACTATTATCGTCAATATGATGAGACGCTAGACTGTTACGAAGGAGAATTACTGACAGAAGAGGATGTCTTCGAGCAAGTATTAGAGGATGTCGTACAAGATGTCATTCACGTCGATCAATCACGTGTCCAACGAAGTATCAAGAACATCACGGATGAAGATGACCGGCTAGTCATTCAGTCTTACGTCGAATATCTAGAACGTGTCGTAGAGCTTTTCGAGTGAAAAGGTCTTTTTTATTTGTCCTGTTTTGGGACTCGACGTAGCAAGTTGCGGAAATATTCTTGTCTGTGACTCCTGACTGTTCATTAAGACTGCTGGGAGTGCGGAACGGAAGAAAAGTGTTGTATACCAACGATTTTGGTAGCTATTCAGTAAAGGAACAGAATACAAAAGTAGAACTGACGGGAGTTTCGAGGGGACGTCCAGTAGAACTGTAGGGAGATTTCCCGTTCCCCGATTCTGTTTGCACTGGATATAGAGATGTATCTCCACCTAGAGAAACGGGGATTCGGGAATTTTCGTCTTCTTATCCCCGAAACCCCGAAAATAATCGAGAGGGGATGGACCCATGACATCGGGAATAGCAAACGGGGAACGCGAATCCTTCCGACGATTCCTCTATGAACAAGGACGACAACCGAGTACGATTGCTAGCTATGTCGCAGAAGTCGAGAAGTTCAGTGGAAGAGGTATTTTTTCTTCTCGGGATGATATCCTATCGCACAAACAATGGCTTCTCGATCAAGGAAGAAAGGCAGCGACGATCAATAAATTTCTCAATGCGATGACTGCCTACAATGATTTTCTGATGGCACAAGGGAAGCTGGATCGACGATGGATTTTCTGGAGTGACCGGATCAAGGTGGCACAAGGAAGTCATCAAGTCGATGTCTTGACGGAAGAAGAATTTCGTCGGATCCAACAGGTCTTACCGTCCCTGTCCTTTCGGAACCAGTCACTGATTCATCTCTTACTCTATGCCGGACTCCGTGCCAGTGAGCTGGTCGAACTGCGGATGGGACAGATCGACTGGATCGGACGAAACATCGAGGTCCATGGGAAGGGAGATAAGGTCCGTGAGGTCCCATTACGCGAAGATACATTACGTTGTATACGTCAGTATGTGGAAGAGGACAAAAAGAAGCATCGTCATACGTTCGCGACACGATTGACACAGAAGCATGTTGATATCACCGTCATCAGTCGCTTGCTCGGGCATCATTAGATCGAGCAGACGAATCGATACTACATCCAGACTTCGAAAGAAGAGAAACAACAGGCAGTAGAGCAACTCTGAAAGTAAAGTCTATTTTAGGGAAAAGAAAGAATTAAAGAATAATTATATGCTTCGAATAGTAAGTAGGATTGACGCCATTAATAAGAAATTTAGAAATCTTAAGTAGTAAAAGACCTGAATCATCAACTTTATATTCAAGTCTTTTTACTGTTTGAATAAAAGTTTATTGTCCGACTTTAAAATAACGACCAAATCGTTGTTCGATAGGAACGCCTACAATCGCTTGCGATACAGCATCAGCAAACGGAAGTAACGCTGCTGCTCGACGTTGTTCCCGCTCTTCCTTATAAGCTATGATCTCTGGTCCTGTGTTGGCTTCAAAGAATCGAAGGGTGAATGTTTCGTCTAATGCAAAATCAAGAGCCAGCTCCGGCAAGGTAAAAGGATACAAAGCATCGATGGCCTTCGCTAGTAAAAGACTTTGCTCAACGAGTGCACGGTGCATGAAGGTACCTTCAGGGTGTAACGATTGAAGAAACGCGTCAGCTCGTTCTGTCTTGTAGCCACTTAAGTTCGTGATGAACCGTCCTTTTTTTGCAACGTCCGCAATGGAAGCGAGCACCGTCCATTGGCCGGAGGCATCTCGAACTAAGTGCGTGCGCAGATGAAAAGTTTCGCCGCTTGTCGTGCGTGATATCACAAATGGCTGCATGATGTAGTTGCCTTGTTCGGCTAACGAAAGAATTAATGTTCGCAGTTGTTGATAGGTATACACATGACGCTGATCTTGGATGGTTACAGAATATCCTACCCCCGCCGCTTTGGTAATTTTATATATTCCTGTTCCTTTAGAAGCATTCGTTGGTTTTAAGACGGTGACATTGTGTTTCTTCAACTGTGTTAGAAATTGATCGAATCCTGTTAATCGTTCGGTTGGAATGAATAACGTTCCCCACGATCCCGCGTCTTCTAGTTTTTGTTGAAGCACATACTTATCATCAATCAGGTGAAAGAAATGAGGAATGACTTGCTGAAGGCATAGATCCTCTTCGGGATGCGCTGACTGTGAGGGAACAACACAGTTCTCATTTAAGAGTAAAGGCGGAAACGGAATCGATTGGCGACACCATTCTCCATCATATACTTCTGCTTGAATGATTTGAGCATCAAAATCAACATCTTCGATCGTACAACTGGCGACCTGTTGTCCTAAATGCTGAGCATATTCGATGTAATAATGTAATCGTTCTTTTGGTAGAATCATGCGAGGTGATTTTACATTGTTGAATAAAACAATCATTCGATTCAACTCCCTTAAAATACTTCATGTTATTACCATTATTGTATGTCATGTCAAAGTAGAATGGTTAGAAAAATTGAGTCGAAAAATGATTACGTACTGGTCTCCACTCGCTTAATACGTACGTTTTTAATGCATTCCAATTAACAAATAAAAGGAAAGCGCTTTATCGACAAAATCATTTTAAGTGATTGTAAATATTTTCTTTTGTTTTAAAAAATGGAATTTTATTATCCTTGAATACGTTAAACTATGAATGAAAGTTAGACGAAAAAGGATGATAGGCATGAGAAAAATAATGATGGCTTTACTTGGGGGAATCATATCTTTTGGAGGAGCATTACCTGTCGCAGCAGAAGTCGCTCTACCTTTAACAGGATCGTTCGGGTTATCGGGACAGTTTCAAATCGTCAAAGGACAAGAACGTGTTTGGGAGTGGTCTTCCTATCAACAACTGAGTCTGATTGACCTTCAAAGTGGAGAACGCATTCAGTCGCTCTCTGGTAGGGAATCATCGATTGAAGGATTCGATGTCTCGGACGATCAAACACAACGTGTCGTAATAAAACAGGGAGTGCTTCATGTCTACAATGCTTTTGGAACAAAGCTTCAAGAAGTATCGGAGATTGTCGACAAGGAAGACAAGATTACTAAGTTCGTGGACGTCCAGTTCATTCCGAATACGCATACGGTCGTTTTACTAGCGAAGAATGGTGGGCACTGTAAACTTCTTTCGTATGATTTAGATACGGAGCAACTCATTAGTAGTCGTGGAACCAGTCCATATGGTCAATTGTTAACCGCACGCAATCATGTTGCTGTCGTCTATTCGTCTGCTGTATATCTCTATACCGCTGACTTGACGTATATAGGCGTCATCCATGCGAGAGAAGAAGATGGTATCGAGGCATTTGACATGAATGACGAGGGACTTCTCGTCATCGGAGAACAGGGAGTACCACAGCCCGACGTCTACGATTTGAATCATGGTCTTGAAAAGACACAGACGAATGAGCAGTTTGTGATGGGAAGTGACGTTTCCTACAGTGACATCGCGATTGACGAGTCAGGAACTTTTATTGCGGTTACCTCGTCCGGAAGTGATCGCCCCTTCTCGTTATTTGAACGAGAGACGGGACGGCGTATTCATACCTCGCTCGACCACAATCAAGATTTTTCCTATCAATCAGGTGTCGAACTCAGTAACAAAGCACGTTCCATCATTGTCGAAGGATCTAACCAGACGAACATCTACAGTGGAAAAGCATTATCGACACGACCGATTGCGATTCAGATACCGAAAGCCCGTCAACGCATAGATCGAGGGGCTTCAGAAACGTTAGCACTTGAAGTCACGCGAGCTGACGGAAAGACTTCGCTCGTCAAAGTAGGTGTCAACTGGGAGACAGATCATCCAGAAGCAGCCTTCATTCAATCGGGGAAACTGCACGGTGAAGCAGAAGGAGACTATACCCTATCCGCGACCTATGAGGGGTTCACGGCGACTGTCACCGGTGTGGTCGCACCGCCGAAGCTGTCGTCGCTAAAAGATATACCGTGGTTAGAGCGTCACCGCCAATCACTGCTCGATTACCAATCGTTTGAAGGCTTACCGGTCCTGTCCTCGTCCTATTCGAAGCTCAAAGAAACGAAGGGGAAGATGATCATTCCAAAAGAGAAGGTGAATATGAACGGGAAATGGAAAGGAAGTGTCCTTGCTTCACGGTATCCACGCCCCTTAGAACATCAGCCGAATCAAATCGAGTTGCTAACGATGCTCCCAGCGCTTGAACAGCGCTCGATTTCGAAAAAGGAGATTCAGTCCATCTTTGGTAAACCAGTGACCTCAACAACGTACGCTCCTTCCATTTCGCATCAGTTTTCAAAGTCCGATAAGACATTCGCGAAATACACCATCAAACGTGTCGATCGCTATCGCTTGAACGATCTCTCCGTAGAAACCTATTTTGATAAAAAGGATACGGTACGATTCATCACAGTGAGTAAGCAATCCTCTAAAAAAGGGAACAAAAAGATTTCATCATGAGACTTTCCGATTCTTGAATCAAATACATGAAGCAGGTGGCGTAGACATACGTCACCTGCTATTTTATTTCCAAAAAGAAGTATTCATTTTTTGAATTGAAGGACGGGAATCTTGCAGAAGAATATACGATTGTCGCGAGCCCTTCTAACTCACGAAATGTATTAGTACCGGTGGATCATACAGATTACAAAGTTGAGGCAGCATCATACTACTGGAAGTGACGCAAAGCGATTTCTAGGATTCTATCTTGAAAAAAGCAATATGTAAAAATTACGATGCCGGGGTTTTTACTTTTTTCTATGTCCGATTCAAAATCTTATGGATTTCATGTGTCCACCACACCTTATGGTGATGAACCAAATATTATCTTTTATTTTAAAAAATGGAATTTTATCATTCTTTGATTACGGTAAACTATGGATGGAACGTTAAACAGGAAGAGGATGATGAAATTATGAAGAAAACGATGATAGCTTTACTTGGCGGTGTTGCAATTTTGGGTGGGACATCTCCTGTCTCAGCAGAGGTCGATACACCCATGACGACTTCGTTTGAGTTATACGGACAGTTTAACATCATCAAAGGACAAGAACTCGTATGGGGATGGTCTTCTTATCAAAAACCGGAGCTGATTGATCTTTCTAATGGCGAACGTATTCAGTCGCTCCCTAATGTTGACTCGTCGATAGACGGGTTTGATGCATCCGATGATAAAAGTCTACGTGTTGCAATATCAGAAGGAAGCATTCATGTCTATGACGCCTTTGGATCGAAAATCAAAGAAATATCGACGATTCTCAATAAGGAGGAAGAAATTTCTGACTTCGTTGAGGTTCAGTTCATTCCGGATACGCATACGGTCATTTTACTAGCCGAAAATAGCGGGGATGGTAAGATGCTATCGTTTGACCTAGATTCGGAGCAACTCTTAAGCGTCCGAGGAACAAGTCAATTCGGTCAGATTTTGACGGCACGCGATCATGTAGCCATCATTTCTTCGTCAGATGCTAATGTCTATACATCCAATCTCTCCTATAAAGGCGTTATCCATGGAAAAGAAGAGGAAAGTATCGAAGCGTTTGATATGAATGATGATGGATTACTTATCATAGGAGAAAATAACACACCACAGCTTGATGTCTACGATTTGAATCGAGGGTTCAGAAAGATTCAAACGAGTGGACAGTTCGTGACGGGAAAAGACATGTCGTATAACGATATCTCAATCGACGAGTCAGGCACATTCATTGCAGTGACTTCTTACGGAAGCGGTCGACCGTTCTCGTTATTTGAACGGGAGACGGGGCGTCGTGTTCATACGTCCCTCGACTATGATCGGGATATTGCCTACCAATCAAAAATTGAACTTAGTAATGAAGCGCGCTCAATCGTCGTCGAAGGGTACAGCAGTACGAATGTTTATAGTGGGAAAGAGCTATACAAACGACTAGTCGCTATCCAAGTACCAGCAGCTCATCAAAGTGTGGACAGTGGTTCTTCTGAAACGTTAGCACTTGAAGTCACACGAGCGGATGGAAAAACGGTTCTCGTCAAATCTGGTGTCAGCTGGGCGACGGACAATCCAACGAAAGCCTATATCAAATCGGGAAAGCTGTACGGCAAAACACAAGGATCATACACCTTAAAAGCGACGTATGAAGGCTTTACGACGACAGTAACCGGTAAAGTCATGCCGCCGCCAAAGTTATCTTCGCTAAAAGATGTTCCGTGGTTGGAACGTCACCGACAGTCGCTCCTCGATAAACAGTCGTTCGAAGGACTACCGGTCCTCGCATCATCGTACTCGAAGCTAAAAGGAACGAAAGGGAGCATGTTCATTCCAGAAACGGATGCGAACACGAACGGAAAATGGAAAGGGAGCGTTCTCGCTTCACGGTATGTGCGCTACGGAGAGAGCCAGCCAAACCGAATTGAGTTGCTGACGATGCTTCCGGCACTTGAAAAACGCTCGATTTCAAAAGCGGAGATTAAATCTGCCTTTGGCAAACCTGTGACATCCGAGACGTATTCGTCTTCCGTACCACGTCATTTTTCAAAGTCCAATAAGACGTTCGCAAAGTATTCAGTCAAAAGTTACTATGAGTATCAATTAAAAAATCTATCCGTGGAAGTGTGCTTTGATAAACAAGATAACGTGAAGTTCATCACTGTGAGTAAGCGATAATATAAAGCGGTTCGTCGGAAGATCTCATCATGGGGTCTTCCATTTGTCTGATAACTGATATAGAACGTGTCACCTTTATACGTTTGTGCTCAGTACGAATAGCTGAGTAAGGAAAATAAGGCTAAAGAAATTACATTGATGAAGGAGAACAATCATATGCTTTACGTCATCATCGGAATCATCATTCTTGCGATCGTCTTAAGACTGACAGGACCAATGGGATGCGGCTGTTTCGTATTTCTTGTAGGCGGTGGCTTCATTCTTTGGCGAATCGGCTTGTTGGGATTCGTCATCCGCATGATTAGTGGGTTCTTACGTTGGTTGATCAGAAAAATCGTCTATTACTATTATAAGTTTTTTGGAGAAGAAAGCAGTGCGATTGATTGGACACGTGAATTGATTTTAGCGAGTGTTTAAAGAGCCGCACGATTTCGATCGTATGTAAGATGAACATTGCAGATGTTATATACAGACGAATTTTTCATCACAAATACATATTTTCTAAATTACTAATCTGAATTAAATATAAGCAGAAATAGCAAACGACCTGAGTTACTTTTGTACAAAGAACTTAGGTCGTTTGTTATTTTTCATAATCATACTGTATAGAAACAAATTAATTTTTATACTTTGTCTTATTTTGAGTGAGCATACGAAACTCGTATAAGAAAACGGAGAAAATCACGACAATCAGAATCGCAGCAAAGCTAGTTCCTTTCGGTAAATCGAGTGTGAAGATGACGATGGATGCGAAGAGGACGATCAATGAAGAAATCAGATAGTCTTTTTTTCGATTCGACATACGTTCACTCCTTAAAGGTCTGGCATATTTGATGCGTTTACAATATTTAGTATAACATATCAAAAGATTTAGCGTTTTGGCGATGAACTATGAACACGAAGGGAACTAAAGATACTATAAAAAACTGCCTGGACGCATGTCGAGACAGTTTTTTCATAGTATCTGACATTGGGAAGTGAATCAACGGAAGGGTAATAAGAAGACAAGGATACTAAAGATAATCACAGCCAAAGAAGGTAGGTAACGTGTTAAACGATTCATGAATAATAGCTCCTTTTAATTAGAAAATTGAGGAATTAAATTTGGTTTAAAACCAAATAATGTAACCTTCTTTAGTTTAAAGGAAAAAATCTTTAATTATAGGCTTCGATTAACTTTTTATGGAAACGTGTTTTTGAGTAATTTGTTTTTGATATGCTTTTTAAACAACTTGTAGATGATAGGTGACGTATGTAATCGCATATCGAGAAAGAAAAGTGTAAAAAGGAAACACGACGTATCGATGTCGCACTTCCTTTCTACTACTCCAATTTACTTATATTTTTTTCGAATCGCTTTACTGAAACCATCTGCATCACGATTCCCGACGACGTAGAAGTCAACGCTCGCATCTTTCTTGTACAATTTCTTATTGATTGACATCTTATATGAACCATTACTGCGTGGCTTAGCCTTACCAAGTAGTTTCCATGATTTGCTCGACTTATGGTAGACGTAAGCTTCGACACGGACATCCTTGTTCGACACAGATCCGCTTACAGTCCGAGTCGTGCGTGTCAGTGTTTTTGTATCGACGGTTGCTGCTTTTGGAATGAACGTCCGCACCGTGAGATCGATTGGATCGAAGTCGTACGAAATCGGATCTTGTGGCTCTTCTGTTGTATCGCCATCATCCTCTCCCGGCTCGTCTCCTTCATCGCCGTCGTCATCATCATCACCTGGTTCGTCTCCTCCATCGTCATCGCCGTAAGAAGCGGCACGCGTTACGTAATACTCGTCCCAGCCATCGTCCATTCCATCATCATCGCCTGTGTAATCATCAACGCTTACGACTTCAAGGAAATAGTTCGGTGTGACGTCAGAAGAGCTGTCTTCGTCCTCCTCATCATAGTCATACTCATCGGAATCAGATTGATGGTAGTCGTAGAAATCCTCGCCGATCAATCCTTCTTCGGGTAACTCGATTGAATAGTTCCCATTCGTATCCGCTTTTGCATGAGCGACTTCTTGGAGATCTTCTTCCTCTGTGTCATCCGACTGTAAGACGACGATGGATCCGGCAGGTGCCTTTCCTTTTAGGACTTCCGTCCGTGTATGGATGTTTTTCGTTTCTACCGTGAATTCGTCCGTCGCCGCTTCAACAGGCGAAAGATAGACTGCGCTACTGAGACCAAGCGTCACGAGTGCTGTCCATGTCATACTTTTTTTCATCGTTAAACGCCTCCTTTTTCTGTAGTATAGCAAGGAAATTACTGGATATATTTTCAGTTTTAAATGATAAAGAAATGAGATTTTAAAAAACATCAATTTAGCGAAAATCAAAAATCCCTCTGTACTGAAACACATACAGAGGGAAAAGGAATCTTATTTTTTTGCTGGAACCTTGATGAGGGATGGTACCGGTTTAGGCACGTCTTCGAACTTTGCGAACAAGACGACGAGGTGTTCGTACTTGTCTGGCGTTACGACAGCCTGATTTCCTTGAATCGTCACGATGTCTGGATGAGAGGATGTCCAGCCGTCAATGGATTTTGCTCCAATGCCAAGAACACCACCGTAACTTTTTGGCAGAGATGCTGATTTTCCTAATGTGAGTGAATCGACGATCGGATCGACGATGCTTCCTAAAAGATTGAGTAAGCCACTTAATAAGGAGGTGCGAACGTCTTGTGTAGACAACGATAAGCTGCTAGATGTATTTCCGGTTGCAGCTGAAAGTGTGAATGGGGCTATCTTTGAAGTCACTAGCACTTTACCTAAAGTTGTCATCAAACTTTCGTTACTAGACGACCAATTAAGAGGTGAACCGTTCAACGATTTAGGTAACTTTAAATCGAGATACACGTTCAGCGTCGGACTAGCAGTAGCGATGCGGGCGAGATCTTCTTTAAGGATCAAACTGAGATTTCCGGCAATCGTTCCATTGAATGTCTTACTTTTTAGAACGCCGTTTTTTGTGATCCATGCCGTCAACGTAAACGCCTGTGAAGAAACTGCTGGGATGATAGTACCTGTATTTGTGATGGCATTGGTATTACTAGAGGTCCATGTGATCGGTAACTTATTGACTTCAGTCGGCAAGTTGAGTGGTAATTTCAAATCTGTTAGTGAAGAGAGGGAGAGATCTTTCACTGCCTGATTTAGTTCCGCTTCTAGAGTCCATGGAACTTCAATTTCAGGAAATGATTTTTCAGCAGTCACACCATCTTTCTCTACTTGAACCGTGACGACAATGTTTTTGGTCGTATCGCCTCGAACGATGACTCCGCTACTCGATAATACACCTGGATCATCAGACGAGAGGGATAATTTTACTCCTGTAGGAGGTTGAATTACTAGATTTTCTGTTAATTTAGTCGGAATGGTGAGGTTCTTAAGATATGACTCTAATAGATCCCTGACAGATAAACCTGCCTGTGGAACCACTAAATTAGAGAAGGTTTTCTGTAATGTGGAACTTCCTTTTTTAGCGGTTATTTTAAGTGAGACGAGCTCATCTTTAATACCTGGAATGACGATTCCATCGTTTGAAAGTACATTCGTTTTGTCTGAAGATAACGAAACTTCAATTCCGGTAGGTGGCTGGATATTAAGATTATCATTGAGTAAAGAAGGAATTGATAGTTGATCGAGATACTTTTGTAATACTTCGTTATCTGTCAATCCACGTTTCGGTACTGAAATGTTCTCAAATTGTTTCGAGAGCGATATCCCATTTTTCGAGGCGATGACAGTAATATCAGTCGTTCGATCTACGATATCGCGTGTCAGGATTCCGGTACTAGATAACAGCGAAGTAACGGAGGACTCGACACTAACGGTTATTCCTGCAGGTGGATTTAATGAAAGATCAGTTTCAAGTGATTTCGGTATCGAAACACCATTCAAATAGTTCGTCAGTTCTTCTGTGACTGTCAGAGGACGTGCGGGTACTGAGAGATTTGAAAACATCCTCGTCTTTGAAACACCATTCAGCATAGCTGTCACACTGACCGTAACAGTTTGAGCAGTGTCTGCTTGTTTAATAACGCCTGACGTTGCGACAATATCAGGTTGAGAAGAGGTCAGGTATACAGTCATTCCTTCCGGTGCGAGAGGCAACTGAATGTTTCGATTCAACGGACTAGCAATCTCGACTTGATCCAAATAAGTATCGATCAAGGCATCCGGTAACACCTCTTGTTTTGGGATCGTGATCAGTGGAAACTCCTTCTTACGAATGATTCCGTCTTTTGACGCCGTCACCGTCACGGAGACAATCTGATCAGTCAGACCGCGTGTCACGCTTCCAGTATTTGAGAGGATAGCTGTATTTGTTGAGAAGAGAGAGGTATCGATTCCCGGTGTCATCGGGGTTGGCAAGTAATAATCAGTTGTCAAAGGTGACGGGATTTCGACCGTTCTCAAGTAATCATCAAGCAGATCGGACGTCGCGTTTTCTTTCTTTGGAATGGTCAAGTTCGAGAAAGTGCGTAATTTAGTAACGCCGTCTTTTGTCGCAATGACTGTTAATGAGACGATCTTATCCGTTTGACCACGGATGATTTGTCCTGTATTTGACAGGATGGATGTATTGGTTGAAGAAAGTGTCGTTTGAATTCCTTCAACTGTCGGAAGACTTACGTCACGCGTCAACGTACTCGGGATATCGAGTTTGTTCAAGTAATCTGCTAACAGTTCGTCAATCGCCGTATCTCGTTTCGGGACTTGATAGTTCCAAAAACTACGTGTACGTGTCACGCCGTTTTTCGTCGCCGAAACAAGAAATGAGAGGGATTGATCGGTCAGTCCACGTGTCACTTTCCCCGTCGACGAGAGGACATCTGGAAGAGAAGAGGTCAGAGAAAGTGTCGTTCCCGTAGCGGCAGGTAAGACTAAATCCCTTGTTAAAGGATTTGGGAATGTCAGACGACTCAAGTAATCGTCTAAGAATAAATCCGTCGCATTGTCAACTTTTGGGACAGTGATATTCGAGTAGAGACGTGATTTTTCGAGACTACCTTTTGAAGCCTTTAACGTGAGTGTGACGAGTTGATCTGTCAGATCACGGCGTACTTTACCATCCGGTGTGACGATTTTTTCGTTTGAAGACACTAATTGGAATGTTATACCTTCTGCTTGCGGTAACTGAATGTCCTTCGTCAACGGACTTCCCAGTTTGAACTTGTCGAGAGTAAAGTCAATCAGCTCCTCATCCGTCAGGTCACGTTTCGGAATCGTGACGCCCGAGAAAGAGCGCGTTTCTTCAAGACCATTCAATTTTCCGACGATCGTGAACGCGACGTCCCGTTCTTGATCTGTACGAGTGACTTGTCCGGTAGGCGATAGATTGCCGTCTGTGGAGCGAATGCTAAACGTGGCCCCATCCATTTGTGGCAACTGAATATTTTGGAGGAGCAGATTTGGAATCGTGATTCCTGAAAGCAATGCCTTCAGGATTTTTCGTGAGTCGTCCGGTGCTGGAGGCGTGACGACGTTACGAATCGTCACAGTGGAAGGCGCTGCATTTTGCGATCCACTTAAAATCGAGACATCATAGCGTCCAATCGGCAACACATTCGTTTCGATCCGGAAGTATCCTTGGCGATCACGTTTCAGTGGATACATCGATACACGGTCTTTATCGTCGATCAGGTACAGGTGATGTGTCATACCTTTTGCCGGATAGAGGATCCGACCGGTGACAAGCAGTCGGCGACCACTTTCAAATGGCGTATACTTCACGTTTTCATGTTTGACATCTGAGACGCGCAATGTATTTTTTCCGGCAATCAAGACATTTCGTCCGACGGCTGTGTACTTCACGCTTTTCTTTCCGAAGGACGCTGTCGTCGTCCGTGTCCATTTGAGTGGATACGAATAGCGCTGTCCACCAGCGAAAATCGTCGATAGTCGTTCTGGAAGGTTGGCTGATTGATTTTTCCCGACCGTCTTAACAACGGGTGGAAGAATTGATTTCGGATAGTTTTTGATCGTAACGTACCAGTAGGCACTTTTAGACGTTCCCGAAACATTTCCTTTAATTTTTTGTTTTCGATTAATGATTTTTTTATCGAAGCGAACATTACTCCACTTTACGGATCGTTTTACTTTTTTTCCGTTCGCAAGTTTTACACGAACGGTCTTCGGTGGAGAAAGAGGTTTGACCGCAAACACGTCACCGCCATAGTGAACAGTTGATGCAGGACGGTATACTTTTTTGACGCTGCTTGATTTAGCGGCAGCAACGGATTGAAATGAGGCGGGGAAGGAAAGCAACAGACAGAGAAGAACGATGAGACTCTTTCGCATGACCAAACCTCCCTAGAAAATGTAGTGTCCAGGCAAATGATTGGCTCTCAGGTGTTGAAATTCCCTTGTTGTATGTAGACAAGAAAAGTAGAAAAATATGCGATGAACCTAATGAGAAGCTAGGTTCACCGCATATTTAGTTTAAACAGAAACGCACATCATTAACGTTTTGAAACTTTGATAATGATTGGAACTGGATTACTAAATCCTTCGAAGTTTGCATAGAGGACAACTACGTGATCATAGTCATCTCGTTTAAGCGTCAAGTTATTTCCTTGAATCGTTACGAGATCCGGATGAGAGCTACTCCATCCAGTGATTTTACGTTCTCCGATACCCAGTAAGCCAATACCGCCATACTTGTCTGGCAGTGTGACGGTATCTTGATTCCCAGTGAGACCATTGAGGACCGGTTTCAGAACATCTCCAAGTAAGTCAAGTAACCCACCGAGTAGACCGCCATTAGGGCGTTGAATAGCAAGATTCAACGTTTCTGACGTCCCTCCAGATGTTGCTGTCAGTGTGAATGGCGTTGAACTAGAGTCGTTCAAGATGGCACCTGTGCTACTTAATAACGATGGTGCACTCGAAGTCCAAGTAACCGCTGAACCATTCAATGAAGTCGGAAGGTTGAGGTTGTAACCGACGTTCAGCGTACCGACGCTCGACTTGATTTTAGCGATATCATTTTTAAACGATAGCCCCAGATTAGCTGCGACTGTTCCTGCGAATGTTTTCGTTTTCGTGATACCACCTTTTGTGACGCTTGCTTTGAGTGTGAAGTTTTGTAAGTTCAATGCCCCTTTCACGACACCGTCGTTCGAGATGACGTCCGGATTGTTTGAAGTCCATTGAACCGCAATTCCTTTCGAACTACTCGGTAAATTGACGTTACCCGTTAAATTCAATAGATTCAGATTGATTGCATTCAGCGCAGCATCTAGCTCTGCTGAAAGACTGAGTGGCACAAGAATATTCGTAAACGTCCGCGATTTCGTGATGCCGTCTTTAGAGACGTTAACCGTCACAGAAATCGTTTTATCGACATCTGGTGGAGTCAGAATACCTGAGTTCGATAAAATATTTGGGTCTGACGCACTGATTGATAAGTTTACACCAGCTGGTGGTGTGAGCGACAAGTTCGTTGTCAACGGACTGCTAATTGTCAAACCAGACAGGTAAAGATCAAGTAATTCATCTGTCGTTGCATCTTGTTTTGGAACCGTTAAGTTCCAGAAATCACGTGATTTCGTGATACCGTCTTTTGTGACCGAGACGACGATCGAGACCGTTTGATCCGTCATACCGCGTGTGACGACACCTGTGTCTGAGATGACGCTAGGTTTAGTTGATGTGATCGAGACTGTAGCACCCGGAAGTGCTGGAAGGACGATATTTTTCGTCACCGGACTCTTGATATCGAGTTTATCGAGATAATCTTGCAACAGGCTATCTGTCGCATTGTCGACTTTCGGGACGAGGATGTTCGGGAAGCTCTTCGTTTTCGTCAAGCTGCCTTTCGTCGCGCGTAACGTCAAGTCGACTTGTTTATCTTCCATTCCGCGTTTGACGATTCCGTTGCTTGAGACGACGGCTTCATTCGACGAAATCAGCGAGAACGAGATTCCTTCAGCCGTTGGTAATGTGATATTCGTTTTGAGTGGATTGGCGATTGTGAAGTTCTGAAGCGTGAAGTCGATTAACTCTTCATCCGATAAATCTTTTCGTGGAACGAGGATGTTCGAGAACGATTTGCTTTCCGTCACACCACCGAATGTCGCCTTGATCGCAAAATTGACGGTTTGATCGGTCGCGCCACGCGTGACTTTTCCGCTGCTAGAGACAGCTGAGTTGTCTGAATCGACCGCGAACGAGACACCATCGACTTCTGGGAACTCGATGTCACTTAATAGGGGGTTCGAGACGTTGATGACGAGAAGTAACTTTTGAAGCAGTTCCCGTTTTTGTTCATCCGTTGGTTCCGTGATCGGTTTTTTGATCGTAATCGTGACGGATTTCGTCTTTTTCGAACCCGACAGGATGTAGACCGTGTAGTCTCCTGGTGCGAGTTCCTGACTTGTCACGTAGTAGTGACCTTTTTTGTCGAGCTTGAGATACATCTTCGTGCTCTCACCTGTCTTTTTATCCGTAATGACGAGGTAGCTCTTCATACCTTTTGCTTCATAGAGAATTTTACCGGTTGCCCGGATCTTTTTCCCGTACGAGACGAGATAGTACTTCTGCATCGACTGAACGACATCTGATACTTTCAGCTTGGCAGCCCCGTAGATTTCGAGGTTGCGTCCGACTGTCGAATACGTCAGATTTTTCGTACCGAATGAAGCTGTTGAGACCTTACTCCATTTGAGCGGATACGAGTAGCGTTGTCCACCCTCGAAAATCGTTGAAAGACGTGTCGGCAAGTTCGCTGGTTGATTCTTTCCGACGGTCATGACATTCGGAGCAAGTACCTTCGCTGGATAGTTTTTGACTTTGACATACCAGTACGCATTTTTTGATGTACCGTAGACATCTCCCTTGATCTTCTGTTTTTTTCCGATGTACTTCTTATCAAAGCTGACCTTACTCCATTTGACGGATCGATACGCATACTTCCCGTTCGAGAGCTTGACCTTGACGGATTTTGGATACGTCAATTTCTTCTTGGCATACTTCACGCCCCCGTAGTGAACGAGATACTTCGGTGAGTAGACGGTCTTGACGCTACTCGAAGAAGCGGCAGAAGCACCCAATGGGGTCAACCCATAGGACAGAATGAGAAGAAGACTCAGAACAATTGCCAACCCTTTTTTCATCAATACAACCTCCTCTAAATCAATAGACTAAAGTGTGCATGGATGAACGTGCATCTCAGGTGTATAAAATAAAATTACCCTTTTATTATGGAAAATATGTAATATTTTTAACATAATTATATTAAATGGTATTTATTAGGCATCTAATATAGGTCAATTGACCTGAATCATTGGTATAGGTTAGTTTAAAACATGTAATTAATATTCAACAATTTAAGGAACATATACTCATAAAGTTTCAACGAATAGTAATTTTGGTCTAAATTTCAAATATATGACATACTTGTTTCTTTTATTTTCAAAAAGTACTAAATTCGGTCATCCAGTGTATGAATTGAGTGTTATTTCGAAATGAAGGTCATGAAAAAATGATAAAAATTGAATAAAAATGTAAAAATAAAAACTAAAAAGGAAAAATAGATAGAAAAAACCATTAAATCCATTATAATGAGATGAGGTATGAATGATGCATTCATGAAATGAATAGAAGAAAGAGGATGATTGAATGAAACGCATGACAACAACGGTACTTGCAGCAATGATCGCAGGCGCGACAGTATGTGCTGGAAGTGCATCGGCTGCTACGAAAGAGGAAACGAAGTATACGACGCAGTACACGAACTTAAAGACTGGTATGACGATGACGGAAGTAGCAAAAATCTTATACGGTAAAGATTACAAAAAACAACTGGTGAAGAAGAGTGGCAGTACGGTTTTGAAGAAACAGGCCGAGTCGACGGAAATCTCGTACGGTCAAAAAACGAAGTTCTACTACTTCACGAATGGCAAGAACGGAGATAGCGATACGTCACTCATCTTCATGACGAAAAAGAATAGTTCGGTCTATCGGTTGATCGGAAAATCGTTTGATATTTATCGTGAAAATACGAAGTCTGCCGCACGTGAAAGCACACGTAAGCTGGCAAAGGGCGCAAAGGTTAAAAAAGGAATGACAGCGAAGCAACTCGATGCGATTCTTTCTGGAACAGGACTTGGGGAGTGGACAGGAATCGAGGCGACGGATTGGTCGTCTATTCAATCGAAAGCGGACCTCGCTGCGATCGGTGCAGAGAAGTCATCTTATAAGACGTATGTTTTCCCGACTTCGACGGGTGGACGGAAGATGGTCCTCATGAGTTACGACTATAAGAAAAAAACCTTCAAAGTCGCAGATCATATGTCACTATGAATACATACAGGAGTCCATCTAGCAAAAGATGGACTCCTGTTGTCTAAGCAGGTCAGAAACTGATGCAATTGAGCAGATGAAACTACTTGGCTGAAGGAGGAATTCCCATGCAACACGACGAGTACTTGCACGAATATCTCATCTCACACCCGACGTTCGCAAAACCGACGATCAAAGCCTACCGTAGTGACGTCCGGCATATGGAACGTGCCGGTGTCTCGTGGTCGATCGCATCGCTCCAGCACTACTTCGATCAGATGCGTCTGAGCTATCAGCCGTCGACGATCCTGCGGCGGTTCCATGCCTTGCGCTCACTCGGGAATGTGCTTGTCCGAGCCGGGAGGTTGCAAAGGAATCCACTGCATGACGTGTCACCGATCACACATCAACGTTTTCCGGATGAGACCTATCATGACTTACAGGAGGGGCTGTCAATCGTCCGCAGCATCGAAGACCCGATGTACCGTTTGTTTTTCGAGGTGATTTGCCAGACCGGTCTCCGCTTCACTGAAGCACGCCTGTTATCCGTTACGGATATCGATTTCAAGACGCATACGCTATTCGTCCGCTACGGCAAGGGACGTCGTCTGCGGACGATTCCGATCGGGATGATGCTGTCGCATCGTCTCCTACATTTCCTCGGTGAGCGCAAAGAGGGCATTCTGTTTCAGTCCGTGACCGGACGCCATCTGCATGAACAGACGGCGCGTCTCATTCTCCGTGATGCAGCCTTGCGCTTGAGCGGTGCACCTCTCCGCCCGCATGCGCTCCGGATCGCATATGCGACCTATCTGCATCATGAAGGAGGTTGTACGATCGTTGAGATTCAGCGCTTACTCGGTCATGCGCATCCGACGACGACCGTCGGCTATATCCGGAGTCGTACGAACCGAATCCGGGAGGTCCTCAATACGTTGTCGGCTTGAGTCGGTTGACCGAGGCACGATCGATGTCGCTTGAAGGCAAGATATAGTGTTGGGTCGTCCGGACGTCCCGGTGACCGAGTAGACGCATGATCGTCAATACGTCCGTCTCATGTTCGTGGTAGAGCGTGGTCGCAAAGGTCACCCGAAGATCGTGCGGACGGAGAATCCGACCGAGCTGTGTCAGACTCGCTTCGCGTAACGTCGACCGAATCCGTTCAGCCGGGAAGCGACGACCCGTCTCCGTTGAAAACAATTCCTGCGAAGGGATGGATGTTGTCTCAAGATAACGCAATAAGACGCGATGCAATTCGTCATGTAACGGCAGGTGACGCATGCGTCCTCCTTTTCCGTGACGAACGAATAGTTGCTTGGTGTCCCAATCGATATCCGTCAGGCGTAAAGCATGTGCCTCGGCGAAACGAAGTCCCGTATGGAGCAGTAAGAAACAGAACGCGTAGATGGTCTCGTCCGTAATCCGTTCGAGGACGGACCGAACCTCATCGTACGAAAAGCGGGGGCGTCGACGGGCAATCGGAGGATGACGTTTCGTTTGCGCGAGGGGATTGTGTGCTAAGGCGCGTTCAGTGACGAGTTGGTCGAACAGTGTCGACAGGGCGTGGAGACGACGGGCGACAGTCGTCGAAGCATACGACGTTCGCAGTAAGGTGCCGTACCGTTGCATCGAAGGAACATCGATTCGGGTCACGTTGCGACACAGATGACGGACGTCGCTGCGGTAAGCTTTTTTCGTCAATGGACTGTAGGGTCCTTGTTCGATCAACGTTAATAATCGTTCTTCATAGAACACCATCATCCGAGCAAATACTCGACTTTCTTACGGAGTTCGGATTTCAAGGACCGGAGCCGGGCGTGCGAATATCCGAGCGTCTCTTCCGTCCCGTTCATCAAGGATTCAAGGAACGTGAACTCCGTCGCCGATAAGTCTCGCTTGAGTTCATTCATCAGGTAGGTGAACGACAGGTGCGGGGTACGCGGGCGTTCCGGTAAAGCGTCGGAGACGACTTCTGTTGCGAGCGTCCGGTTACGGGTCGCCAGGTAATCGAGCATCGCGCCTTTCGCGCGAATCCGAACGAAAGTGACGGTTAACGTCTTGCCATCCTCGATCGATTTCCAGAGTCGGAGCAAAGCGGCTTGCCGGCATTCATCTTGTTCATTTGGGTGGATCGACAGGCGAGAGAGCAGGGAGTTGATGAGGGGGAGCCAGTTGCGAAGAAGTTCATTCATCGGAGGGAGTCCTTTGACGAGATATGCATATCTGCTATGTATTCCGCGGTAGTTTCAGTATAAGTAGAGTTATCCTCGGCTTTCAACGTCACTTTTTTGAATCGTGCCAACGGTTTTCTCATCTTTTACGATACGTTCACTCTTAAATACAGAAAAAATCCTCTTCATTAATCGAGAAAAACCGCATGAAATCAGACGGCTGTATCGGATAACTCTACTTATCCTCGGACGTGTTCGAAAAAAGATTTATTTTTGGAAAAAGAAGGCAAATGTTGAGAATTTCATTATACTTATGAATAAGACGCCACTAAAAAGGAGAAACTACATATGAAAAAATTGATCGTCGGTCTTGCTGCGACCGTATTGTATTCTGCAACGTCGATCCATTCGTCGGCAGAAGTCAAAATTCCGTTCGTCACGTCACTCACTCCTTCATCTGCTTTTCAAGTCGTACCGGATGAGTCGCGTGTCTGGCGCTGGGGAACTTATGAAGCACCGCGACTCTTTGATTTCGAGCAAGCGCGTGATTTGCAGGTGCTATCGACTGAAGAAGGAGCACCGGTACAAGACTTTACAGTTTCGGACGATCAACAACGATTCGTCTTTGTGAAGGATCAAGTGCTTGAGGTACGTGACGCGACAGGAAACGTGCTACACGTCATCGACCAGATCAAGACACCTGCAGGAACGCTCCAGTCGTTCACTCGTGCTCGCTTCTTCCCAGACTCACATCTCCTTGCTGTGAGCGCGAAACAAGAGGGGGTCGAGCAGACAGCCGTCTACGATTTAGATTCAGCAACCGTTCGTTTTGTCCAGGAGACGACAGGAGCAAAAGCGATCCGGACGTCGACTGCTTATTTAGCGATCATCCGCGCGACAAGCGTTGACGTCTACGAGAAAGACGGAACGCTCGCAAAACGTCTCACGCATCCATCCGGCTACGCCGCCTATGAGATGGGACGCGAGGGCACACTCGTACTCGCGAAGGCGAATGACCGCCGTCTATATGTCTATGATGGAGCACATCAATTCAAGGAAAGTACCTCCTCGCAGTTCATCACGGGGATGACCGGAACGTATAAAGATATCGCGGTCGACGAAAGTGGGAAGTTCATCGGTGCCTTGTATACGGGACGGGACGGTTACTTCGCCTTGTTTGAGAAAAACGGTCACCGGATCGAGACATCGCTGGATCGGGATGATTCCGTCAGTTACTCGTCGGTGCTCGGCATGACGAAAGGAGCCCGCTACCTTATCGCGAATGCCGATGGTGGTGAGCGGACGAACATGTACGATGGTCGCCTGCTCGTCGAGCGACCGGTCGCGCTTTCGATCCCGTCTTCCTTCAAGGAAGTGAAGGTCGGATCACCTGAGCCGCTTCTTCTCAATGTCACGCAAGCAGACGGCAAGAAAAAACAAGTCGCGGCAAAAGTGAAGTGGGTCTCGGATCAGCCGACGATCGCGAGCGTCTCGTCCGGAAAACTGTATGGGAAAAAAGCAGGAGCCTACACGTTACGAGCATCCTACGGAGGCTACACTGCGACACTCAAAGGAAAAGTCATCCCGTTACCGAAGCTCTCGACTGTCTCCGACAGCAGTTGGTTGAAACGTCAAAAGCAGGCGATGCAAGAGAAGCAAGGGTTTGAAGGATCACCACGCGTCGGAGCTAGTTATGTCTCGTGGACAGGTACGTCCGGTAGCCTCGTTCAAACAGAAGAAAAGGTTCTCAACGGAAAGTGGAAAGGTCGTCACTTTGTAGCCCGTTATCCGCGCTTCGGCAGTCAAATCGACCGAATTGATCTCGTCACGCTCGCACCATCGCTTGAGAAACGGACGCTGACGAAAGCAGAAGTCAGCGCCGTGTTCGGGAAACCAACGTTCAAGGAAACGTATGCGACGTCCTACTCGCAACGCGTCGTCGAAGGCAAAACGACGCGCGCGACGTACGCGATTCGCAGCGTCTACGAATATCGGATCGGACAAGTGACGTGCCAGTTCGCCTTTGACGCGAAAGGAACGGCACGGTTGATTCATGTGAATTAAACAGATGGATGGATTTGGAAAAATGAAGGAGTTGTGTTAGGGTAACGGTAATCCACGACAAAGGAGGAACATCGAATGAAATGGATGAAAGGATGTATGGCACTACTACTAGTGCTTGTATTACTTGTTCCAATGACGGTTGATGCGAAAACGATGTCGAATGCCGCGTACTTGAAAAAACAATTCGCAGCAGCAGAAAAAGGAACCTTGATTGATGCAAAGGCAAAGCTGTATGATCGTTTCACGATTAAAGGAAAGGACGCCAGCTATGGGGTCGATCAGACCGATTGTTGTGTCTTCGGGAAGTTGAAAGGAACGTATCTGTATTCCGATTTTCGGTTTAGTGCGAAGTACCCGGAGCATGTCGGAGTCTTGATGACGTTACCGCAGCTCAACGACCGTAAAATTAAGCTGAGTGAGGTCAAACAGGCACTCGGGAAACCGAGTCAACACGAAACGCTACAAAAGGATGAAGTCCCAGCAAAGATGAGCTTCCAAATTAAAAAAGAAGAATATCTCCGATTCGAACAAAAGGGTACGTACTATTACAACGTAAGTAAAAAAGCCTTACTTTGGTTTGACTATGATACTAAAGGCTATGTCCGCGCATTTGGTGTTTCAGCGACGGATCGATGAAGGAGAGTACGCAATATAGAACACGTCATCAGTCTACCGGATGCCATCTATCGATGGTGTCTGGTAGCTTTTTTTGTAGTGAACGAGGTGAAAATAGGCTTATTTCTTGAAGGAATAGTTTCTTAAATAATTAATATGGTTAGCTTTATAAAGTAGTGAAAGAATGGTATATTTTTGAATAATCTATCAGTTATATCAACAAGGATGGTGTAAATTTTGAAAAAGAATATGATGAGGTATACGGTGATTGCAATCATCGTACTGTTTGTTGCTGCCATAGCCATTCGTTACATGTATCCGTATAGCGCTCTCAGCATCAACAAAAAAATTGAAGTGGATTCGGATCAAACAACGAGTCGTTATCACAACAACCTTCAAAAGTTGTCTTCACACGTTCCGACTCTGTCGGAAGATGAAGAATACAATGAAAAAATAAAGGCGCAGGTGGAGAACGTCCTCGCTTCTTCTGCATTAAATGAGAAAGATGTACGTAAAGCGGATGTACTACAATTATTGAATGACATGAACGGTTTAGTGAAAAGCATAGGACATCACGTCAGATATCAACCGGAGTATTTTAATGAAAAGCAGCGATCGTATCTGATTGCATTCAAAAATCATCTTCAAGCGAACTCCTATAATACGAATCAAATCATTGAAGACTCCTTTTCAAGCAACGATGAAATCGTCACTTCGATTCATGAGTTGTACAAAGGGATGAATCAAGACATCGAAGCCTTGTTACAACTGAGTTGAATCATTTTTACATCAAAGTAAAGCATCTGTGTCCATTTTAATCATGAGATTGAATAACTCAAAAACACCTCCACTTTTTAACCAAGCAGAGGTGGAGGAAACTCAATTTTATTGATATACGGATTTAGGGACATAAATTTCAGGTTGTCCCATGACATAAGGGGCAATCGCATATTCTTGGAAAATCACCTTTATACCGTTTTTAGTAAAGTAGAACTCAGATGTGCTCGATACATCAATATCACTCAAATGATCCACGAAATAATTCTCATTGTTTTTGAGACGATCATAAATGTATCGTTCTACCTTTTTCATTTGTGTGGAAGTTTTTAGTACGGATGTGATCCGTATTTCTTTTCCGGTTTTCAAAGAGTAATTGACACCGAATTTGTAGGTAGATCCATGTGCGCCACCAAGGTAAGTATGATTTTGCACGGTGAAGCTGAGATAAGAAGCATTATCTCCGACCCGTTTATACGAGCTATCGAAAGTGAAGTTACAAGTGGCGGGTAACTCCTTGCAATAATCCTTCTTTTTTTCTTGTTTTTCAAAGGCTTCTGTATCGAGATATGTTTGATAGAGAAATTTTGAATACCCCGTCAAATCGGCGTTGATCGTCTTTCTTACTGACGTAGTCAATCCTTTAGACACATAAGGATACTTCAGATTTTTTTTATCGTGTGCATACTTTGTAACGACGGTTGCTTTCGAAGCAGCATCGACAGAAATCGAGGTAGGCAACAAAAGGGATGTTGCAAGAAGTGGAAGAAGCAACTTATTCATAAAAAGCCTCCTAATTAAAATGATTTACAAATCCATCTAAATTATACAATGTTTTTCATTAAAGTCCTAATCTATTTAGGATGAATGAAAATTGATGAATTAAAAATGATTTCATTAAAAAATAGTGAAGTGAATAAATTGGCAAGAATGATATCCGATTGTTATTTTAGAATCCAAGAAAGGATTCAACACGATGACCCAGCGCTATACATTAAAAATAATCACTGAGGAAAGATAAGGGTGGCAGATCATCATTCTGCCACCCTTATCTTTGTGTAGCTCGACTTTTGAGTTAATCCTTTTATCCGTACAACTGCATTTGGTAAACAGTTTTTACATTTTTTATTTGATATTAAAATTAGATTCTAAAATATTCTGATGAAATATAGTAAAAAAGTTGAATGCATGTTAGTATTTTCTATGGTTATTTTTTACTATAAATAGATGACGAGTGAGGAGGACATCGAATGGCATGTGTGAACTGTTCGGATGCCGCAAGACGTGGACTGAAATTTTGTCCAAGTTGCGGTGATGCCCTAGAAAAACATGTAGAACACCCAGAACCTGTGAAAACAGAACGGGATGCGAGACCCGCGCGCTCTAAAAAAATGAGCAAGTCTGCGAAAGCAATTCTTCTGTCTGTCGTGTTAGTTGTCGTAGCAGGCGGGGCCTATTATGGACTCGCTACGCAATGGTTCACAGTTGAAGCGACGACGAATGAAGTACGTGACGCGATTCGCTCAGGTGACGCTGCGTTACTTGCTGAGCATACAGAATTTAATGGAAAGCCGATCGACCAAAAAATGGCACAACGCTTTTTAGATGCCTTGAAAGAGACGCCGGAACAAAAGAAATCATTCATGGATTATTTATTGATGGCTGGTGCGTCGATTCAAGCAGAAAACGAAAGTGACGTTCCTGGTCAAATCGTAGCAAACGGTCGTCAGCTCGGTATTTTCAAGGATTACCGACTCCGTCTGGATACGGTCAAAACGGAAGTCGTCAGTAATTTTAAAGGAACAAAGGTCACACTCGTGAATCCGGTCGGGACGGAAAGCAGCAAGGCGTCGGAAGAAGGCATCATGATGGACGGTGTCTATCCGGGATTGACCGATGCGAAGATTGCGTATGACGGTGAATATGGAAAAGAAACGAGTGAGGTCACGATCAACCCGTTGACGCTGGATGCGTCGGATCGCAAATTCGAAATCACGTTAAAAGGGGATGCAATCGAACTGGATCAGACCTATCCGGATGCCTATTTGATCGTTGACGGGAAGTCGACTTCTAAACAAGTGTCGGACTTGAAGAACTACGGACCGATCCCGAAAAACGGCATCAAACTCTCAGTCGAGAATGACTTCCCGTGGGGAGAAGAAACGTCAGATGAGATTCTCGTCAAACCCGATACGAAAAAAGCGACCTTCACATTCAAACCGTCTGAAGCCGTTTTAAACGAACTTCAGGGAGTCGTCGAAGCGCATGCATCTGACTGGGTCGATGCAGCGATCTATCAGGATACGAGTTACTTCTCGCTCGTTGATGATGCGTCATATCTCGCAAAACAACAAAAGAACTATGACGATTGGAGCCGGAAGGACTTGGAGTGGGACGGTGAATTCATGAACGCATCGATTGATCGTTCTTCAGCGAAGTTCGTCGAATATGGCGATACGGTCGGCATCGAAGTCATGGCGACGACATACATCCGGGGTGAAATGTACACACCGGATAGTGAATCACCAGGAAAATCGACCGCAAAATCCCTCTTCCGTTATCTCTTCACGTATACGAGTGGTGAAGATAGTTATGAAGAAGAGTTCCGAATTCAGCAAGCAACGAACATCAAATGAACATAAGGGAGGCTATACAGATGATGGATTGGCAATCAGTCAAATCACGTTTTCAAGGAATGACAGCAAAAGAATTACAGGAACAGGCCGAGCAAGCACGACGTGAGAAAGGGCGCTTGTTGTATGAAATCGGTGAGCGGCATTACATGAAGCTCCGAAGTGAAGGACGTCGTCAAGAAATCGAGGAGATTCTTGCGCAAGAAGTACTCGTATTTGGCGCCTTGTCACGGATCGACGAGATGGAAGTCGAAGCGGCTCAAAAACAATGCAAGTCATGCCGTACGACGCTTGAGCCGGGTGCGAAGTTCTGCGGAAAATGCGGTACGTCCGTCCCGCGCGAGAACGAACAAGCGAAAGTTGAATGCATGACGTGCCACACGCCACAACGAAGTGAGCAACACTACTGCACATGTTGTGGATCGGAAATGGGGCAACGTTTATGAAATATTGTTCGACCTGTGGACAAGCACATGCTCCGCACGCCCAGTACTGCGAAGTAGACGGAACACCCTTAGACAAGCAGGGTCGTCCTATCCGTTTTGAACAAGCTGCGCATTTCTGCGTCGGGTGTGGTACACAAATGGACGGTCGTTCGTCCTACTGTCCGAATTGCGGACATTCCCGACTTGTCGCAGCGACATCGGAAGAATCGCTCGTGGATCGTCTACCGGGCATGCACGATATTCGGCAAAAGCTAAAGTCGCAAGATTGGAATGTGAATCTTCCGTGGAAAGAGCGGGGACGAGCATTCTTATCGCGATTCGATCTATCACTCGGGAATCCGAGTCTTGCGATTGGTAGTATCACCGCTGTCATCTTTTTTGCTGCCATCATCGTCTTCTTATTCGTCATGCTGGGTCTTCTCAGCGATAATCCGGCACTCGAAGGAGTTAAGACGGTGCAACAAAACATGGGAGACGACTTTAGTACGTTCGGTATGTTCTTCTTCCTCGCATTCGTTGCGCTTGCTGGTCTACAACTGACATCAAGTGAAGACTTGAAGTCGCGCTTTCTGACGGAAGTGACAGGTAACGATACGGAATATTTCTCTGAAATTCAAAAAGCTGTCAATCAGCTTGATTTTCATATTTTCTCAGGGCACTTCTTGTTGTCCTTACCGGGGCTATTTCTTCTTATCGGAAGTGCCTGGTTACTCGAACGCGGTGGTGTCATCGGAATCAAGGCGACATCGTGGAATGAACGCATTGAACGTGCTGTCGTATTCGCCCTGACGTTATCAGTGATCACGCTGGTCGTCGGATTGTTTGCGACGGACTTCGGAATCTTCGATCTGCATCTGTTCGCTGGGATGATTCGTATTTTCATTCTATCGTTTGCTGGTGTCCTCTTATTCCAATTCATTGGTCAAACGAATCTCGACGGTTCTTGGCAGGTCGGACGGATTGCCGCGACGACGTTGATGAGCATCTACTTATTCGGTGTCCTTCTGACATCGTTCGGGCAACTGTATTACATTAATCAGATGGATGAACTGGACGAAGTCGAATTCGGTGAATCCGCAAGCCTTGTTCTGTTGAGTGGCGCATCTCCGTTTTACGCGATGTCACAAGCAGGACAAGTCGACTTCAAGATGACTATCTTGACGGAAGACTTCCATCTAGGTGCTGCCTTATATGGCGAAGACCGCTTAAGTGATCTTCAACGGCCGGTCGAAGAAGCCGGAGAAGCATCGAATCTCGGTCGCATTCAAGGAATCATCTACAATCAGATTGAAAATGGAGAAGAGCCGACACTCGATCCGAAAGTGACACGTTTCGATGAGACCGTGGATGCGGGACTATTGACACGCTTCGCACAAATGGCAGATGCCTCCACGTCGTTCGAAGAAGAACAACTTGTCAATTCAAGTGTCGCCCCGTACGGCTTGATTGCTTTGATTCTGATGTTCGTCATTCACGTCGGAATCGGTTTCCGCTGGATCCGGACGTTACCTGGTGTTGCAATTTATGCTGGTGTGTTCTTGGTCGGTGGACTTCTTTTAGCTTACTTCACACAAGCACGACTTGAAATTCAATGGGACAACGATTTATTAGCCGGTATCGTCGTCTCTACGTTGACATGGTGGAATGCGTTCATGCTCTTCCTCTTCCCGTTCCTCGGCGGATTGGCAGGGTATGGATTGAGCCGCTTCAAAGATACAAAAGGATGATTCAAAAAACGCTTGTCTCCGTTTTCGAAGACAAGCGTTTTATCATAAGGATTGTTTGGTCGTCTGTTCAAAGTCGATCGTCGAGTCCTGCTCGATTCCTGTATCGTGGAATGTCAGACTGCCGTCTTCATTAAACGTGATCTCTAAAGCTGACTCATAAAAGTAGAGCATCAAGCTGTTATCGGAATTAAAACGTCCGCTGTATGAATAGTCATCGAGGGGTTGTCCTTCATAATCACGGGCATCATGAACCGTCAATGTCGCCTCACGATTCGGACGTGTCACGACATCGATCGTCGCATCGGTATAATCTTGCTCGTACTCGCCTTGATTGCTCGTCGAGTAAGTATAGGTTCCTGCCACGTCACGAAACGCCTTCTCTACTTTATTAAGAGTCCGGTAGCGGCGTGCGGCTTCGTTCGCGAGTGCCGGGTCACCAAACGTCTGATTCATGACCCGTTCCGCGTAACGTACAGCATCTGTTGTCTGATTCATGAATAAAGCGGCTTCTAGGTCGTGAAACGCTTTTTGTTGTTGTGTCAGCGCAATCAGACGTTTGTCTGTCGCTCCTTCTGCACGAGCCTTTTCACGCCATTGTTGTTCTTCGTAAAGGTCTCCGGAAAGCGTGCTTTGAGCACTTTGCTTTAAGTAAAGATCCGCTGAATCCTTGTTACAGCCACTTAGTACGAGAGCTGTAAAGAGAAGAGGAAGTACACGTGACATCATGAGGTAGCCTCCTTCTTGAACGTTCGTTTAATCGATGTGATGTAATACAGTTCGTCATCGAACGTGATTTCATATTCGACGCTGGCACGATGAGATGGCTGGTTTTCCATATCGAAGTCTCGTCGATCGTATGTTTCGGTCGCCTCGACATGGAAGTGTGTTTCATCAATGGCTTTTATGACGTCGAACGTCATATTCTGTAAGGCGACGTGGCTCGTTGGACTTTCTTCTGAAAAGGCGAGTCGATTGCCGAAGGACTCGCGTTCGTCCTCCGTCAAATCATCGTCTCCATAGAACAAGTCGGCATACGGTATGTATTCATCGAGTGACGAGTCGTAGTATTCCCAGTCACCGCCCGTTTCGTTTCCGATCGAAGGAAGACGCTCGGCATACGTACTCAAAAAGTGGTATAGCGAATCAGGTGATGCCGTATCAAACGTGAGGAAATCCTCAAGTTCGTCATCTGTAAGCTGGTTTCGTTGAGTCGATGAGAAACCTTCCGGCAAGACCTGATCGACATCCGCAGCGGACCGCGTCAGTTCACTTGTTTTAAACAACGGTTGTGCAGCTTGATATTTCAAGTAACCGAACGTACCTCCACCGATACAAAGCATGAGAAGTAACAATCCGATGAACCATGATTTTTTAGATGAACGGGACCGCGTCCGATGATTCTTTTGACCACAGACCGGACAATAGATCATCTGGTCATTCATCGGGGTTTGACAATTCGAACAATGTGACACAAAAAAGCACTCCTTTCTTACCTTTGTCATTATAATGTAAAATAAAGATAAAAAATAACAATATTTTTAAAAAGGAGAGGGAATTATGGATCCATATGAACGATTAGGGATATCGCGTACCTCATCGATGAAAGAATTGGAGCAAGCGTACGCTGAAAAGTTAGAAGCGCATCCAGACGAATCTGAGGAACGGACGGAAATCGAACGAGCATACGTCGTCATCAAGTATGAGAAAAAACAAAAGAATAAGCGGAATAAGCGAACGGTTGGAATCGGAGCGCTCGTTCTTCTGCTCGCTGCCGGTGGAGGGACATATTTCTTCTTGAATCAGGAAGAGACACCTCAAGCGGTCGAGCGTAAAAAACAGAATGCTTCATTCGTCATTGGTGAGGAAGAGAAGAAGAGTGAGGAGAAGACGGATTCGAAATCGTCGCAAGATCCGGAAACACAGCAAAAACCAGACTCGAAGGCAGTATCGGAACAAGACTATAAAGATATCCAAGATATTTCGACACTCTTCTTCCGAGAACTCGAAGATGCATTGACAGACCGAAGTGTCAAAGGACTTTCCGTCAGCACCGATACGTACAATCAGACATTCCAAGGAAGCTTGAATGACTTAGTCACAGGCGGATACATCTTTGACGGAGAGCTCAGCGTCAAGGACATTCCTCAAAACGACATCACGATTAAAGGAGACCAAGCAACGGTCAAAGCGACGGTCGACTATTCCTCTCGGTCGTACCAACCCTATCTACATGAACGTCCGGAATCGAGTACGATCGTCTGGGAATTGAATCTCGTCAAGTCCGGGAAAGACTGGCTCGTCAATCAGCGGAAATCTCTCTCGGATTCAGCGGACGGTAGAGGGATGGAAGTCCGGGAGTCCGTCAAAGGAGATATCATCGATACGGTTCACCAGCATGCGAAGGAATGGGAGCAGGCATATATCGATAAAGACACGTCTGCGTTCACGTTATTCACGTCGGCTGCTTACTTGAACAAACAACAAAGTTATTATGCCAGCATGAACAAACGTGGTGTCTATTGGGAGGGATACCTCGATTCGGTCGAATATTCACCGGCATCGATCACGGTCAGCGAAAAAGCAACGGATTTATCGGCTACGGTCGAAGCACTCTGCTATTACGAGGGTGATTATTATCGAGAAGAGGATGATTCTCTTGAGGAGAGCGACCCAGGAGAAGACATCCCATTCAAGTATTATCTGAAATATGATGTGAAGAATGAACGTTGGTATATCATTGATTCACAACCACTGAAATCATTTAGCCAAAACGATACGACGACCTATTAAATCGGAGAAGAACTTCTCGTGAGAAAAATCGTAGTAGCATCGACACTTGCTCTTATGCTCAGCTCGAAGACGTAGAACTCCCTAATGCCCTAGGAGCGGTCATCTACAAAGAACATGATGCATCAGGAGCATGGAAATACAAAATGGCAAATGACTACAAATCAATCAGATAAAGTTTGTGAAAACGGTCGGGATCGACCGTTTTTTTCGTGCTTAGCTCTGCAGCAACGGTAACATTGCGAGAAATTGTCATGTCACGAAAGAATGATGATCTTTTATTTAGATATGTAAGAACACCATACTATTTGTATGGCATCGCATTAACAATAAATGGTTTTTTGGTGGTATAGTCGAATTATTCAGTCTTTCTAAATAGGACTTTTATAAAAATCATCAACGGGGGTACTTATGCTAAGTTTTAAAAATTCAACAACAGAAGTGAGTGACAGTGGAACAGATATTGCTATTTTATCAGTTGGAGCGACAGAACAATTTGGACCATACCTGCCAATGCATTTAGATACATTGATCGCAGAAAAATATGCCGAACACTATGGAGAAGTATTAAACGCTTATGTGTTACCAACTATTCCATTTAATACTTCAGAAGAACATGCCAATTGCAAAGGTACTATTACAGTAAGTCCAACAGTTTTAACAACAATGCTAGAAGAAATAATCGTTAATTTAACCAGACAAGGATTCAAAAAGTTCGTCCTTTGTAATGGACACGGAGGTGCATATTGGGAATCTTCATTCGTTAAACACATGAACTACAAATATCCAGAACTACTTGTAATTACTACATATCGTTATTTAGCGTGGGAAGAAGCGTTAGAAGAAGTAAATTTAGAAGGCCATAATGAGATGCACGCAGGGTTATTATCTGTTTGTGCTGCAATGTGGCTATGTCCGGAATTAGTTAAGCTGGAATCTATGGGTTCTGATGTGCCTCCAGAAAACAGAAAATTTGCTGACTATATGTTTTGGGATAAATTAACCGAAGATGGTTGTTGGGGTAAGTTCGATAAAGAAACATACTCTCCAAATCAACTAGCTGAAATTGGAGAAAAATTTTGGACTTCCTTTATTTCTAAAAGAGGTGAAAACTTGAAAGATATTCTCGAAGAAGCATATCTAAAAAAAATGAATTAAAGATTGCTACCGCACTTCGGTTTCGGTGTTTACGCATTCACTTCGTTTGCTGGCGTACTGAGGAACGTTGATCGCATTGATAGGAAGGATTCCGTTTTAGCTCACGTGAGATCGTAGACGGCTGTCGTCCAAGATGCTGAGCGATCTTTCTCATTAAAAAACCAATCTCTAGATAAGCTTCTATTTTGACTCTTTCTGATATTGTAAGATGAACATAGCTCATAACGAATCCTCTGTTGAAGTTTGTGTGGTAACTCGATTCTACACGAGGTCGTTATGAGTTTTTTTGTGTTTTTAGCTAGTTGTTACACTTAATATTACAATTCGTCTACGAATAAAGATGCTTTACTTGTTGCGCGAATGAGTACTGGCTATTGATTCATAAGGATCATGGCTATTCTAATGTAACTTCGAAAATCAAAAATATAGTCATGCACTTCCATTCGATCGAAGCATTCTTAAATATCGAAATAAGTCTTCTTCTTTTAGTGGGCGACTAAAGTAATAGCCCTGGAAGTAATCGCAACCTTCTCGAGCGAGCCAGTCTGCTTGTTCGATCGTCTCCACTCCCTCGATCAAAACTTCCATTTCCAAATTATGTCCGAGTTGAATCATCGATTGAACGATTGCTTGTTGATTCTTACCGTCAAATAATGAACTGATGAAAGAACGATCAATTTTTAACAACTGAATCGGTAAAGAACGGAGCTGTTTAAAAGACGAGTAACCGGTACCGAAATCGTCCAGTGAGACACGAATGCCCAGTTCTTGTAGTCGCGCAAGCTTATCATACGTCGTCGTCTCATACGATAAGGCGGCAGACTCCGTAATTTCGAGCTCTAGATACATGGGGTCCATCCCTGTCTCAGCAAGAATTGCCTCAACACGCATTAGAAACTTTTGACTTGCAAACTGTAGAGGTGAAACGTTGACGGCAATCGAGAACGGTCCAGGCGTGACATCTTGCCATGCCACCCATCGAAGGCAGGCAGTCCGTAACACCCAGTCACCGAGGGCATGGATTGCGCCAGTATTTTCAGCGACCGGAATGAATTCTGCTGGCGAGACAAAGCCGAGTTCATCGTGCGTCCATCGTGCTAAAACTTCAACACCTATCATTTGTTCCGTAGCCACCATGATTTTCGGTTGATAGACGAGCTCGAACGCTTCTGTTTCAAGTGCTTCAGTCATGAATTTTTCAATCTGTACGGTCCGTAAAATATCATTTCGATTCTCAATCTTGAACTCCTTAATCGTATGTTGTGCTTCATTGAACGAAGCGTGCATTGCTAGTTTTGCATACTCGATCAACTCTTGTGCGATTGTTGTGTCTTCCGGATAATGGCTAATGCCAGCTCGCATCGTAAGCGTGATGACCGTTCCATCAATATCAAACGGTTGCGATAAGGCGGCGTAACATTTCTCGGCTTTCTGTGTCGCGAGTTGACTCCGTTCGTCGCTGAGGATGACGAGAAATTCGGACGAATCGAGTCGCGCTAGGACATCTTTTTCATGAATCACCGATTGCAGTCGTTCTGCAATTTGAAGTATTAGGCTCTCTACACCTTGATGTCCGAGCATGTCACTGAGGAAACGCCAGCGGTCTACACTGAGTGCCAGACAGGAAATCGGAATTGCTTGTTTGATTTGTTCTTCAATGAACAGGGTGACTTTGTCTCGATTCGGTAAATCCGTCAACCGATCGTGAAAGGCGAGATACTCGAGCTGACGCTGAGATGATACTTGATCCGTAATGTTTCGGAAGAACCAAAGCGTCTGATTCAAGTTCTCTCCCTTGAGAGGATGATTGACGACTTCAAGAATACATTTGTCGACGTGTAGTATCTGACGCGTATGATTCGGAACATCGAGACATAGAGCAGAACTATGTTCGGTTAAATACAAATGACGTTCAGGAAAGAAATGATAGAATAGTGAATTTGCATATTGAATCGTTCCATCTGGATTCGTCGTTACGACACCGTCTTCGGTTGATTCAAGAATCGTCGCTTGGACGAGATCCCGCTTGCGTAGCTGGAGATCAAATAAAACAGAAGCGAAGAAGACAATGAACAAAAACAGAGTGACAACCGAAACAAGAGTCAAAAGCATTGTCGGTTCGATCACTTGATCACTCGTGAACGATGGAATCATACGAAATTTTAAACCAAGCATACCGACGTGATGCATCCCAAAAATTGCAATTCCCATGACAAAGGCAAAGAAAACTTTTGTCTGAATCATCATCTGTTGCTTCGCATATCGAGAGAAGAAGCCAATCCAGAGCGCAGTCCAAGAAGCTGCAATCGCAATTAAAATCGATAGCAAGACATATCCTAGGTGATATTGAAGCGTCATTCCTTGCAAAGCCGCAATCCCGACATAATGCATCCCTGCGATCGCACTGCCCATTAAAAAGCCACCGAGGACGAATGATTCACGGGACATCTGGCGTGAGACAAGATAAAATCCTAAAATACATCCAATCATCGCGATAATGACGGACAGAAAGACGAGCGGAAAAGAATAAGTGGCATCCTTCAAGGTACCATGTCCAAGCATCGCGACGAAGTGCATCGACCAGATGCCAAGACCTAAAATTGATCCACCGGCAATTAGCCAAACATGTTTTGAACGATTAGTTGCCGTTTTGACGCGACCAGCGAGCTCGATTGCGATGTAAGCGGATGTCGCTGCAATGAGATAAGACAACGTGATGAGTAAAAAGTCAGTATGAGAATGCATCGTGTGGGTTGGCATGATGGACGAAGTCACCTCGACAGAGTGGAATGATTAATCGAATTATAAAGGTGTAATCTAGATACCCTTTTTTGAGGGATCGTATACATGTTATCCAAATAATATTCTATTATTTGGATAACATGTATACGTCATGCGTCTTCTAAAAATGTATAAAAAAGTATCAAACTTATGAGGTTTTATCAAGCAATCATACAGGTGATGAGACGTTGATTATCCAAAGCATATTTATAGTTATGATGAAAGTGAGCTGACCGTGTAAACGATTCCATGATACGCTAGGGGACAGAAAAGATTGTCTAGAAAGAAGGAATTCCTATGCATATTCTTGTCATTGATGATGAGGCGAGCATCCGGCATCTCGTCAAACTACAACTTGAGCTCGATGGTCAGACGGTCGAGACGGCAGCGGACGGGTCAACGGCACTCGCATTGCAAGAGACGCAGACCTTTGATTTGATCGTCCTTGATTTGATGCTCCCGGATACGACCGGCTTCGATTTGATTCCCAAGCTGCGGAAGACGACACCTGATTTACCGATCTTGATGCTGACAGCACGTGATCAAATGAATGATAAGATCATCGGTCTGCAGCTCGGAGCGGATGATTATATGACGAAACCGTTTAATGGAACAGAGCTCGTCTTACGTGTGAAAAATCTGTTGAAACGTGTAAAGACGGTCGCACCACCCATGCCTGTCGTGACGGATCCCTTCTTATCGGTTGATCCGGAAGAACGCGTCATTCGTCTCGATGGTCAACCGTTGCCGCTGACGTACCGAGAGTATGCGTTGCTCGCACTCTTCCTGACCCATCCGAAACGGGTCTTCGAGCGTGACGAACTGCTCGAACAGGTCTGGGGCTTTGACTTCTCCGGTCAGACCCGTGCCGTCGATATTATGGTCCAGCGCTTACGGAAGAAACTCGGAGCGCAAGGGGAGCGGATCAAGACGATTTACGGTGTCGGCTACAAGTGGGTCGACGCATGAAGCTACGTCAAGTCATCACGGAAAACTTCGTTTTGCTCCTCGTTCCGGCACTGCTCGTTCTCTTCTTGATTCTTTATGCCTTCATCCAATCGAACCTCTATGAGAACGCCGTCGAGTCTGTCCAAAAACTGAGTCGGGAAGCAGAACTCTATACGACGAACTATCTCGCGAGCGAAGAAACGGACTCGCTCGCCGATACGGCTGTCCCAATCGCTTCCTACTTAGCAGACCGGTTTGACGCGCGCGTCCAACTGTTCGGACCGAATGCGGAACTACTCGCCGATTCGGAGCGCGATCAATTACCGCTTCTCGCAGGGGACATTGATCAAGCCTTAAAAGGAAAATCGAGTTATCTGTTCCTCAAAGAGACCGATGTTCCTGTACTATTCTTCTCGAGCCCGTTGTATGGTGAGACAGACGTCATCGGTTCAGTTCGCTTTCTCGTCGATCTCCGGACGGAAGCGGAACTGCTTCGACAATTTACCTATGTCTTCACCGGTGTGTTTCTGATGTTGATTGTGATTGCCGTTTGGACGGCCCGTCGAATGGCGAAGACGTTAATCGGACCAATCGACGATTTACGTAGCGTCTCGCATGCCTTGACGAAGGGGCATTATGCAAACGCACTTCCAGCCTATCCATACGAAGAACTGAATCGACTGGCAGCGGACTTTTCGACGCTTGCTGACGCGATTCAGCACAACATCGGGCAGTTGGAGCGACAACGAAATGATCAACAAACGTTCATCGATCACATCACCCATGAACTCCGAACACCGATGACGGCGATCATGGGCTATGTCGAGTTAATTCCGAAACTGCCGCCAGACGAAGCGGCACACTGTTACCACTACATCGAAGTCGAGAGCCAGCGCTTATTACGACTCGTCTCGCATAATCTCGAACAGGCGAAACAACAGCGCAACGAACGCCACGCGACGTCGACGATGTTCGCACTCGATGCCTTGCTCGCAGACGCCTTATTCATCATGCAACTGCGACTTGACGGACAAGGGATTCAAGTCGAACAAGATGTTCCTTCTATTTACGTGCTCGGACAACCGGATCAGACGAAGCAAGTCTTGTTAAATCTTCTCGAGAATGCCGTCAAGTACAGTGACGCGATGTCGGTGACGTTCGCAGCAGTCAGTACGGACACGAGCTTACAACTTCTCATGACAGATGACGGAATTGGTATGGATCCAGCTGTCCTTACCGAATGGAAGGAGGAGCAACATAGTCTGACGACGGCGAGCGGGAATGGACTCGGTCTACCGCTTTGTCGGCGTTTGATGCAGGAACAAGGCGGCGATTTTGCACTGGAAAGTGATGCGAGCGGTACACGTATCACACTCACCTTCCGATTAGCCGACCAAACATGATGTAATCGCTTACAAATGATACATTTACGAAACATTTCGACCGGATTTACGAAACAATTGCCCCGTAATCTAAGAATCAAGCAAGGAGAGGAATCATGAAAGCATCGACCATCGCCTATCTCTTCCTGATGGGGGTCTTGTTTGCCCTCGGTCTTCTTTTGCTTCAGCAGACGGTCTTCGGACGCTTACATGTCCTCGATGGACCAAAACGACTGAATGCTTCCGATGACTCGCTGCCGACGGAGTTGACATTACGTCACCGGGCATGGGGGGAGCAGACGGTAGAAGACGGAACGGAAGTCCAGCGTATCACGACGCTATTGAAGCAAATGAAGACGGTGACAAACGGGACCTGTCCAGCGGGTACGGCGACATTTAACGGGACGCTTCGTTTCTTAAACGGAACGACGTGGACGTTCTCGCTCGGGGAAAGCATGACACTGAATGGACAATGTGTTGCAAAACGTCCCAGCACCCAGACGACGACATTAAAAGCACGGTTCTTAAACGCTTACCACGAACCGGAACAGCTCGCGCGTCAGTTTGTTGAGGCGGAAGTCGTGACATGGTATGCAGGGGGACGGTCGCGTACTCTAACCGCACGCGAGCGTGAAGACGTCAAGCGTCGCCTGGCGCAAGCAGAGCCGATGACGGACTACGAAGAAGTCGGTCAGGCACTTGATGCGAGTCAGCGGCAGCCGCGCATTCTCAAGCTTCAACGGTTCAAGAATGAGCAGAATACGCGTGCCAATCTGCTGAACATCACCGTGTACGAGACATTGTTCAGCGTCCAGTACATGGATGATGACAATGGAAACACCTTCTATTTAAAAGGACAACTCCTGCCGACCGGGAAGGAGGCAGATCGATGAGAAAAGGAATGCTCTTCTTGCTGAGTATCATTTGTCTCATGAGCATTTGGATCGTCCGCAACAATGAACAGACGAAGCAGGGAACGGCTGCACGGGAAACCGTTCCGCATTTGACGGCGTATGTCTCCGCGAAAGAGGATATCGGTCGCGCCTTGCTGTCGTCATATTGTGAGCAGGCGGGTTGTACGTATGAGTTCGTGCGTCTCTCGACAGAAGAACTCGTCCGGCGTGTGACGAAGGAAGCGGATCATCCGCGCGCCGACGTCATCATCGGCGGAACGTGGGATGCCCACCAGACGCTCAAACAACGCGGCTTGTCGACACCGTTCCCAAGCGACATGGATCAAGCAGAACTGCAGGATCCGGATCGCTACTGGATCGGCTATGAAGTCGAACGCTTAGCGATCGTCATTAATACAGACGTTTGGAACGAGCGGTTCGGGGCGGCACCGTATCCGAAGACGCTCGCTGATTTGACGGCAAAGCGGTATCAGGACGAGTTGATTTTGCCGGATCCGAACCATTCTGGTACCGGTGCGACAATCCTGCAAGCGGTCTTTGACGGATACGGAACGAAGGCGGAAGATGTCTTACGCCAGTTAATCGAGCGAACACGACTATTCACGGCGAACGGCTTTGCACCGACGTCGTATGTCGCCAGTGGGGAAGCGATGCTTGGGGTCAATTTCATCGGGGATCAACAATCGCTGCGCGAAAAGTATTATCCGGTCAAAAGCATTCCACTCGATACGTACTCGATCAACGCGATTTCAAAGCTGAAAGGACGGACGCAACAAAAGCAGGCGAACGCCTTCATGCGTTTCGTGCTCTCAGCAGACGGTCAGGCCATCTTGCGGAAAGTCTCGTTTGGTACGCCGACCTATGCGATCGCGAAGACACAACCGATCCAGCAAAACGTCGGACAGGATATCGTCGCCGATTACCGGGACTATCTCCGTCGATTCAATCAGCTCCAGGACAAATGATGCGAAGACTCTGATTCAGATAGGGGAAATGGAAGATGGGCTTCTTCAGCATCAAAAAATTGCCGAATGCCGGCATACCAATCGAAGTACAACGCAAACAATGGTTACAACAATTCTTAAAGGCCTTTTTAGTCGTCTTCTTCTCATACATGGCGATGTATCTCATCCGGAACAACTTCAAGGCAGCGCAACCGCTCTTGAAAGAGGAACTCGGCTTTACGACGACGGAACTCGGATATATCGGCTTCGCCTTCTCGATTACATACGGAATCGGGAAAACGTTACTCGGTTATTTCGTTGACGGGAAAAACACGAAACGTGTCATCTCGTTCTTATTGATCTTATCTTCTCTAATTGTCACCGCGATGGGACTGTTGATGAGTGCCGGTGGAAGTCCAGTCGGTCTCTTGATGGTTTTATGGGGACTCAGTGGGTTCTTCCAATCGGTTGGAGGACCGTCGTCGTACTCGACGATTGCTCGTTGGACACCGTTTGAAAAACGCGGACGCTACCTCGGCTTCTGGAACGTTTCGCACAACATCGGTGGAGCGATTGCCGGGGGTCTAGCCCTTTGGGGAGCGAACGTCTTCTTTAACGGCAGTGTCGTCGGGATGTTCATCTTCCCAGCTGCGATCGCGCTCGTCATCGGGATCGTCGGTCTGTTCATCGGGAAGGATGATCCGGAGGAACTCGGGTGGAATCGGAGTGAAGAGATCTTCGAGGAACCGATCGAACCGGAAAATATTGCTGCAGAAAGCATGACGAAATGGCAAATCTTCAAGACATACGTTATCTCGAACCCCTGGATTTGGACGCTCTGTATCGCGAACGTCTTCGTCTATATCGTCCGGATCGGGATTGATAACTGGGCGCCGCTCTATGTCACGGAACACTTGCACTTCAGTACGGAGAGCGCCGTCAATACGATTTTCTTCTTTGAAATTGGTGCGTTATGCGGCAGTATGATTTGGGGGTACGTATCCGACTTACTCAAAGGACGCCGGGCGCTCGTTGCCGCGATCTGTCTTTTGCTGACGGCCGTCGCGGTCCTCGGTTATCGTTACGGTACGAGTGAACTCATGATTTATGCGTCATTGTTCGCACTCGGTGCGCTCATCTACGGACCGCAGCTCTTGATCGGTGTCTCGGTCATCAGCTTTGCACCAAAACAAGCGACGACGGTCACGAACGGGATGGTCGGAACGTTCGGTTACTTGTTCGGTGATTCGATCGCAAAAGTCGGTCTCGCAAAAATCGCTGATCCGGAAACGAATGGTCTAACGATCGGTTCCGTTACGTTGCACGGTTGGAGTGACACGTTTGTCATCTTTAATGCTGCGTTACTGTTCGGTTTGATCGCCCTCGCCATTGTCGCCGTCGTCGAGGAGAAAAAGATTCGCCGTCTTGGACTTCTGGAACGCCAAGCGGACAAACTAAGTTCATGAATATGGACAGCCTCTTGATTAAAAAGGGGCTGTTTTTTGTTGCTCATATTTAAGGTCCAAAAACTTCGGATGACGTTCTTATATAAAAAATATCTTTTGTGCATGTTTTGTCGCAGACAGGGAAGCACTAATACTATCGAAGTTGATCGTTGTGCCTGTTTGAAGAGAGGAGTTTTTGTATGTCTGAATTATCCGGTTTCCCGTCATCGTATTGGAAAGCATCATCTGCTGGTGTATCGTATCCGCCCCTTGAGACAGACACAAAACATGATGTCGTCATCGTTGGAGCTGGCATTGCCGGTTTAGTCACCGCTTTGCAACTCGCAGAACGAGGGTATGACGTGGGTGTTATTGAAGCAGAAGAGGTGGCAGCTGGTACGACTGGATATACGACGGCAAAGGTGTCGTCTCAACATGGTCTCATCTATGATCAATTGATCAAAAGTGTAGGAGAGGACAAAGCACGACTTTATTATCAAGCAAATGAAGAAGCCATTACGTTTCTTCGTCATCAAGTCGAACGTCTTGATCTAGCGTGTGAGCTTGAGACCCAAGACGCGTATCTGTATGTCTCTTCTTCAAAAGAGAATGCGATGGATCGTGAAATCAAAGCGTATGCTCGTCTTGAGATAAACGGTGGCGATGCGACAGATGAAGTACAGAAAAAGTTGCCGTACACCGTGAAGCGGGCGGTCGTTCTGCGCGATCAAGCACAGTTTCATCCCGTCAAGTACTTACAGAGCTTAGCAGAACATTTCGTCCGACAAGGTGGGACGCTGTATGAAAAGTCACGGGCGACGACGATTGAAAGTAATCGAACACCGACAATCGTCCTTGAGAATGGACATCGTATTGAAGCTAAGAAGGTCGTGATCGCAACCCATTTTCCGTTTCATGATTTCAAAGGATTATATTTTTCGAAGCTTGAAGTTCATCGATCGTACATCGTTTCAGGATTCGTCGACGATTCGTTTCCTGACGGTATGTTCATGAGTGCCGATCAACCAAGTCGTTCTTTACGACACACACGTACTTCGGACGGTCGTCGATTAGGACTGTTTGGTGGTGAAAATCATTTATCGGGTCACGAAACGGAAACGATGGCACGTTATCAGCACTTAGCAGATTTTGCGACGAACGCCTTTCAAGTGGAAACGTTCGACCGATTTTGGTCGGCGCAGGACTTAATTACACTGGATCACATCCCGTATGTCGGTCAAATGACAGCAGATGACCCGAACGTCTTTGTCGCAACCGGATTTGCAAAATGGGGCATGACGAATGGTATTGCGGCAGGACTGTTACTCAGTGATCTTTTAACTGGGACACCGAATCGGTTTCGACATCTGTTTGATCCGACGCGATCAAAACTTAAAGCAGTCGACGCGACCCAATTCATCAAGAATAACGCGGATGTCGCGATCGAACTCGTAAAAGGGAAAGTATCAAAAGCACATCGTGACGCAAAAGATCTTCAGCCTGACGAAGGAGGACTTGTGCGGCATCATGGAAAGACAGTCGGGGGATATCGTGATCCTGCCGGAAGGCTTCATCTCGTTTCAACGACGTGTACCCATATGGGATGTGATACGAAGTGGAATGCAGCCGAACGCTCATGGGACTGTCCGTGCCATGGTTCGCGCTTTGCACACGACGGGGCAGTGATGGAAGGACCTGCTGTTAAACCGTTAAAAAAGAGGGAAGAGTAAACAATATGCTCGTTGAAGTTTCTGAGAGAGGCAGATCGGAAATAATAAAAGATGCTGAAATATGAAAAAGAAAACAGGCGACTGTCTGTCTTAACAGAGAATAGTTCGGAGAACGGGAAAAAGGAAGTGTGAATCATGCTGTATACGATGACTTCGACATTACCGGCACAACATGGGGGACGCACGAAGTCGCTCCTCAGTCGAATCGCAATGATCGAAAAACACCTTGGCTATGCGACAACGATCCTTACAACCAACTATGATGCAGCATACGATCGTATCGTAAAAATCTTTAGAGAAAAGAACATTTTAAGCGAGACGACGCAAATCGAGAATATCTACGAATGGCTCTCCGGAAATCGATTATATGAAGCTACGACACCGCTTGTGAATTCCCGGGAAATCGAAGGATTACGAGCTGTGCAGGTAGACACAGACACAGTCCGGTACTATGACGGGAACACATATGTCTTATACCGGAAGTACCATGAAGCGAGTGATCAGCTGTCATTTGAAGATTTCATGAGTCCTGCATCGAAAAAAAAAGTCGAACGTTGGCAATATAACGATAACGGTCGATTGCATCGCAAGATTCGATACTCACCAAAAACGCATAAAAAAATTCATGAACAGTTCTATGATCAAGAAGGTCATATCTACTGCGAAAAACATTATGAGGAACAAAAACGGAATAAATTGATTTCGATTCAAACCTACCAACTTGGACGTCCTGTCCATACCTTTCAGACTGAAAAAGATTTATTTCTCTACTACTTCAATCATCGTTTGACGGATGGAGATATCGTCTTCAACGATGCGCGACTTCTCGACTGGTCATTGCTCAACTGTCAGGTACGGACAAAAAATATTCTCGTGTTCCATAATTCTCATTTGGAATTAGATCAGCAACGAATCAAAAAATCTTACCAAACCGCTCTCGAAGGATCGGATCGTGTGGCAAAATATCTCGTCTTGACGACACATCAAAAAGACGAGATTCAAGCGCGTTTTCCGATACCGGATGATCAGTTCGCAGTCATTCCGCACTCGATCAAACCGGTCGAAATCGACCGGACGCATGTAGAGGATCAATTCTGTTTTATCGGACGCTTTGGAAAACAAAAGCAACTCGAGCACTTGCTCCGCAGTTACGCAATCTTCAAACGATCGGGACATCCGACGAAGCTTGCGCTGTATGGCGCGGATGAGGATGGACAACTAGCATTGATGAAGCAGATGATGTATTTACTGAATATCGAGGAAGATGTTCTCATTCACGACTTCACATCGACACCGGACCAAGTCTTCGCTGCGTCCCGTGCGTCGTTATTGACGAGTCGCTTTGAAGGATTCGGACTAACCGTCATGGAAAGCATTAATGTCGGCTGTCCTGTCATTGCTTACGACGTTCGGTACGGACCGCGTGAAATCATCGAAGATGGTCAAAATGGTTACCTCGTCCCTGAAGGAGACGTCACGGGATTCGCAGAAAAGATGGTCGAAATCGTCGAACGACCACTCCCACATGTGCGGACGAAACCTGAGTTATATGAAACACAAGGCATCGAAAATTACCGCAACCTGATGAACTGGCTGCACACTGAATGATCGAAGGAGCGAATGTCATGAAAAAACCAATCAAAAAAGCCATTATTCCAGCTGCGGGGCTCGGCACACGTTTTTTACCGGCAACAAAAGCCATGCCGAAAGAGATGTTACCGATTCTCGATAAACCGACGATCCAATACATCGTGGAAGAAGCCGCTGCCGCAGGAATCGAAGATATCATCATCGTGACCGGGAAACACAAGCGTGCGATCGAGGATCATTTTGATCATCAATATGAACTAGAAGCCGCACTTCAGGCGTCGGGAAAAACGGAGTTACTTGAAAAGGTATGTGCTTCGACGAATCTGGCGAATATCTTTTATGTTCGTCAAAAAGAACAGAAAGGACTTGGTCATGCGATTTGGACGGCTCGTCAATTCATCGGCGACGAACCATTCGCCGTCTTGCTCGGTGATGATATCGTCGAATCGGAGACGCCGGCGATCCGGCAGTTGATGGACGCCTACGAAGAGACCGGTCAGTCCGTCATCGGTGTCCAAGAAGTCGAACCGAAAGAAACACACCGCTACGGAATCATCGATCCGCTCGATAAAGAGGGACGACTTTATCCGGTCCGCCGATTCGTCGAGAAACCGGAGTCCGGGACGGCGCCTTCGAATCTTGCCATCATGGGTCGATACGTCTTGACGGCGGATATCTTTGATTACTTGGAAAACCAGTCGGAAGGCGCTGGGGGCGAGATTCAATTGACCGATGCGATCGAACGGTTGAATGCGGACCAAGCGGTCTATGCGTTTGATTTCGAGGGGAACCGTCATGATGTCGGTGAGAAACTCGGTTTCGTCAAGACGACGATTGAATATGCGATGAAGGATCCTGAAATGCATGAAGAATTAAAAGCGTTCCTGAAACGATTCCAGTGAAGCAGACGTGTACGCCCGAGGGGGTGTACACGTTTTTTGATTAATTATAAACAGCAAAAACTCCACCTTATACGTCGGACGATGTGTCCTCTGTAAGGTGGAGTTCGCGTAAGCGTCGAACTCTTTATAGTAGATGACTTGCAATCCGAACGATGTTTCGTCCCGATCGTTTTGCTTGATAGAGTGCTTGATCCGATAGTTCCATCGAGTGCTGGACAGGGATGCCGCGTTTTCCGGAAGAGAGTCCGATTGATGTCGTGACGTGAATCGAAGAGCCGTCTAGCAAACGGAACGTATGCCGTTCGACTTCCTGACGGATCCGTTCAGCGATGGTAGTCGCTTGTTCTGCCGTCAAATCGGTCAGGAGCACGATGAATTCTTCGCCACCCATCCGGGCGACTAAATCTTCTGGGCGTGTATTGCGCTCTAAAATTTTTGCGAACTGTTCCAACACGGCATCACCATTAGAGTGACCATATTGGTCGTTCACTTGTTTGAACTGATCCAAATCAAGGATGATCAAGTGATAGGTCGAAGATTGACCGGCGAGTGTCTTGGCACGTAATTCCCATGCCCGCCGATTAGCAAGCCCCGTCAACGCATCATACTCCGCTAAATGTTGATAGACCTCGAGCTGTTTTCGGTGGCGTTGCTGCAGCGGCAACAGATAGAGGAATATCCCGTACATCAATAACGTGAGACTTACATGAAAGACGATCGTGGAAAGCGTTCGATCCGGTAGGAAGAACAAAATGGCACTTCCGATCAGAAGATGCAGCATACCTAAGCGTAGAGCGAGATATGTCTTTTGCCGTAAAAGTAATGATAGAATCACGATTCCTGCTGATGCGAGCAGTACAGCATAGCCATTTGCATGGATCGCTAGATGGATAAGCGTGATGATCGCTACACCGATAAATGACTCTTTTTCTCGGTGATAGGCCAGTAAAACAAAAGGAATGACCTGCCAAATCAAAGATTGTGATGAAAACAAAATATCAATGGTCAGTAGGTAACTACCGAACCAGATTATAAGAATCAAGGTACCGATGAATTCACTATTTCTACTACGAATCAGTTGGTATGTGGCTAAAAGGAGATACGTCAGGGCGAATATCATGGACCCTTGAATCATCCAGTTTTGAATCATATATAAGACATCCAATCTATACAAATAGTTTTCTAAAATATATAATTAAAAACAAGTAGTGTCAAATACTGTATATCAGTATTTGACATAATAGATTTCTATCGAGACAAAAAGGACCATTTTCCTCAGATTTTAGAGGGAAATGGTCCTTCATCTTCGAAGTAAAGCATATGCCAGATACTTGACAAGTGATGGGATTCACTGTCATTTTATAAGGTGGTATATGAAAGGGTTTAGAATTTATTGTAATTCAAATCGACGTTTGATTTCATGTGAAGGAATCCATTCTTTTGAGCGAGTGTCGCACTTTTTGTTCCTTGTACAGAAGAAATCGTCAATGTTTTGATGTCTTGAGATTGACTCAATTTTTGGAGGTCTGTCATCCGATCCTTTGACCACTGATCGTTGGCGACCGTTGAATAATTGAAGTTCTCCCACATGATGCCGTCGACATAAGGATACGTATGATATTTCAACGTTCCGAATCCCCAGTTTTGGATCAGTGATAGAGACGCATGTTTTGTTTTTAGTGATTTTAAGAAGTTTGTCATTCCTACCCGTTGTTGTTCAAGAACGGCAGGCTGGTCGGCATGTTCGTTATCGATGTTACCGACTGTATCGAGGAAAACGCCATCTAGTCCTTTTTGGACGATTTGTTTCTCGACTTCTTTCATTAAAACAGCTTGGTAGTGCTTCGATGTAATATCCGTTAAGTACGAATCCCATTCAGCGTAATGAATACGCTGACCATCGCGATGGAAAAAGTCTGACTCGACGAGTTGTCCCATCAAATCCGTATTCCAGTTGTCTGCTTCCATCGTGTTGATGTAGCCGTATACTTTTGTACCGTTTTGTTGGATCTGTTTAATTTGTGCAGCGGAATAAAAGACGGGTTCGATGATCATGACATCGTATTGTTGCATCTTTTTGATTTTCGCTGCTGACGGTGCGTCGTAGTAAACTTTGTACGACTTCGCATTGTCCAATGGATTGGATTTTTCTGCTTTTGCGTCTAGTGACGACATGAAGAACACTCCTAATAAAAGAATGCACAAAATAGACGTCATGCGCTTGAGTGAGATAATACCCATGTTGATAGCCTCCTGATTAATTATCAGAGAGCGGCCGCGGCATTGCAGACTGGCGATCGGTATCCGTAGATCGACGACCCATGTCTTTGCGCCCTTACTTTTCAGTAAGTTTGCCCTTCTCGATATGAAATTGTAGTGTTCCAACGATACATTTCTTCCATCTTCATACCGATAAAAAACAAAAGGAGTGAATAAAATGATATATACTCAGCACCGGCAAGGCATCAAGTGGATTGAGATGATCGTTAGTATTCTTATTATCGGCACTTTAGACTATATGTTTAACCTTTCGATCTTAAAATGGACGATTGATCCGCTTATTTTTTATATTTTACTTTTTTCTCTCCGTTATGGACTCCTCGGAGCATTCGCGAGTTTCCTGTTTACGATGATTTATCACCTGAGTTCTCTCGCCTGGGCGGGAGAAGACGTCTTACTCTTCGTTTATGATCGTGGCGAATTGTCATGGATCATTTTGCACTTCTTAGTCGCGATTTCATGCGGCATGTTCAGTACTTCTTTCCAAGAACGTTATCTATCCTTACGCTTACGACAAGAGGAAGTGACAGAAGAGAACGAACGGTTGCGCGATACGCTCGAAAAATTGCGCGTTGCGCAAGAGGCAATGCGTAACAAAGTGCTTGAATCCAATCACACGTTGACGAACATTTACCGGATCGGAACAGAACTTGATCAATCCGTCGCGGACATCGTACGCGATAAGCTGTTGCAAATCTTACAGGATTCCTTCGATGCGAAGGAAATCGCGATCTATCACGTTGATGCGTCACGTCGTACGCTTCGTTTGCATATTCGTTTTGGTGATAAGGAACTGTTGCCGCAAACGATGTTCATCGATCCGGAACAAGGCATCTATCAACGGATGTTCCAGAAACAGGCGATTGCCATCCGGACAATTGATGAGACAGATGTCCCGTTACTGATTGCACCAATCCGTTATGACGGACGCATCCAGGAAGTCGTCGTCATTCAATCGATCGCCTTCGAACGTTTGACGAACTATGAGATGCACGTCATGCAATTGATCGTCGATTGGACAGGGTCGCGCATCGAGAAAGCAATGTTGATGGAATGGATCGAGACGCGTCATGAATTGATTGAAGGCACGCGTATCTTTAAACGGGAGCACTTCGAGGAGAAAGTGAAATACCAAGAATATCGACGCGAGCATTATGGTCAGCCGTATAGCCTCGTACAGCTTGATATTCGCAATACACCGTTTTCTCTGATTGAACTGGAATTGATCTTGCGGCAATCGATGCGTGAAATCGACCTGATCGGTTTTGATGAAAACACTGAGCATCTTCAATTCTTATTACCCGGAACACCTCAAGAACATGCGAACCGATTCCTCGAACGAATCAAGGCTGTGTACGTTCAAAAAGGAGGGCGTGTCCAATGACGGCACTCCTGCTCATGCTTTACGTACTTCATCTTTTTCTCATCGTGTTGGCTTATCGTGTACTCGTCTTTCGATTGCCGGAGCAAGAGCGAGGGATCTTAACGTTCGTGTGCTTGTTCAGTGCCGTCCTACCACTTCTCGGTGAAGTACTAGGGGGACTGGCTTATCTGATTTCCCGTCGTTTTGCTTCTTCCGATACGTTACTGGATTACGATGAATATGTGCAGTTCGACGTGATGAATCTTGAAGGACTTCAACAGCAAGCTGCAGACAATATGGAGATGGTTCCGATCAAGGAGGCATTGAACATGGATGCGAAACGCCGGAAGCAATCGATGATTCATTTGACGACATCGTCCTTGAAGGAGACTGGGAAGTATTTGCAATACGGACTTGATCATGATGACTCGGAAACCGTCCACTACGCAGCGACGGTCCGAAATTCCTTATTTGACCGTTATGAAGCAAATCTTCGGCTACGGGAACAACAACTCAATCCGGTAGACGTGACGACGTATCATCTGTTCATTCAGGAATGTAAAACCTTCCTCGACAGTGGTCTATTAGATGAAGGCGGTATCGGTCGACTCGATGAGCGACTTCACCTCGTGCTAGAACAAATGCGCGCTCTCTATCCGACGGATCTCGTCCGGATTGAAGCGGAAGCGGAAATGGCGATACGTCAAGGCGAAGAGGAAAAAGCGATTTCCTTCTACGAAGAGATGATTCAGATCCATCCGACGTTGCCAGACGGATATTTAGCGTTGATTCGTTATTACTTTCAACGGCAGGACTGGACTTCGATCGGTCCGGTGCTCCATCAGTTAAGAACAACAGTAGCAGAAGAGGATATTCCAGAAGAGCATCGCTTCATATTGGAACGTTTGGAAGGAGGAGACCAATGAATAAGAAACCTTATGGCTATCTCATTGGATTATTTGTCGTCTTATTCGTGACGATGGGCATCGTACAGCTGTTTCGTCTCGATTATCCACATCGACTGATTCCTTCTGAAAAAACGAAGGTCCGTTCATTCGAGACAGCAAACACGAAAACGACTGAAGCAAAAGGGGAGGCACTTCGTGTCTACTTGCTTCAAAACGATAGCGACCTGTCAAAAGGCGCAATCGAAAATTTCTCGTACGCATTGAAATATGCGAAGATCGATCACCAACGGATTCGTACGTCAGACATCAAGACGCTTCAACCGAGTGACCGGACAGTGCTTGTCTTATCCGGTGAACATACGAAGGAATGGCCGTACGAGACCATTCGGAAATTCGTCCAACAAGGCGGTCGCTTGTACATCGCCGGTCGATTCATTGATCCGAAATGGGGCGACTTAGTAGGGGTAGAACGCTTTGGTGATTTTAAAGAGGATGTTAACGGGATGACATTCAAAAAAGATTTATTTCCCGGGTATATCGATTTACCGAAGACTTCTACTTTGTTTGTCCATAGTATTGCGGATGTGACGTTAAAAGATGCCGACGTCAAAATCGAGGCTGATGGGAATCCGATCTTATGGACCCATGAATACGGAAAAGGAGAGGTCTTGTTCTGGAATACTTCTTCGTTACTCGAAAAAAACTCGCGTGGTCTACTCGTCCAGTCCCTGTCATTACTGTTTCCGACATTCGTCAGTCAGCAAGTCGCTGTAAAGCTAGCGCACTTCGATGATTTCCCGGCACCCGTACCAGATGCCTCCAATCCAGCGATTCAGAAAAACTATGATTTGACCGTTAAAGATTTCTTTGCAGAAGTCTGGTGGAAAGACATGCAACGGGTCGCGAAGGAACAGGATGTCATTTATTCCGGATTCATCATCGGAAGCTACAAGAATGCGATTTATGATACGGAAAAACAATTGATTGAAAACATTCGTTTTCCGATGCTGAACTTCGGACGCGGATTATTGAAGATGGGTGGAGAACTTGGTTTACATGGATATAACCACCAACCACTCATCATTAACGGGGAAACGATGGATCCGAGTCTCGGATATATCACTTGGGAGAACCGTAAGCAGATGATGAAAGGTATCGAAGAAGTGAAAACGGCACATCAGTATTTCTTCCCGAACGAGCAATTGCGCAGCTATGTACCACCTTCGAACATCATTGGTCCGACCGGTTTATCCGTCTTAAATGAAGCATTTCCGGATGGATTAATTATCGCGTCTCTTTATATTGGAGACCCATCAAAAGGAAGTTACATTCAGGAGTTCGAACCAGATTCGACCTATAAGAATCTCTATAACTTCCCCCGGATCACAAGCGGATACAATGAATCTCCTGAAGATATGTTTGTCTTAGCAGATGCCGTCGCGAACTTCGGACTTGTCTCGCACTTCATTCACCCGGATGACGTCCTCGATGAACGACGCTCAAAAGGACAAGGGTGGCCGACGATGGAACGTTCGATTGAAAAGATGTTCAAAACGATTCATACGGATTATCCGTATCTCGAAAGTATGACGCAGTACGATGGCTACAAAAAAATGAAGCTGTATCAAGAATCGAAAATCGATGTTCGTTATTCTAAAACAGCGATTGAGATTTCAGGTAGTCAAATGCTCCTTCCTTCGAAGATGGTCGTTCGTGTCAATGAAGGAAAACTGGAGACCGGGTCCTTCGCGTACGGGCAAGTGCGAAAACTTGGAGATGCGAACGATTTATACGAAGTAGAACTCAAGAAGAACTTCGCGCGCATACCGGTACTGGAGGGATCCCAATGAAGATTGGTTTAGTGTTAGAAGGGAGTTACCCTTATGTCAGTGGTGGCGTCGCTAGTTGGGCACATATGTTGATTCAACAAATGACAGAGCATGAGTTTGAACTGATCACGATCACACCTACACGCATGACGGAAGCAGAGTTCCGTTACACGCTTCCCGCGAACGTCGTTGGTGTGACGAACCTTCCACTCGATCAAACCCATGAGACGCGTCCGCTAAAACAGACATTGACGCCGGAGCAGGAAGAGGATATCAAACGATGGATGCGATTCCAAGCGACGAACACGTCGATTTTCCCACTCTTCGGTCAGGCGATCGGAACATCGACGCAATTTTTCTCAAGTCGTCTCTTTTTTGATCTCGTCAAGACGAGTTACCGGGAAGAACGACAAGCTGGCTCCTTCATCGATTATTTATGGATGTGGCGTAGCATGTATGCGCCTGTTCTGGAACTGCTCCAAGCCGACTTACCGACCGTCGATTTGATCCATTCCGCGTCGACGGGATATGCGGGACTCGTCGCAGCGGCGATCAAACAACGCCAACACGTTCCGTTCGTCCTAACGGAACACGGGATCTACTCCCGTGAACGAGAAGAGGAGCTCGTCCAAGCGATGTGGATTCCACAAGAATACCGCATGCACTGGGTGCAGTTCTTCCATCACTTATCACGCGAAGCCTACGCTGGGGCGGACAATATCATCACGCTCTTTGACCGAAACGGTGAATTACAGCGTGAACTTGGAGCACCTGCCGAAAAAATTCGCGTCATCCCGAATGGAATTGATGCGACAGGACTTGCTGCGTTAGGACATACTCCAAAGCAAGATGTACTTCGGATCGGCGCAATCGTCCGCATTGTTCCAATCAAGGACATCAAGACGATGATCCATGCCGCGAAGGTTTTACAGGAAATGCACGTTCCATTTGAAATGACGATCATGGGTCCGCTTGAAGAGGATCCGGAATACGCCCGTGAATGCCAAGACCAAATCGATCTCTTTGAACTATCAGAGAGTGTGAAACTCGTCGGAAAGGTCGATATCCGGAGCTATCTGCCATCATTTGATGTCTGCTTGTTGACGAGTATTTCCGAAGGTCAACCACTGGCTGTCCTAGAAGGCATGGCTGCAGGGATACCGTGGGTCGTCACTGATGTCGGTGCATGTTCCGAGCTGATCAACGGACGTGAGGATGATCCTTACGGTCCGGCTGGATTCGTCGTGCCACCGGTCAATCCTCGCCGGATCGCAGAACGGTGTGCCTGGTTCCAGTCACATCCGGAAGAAGCGATTCGCTTTGGACGAAATGGGAAAGAACGCGCACTTGCGTATTACCAGACGCACCGCTTCATCTCGGAGTATCAAACATTGTATCAAGAGAGGGGTGTGACGTATGGCGGGCATCGGGTTTAAGCTTCAAAAATTGTTTCAAGAGGACTATTTCTCATCTCGGTTAAAGGCATATGCTTTCGCTGGACTCGTCACGTCCGGTCCATGGCTCATCGTCATCTTGACGATTGCTGTGACCCAGTGGCTGACGACATTCCTGTCGATTGCTTCTTTTGAAGAACGGACGACCTTCAATCTGGTCGTCTCATACAGCTTCATTTTTTCACAAGTGTTGCTCGGTATTCAGCAACTCGTCGTCACGCGCTATTTGGCGGACTGTTTCTACGAGAAACGATATGAAGATCTGTTTCCTGCATTTCTAGGTATGACGAAGATGACGATGGCGTTAGGCAGTATCGCCTTTCTCATCTTCCTCAGCTTCTCAAAACTTCCGTTCTTGTTGAACGGGCTGATCTTCATATTGTTCATGACGATCAATTTGATCTGGGTGCATTTCCTATTCTTAAGTGCCGCGAAGTTCTATCAGGCTGTCGCATACAGCTTTTTGATTGGCGGTATCGTAGCTGTCGGATCGGTCTTACTGATTGATCGGTATCTGATGGAGTATGTAACGGGTATCGTGACACCAAGTCTTGCCTTAACGGCAGGTTTCACATTCGGCATGGTCATCACGTTATTCGGTCTATTCACCTCGATGTTGTTGACGTTCCCGCAACGCGGGACGAAAAATCAGTTTACCTACTTGAGTTATTTTGATCGTTACCCGGCGCTCTTTTGGACGAGTTTTCTCTACAATATCGGGGTATGGGTCGGGAACTGGGTCATCTGGTTCTCTGACGGCGGTGCTGTTCATCTCGGGACATTCCGTTATCATCCGTTATACGATACGGCGATCTTCTTATCCTATTTGACGGTCATCCCGACGATGACGATCTTCGTCGTTTCCGTCGAGACGCGTTTCTATGAACGGTATCGCATCTTCTATGGATACGCGAACGAGGGCGGAACGCTGGATCAAGTTGAAAAAGCGCGGGACGCGATGTTACTCGTCTTACGACAGGAATTACAACGATTGTTTCGAAATCAAGGATTGTTTACGCTGTTCACCTTATTGTTCGCCTCGACGTTGCTCGGTTACCTCGCATTACCTGAAGCAACGATCAGCATTTTCCAAATGACGACGATCGGTGCGTTCTCGAATGCGATGGTTCTCGTCTTGACTCTCTTGTTACTGTATTTTGAAGATCAAAAAGGAGCGGCATGGATTTCATGCGTGTTCTTCTTATCTAATGGGATTTTAGCTTTGTTGATCGCGCCGTTCGGTTTTTCCGGATACGGTCTCAGCTTCGCGATCGGATCAACTTTGACGTTTGCGTTTGCGCTCATGCGACTCATCCATTATGTCTCGGATATTGATTACCATACGTTTTGTCGGATGGTGTTACCGCCACGCTCGATGCGTTTTACGCGATGGAGTGAACGATTGAATCGTTCGTGGATGTGAAGCGGTTAAAGGTTCTTTTGAGTAGATCAATAGCATGTAGGCTAATTTGAAAAGGCGATCCATTTCCGAATTCGTATCGGAAGTGGATCGCCTTTTTTGATTGCAGGTAAAACGATTTATCCTACCTATTATTTTTGATACCCGTCTGGATTTTTAGATTGCCAGCGCCAAGCATCCTTACACATATCATACAAGTCTTTCTCCGCCTTCCATCCGAGGAGGCGTTCTGCTTTTGAAGCATCCGCATAACACGATCCGACATCACCCGGACGTCGTGCCGTGATCTTTCGATCGATTTGCAGAGACGTCGCATCTTCGAACGTCGCGACGAGTTCAAGCACACTTGTCCCTTGTCCCGTTCCTAGATTGAATGCCTCGATCCCGGAATGATCATGATAGAGTGCCTTGATATGTCCTTTCGCTAAGTCGACGACATGGATATAATCGCGGACACCCGTACCATCATCCGTATCGTAATCATTTCCGAAAATTTGAAGGGTGTCGAGTTTTCCAGCAGCAACTTGTGTCACATATGGCATCAAGTTGTTCGGAATACCGTTTGGATCCTCACCGATCAGACCGCTCATATCGGCACCAATCGGGTTGAAGTAGCGGAGTAATGTGATATCCCACGTCGGATCAGCGAACGCGATGTCTTCAAGCATCTGCTCGATCATCAGTTTCGTCGCACCATAAGGATTCGTCGCGGAGCGCGGAGCAGATTCGGTGATTGGTGTCGTCTCCGGCACACCGTAGACGGTCGCAGATGAACTAAAGACAAGTTTTTTGACATCATGTCGGTCCATCACTTCGAGTAGGACGAGCGAACTGATCAGGTTGTTTTGATAGTAGAACAACGGGCGTGATACCGATTCACCAACCGCTTTTAAACCGGCAAAATGAATGACAGCATCAATCGAATGGTTTTGGAAAATCCGTTCGAGTGCCGATTCATCCCGCACGTCCGACTCATAGAATGTGACCGTCCGGTCCGCGATGTGTTCGACACGTTCAAGGGCACTCCGATGACTGTTACTTAAATTGTCGACGACGATGACTTCATGACCCTCTCGTAGCAGTTCGAGACAGGTATGGCTGCCGATATAGCCAGCGCCTCCTGTTACTAAAATGTTCATAGGATACCCTCCGTTAAATTCCATTATTTATCTAATAATAGCATAAAGAGAGCGGTTTTTTCTTGATTTTGCTTTACATCCGTTTTGTTAGACGAATCAGCTGAATACGCGACTCGGACTCGATGATCTGTAATTGATAATGGGTGCTTATGCGCAGTCGTCCCGCTGTATTCGTCCGCTGGAACGTCCCAAGACGCGCCAACTCTTTTTGGGAAAGGCGTGGGCTCTTCCAATCGATGGCGTATGCGCGATCATCGATGAGGTGTACGGTGAATGACTCATACGTCCATGTTTCATCTACAGCCGTTTTGATTTTCTGTTTCGGTGATCCGAGACCGACCCATGTCGTAGCGGGATCATCCAATAGATCGGTCGCTCGTGTTTGTTTCGGAAGCGTCATATATGCGTCCGTCCATTTCAACAACGCCTGATCCGTCATCATGGAACCAATCGTTTTTTCGGATAGGTCGCTTGCTTTCATATATGCCTGCGTCCGGTCAGGGAGCTGGATACGCGCACGATCCTTGACGATATCGAGGACAGGGAATGCATCACCAAAGTCGGCGGATTGAAGAATGGTCGAGGAATCAGGATGACGATAAATCGGACTCGATTTCGTGGAGACGAAATGATAGATTACGTCTTTCTTCGCCCATGTCTGATATCCCCATGTAGCAAGCGCACCAATACAGAAGCAAGCGAGCGCGAGGAGGACGAGTCGGCAGGACAAGACTCGCTTTTTCGGTACTGCATTGGGCGTCGTCTGTTCGAGCGGCATCTCGTCTCCTTCATCTAGTAAAGGAACAGATGTAAGGAAACCATAAAAGTCGGCGATGCTCTCGTGTGGATGACCGTCCAAAAATCGTTGCCACTCTTCTGGACGAACCGTATCTTGCTGAAACGGTCGCGAGGGTGCTATCCCTGTCAGATGAAGGCAGGTCGCCTGAAGCGAAGAAGAGGAAGACAAGGACAGCAGGATTCGTTCATGGAGACGCTTGATATCAACTTCCGTGTGAGAGGTATAGAATTGTAAAGCGGATAAGGCGCGATGCATAAGGCATCCTCCTTCCTTCTAACGTCAGGATATGTATGAATTTTCCGTTTCCTTTTATGATATCATTTTTTATGGGACGACGAATGAGAAAAGGGGGAACGATGATGATCGATATTCATAATCATCTTTTGCCGTTGATCGATAAGGGAGCGACTCATGTCGAAGAAACGATCCGCATGGCACGGCGTGCTGCTGCGGAAGAGGTGCGCCGAATCATCGCAACACCATATGCGACGCATGCGACAGCAGAAGAAGTCCAATTGATCGTAGCAGAGCTGAATGTTTTACTGGCCCAGCGACAGATTCCTGTCCTCGTCTATCCGGGACAACAGACGCGTTTGACACTCGGATTGCGTGATGCGGTCAACCAAGGGCACGTCTTGACGTTAGCGGATACCGCCTATCTGTTAATCGATTGCCCCGACGATCCGCTACCGGTCTATACGGAAGAAGTCATGACCGGATTAATCGAAGACGGGTATTTGCCGATCCTTGCGCAACCGGAAGATAACGCAGAACTTCTCGAGCATCCTGAACGTCTGGTCCAGCTAATTGAAAAGGGCGTGCGTTGTCAACTGGCGACACACAGTATTCTCGGTCATCACGGAGAAGAAAAGAAGCTATTTTGTCAGCGTGCCATTCAAAAAGGATGGGTACACTTCATCGCATCCAACGCTAAAAAAGCAACAGACCATCTTCATCTTATGCCGGCGTATCAACAGATTGAACAGTGGTCTGGAGCGAATGTCGTCGATCGATTAAAATGGAACGCTGAACAAATCTTGGTATCACCGCCAATTGTCTAATACATGACAGTGAGGATGACTCAACAGTCAGTCTCTACAAAGGTAAGGGTGGCAGAGTGATGATCTGCCACCCTTACCTCATAACAAAAAGAGTGACGCGTCATACGCCACTCCTACAGGAAAATGCGTATGTTTGCGCTATCAGGGACAAACAAGCCCCAATTTCATGCCTGAATAAGGCAGGAAAACTGACTTGAGTCTCGCCTGAGGAAAGGGCGTGAAAAGACGCGTCATTCTTTTTTGTCAGCCTTATTTTTTAAAAAACTTTTCTAATAAATCAAAATCCTGAAAAATATATGATATGATATCATTACTTGGTACTAAAAATATTCAAGCGATTAATCAATATGGGCATGATTACGTTCGAATCTCCGAGGACATCGTCACGTACGCCGCTCAATTCTTTCATTTTTTAGGCATCATCATCATTAGCGTCGTGAACGCTGGAACAACCCGAGGAGGAAGTAATACATGAGTAAAGAAAAAATCGCACAGCTGCGCAAACATGTCTCGCCTTTTGAAAAGGCAGACATCAAGGCCAGCATCCGACAGATGATCAATACGATCCTGCCGTTTCTCGTCATTTGGTTTTTGGCGTATCAAGCACTTCACGTGTCAGCCTGGCTCGCAGTACCGCTTGCGATGATCGCTGCGGGATTCGTCGTGCGGATGTTCATCATCTTCCACGATTGTACACATGGTTCGTTTTTCAAAAACAAAAAAGCGAATGCAATCGTAGGAACCATTACAGGTGTGCTAACGCTATTTCCATACGAAAAGTGGAAACGAGAACATGCGATTCATCACGCTTCAAGCGGTAACTTGGACAAGCGGGGCGTCGGTGATATTTGGGTAATGACAATCGAAGAATACATTGCGTCATCGAAATGGACGCGATTGAAATATCGACTCTATCGGAACCCGCTCGTCATGTTCGGACTAGGTCCGTTGCTCTTGATTTTAGTGACGAGTCGTTTCAACCGAAAGGATGCACGGAAGAAAGAGCGTCTTAACACATATCTCATTAACGGATCACTTGTCGTTTTATACGGTGTCTTGATTTACTGGATTGGCTGGCAAGCATTCTTGATTATCCAAGGGACGACGATGTTCACAGCGGGCGTACTCGGTATCTGGTTATTTTATGTTCAGCATACATTCGAGGATTCCTACTTTGAAGATGAAAACGAATGGGATTACGTCAAGGCTGCGATCGAAGGTAGTTCATATTACGAGCTGCCAAAAGTATTACAGTGGGTGACAGGAAACATCGGTTTCCATCATGTCCATCACTTGAGTCCGCGTGTACCGAACTATCATCTAGAGAAAGCACACGTCTCGACACCACCGCTTCAAAAGGCGACGACGATCGGTTTGTTCTCTAGCTTAAAATCTTTACGCTATAAACTATACGATGCAAAAAATAAGACGTTCGTCACGTTCCAGGACATCAAGCATCTCCTGCGTGAACCAAAACCGTCATCACTTTAAGTCTGTAGCACTTTATCTTTTTTGAGATAAGGTGCTTTTTGCTTTGAAATCACAAGAAGTTGACCGATAAAGAGTAAGGAATGGAAAAATATAGGCACGACAAAATTGAAAATGTTACTCTAAACTAAAGAATAAAGAGAAGAGACATATAGAAAGAAGGACTGGCATGAAAGGAAAAATATACTTCTGGCTTTTGTTTTTAAATGCGATTGCGACAGTAGGGGCACTGGTCTACCTGTCTTTTGAACTGGGCGCTTTGGGCCTTGTCTTAATGGGGCTAACGATTGTCTGGCTCGCCTGGAAAATATTACGACTCTTTTCCTCGGTGATCCGATTGCAACAAGAAGGCATTGAGGTAACCGAATATCGTTTTCCGGAACTATATCATGATATCGCGTCGTTATCGGAACGTTTGAATTTAAAGACACCACGCATCTATATCGTCGGAGACGACGTATCGCCGATTAGAGGCGTGAGTCTGTTCCGAACGAACGTGTTTTTTTTACCAGAGAAAGCCATGCGGGAGCGAAATGAGTTCGAACGAGTTCGGGAGTTGCTTCGTCTGAAGCATAATGACGAGGAAAAACGTTTCGCATTACTATTAGGCAGTTGGATTCCATTTTTAAGACCGGCTTATTTACGAACGATATCCTTATACCGGGATCGTCAAGCCATGCATCTTGTAGACGATCCAGATAGTGTCATGCAGAGTATTCTAAAAGAAAACGGACGGTATCGATTGATCGATGAAATCGATGTAACAGCATATTTAGCTGAAAAGAGGCAGATTACGCTAGCTGAAGTCGTTAGCGAAATGGTCTACACGACACCGACGACAGACAGACGATTGATTGAATTAGGCTGGATGTCACGCGAGACTCCTACTGGGCAGCATGCTGTTCGATTCTTGTTGGTAGCATCGAGTATAGTAGCATTCGTTTTGATTGGCTGGAGTGTCCAGAACGTTTCGTTTTCAAATGAAACCGCAAAAGCTGTCGTCACGTCATCGGATGAGTCAAAGGCGAATGGATTGCAGGAAACGAAGTTGATGGCTGCGATTCAAAAGGGGACGTTGGAAGAAGTTCAGAAGGAGTTACCGGACGGAGATATGAAAGCCGTGGATGCAGATGGTGATACAGCACTTCACTATTTAGGGTATCGCAAGTCAAGTGAAGGACTGAAGGAAATCTTTGATACGTTACTTAAGCAGGGAAGTGATGTGGACGCAATCAATGACTTCGGAGAACGTCCGTTCATCACAGCAGTATATAGTAACAATAATGAATTAGTAGAACTGTATTTAAAGAACGGTGAAAATATCAATCAGCTTGATGATCAAAAGTACACACCTTTACATCATGCGGTGGAAGGGGAAGGCGTTCAAACCGTGAAAGTATTGCTAGAACAAGGGGCAGACGTCTCGATTAAGAATAAGGATGGTTTGACGCCTTTGATGTTGGCACAGCAATATGAATTAGACGACATCATTCGATTGTTAAAGCAACATACGTCTCAAACGTTATAAGAAAAATGCTCCTCCCGAAATCGGGAAGGAGCATTTTTTATGAACTTATTTACCTTGAAGAGCTGGATCCACGTTAAGGATTCGTCCTTCAATTTTATAATCGATTGTTTTCTTCGAAATCGCGTAGTCGCGGAATGTTTCCCAGTCAGAGAGACCGAGGTCTTTCACACGTCCTGATTTATACGCATCTTCAAATGGTGTCAAGAAGTCGCTTCCTTTAGCAGTGAAAGCGTTTGTAGCAACTGTGTACGTTTTGGCTGGATCAATGGCCTCTTCTACACCGCCATCTTTCGTAATCGTCATTTTCGTAACACGTTGTCCCTTCGCTTTTGAACCATCGTACTCAAGTTTCATACCTGATACTTGTAAGAATCCACCATTTTCAAGTGGTGCAAGTCCAACACTGATTTCAAAGAGATCTTTAAGTTGTGAACCGTTCATTGTCACGAGTGCAAGTGTGTTACCGAATGGTAAAGTAGTTAAGATTTCACCAGTTGTAAGTGGACCTGCATCGATCGCGGCACGAATTCCACCACTGTTTTGAACAGCGATGACGGTTTCTGGGTTAATTGATTTCGCTTTTGCAAGCATACCGTCCGTAATTAAGTTTCCGAGAGCTGTTTCACTATTTCGAACGCTCACTGTGTTAGTGCCACCAGTACGTGGGTTTGGAAGGGCAGATACAATATTAACCCCAACTTCTTGGTTTTTGATTGCTGTAATTTTATCCGCGTAAGGTTTGAGAATAGCAGCGGCTCCAGGATCTGCTGCATACGGTTTTACTTCAATCGTCGAACCACTGTATGATTTGACTTTTCCTTTGTAATCAAACGTTACGTTGACATCTCCAAGGAATTCACTATATTGAGAAGCTTGGGCGATGACTGTAGGCTCTTTTTTCTTTGTTTCTTCACTCGCAGGAATCAATACTGGTTTAGTAAGATTCGTATGAGTATGACCACCGATAATGACATCGATACCATCAACGTTTTGTGCAAGCAATGGATCGTTATCAATTTCAGAATTATCATCGTAACCGATATGTGTCAACGCAACGATTTTATTGATACCGCGTGCTTTGAACTTATCAACGGTCGCTTGAGCGCTTTTGATATAGTTTGAGAATGCAATCGTACCAGGGCTTGAAATACCAACTGTTTCTTCTGTCGTCAAGCCGAAGAAACCAACTTCTTCACCGTTGATTTTTTTGATGACACCTTGGTAGATCCGTCCATCTTCCGGACCAGACGTGATTGTTTTCTTTTGCATCCCGTTGAAGAGCGGATTTTTACTGAAATCAACGTTTGCTGTAATGAATGGGAAGTCAGCGCCAGCAACGAAGGCTTGTAAAGCAGCACCTTGATCTTGGTCACCCAAATCAAATTCATGGTTACCGAACGTCATCATGTCATATTTCATGTAGTTCATGAGTTCGAGATCAGCTTGTCCTTTGAACTCGTTGAAGTAGAGTGATCCTGAGAAGACGTCACCAGCATCAAGAAGAAGCGACGGTGTACCTTCGGCGCGGTAAGCGGCACGACGCTCTTTAATGACAGTCGCACGTTTTGGAGCGTTATCGAGTGCAGCGTGTGTGTCGTTCGTATGGAGCAAGGCAAGGCTGAAATCATCTGTATTGATGTCACGGACGATGATTTTTGCTTTTGTCGTGACCGTTTTGCCTTTATGCGTCAAGCTACCTGTCGCATAGTAAGTACCTGACTCACTCGTATCAACTTTGCTCCATTTGATTTCTTTATCGTAGACTTTGCCGTTAGCGTAAAGAACAGCTAGTTTTTTAGGAAGGACTGGTTTTTGATCGACTGAAATCACTTGTTCCTTAACGGACTCAATGATTTTGATCACATAATTCTCGACGTGAATCTTTACTTCGATTGGGAGCTTTTTCTTACCATATGTGCCATGAACCGTTTGGTAGCGATTGAAGATGTGCTTATTGTATGCACCCCATGAGATTTTTTCTCCCTTGTATGTAGCCGGAAGTTTAACAGGCTCACCCTTCGTGAAAGTGAGAGACTTCAATTTGACCGTCTTGACTTTGACATGTGTTGCAGCAGATACGGTCGTTTGTGCAGCCGGCACGATTGCCGATGTCGTCAATGCGACAGCTACTGCTGCCGCGTAAAGCGGTTTTGATTTGTACATAAATAAAAATCCTCCCTCGAGATGATATGAGGTCAACCAGCGATCGGTAACCTCTTCTTCTACTATAAATGCTTAACGGACAATCGTGTCATGAACCTTTTGTAAAATGCGTAAATTCTTAGGTCCGACGACAATACAACTCTAGCAAGTCGTTTGTTTTCTTCTACCTGAAAGAAGAAAAGATAAATGATTGCGCTTACATTATATCTTGTTCCTCCTTCAAAAGAAACGTAGATTATAATAGATTGTAGGAAATTGTCCTCATTTTGAGAGAATCGCGTAGTAAACATTTTCAAAAAAATGTATAATTTACTATATGAAAAATATGCGATGGGGAGGCGGGAGTACGAATGGATGAAAAGATACGTAGGAGTCTACTCGTAGGTATACTTTGTATAATGGGAATCTTGATTATATGGGGGCTCGCCTCTCCACCGACGACAATTGAATTTCCTAACTTTACACATACCTAATCCTGTGAATGGATCGGCAAGGAGTCCTTGTCGATTTTTTTGTTTCAACGGGAAAGCTACAGTTTGGTGTCGGTTCACGCTATACGTTGACACGCTTTTTACGGATGGCTAGAATTGATTAAGTGTACTTCGTGTATACACAATTGAAAGATAAACGAGGAGGGATGGATAATTAGACATGATATATCATGTCGATCGGAGGAATGTTCGTTTGAGGAATCGCGGACAGAACCCGTTTTTTGTTTGAATTTGATCCAGAATTCATTGAATTACAAATACATGCACCATGAAATCGGAAGGAACTTACACTTATGTTGAAAGAAATGAAAAGTATCATCCGGGAACAGGTTGAAAACTTTCCTTTGATTCGCCGGCTCGCGCGATATGAAATTAAGTCCGCACACGCAGAACAACGCCTTGGCCTCTTATGGGAACTCCTCAATCCGGGTCTCCAAATTTTCATCTACTGGTTCGTCTTTGGTGTCGGTCTTCGGGGAAATGAAAATGTCGATGGAAACATTCCATTCATCGTATGGCTTCTCTGTGGGATCGTCGTTTGGTTCTTTATCAACGATGCTTTATTACGTGGATCGAACTCGATCAATAGTCGACTTGCGATGGTGACGAAGATGCGTTTCCCGATGAGTGCCATTCCGTCATACGTTATTTTGTCACGGATGTATCAACACTTCGCAATGCTTGTGATCGTATTCATCGTCATCCTCGCAAATGGGATTCCGATTACATGGAAACTACTTCAGTTGCCTTATTACATGATTGCGACATACATTTTCGTCTACGCATTTTCACTTTGTTTTTCAACGCTCATTACGCTCGTCAAAGATATTCAGCTCTTCTTGCAATCGATGATGCGGATGCTTTTTTATATGACACCGATTCTTTGGAATATTGAGCGGTTCCCGGACGCCCTGCACGGTGTCCTTCGCCTGAATCCGGTCTACTATCTCGTCGAGGGATACCGGGCGAGTCTGCTCGGAGGACATTGGGTCTGGCAGGAATGGCCAACTGGACTGTACTTCTGGAGTGTGACGCTCCTCTTGTTCACAGCCGGAACATTCTTGCATATCAAGTTCCGTAAATCATTCACTGAGCTCGTCTAAGGGAAGGAAATCGCCATGTCTATGATTAAACTCGACCATGTCACGAAACGCTTCGACATGGTTACGACTACGAAAGAAAAATTCAAGCTCTTGTTCAAGAATCAAAGCAAGAGCGTTAAAACATTCACTGCACTGCGAGATATCTCGCTTGAAATCGGCTCGGGTGAAGTCGTTGGACTCGTCGGAATCAACGGTTCCGGTAAATCTACACTTTCGAACTTGATTTCAGGCATCATCTATGCAAACGAAGGAGACGTCGCCATTAATGGTGAAGTCGCGATCATCGCCGTCTCACAAGGATTAAAGAATGTCCTGACAGGGCGAGAGAACATTCGCTTGAAGTGTCTCATGCTTGGGATGGATGATGCGGAAATCGAGCGTCGGATGCCAGGCATCATCGATTTCGCTGATATCGGTGACTTCATCGATCAGCCGATCAAGAAGTACTCGAGTGGGATGAAGTCGCGCCTCGGCTTCGCGATCGCGGTCAACGTCGACGCCGACATTCTGATCGTTGACGAAGCCCTTTCCGTTGGTGACCAAACCTTCTATAATCGTTGTATCGATAAGATGAACGAGTTCAAGGATGAAGGAAAGACGATCATCTTCGTCAGCCACTCATTGTCACAAATCAAGAGTTTTTGTGAACGCGTCATTTGGCTCGAATATGGTCAAGTACGACTCGACGGAACAACCAAAGATGTTTTACCGGAATATAAAAAGTTTCTTGCGGAATATAAAAAATGGTCGAAAGAGGAGCAACATCAATTTCGGCGTGACCGTTTAAAAGCACAAGCTGCTAATGCTCGTTCCGGGAAACAAAATACGGATTCAGAGGAAAACATCAAACATCCGGCATTGATCTTATCTGCGCTAGGTATTCTTGTACTTGCAGCAGGAAGCTTAATGGTCGTTGATGAGACGCCATCTTTGGCGAATTTAAGCGACGCTATCTTAAATTTCTTTTGATTCTCTGCGCCAGGTACCAATCGGTATCTGGCTTTTTATATCATGTAAGTAGGAATTAGTAAAAGGAGTGAAGAATGCTAAAGGAGAGTGGAAAAAGAAGGAATCATCGCAAATCAAGAAATGTAATCAAAAAAAAACGGAGTTCAAGACTCCGTTTTCATCAGGTTTGTGAACGATCCATATAGGTTTTGACGCGCGGTGCTTCATACGTTGCAAAACGTTCTAAAAGACGTTCAGCATCTGACTCGACGATCAACATTGTACGGTGTTCGGGAATCAAGAATCCTTGACGTTCCATCGTATCGAATAGGGAAATCAAGGGATCATAGTAGCCATCAATGTTCAGTACACCACATGGCTTTTCATGAAGTCCAAGCTGTGCCCAAGTGAAGACTTCAAAAAATTCTTCCATCGTTCCTGGACCACCCGGGAGAATGATGAATCCATCAGAGAGCTCTGACATTTTGGCTTTTCGCTCATGCATCGAGTGGACGAGATGCAGTTCGGTTAGTCCAGGATGCGCAAGTTCTTTTTCCTGAAGAAAGTGGGGAAGAACACCGATTGCTTGACCTTTAGCAGCGAGCGTAGCATCTGCGACTGCGCCCATCGTTCCAACGCGTGATCCTCCATATACAAGTCCGATGCCGCGCGCGGCGAGCGCTTGACCGAGTTTTCCTGCCGCCTCTCGAAAGAGTGAATCGGCACCATCTTTGGAACCACAAAATACAGCAAGTCTATTCATGAAAGAACCTCCTTCGTTGTTTCCACCATAGCATATTCGACGATGGGAAGGCAGAATGGAAAGGAGATCGATATGCGACCACGTACAATTGTTTGGCTCGTCCTAATCATCGCAGCAATCAATTTAGGACTTGGGATATGGATGCCCGATACATCGACTCGGACGACAATTAGTTCGATACTACTAGGCGTGATTGTAGTACTCGGTATCTTTTACGTCATTGCGTTACGACAATCATCTAAATAAAAATGCTCGTTCGACTCATATGAGTTGAGCGAGCATTTTTATTTAGATTTGAAAAAATAAAGCGATGGAATATTCAAAAGAATCTATTTTCATACACAAATTCAACACTTTGATGGATAGTTTGTAAAAAAAGGACAGTATTCAGGACATATGATACGTGTCAAAAGTAATGGTTATAATGAATAATGTGTAAAATAACATAAATATTCGTATTCGAATATTTGGAGGGGGTCTAAGGATATATGATGTTGTTACAAAGCCAGACGAAAAAAATTAGGAGGTTATTTATATGAACTTGAAAAAGAAACTAGGTTTAGCAATTGCTGCTTTATCATTGACTGCTACTTTCGGTGTAAGTGCTGCAAATCAAATTGGACATAAAGACGTAGCAATCGAACGAATTCCACTTGAGTACTCA